>JBKQQP010000027.1:0-2999 GCA_052144335.1 Syntrophales bacterium
AAGATCATCCATGGAAAAGGAGCTGGAAAACCTGGAATGCATCTCACCATCAAGGAGCATCTGCCTATTAACCAATAGGACATTTCTATTTTGGCAAGAACAGGACATTTCTACTTTGGCTTGACATTGCAAAAAATATCTCTTGACACCAATCAATTAATAATGTAGCCGACGTGTCGCAGGTGTGACTAATAGTCATATAGTGACTGCTGTTCAACATCTGATTTAGTTCCCTATCACTTCCTAATCATTGTTCTTCAAGTGTGGGGGCTTTTCTTGTCTGATAAGTTGTTTCGTGTTAGGAGCGAAGGCAATCTTCCCAAGCTAAAAATATTCAAATAATCTTAATATTATTTATAAATCTTTTAATATTGATATTTGTCAATTATATGGTGTAAGGTTCGAAACTCAGATTAAAGACTGACCACCATCTTTTCCGCCTTCGGCAAAGGTTCAGAACCGCAAAAAAGGCGGATTCCAGTTTACATAAGAGCTGTGCCGTATATAGCCGAAATTTAATGCCAACATGAAAGATATAGAAAAGGGAGGTTATTCAAAGACATGGGAGATACAGAAAAGATTGAATTGAAGGAAGTTTATCCTGTTCCTGATTGGGCACGCAAGCAGGCGTACATTAAGAGCAGGGCAGAGTACGAGAAACTATGGAAGCGCTCCGTGGAATCCCCTGACGCTTTCTGGGGGGAGATCGCAACTGAGTATGTGGAGTGGTTCAAGAAATGGGACAAGGTAGAAGAATATAATTTTGATGTGCAGAAAGGCCCCATTTACGTGAAGTACTTTGAGGGTGGCAAGCTCAATGCCTCATACAACTGTTTAGACAGGCATCTTAAGACTCGTGGGAACAAGATCGCCATCCAGTGGGAAGGCAACGAACCCACTGAGGACAAGTCCTATACCTACAAGGAGCTGTATACGGAAGTTTGCAAATTTGCCAACGTCCTGAAGTCCTTGGGTGTGAAGAAAGGTGAGCGGGTATGCTTCTTCCTTCCCATGATCCCCGAGCTTGTCATAGGGATGTTGGCCTGTTCCAGAATCGGCGCTATCCACGGCATAGTATTCGGCGGATTCAGCGCCGAATCCTTGCGTGATAGGATTCAGGACAGCGAAGCGAAGATCCTTGTGACCTGCGACGGGACATTCCGGGGCGCCAAGGCAGTACCCCAGAAGAGCGGCGCGGACGAGGCATTGAAGACATGTCCTTCTATCGAGAAGTCTATAGTGGTTAAACGGGTGGGCGACAAGATCAAGTGTGAAATGAAAGCAGGCAGGGATTTGTGGTGGCATGAGGCGATGGCAAAGGCAAGTGACAAGTGCGAACCTGAGTGGATGGATGCCGAAGACCCTCTCTTCATTCTATATACGTCGGGCTCCACGGGAAAGCCGAAGGGTACCGTGCATACAACAGGCGGGTATCTGGTGTATGTCGCCTATACGCACAAGATGATTTTCGACTACCACGAGAATGACATTTTCTGGTGCACAGCTGATATCGGCTGGGTAACCGGGCATAGTTACATTGTGTACGGCCCTCTCTGTAACGGTGCTACATCGGTGATGTTTGAGGGCGTACCCAATTATCCGGATGTGAGCCGTTTTTGGAAGGTCTGTGAGAAGTATAAAGTGACGATTTTCTATACTGCTCCCACGGCTATCCGCGCCATCGCGAAAGAGGGAACCGATTGGGTAAAGAAGGCTAACTTGTCCTCTTTGCGGATCTTGGGTACGGTGGGCGAGCCTATTAACCCTGAGGCGTGGCACTGGTACCACCACAATATAGGCCGCGATGAATTGCCGATTGTCGACACGTGGTGGCAGACCGAGACGGGTGGTATTCTCATTACGCCCCTCCCCGGTGCGATTGATCTTAAACCTGGCAAGGCCACAGTGCCCTTCATGGGTGTGGATCCTGCGATCATCGATGAGAGCGGCGCAGAGATTACAACAACGGTTGCAAGCGGACCCCTCTGCATTAAGAAGCCCTGGCCCGGGATCATGAGAAAGGTATACGGCGATCCCATGAGGTTCCAGGAAACCTACTTCATACAGCGCCCCGGTTTCTATTACACCGGTGATGGAGCAACAAGGGACGAAGACGGCTATTATCAGCTCATGGGGCGGATCGACGACGTTATCAATGTTTCCGGGCACAGACTGGGGACGGCGGAAATCGAAAGCGCCCTCGTTGCCCATGAAAAGGTGGCAGAGGCTGCTGTTGTGGGATATCCGCATGATATCAAGGGCCAGTCCATTTACGCATATGTGACTCTCAAGACGGGCGTGCAGAAATCCGAAGACTTGCGAAAAGAACTCGTAGCGCACGTCAGGAAGCTCATAGGACCGACTGCTACACCGGAAAAGATCCAATGGGCCGATGGTTTGCCGAAGACCAGAAGTGGCAAGATCATGAGGAGGATATTGAGGAAGGTTGCTGCGAATGAGATCAGTGATCTGGGAGATACAACTACCCTGGCAGACCCTTCTGTCGTTGACGATATCGTGAAAAACAGGGTGCTATAGAAGAAAGGAGGCAAATGTGAATATCGTAGCATGTGTAAAACAGGTTCCGGACACAGAAGCATCTATCAAGGTGAAACCTGATGGATCAGGGATTGACGAAGCCGGTATTAAATGGGTAATGAATCCCTATGACGAGTTCGGCGTTGAAGAGGCCCTGAAACTAAAGGAAAAGTTCGGTGGAGACGTTACGATCGTTTCCGTCGGTCCAGCGAGGGCATTGGAGACCATCAGAACAGCCCTGGCCATGGGAGCTGATAAGGGAATACATATAAACGATCCGGCCCTTGAAGGTGCTGATGCCTATAACATTGCCGCCGCTCTGGCCGCGGCAATCAAAGGCATTCCACACGACATTATCTTTTGCGGACAGCGTGCCATCGATGATGACGCCGGTCAGGTAGGTTCTGTCCTTGCAGAGTTCCTGGGCATCCCTCAAGTAACCTTTGTTACGAAGCTCGATG
>JBKQQP010000028.1:0-6907 GCA_052144335.1 Syntrophales bacterium
GATAAACCTCTGCTCAATGTCTCTCATAGTTACCTGAAAACCTGCCTGGGCGCATACCTGAGCAATACCACTTCCCATCAAGCCGGCTCCTAAAACGCAAACATTCTTAATCTCCATAATGGGTCTCCCTTTCTTATTCTAATATTTTCTGCACCGTGCAAACATATACACAGGGCAACATTGATATTGTGTCACCTGATATTATTTACCGGCGAACAGCTCTTTATAGGACGTGCGCATTTCCCTCTTAAGAATCTTTCCCGTCGGCGTCTTGGGAAGGGCATCGAGAAAGATTACCGCCTTGGGGCACTTGAACTGGGCGAGCTCCTTCCGACAGTGTTCCATTATTTCCCGCTCCGTGATTTTCTCGCCTTTCTTGGGAACTACCACGGCCGTAACCGCCTCAACCCACTTAGGATGCGGCAGGCCTATTACGGCTACTTCCTGAACTCTCTTGTCAAGGTATATGGCCTCTTCCACCTCTCGCGTCGGGACATTTTCACCACCCGTTTTGATCATGTCTTTCTTCCGGTCGGCAACGGTTATATATCTGTCCTCATCCATAACCCCGACATCGCCGGAATGGAACCAGCCTCCCTTCATGGCCTCCTCCGTCTTATCCGGATCCTTGAAATACATGGTGAGGGCATGAGGGCCCTTGCCGCAGATCTCCCCGGGGATTCCCTGTTTATCTATGGGCGCGAATTGGTCGTCTTCGAGCCTGGTCTCCATGTTCATACCGCCCATGCCTGCGGAACCCAGCTTGCTCAATGCATCCTTCGCCTTGAGGATTGTATGGTACGGGGCAAGTTCAGTCTGGCCGTAGTAGTTGTAGATTCTAGTCCCTGGTAGCCGCTCCATGAGCTCTTTCAGAACCTCTACAGGCATGATCGATGCACCATAGTAGCACTTCTTGAGACTGGAGATGTCATATTTGTTAAAATCAGGATGCCTCAATATCCCGATCCAGACGGTCGGCGGTGCAAAGAAAAGAGTGGCTCTGTAATCGGCAATGTTCTTGAGAATCTGACCAATATCAGGAACAATTAAAACATTTGTCCCTCCGACCCAGAAGATGGGGTTCATGAACACGTCACGCTGGGCGCAGTGATATATGGGAAGGGCATTAATAGAAATATCGCCCTCATCGTACTGTCCATCAATGATAGCCCCCATGTACTGGGCCATCAACGCCTGATTGCTGATGATGACGCCTTTCGGCAGTGTCTCCGTGCCGCTCGTATAGGTCATCTGCACGGGATCCTCGATGTGAAGGATTGCGTCAGGTTCGCTGGCGGGATATTTCTTATACCACACATCAAAATCTCTGAACGCATCACTCACGGGGGGCTTGCCTGCGCCCTGATTGGACCATATCCATGTCTTGACGGTGGGCATATCATTGAGGACATCCTTCACCAAGTCATAGAGGCTGTCCTCCACGATAAAGACTTTGCTCTCCGAATGGTTTATGCAATAAGAGATATCCTTCCCCCTTAAGAGATAATTAATCGCCAAGTAAACGGCGCCTATCTTGGCGCATCCAAGCCAGGTCAAGACGTGGTGAATCGTATTATGAGCGAGAATGGCGACGCGGTCGTACTTCTGCACACCAAGTGCCGCCAACGCATTGGCGGTCCGGTTGCACTCGGCTTCAAGCTCGGCATAGGTGAGCGTCTTATCCTGGAAGATCAAGGCCTTTTTATCAGGATAGTGATAGCTACTGCGTCGGATCATATCTGCAATGACCCAGCGGTTAACCTTGTTGTACCGATCCATCAGGAATTCGACATTCTCCTTGTTCAAAGTGTTGTACCTTACCTTCTCTTTGTCCGTCAAAGGTCCCCAGTTATCTGCCATGCTTTATTCCCTCCCTCTTTCTTGACCCTCTTTGAAAATTAAATGGTGTGAACCCAGGACACGCCCTGGAACCAATTTCGCAGACATTTGGAAAATGAAACTAAAGATATTTGCAATAACCATGATTGTAAATCCGACCTGCCGAGAGACCTTTTACCATATTTTTGCTTAGAGTTCTTTAGATTTTTTGCACGAATATGTCGGATGTCGCAAACCGGGAAGAGAAGCCTCATCATGAGCCTTTTTTCTTTTGACACAGTATTTCATTCTTACTATACTGGAGCGCATCAAAGAGTATCTTCACAGAAAATTATTCATGGTTAACTTTGGTGATTAATGAAAGAGACCCTTGGCCAGTACTTGAGAAGGAAGCGGGAATCACACCTTATTTCACTCGAGGATATTGCCCAAGCCACCGGCATAAGTGTTCCTCTGATCAGGGCATTGGAGGAAGATAATTTCCATGTCATCCCCCGGTCAGAGATGAGCATGAGATATTTAAAAAAATATGCCGCGCATTTAAAATTAAACAAGAGAGACGTCCTGCATCGCTATGAGATGCAGTATGACCCGACTAATCAAACTAAACGCTTGCCACAATTATCCCTTTTCCCCTCGAGAGGCACGTCTTACAGACAGGTTAAAGCCGAGAAGAGTCTTTTCAGGAAGCCTTCTTTCCAGGTCGTCTTCTGGTCCAGCATCATCCTTTGGGGCCTCGTTTTCTTCGCCCTTTATGCCCATATAATGACGCCGAAGAAAGACGCGCGTGAGAATAGACAGGAGCCCGCATCAAAGGTTGTCACGAAGGAGATTGCGCGCGAAACGAATCCACCCATGCCTCCCGTCGACGCCAAAAAAATGGGGCATTCACTTGACCGGACTGCCGGTAGCTTGGCCAACAGTGCAGCTCTCCAGTCCTCCACCGGTTCTCTTCCCTTGAAGCGAGAAGACAGCGCAAAGGAATTTGCCACCACGGCTCCAAATGTCCCACCTTCACATGGTAATGTGAAGGTCATCGGAAACAGCGACAGTAAGAGATATCACCTGCCCGGCATGAAATATTACCACAAGGTAAAGGCATATCATCAGGTAATATTCAATTCTGAGACGGAGGCTATAAAGGCGGGTTATACTAAGGCACGGGAATAAATCACAATGTCTTCTTTGGACCAAGAATCCATTTCGTCCGCGGTGCCAATAACTTCCTGGGGATTCAAGAAGCCACATCCTTGCAATGAGCAGGGTCCGGCCTGAACTAATCAGTTAACTTCCATAAACTTGCCGCCCTTCCACTCGCCGACGTATTTCTCGCCCGTGGGAAGAGTCAACGTCCCCTGTCCATGATACTCGTCGTTTCTGAACTGACCCACATACTTTGCGCCGTTGACAAAGTTTATCGTCCCTTGCCCGTTTTTTTTGCCGCTCTTAAATTGGCCCACATATTGACCGTCGGGTCGGGTCATAGTCCCTTGTCCCTGCAACATTCCGTTCTCAAACTGACCCACATATTCTCCGCCGTCAGGGTATGTTAGAGTCCCTTGCCCGTCAAATAGACCATTTTTCCACTGACCGACATACATCCTGCCGTCGGGAAATGAGGCAGACCCTTGTCCTTCCAAAACGCCGTCTCTAAATTGGCCTGTGTATTTTCTTCCATCGGAAAAAGTCAGCACGCCCTGTCCATTCATTTTATCATCTTTGAACTGTCCTTCGTATGTCCTGCCGTCGGAAAACTTTATTATGCCTTTCCCGCTCATCGCGTCGTTCTTCCATTCGCAGACATATTCGGTGCCATCGGGCAGTGTCAGAGTCCCGCGCCCATTCTTCTTGCCGCCCTTGAACTGACCAACATATCTCTTGCCGCTAGGCTCGGTAAGAACGCCCTCTCCGTTGATATCATTATCTTTGAATTGCCCTGTATAGGATCTGCCGTCAAGAAGGGTCAGAACGCCTCTCCCCTCCCGCTTGTTATCTCTCCACTCACCAACATAATGCATCCCATCATCACCGGATATCGTCCCGTGCCCGTGAAACAAATCATCTTTGAATTGTCCTACATAGGTCTTGCCATCGGAAAAGGTCATGGTTCCTTGCCCGTTAAATTTGCCATTCTTAAACTGCCCTATGTATTTGGAATTGTCTGGGAGGGCCATTGTCCCCTGGCCGTTAGGCTCCCCACCCCTCCACTCCCCTGTATAATTTTTCCCGTTGGAAAAAATCATGGCTCCCTGGCCGCTGAACTCACCATTCTTGAATTGACCAATATATTGTGCGCCATCCGGGAAGGTCATTGTTCCCTGACCGTCCATCTTGTTGCTTTTCCATTCACCAGAATAACGCAAGCCCCCGGGATAGCTTAGCGTCCCCTGCCCGTCCCATTTGCCATCTTTCCATTCTCCCACATAATTCATGCCGCCTGGATAGGTCATTGTACCTTGTCCGTCCATCATAATCTTCTTTTCCAGACTCATGCTCTTGGGAGATTTTTTTTTGGACAGCTTCGAGAAAAATTTGGTCAACAAGGGGGACATCTTTTTATCCTCGCTTTCGCGGATACGAAAAGATATCTTTTAGATAGACATTCTCACATCCAAACGAAGCTCAGCGATTTATCTCTGACGGGAACTTTTTTTCGCTTTTGGAAAGTCTACGGAAAAGTAGGTTGTGTGTCAAGAGGAAATGACCGCGGTATGGCGTACGCCTGAGGGCTGAATTAACGGCAATGCTTTTTAAGGCGTCCGATTCTTACTCTCTTTCTTATAATATTCAAGCGTCTCTTCAATCAAAGCGACAAAATGTTTCTGGTCTCTTTTTGCAGCTTTGTACTGATTAATTGTCATAAGCTTCTTGTATTCCATATAGAATTGGTCTACCAATTCTATATATTCATCTGCCTTCTCTATGGGCTCAGCATGGCTTTTCAGGCGCTGCTGCATGCACAGCAGTACGAATTTGATCCCCGATACGAACTGCAATTTCTTCATCGCAGACGAATCTTCATTTACGTATTTGGGACACCAGTTGCCGGGATCACATGGCAAAAGCAGCTGTTTTCTCGCGGGGTGCGCGGGATCGCAATCCTTCGCACGATCAGGATGGCGGCAATACCCGACGGGGGAGACGGATTGATCCTTATAACCGCTGCGATGGGAAGTGTGATACCAGCAGTTCGTACAATTCTCTCCGGGTCTTCTGAACGCAAGAATCTTAGCCACGATCCTCCCGTCTATTTTGCACTCAATATCTCTCTTGCGATGATGAGCCGTTGAATCTCGGAAGTTCCTCCGCCGATGGTCTGCAATTTCGCATCCCGCATCATCCTCTCCACCGGAAATTCTTTCATGTATCCGTAGCCGCCCAAGATCTGCACCGCCTCCGTCGTTACCTTCATGGCAACCTCAGACGTAAAGAGCTTCGCATAAGCCGCAATCAGGTTCAGCTCCCGCTGGAGACCCCGATCCGCCATTGCAGCCCCCTGATATGTAATCAGCCTGGAGAGCTCAATCTCCATCGACATATCGGCGAGCTTGCTTTGGATCAACTGAAAAGCTGCGATGGGCTTGCCAAACTGAACCCTCTCCTTCGCATACTTAAGGGCGCATTCGAAGGCCCCCCGGGAGATGCCCAGGGATAGGGCGCCAAGGAGGATTCTTTCCGTGTTGAGTCCACTCATGAGGACGTCAACCCCTTTATTCTCTTCTCCCAACAGATTTTCCGCCGGGACGCGGCAATCTTCGAAAACCAGCTCACCCGTCGGCGAGCCGCGCCATCCCATCTTCTCAAATTTCTTCCCCCGCGAAAAACCAGGGAATTCCTTCTCCACAATGAATGCCGAAACCCCGTGCGCGTCCTTTGCCGGCAACGTCTTTGCATAAATCACAAAGACATCTCCCACCGGACCATTGCTGATGAAAATCTTCGAGCCATTCAAGATGAAAGAATCGCCTTTCCTTTCCGCCCGCAACTTCATGGAGAGGACATCGGATCCGGAAGAGGGCTCAGTCATGGCAAGACCGCCGATCCTGCTCCCGTCACACAGGGGTGGCAGATATTTTCTCTTCTGTGCATGATTGGCATTGCGGCGGATATTATCTACACACAGATCCGAGTGAGCACCCCAGGTCGCGGAAGTGGAACAGCACACTGCACCGAGTTCCTCACCGATAATGCACATCTCCGTATAACCCGCCCCTGCGCCGCCATACTCGGCGGGAACGGTAACGCCTAACAAACCCATCTCCGCCAGTCTCTTGAAGCTTTCACTCGGGAATCTTTCATCCCGATCTATTTCATAAGCAAGAGGGGCCACTTCTTTTTCCGCAAAAGTCTTAACGCTCTCGCGAAGCATTTTTTGCTCTTCCGTAAATTCCAGATGCATACACCCTTCCTCCGTACCCACAGCCCCTATGAGGTAGAAGCAAAATGGAAAGAGGCATCCGCGAGTGGATGCCTCTCTTTTTCCTCTTTAATGACTAAAAAATCTTTTTCTTTATCAGTCCGCGCTCACGGCCAGCCTTTTCCAGCTCTTCCCGGAATTTCGGGTGGGCGATCTTGATCAGCTCCACCGCCCGTTCCGGCTCGGACCGTCCGTAGAGATCAGCAGCGCCGTATTCCGTAACCACGAATCCCGTATAATGGCGGGGAACCGTGACGCGAGCGCCCTGTGCAATGTACGGGACGATTCGTGATACAGTGTCATTCATGGTGGTGGCGGGCACCAGATTGATCGCACGTCCACCCTTGGACCAGAAGGCGCCGATCACAAAATCGAGTTGGCCGCCGGTCCCCGATCTCATGATATTGCCGACGGACTCGGAGACAACCTGGCCGGTGAGATCCACCTCGATGGACCCGTTGATGGCTACGATGTTGTCCTCCTGGGCGATCACGGGGATGTAATTAGCATAGGATGTCGGCCGGAACTCGCACATGGGATTGTTCGCTATCCAGTCATAGAGCTCCTTATCGCCCAGGGTAAAGGCCAGAACGATCTTGCCGGGATTCACTTTCTTATACTTGCAGGTGACAATCCCCTTTTCCACAAGCT
>JBKQQP010000029.1:0-234217 GCA_052144335.1 Syntrophales bacterium
CGAAGATCATCGGAATAGCGCACAGTTCTATTAACAGCCACAGGAACCAGATCAGAAAGAAGCTTGGCATCAGCAGGAAGAAAGTGAATCTCCGTTCTCACCTCCAATCCTTCGATTAATGTTGAATTAATCTCCATATTATCTACATTAAAATTCAATATTGCCATTCTGAAGATTCACCTTTATATGCATTAGCATATCCATAGCCAGAGAATAATAACCCTAACCAGAATCCATTTTTATGAGGTGTTCTATTGCCCTCAGCCAAAGTCATCTGTCCTCATTGTAATCGCCAGGTCAATATTGAAGAATTTGGCGATGGTTGGATAGGAATATGTTGCAAGAGAGTTATATTCAATTCTCGCCGGCAACCTTCTACAACGATCCGAGAGGACATAAAGCAGGAACCTACACCCAAAAAGCCGGGTCGCGAAACACCCAAGAAGAATATATAAGCTCTTCCAATAAATTAAGGCATTTTAGACACAAATTATTGGGGAGAAAACCCTACTTATGTAGCGACTGTCACTGGCGTGGATATACCGGGCAAGATGGGAGGACCACACCGATGGATTGGATTTTTCGTGTCCTGATAGTCGCAAATATTACTGTCATAATCTTACTCTTGCTTAGAATTTGGGGATACTACTGATAGAAAAGGAGGAGCTCAGATTCAGAAGCGGGGAAAGAACTTTACAAATTTTCTTTTATCGGAAGCTGCTGGCATAAATATCTATAGACCAACATTAATGCGTTCTATCTGCAGTATTGCCGCATTCGGCGGATCAAGAATGATAAAAGAGGGAGGATGAAGGGATGAACAAGGAAGAACTGATTGCTGAAGTTGCAAAGATCACCTGTACCAAGGTAGAAGCCGGGAAGGCCGTGGATGCCCTTTTTGACGCAGTTAAGAAGGCATTGAAGGGGGGAGACAGGGTGACCCTGGTCGGTTTTGGGACATTCTCTGTCGCGAAAAGGTCTGCCAGGATGGGAATGAATCCTTACACAGGAAAGCCGATCAGGATTGCAGCCAAGAAAGTGCCCAAGTTTGCGGCTGGCAAAGCATTAAGAAGCGCAGTGAAATAACATGTAGCAACGAAAGACGAACGCTACGGCATATCAAATGATTTAATACGCGGGTTTCAACGGGGGGATTCACATGGGTTAGACACTTTTAACAATAATTACAAAAAAGGATGTGCACTTATGAAGGAAATTAGATTCGCACTAGTCATGGCTTCACTCGGTGTACAATAGGTTTTGCAAACACTGATTGGGAAGGTTATGCTATTGCATCTGCAAATATGAAAGTCGTTGATACAAACACCTCAAAGAGTATTTGGGAGAAGCAACATACCATAATGATTAAGGAGAAGGATAAGAGTGTAATCCCGCAGGAGCAAATTCATGGGGTCATGCTCAAAATTGCTTGTAATAACATAACAACAGAAATGATGAATGACTTCATGCATGATTACGTTTCTGTCTTGTCAAAATAAATCGGCCATTCATTATCTCTGACGTTTATCCATCATGAATTTTAGATCGGTAATGGTCGGACGATGATCACTCAAGATCTTGGTATTAAGCGAACGGTTTGACTTCCGGAAATAGAGTATGATGTAATTCGGTGGATATACATCCTTCCAAGCGGATTAAAAATGAAATTTGTGTGAAATTTGTGTCTTGACTTTTCAATGAATTGAGCGCACAAGGAGGAGCATATTTACATAGGACATCGTCAAATGGTTAATAACTAATCTGAACCCTTCTTGTAAGGGCGCTGCCATGAAGAGATTAACGAAACCCCGTTTCTCAAAAGAGAGCGGGGTTTTCTTATTTTTACTAAACGAGTTGTCAGTAGATATTCTATTCTGAAGATATAGTTCATTTGCTAACTGGAGAAACATTATATGAGAGCGGAAGATCTCCTCAAACTGGCGCCAGCCTATCATCGTTGGGTGGATGATCTGCTGGTTAAGCATGAGTCGTCGACCAGGCCGGTGTCTGTCTGTGGATTCCAGCGGCTGCCACAGTTCTTCAGTTCCGAGACATTCGCCGCAGCAAAATATGTCGAGGTCGACAATCTGCCCAAGGTCCCATGGCACGAATTCGGCCTACAGGTACCCGAGGGCATGGACATTGATTTTACCGGCATAACGTTCCGTAGCACTTATTTCATTGTGCGTCGCGAAGCCAAAGATGAATCACTTCACTTCCACGAGATGGTGCATGTGGTTCAGTGGCAGATCTTGGGCAATGATCTATTTCCGCTGATGTACGCATTGGAAGCGTTCGGAGGAGGTTATTCGACAAATTTCTTGGAGCATATGGCCTGTAATATAACGATGCTGTTTGAAAAGGCCGATGCACCATTCAGGACAGAACTCTTCGTGGCCGCAAATCTCGGCCAATATCTGCCGGCGATCTTTATGCGGTTTATCAAGGGTGAGCTGTGATATGGCCGTCGGACTTGGCACGAACACATATTAGAAGGAAATATTCCAATAAATTTTTGCCTCAGTATCAGATTGACTGTAGACATGACTTCTCAAGATCTCGGAGCGTGCCGAAGTCTTTGCGGTTGCAGTCTATATTTGCGCAGGAAGTGGATCAGCGGGGTTGCTGCACGTAGCCGTTATAGAAGACATCGCATTTGCCCTCTTTAACGAAACGTTCCACCTTCCTGTAAAGATCAAAGATTGGGGCAGTAAGGGAGTCGATGGGGTTCACCGAGCCACTTTGGGGACTGCTCAAGGGACCATTGATGGTTTGCGTATTTGTGGCGCATCCCTGGTCATCGAGAATCGCCACTGTAACGTTCTCATATCGCTCTCTGACAAGATTGAGTTTTCCCCTAAGAGCAACTCGATTATGGTACGTTGCGAGGGCGCAGTCCGTAGCCTCGGCTTGGCCTTTCTTTATCGTCCAGCGAGAGATAAACTGCGTGATGGTGCCGCGCCCCCCCTGGGTCTGGTAATAAAGGTTTCCATAACGGTATCCCGTGAGTGCAGCGCTACCGAGAGGGCCGGCGACGAAGTAGGCGGCGATGTCGACGAGGTGGAATTGCCGGGTAGTTTTATACGCTGAGAGGAACTTGTCGAGGTCGATGGTATAGGTGATGAGATTGTCGCCGCGGAGAGAGAAAGTACCGTCCAGACTGCTCATCAGCTTGCGCCGTTCCTCTTCTTTTACCGTCAAGGAGGCAGAAAGATCACCTTTCCCGCCGATCACCTTTCTTGTGCCGAAGAACTTCTCAAGTTTTTCGAAGTCCAGCTTTGATACCGTCAGATTGACTGTATAGACAGGGTCAGCTGACGACTCGTCTGCCGTGAAATCCCCTTCACCCTTCCCGCCGAAGATATCCATGGTAAGTGGCTTGAGGGAGAACACTCCCTTATCCGCCTTCATGGGACCCTTGAGGTTCTCGATGGTAAGATCCTTTTGCAGTAACTCCTTGCAGTCGAAGCTTCCCGTGAACGAGACGTTTTCAATAATGCCCCCTGAGGTACCCTGCATGGAGAGATCCCTGGTAGCCATACTGAATTCTTTCAATTCCGTTCTTTTGCCGGTCCGCTTGTCGAGATAGACGAGTACCCCTTTGGACAGTTTGAGCTCATGCAAACCGGAAAGTATCTCCCGCGGCCCTATCGTCGACATTCTTTTGTTGGTTTCAAAATTGTATTTCCCCCCGGCGTCCTTCATGATCGAGATAGCGGGCTTAACAAGCTCGCAAGCGGTGACTTTAAGTTGCTTCTTCAGCAGGGGTATCAACTCCGCCCGTAGATTGAGGCTTTCAAGAGACAGAATTTCGCTCTCCTTGTTAGCCACATGGATTTCTTTTGCCGATATGCCAAGGGGAAAGAAAGAGAGCCCCATCCTCCCCTTGATACTGATATCCAGGCCGGTCGCCTCGGAGGCGGCAGTCTCGATCTTTGGCTTGTAAGAATTGATATCGGATAGAATGTCAGTCACAATCACGGCGACTACGATCAATAGAACAATACCGCCTGCAATTATCAGATATCTTTTTCTTCCTGCCCTCATGAATTTCACTCCCCGATAATCATCTATTTCAGGCAATGGGGGTCAAATATTTCTTCTTGTCAGGACGTGAAGCCGGTAAAGCGGGATTCCGCATGTACCCCATTGTGAGAACGGGGCGATCATTCTCCTCCAAAGCTAAAAATCATTGATCGCATCGATGAGATTCCTAAGCCTGCCGAAGTCTTTGCGGTTGAAGTCTACCAAAAGCCTGGGCAGGTGAGTAATATCTGCATCGTCAATTTCGGCTTCCAATGCATCGGATGCCGCGATACTGCCCCCGGGCATGATGATGTCACGAAACCGATCTCTCAAATCTCGTATGTCATTGGCGCTGAGCTGCGACGTAAGCCGCATTACGAGCTGGCCGTACACATACCGCATGCTGTGATAGCGTCGATAGAAATGTTTAATCTTCTCTACCGCATCATCCACGGAGCAGACCCTTTCGAAGAAAGCAAAGTCCGACCGGCAGATATATCTGCGCGCCAGAAGCTCTTTTTCTAGGAGTTCGATCAGGTGGAGCCAGTAGGAACAATCCGGATCATCTATGAGTACAAGCGGCATGGGGTTACGTTTACCCGTTTGCACGAGGGTCAGCGTTTCCATCGCCTCGTCGAGCGTGCCGAAGCCGCCCGGGAAGAGCGCTACGGCATCGGCCTCTTTAAGGAAGGCGACTTTACGGTTGAAAAAATATTTGTAAGTGATCTGCCGGGGGTTTCCCTCGATCACGACGTTCGGCCTCTCCTCAAACGGCAAGCGGATGTTCA
Organism: Syntrophales bacterium; assembly: GCA_052144335.1. GTDB lineage: Bacteria > Desulfobacterota > Syntrophia > Syntrophales > UBA2185 > Fen-1135. The sequence continues at coordinate 4,815 of JBKQQP010000029.1, forward strand.
CACCAAAGGAATGCTCGGAACCGGCGCCCTCGTTAGCGGCCTGCATGATGCCGCCTCCCCCGCCGGTAATGATCATATATCCTGCGTCAGCGAGTTTCTTCCCGAACAGTTTTGCCAGCTCGTATAGCGGATCACCCGGCTCCGTGCGCGCCGAGCCGAAGACCGTGACCTTGCGAATGTTTCGGTAGGGGCCGAAAACCTTGGAAGTGAATCGCATCTCCTTAATCGTTGTATTCATGAGCTTGAGGTCGGCGCTCTCATCGTCCTCCTGCCCGGCTTTGAGTGAGGCGATGATCATCTCGCGGACGTATTCCGGTCTCCGTATGCCGCCGGCAGTCTTCATCAATTGGTCGATGATTTTGTCAATGGGGCCGTTATTTTTGCTGAAATTAATTTTCATGGCTTCTCTGTGCTCCTGTCGGTCGCTGCTGAAACAATTATTATAAATGTTAAGTCATCTTTTATTTTTTGTCGAGAAGGAAGAAGGATTATTTTTCTGAGACGGGTGCAGACGCAGGCTTCAATCAGGATGTTTGTGACGTTTACCGGTAAGGAGGATGCTGACGAATGCAGCCGCGAGCACCAACCCCACGCTACATAGGAAGTAGCCGTGATAGCTCCAGTGGGCGATGAGCGCGCCGCCGAGCACGGGACCGAAAAAAATTCCCGCGTGTGTGGCAAAGAGAATCAGGTTTGCATTCAAGGGGCGGAAGCGGGGAGGTGAAACCTCAAACATCAAGCCATGGAATGCAGGCTGTCCCATTCCCATGCCAATACCGAAGATTATTGCGACCAGCGATATCGCCCACGCTCCCGGCAGGTTGTCTAACGCCAGATATCCGATGGCGATGATAACAAATGTGGCCATCACTATACGGACTTTGTCGAATGCATCAAGCAGACGTCCGCCCAAAAGGCGAAATGCAATCATCAGTCCCGTCTGCACCGCGAAAAAAGCTCCCACATTAGAGATTCCCTGTTCATCCGCAAATCCCTTGATCAGGAAGAAGATGCTGCTCCAGATGGTTAAATAAATTGTGGTGAGCAGAAGCAGCAGCGCAACTGGCAGCCGTGACACATTGGCACGGATGTCCGACCAGGCGGGAAGATGTCTTCTTTCCGCGGCGCCTGGCTGTTCGAGGCGGCGTCGGCGGAGATGCAGGACAATCCATATTGCCGGAATCAGCGTTAGCGTGGCGCCTGCATAACCGTGCGGCGGTGTCGGTATATAGGAAACCATGGCATCCATCACCGCGGGCACCACCGCATAAGGCAAAAGAATGGCAGTGGAATAAATGGCAAAGGCTTGCCCGCTTTTTTCCTTGGGGATAACGGATACGAAAAGCGCCATCGCTCCCGCGCTCATAAGGAACTGCCCCAAGCCGTTTATGCTGCGCAACACGAGCAGGCTCCAGAAGGAATAGACGAAGAAGTAGCTCAGGCCGCACACGATCAACACCACTATTCCCAGCAGCATGGCGCGTGCTGCGGTGGCGGGAGTAAGAAAGGGACTTACCAGCAGGAAAAGCAACATGGTGGTGAGCGAATAGGAGCCGACCACCAGCCCGCGCAGATCGGCAGCAATCCCGAGCGTCTGCAGGTATTTGAAGAGATTGTAGAAGACGGTGACATTGCATAAGGCGAGGAAGATCACCACACACAGGCCTATGAACTCAAAGGTCAATAATTTGCGGGGCTCATGCATTTTGTTTCAAGTCTCTCCCTTATGCGCCGGCTACTGTATCCTGATTGAAAAAGTTAAGTCAAGAGCAACAAGTAAATAGACGGATGCCGGAGGAAAGGAGATAAGATGACGTGAAAAAGATTTTTGCTTTGATCGTTGCCGCAGCTTTTATTTTCAGTGTGACGAGGTTCTGCTTGGCCGCTATAAATTTTACAGGGGGACAATCACCAAGATAAGCAGCGATAGGATTGCGGTAAAGGACGACACGGGGAAATTGAAGATTATCATCCAAGGCGGGGACACGGGTTTTAGAGTCGTCGATATGGGCGACAGGATTTGGCGGCACGCCTCGCTGCGAGGGCACGTCCGTAGACGAAGCCACTCAAAAAGGAGCGAGACGGCGCATTCTATCGATTAGCAGGGGTTTCAACACAATTTGCGGAGTGGCCGTCCCATCCCGATGTCCTAAACCCTATTTAGTGCTCTGCGAAGTACATGATGCAGATGGGGTTCCCCACCATCCCTCTGCCTTTGATTGTTTGACATATTTCTCATCGCAATTCTTATAGCCACCCCAACTGAACCAGAGATGGTCCCAGCTTGCATACAGGGCTTTGTGCTGGTAAACGCCCGATTCTGTGGCCGCTGCTCCGCATCCGAGAAGAAATACGGAAATCATGGCGATCGACAATATTCTTTTCATAATCTCCTCCTGCATGTCATAATTTGTGTACAACTTATTGCAAATGTCCTGGCCGTTAGAATAAGAGATGGCATCGTGGATGGCAATCAGCCATATCCCTATTGATAACTTCTAAATCCATTATTATGGCCTTCGAAAAAGCTGAGTGGCAGTAGAACCTTGTTCGAAGGTATCTTATCTATGAAGCACATAAGAAATATGATCTGCAGACTTTCATGCCGCAATCGTCATTCGAGGCAGCAAAACCCTCTTGACATAAGAGCGTTGCATCCCTTATCCTTTAACCGTTATATATTCCACAGAACTAATTATATCTTAGACGAAAGGCGCTTCGTGAATGATGAGCGCGGTCAATAAATAATATAGGGTGAGGTCTCAGCTATGCAATTGAATAAAAAATGGGCAGTCATCAAGCTTCAGTCTATGTTCACGGAGGTATTCGGTCTCGGCCGTGCGGCAATACTGAGTGCGTCGCTACTGGCAATTGCAGTTATCGCCATCGGACTATTTCTATTTTTCTACCTTGCTCCGCCTAATACAATTAGCATGACGAGCGGTCCCCAAGGCAGCTCGTTTGAAAAGTACGCCGAAAAATATGCGAAGATACTGCAGCGGCAGGGCGTGACTCTCAAGATAGTCCCATCTGAGGGTTCCGAGGAAAACATCAAGAGATTGGCTGACCCTGCATCAAAAATAAATGTAGGATTCGTGCAGGGCGGTGTGAAGAAAGACGTAAACACCGACCAGCTTGTGTCGTTGGGCAGCGTCTCTTATATGCCGCTATTTGTTTTCTACAGGAGTGGGACCAACATAGAGCGCCTCTCTCAACTGGCTGGTCAGCGCGTAGCCGTTGGTGAGGTCGGAAGCGGTTCTCACACCCTTTCCCTCGTGCTGTTAGCTGCCAATGGCATAGAACCCGGAGGCTCCACAAAACTGCTGGAGATGGACTCCGACAACGCCGCGGAGGCAATTCTAAACGGCAAGGTTGATGCGGTATTTTTGATGGGAGATTCTGTCTCCACGGATCTCATACGCCAGATTCTGCATGCTGACGGCATACGCCTTTTTGACTTCACGCAGGCGGATGCTTTTGCCCGCCGCATCTCATACCTCAATAAGATCACACTCCCAAAGGGATCAATAGATTTTGGCAAAGGCACTCCCGCGCAGGATGTCTTTCTGCTCGCCCCGACGGTTGAGCTGATTGCGCGGGAAGATCTGCATCCGGCCCTCTCTGACTTGTTGCTTGAAGCTGCGACTGAAGTCCACTCAGGACCGGGACTTTTCAGGAGCAAAGGAGAATTCCCCGCGCCCATCGAACAGGAAATACGTATAAGCAGTGACGCAAATCGCTTCTATAAGTCGGGCAAGAGCTTTTTCTACCGATACCTTCCCTTCTGGCTTGCCAGTCTCGTGAGCCGTATTGTCGTTGTCTTGGTTCCGATGATCGTCCTGTTGCTGCCCGGAATGCGTCTCATACCCGCCATATACAGGTGGCGTTTCAGGTCGCGAATCCTCAAATGGTATCGTGCTATGCTGGAGATAGAGCGGGGTCTCTCGACGGAGCTGGCGCCCGACAAGCGCAAAGAGCTGTTGGAAAGGCTTGACAACATCGAGACAGAAGTACACAAGATGAAGGTACCGGCCTCGTTTGCGGATCAGTTCTATGGCCTGCGAGGGCATATTACATTTGTGCATGCAAGGCTGATGTCGGAAGGCCATCCGCACTGACAAAAAAGATTTACGCTTTCCATTTGCAGCAATGAGCGATCGTTAAAGAACAGCAACGCAGTTTATTTGCTCAGGAAATCATTATTAGATTCGAGATATAAACATTCCACATTCAAGGAGTCAGTTTATGAAAACCAGTCGCAGAGATTTTTTGAAGACCACAGGTGCAGCTATCGTAGCAGGCGCAGTGGGCACGCTGGTGGGAAGCAATGTTCATGCGGGTGCGGGCCTCGGGGCCGGAGTGAAGGCAACACCGGGCGAGATGCCGAAAGGTATGACATTTCTCACTATCAGTAAAAAAGGTGAATACAGCCTCGGGGTGAAGACGGGGAAAGGAATACTTGACGTCAAGGCCGCATCCAGGGTGCATAGGAAGAGAGTGCCGACAACTATCGACGACGTGCTCCGGCTTGGGGACCGCGGGCTGACCGCGTTGGTGCAGACTGCGCTCAGCAGCGACAAAACACCCAGTGTATTTTTGGACGAAAGCAGGATAGAATTTGGCCCATGCGTGACGAATCCGGAGAAAATTCTGTGCCTCGGCTTTAACTATCGGAAGCACGCAATGGAAACGGGCACTCCGATCCCCACCTCGCCCGTGCTCTTCACCAAGTGTAACAACGCCCTCAATGGCCATAATGGTGTTATCAAGCTGCCGACTAATGTAGCCACGAAGTTCGATCACGAAGTGGAACTGGTTGTGGTCATGGGAAAAACCGCCCACCGGGTGAGCGAGGCTGATGCATTGTCCTACGTGTTCGGCTACTGCACAGGCAACGATTTCAGCGCCCGCGACCTCCAGTACAAGACCAGCCAATTCCTGCTCGGAAAAACAAGTGACGGCTTTGCTCCAATCGGCCCGTACCTGGTAACGGCAGACCAGATCCCTGACCCTAACAAACTAAAGCTGGAGTGCTACGTGAACGGCGAGCGGCGCCAGTCCAACAACACAAGTGATATGATCTTCAACGTAAAAACAATTATCAGCTATGCCTCGCAGCACTTCACTCTGAAGCCTGGCGACATATTCTTTACCGGCACACCTGAGGGTGTAATCAACGGCAAGCCGAAGGACAAGCAGGTGTGGCTCAAGGCCGGCGATAAGCTCACCACGGTGATCGAAAATCTTGGTGAATTGAAATTCACGCTCGTATGAAAGAGGAGCAGAAGAAAAAGAAGAGGGCGGGCAATCCCCACCCTCTTTCGCGCATCCGATAATCGTCAAACAAAGAGATCTGATTGCCAGGTAACCAGCGCGAGGGGATGCGCTGCACGGATATAAGCCTGTCGCAGGCGTCTCAAGCCGGCTTGATCATCTTCTTTATATCCTGCTCCGTGATGCTCATATTGTGGCTCTTCTTTGCATGCTGCATCGCAACCTCAACAAGCTCTTTCTCGTCATGGCTCTTCACGGAAAAATTGCAGGGCGACGGGCATTCTATTTTTTTCATCTGTGCTGCCATTGTAGTTACCTCCATTCAAATTTTAGAATATGATACTGTTGCGCCCATCTTTCTGTAAATGAGTGAAAATCTCATTTGGGCAGACGTATTTCCTTAGCATTCGAATAGAAGTGAAAGGCATCGGGAGAAGGCATGAGGGTTGGAATCTATTGTCAGGTTTTGTGAATTCAGCAACTCCGGACAGCGGCATTCGCTTCGTAAAATATCTTTACCGCTCGGAAGATTCGCGGCGGAAACGGTCCGGATTGGTGTGGGGAAGAAAAAGGGCCGCAGTATACTCATTCATATAAGAGGGGTCCGTTGTGAGCTCCAAATACGTCATTCGTCGGGCGTGTCGGCGCTGCCTTTCCCTGTGCTTCTCTGACACAAGCGCCATGCGGCTCCCCGCAAGAGAAGCGTTACCGATAAAATGAAACCGGTCCCGCGGCAGATTGGGCAGAAGGCCGATCGCTATGGCTGCATCCACGTCCAGGAAACGCCCGAACCCGCCGGCGATGTAGACCTTCTTCAGATTTTGAAATTCCATGCCGACCTGCGTCAACAGGAGCGAACAGGCGGCATAAAGCGCAGCTTTCGCACGGATGATATTCTCGATGTCATGTTCGTCCATGACGATCGCGCGTCCGGTAGCGCTTTCCTTTGCAGGAACTAAAGTATAGGCAGCCTGGCGACCGTTGATATTAATGGCCTGCGATGGTTTGGAACGTTTCAATTTTCCGGCGGCGTCAATCCAGCCCGTTCGCAGAAGTTGAGCGAGGAGCGATATCATGCCGGAGCCGCAGACGCCTCGGGGCATCACCTGGCCGATAGTCCAGCAGGTCGCAAGTCCTGTTGCCGGATCAATCTCCACTCTTTCGATGGCCCCGTGAGCGGCTCTCATGCCGCATTTGATCCCGCCGCCTTCAAAGGCCGGTCCCGCAGAGCAGGCGCATGTCAGAAGAAATTCCTTGTTACCTACGACTACCTCGCCGTTGGTGCCGATATCCATGAAGAGACATACCTCATCGCTCTCGTTGGACAAATCCGTGCAGAGGATGCCAGCGGTGATATCTCCACCTACATAACTTCCCACGGCGGGCGAAATCATGACAGGTGCCGCCGGGTTTATAGAAATCCCGATCTCCGAAGCGGTGAAACAGGGGACGTTCAGAACCGTCGGCGTATATGGCGCGAGCCGGATGAATTCAGGGTTCATACCCAGGAGCAAATGGATCATTGTCGTGTTGCCGGATACCATGGCGCAGGAGATTTGAGAATGTTCCACCTGGTCGCGGCGGGCCGACTGCTCTATGAGACGATTGATAGTCCGGAGTACACGCGTGCGGAGCTCTTCCCGCCGGTCGGACCGTCGTGCATAATCAATACGGCTGATGACGTCGAGACCGCAGGCAAGTTGGCTGTTGTAATCAGTGTACGTGGAGAGGATTTCCATATTGGTGAGATCAACTAACTGCACAGCAACTGTCGTCGTGCCGACGTCAACAGCGATCCCATAGTGCGTGCCAGTACTGTCCTTCGCTTCGAGGGCCGTAACACGGTATCTTCTGCGTACGCGGTAATTATTTTCTGAGGGATGCATCTGAACGGGTGGATTTTCTGCGATCAGCGTGGCGGTTACATTCCCACCTGCTGACCGCAGTGTCTCGGCTACATAACGGATGACATCAAGGGGAACAATGATCTCTACTTTGCCAAGCTGTCGCTGCAGTGCGCGCGTGAGACGATCCAGATCCGAAAGACCGTCGGCCTTCTGCGGTGGCGGCACGGGGATGTTCGTCTTCTCTGTCAAGGGCAGGCAGTCATCTGCGGTCGGCAGCAGCGCCGCGTCGATAAGCTCCACGCCGTCGTCGCTAAACTGACCGCCGAAACGTCCCACCTGGTCGGGCACCTCAACCACCACGTCGGAATCATTTATAGATGTCCGGCAGGTTGGTACAAAACCTTGATTGATTTCCGATTGAGTCAAGACCTCGAGGCTTTTGCAGTCAATTTGTCCGGAGACGATGCGCACGGCGCAGTTGCCGCAGGTGCCCTTGCCTCCGCAGGGGGCGTCGATTTCCACACCGGCACGCCGCGCCGCGTCGAGCAGGCTTGTCTTTGCCCGCGCGTCGATCGTGATCCCGGATGGTTGAAAAGTTATAAGAGGCATGATCACAGATTTCCCTACGTCATTCCCTCGGAGGCGAGAATCCAGATAGCACGCAACAAATTAAGAAACTGGATTCCCGATTTCACGGGAATGACGGCATGTCTATCTTCTCGCAAGCGTGTCAATCTACATTTTACCTTTTGCCTTTTGCATTCTCACAAAGCTTTCTATATCTGCCGCATCCTGGGGTCCGACGAGCACCTTCCAGTCTGGCAGGTTTTCCTCCAGTTCACCGCTGATCTGGGCGACATAGCCGGGAATGACGATCTCGCGCGTGGATACCTGTTTTTCCAAATCCACCTCCTTCACGAACTTTGCGATGGAAGCGCCGGAAAACTTTCCCGCCGCCCAGGCGGTAAGCACACTCATGCCCTCGCAGTCCGGTACGACGAGCCAGGCGCTGGTGCCGCTGTTTTCTATTTCTCCTGAGACGGTAAAGTAAGTGAGGGAGAAATTGGTCGTTACAAAAACCGGAGATTCGGGACGCGGTTCCCCGATGGGATAGACCTTCGGCTCCACCTGGATCGGCTTCTGGGGATCGGTGTAGATATTGAGGCGGAGCGTCATGATTGTGGCCATGAGGGCGGGATCGAACACAGGCAGAACGCAGATGCCGCCGTATTTATCGACCTCCGTGATTGCTTCGGCGGCTATTTCCAGGAGATCGTCGGTATCATGAAGGAATCGCAAAAATGGATACCCGAGAGGCTTGACAGCGTCTTTTAAGGCGGCACGCCGGATGGCAGAGTTCGTCTGGAACTGTTCGGCCAGAGACGATGTCTGAAAATGCAGCAGCATATCCCGGAAGCCTGCCTCCCGGAGCTTCACAGCAGAGTGAAAGAGGCTATCCAGGTCGGGGGCCGTGACAGCGAGGACATGGTTGTTTTCCTCCGCGACATTGCGCAGTTCAACAAATGTTTCGGGTGTAGCGGCGGCAAGGACGCTGCGTGAGCCTTTTACGGCAACTGCAGCGGCCTTCAATGCCGCGGGGCTCTCGCTCCGGAGGATCAGGGGCCGGCCGGTTGTTTTCCAGGCTCTTGCGGCAAGCGCTGCAAAACCGTTCACATCCGCGCCTCTCTGGGTCACTGCCGTCATGTCGATGGCGAATATCTCACCTACGCGCTCGAGACGGTAATCACGGATAGCCGTGAGTATTTCTTCAATCGCGTCGGAGGAATCGGTGTCGTTGATATTGACGGCAAGCGCAGTCTGGTGAAAGAAGGTCTTTTCGTGACGGTAAAGGACCGTCTCCTCTCCCAGCCGCAGCATCCGCTCAGGCCCCAGCGCAATGCCGCGCACCGGAGGCTCGCTGGCCGCGCCTAGTATCTGGATGGCCTCTTCGGAGGCATATGGGCACGCTGCGATCTCAGCCTTCTTTGCTGCAAGCTTCATTGCAAAGGCCATGCACGTGTTGGACCCGCATTCCCTGCAATTGGTCTTAGGAAGTAGTTTCTGAATCTGCAAACCGGTCAGAGCCATCACACACCTTCGGTAAATGCAAATGTTAAAATGCAAAAATCAAGATGAAAGACGGTATAGTCACTTAATTTTGCATTTTTCACTTTCCATTTTGCATTAGTGCTTTGATCGTCTTTTTCAGCGCCTTCGCCGCTTCGGGATGATACATGATCAAGATGTCGGCGCCTGCGTAGAGAAGGCTCACAGCCGTGGAGAGCTCCCAGAGGGCTGCACGTTTCTCCAGATTACCCCACGCCGGGAAATCTGCCCCTTGAGCCCTGTACTCCTTGATCCTGGCGCACTCCTGTCCGGGTGAGACAATCATCGGTGCAGCCAGCATCCGGTCTCCGTCCAATCCTGTCAGGCGAATCCGCTCCATAATTGAATACGTATATTCGATTCCGTAGCCCGTTGCGCCCGTCATGGGGTCCATGACGATCCACTCCGGATTGATATCCATGTTGGTAAGCAGGATATTCAATTGTTTGCCGATATTTACATCGATGGGGCTCTGTGCGACAACACAGTGGCCGTAGGCGATGGCCGCCCCGGCGATAGTTCGGTAGTTATCCTGCTCCACCCAGTTGAGAAGCAGGTTCTCCCCGGCGCAGGCCTGCGCTATGGACTTCAGAACTTCATTGTTCTTTTCGTAATGGCTGTGGCCGGTGATAATCAAGGGCACCTCCACAACGGCTAGGACCTCTTTGACGAGGCGAACTGCTTCCTCGGGAGTGCCGTTTCCCTTTTCGGGATGCGTTCCGTCGAGACGCACACTGATGAGATCGGCGCCATATTTTTCTACACAGAGACGGGCCATCTCCGCCGGACGGTTCAAGAGATCGCCATAGATGTTTCTCAAGACGGCGGGATACTTCTCCGAGATCACGTCAAATACTTCCATAGCCACGAGGGGACGGTTTGGCATTGTACCTTCCCAGAGGTGGAAAGGCATGCAGTTGGCGCCGCCTACTGTCAGAGTATGGCCGCGGGTGCCGCCCGTTTTCTTCGTCGCGCCCAGTGTGACCTGCCAGATGGGGACATCGCAGGTTTGCCGGCAGATGGGAAAGGCAGTGACGGCGGTGAGGAGGCCATTTGCAGCAGGGACGATGATCGCTTCCTCTCTCGGCGTGACTGTCTCTTCCTTTGACTCCATAGGTGACGGTGGCTTTTCCTGTACCTGAACGGGACGCGCCTCGGATGAAGGGCCCTCTGCAGGGGTTGCAGATAGTGGCGGAGTCGGCAGTGCATAAATGGCCATGTCGTCCATGGACAAGGCGGGATGGTGTACTTTTTCCATGAATGCCCGGATGGCGTGTGCATCGACACCGACTTCCTCATCGGCAATTTTTTCTAAGAGATCCGGCGCGCTCTGTTCGGCGAACCGTTTAGAGAGATCAGGAGCGAGAAGTTCCTTGAGCGCCTTCGGCATCCAGACGATGCGTTTAAATCCGCCTTCTGCCGCAAGTAATTTTTTCGAGGTCAGGAAGACCTTGCCCACCCCCATGAAGCCAGGGGTCTGCTGTCCGCCGCCCACATTGCCTGCGAGGCTGGAGAACGTCATCCCCACAGGTGTTTCGCCCTGATATTCCCGGTTGACGACCATGACGCCGTTGCATTCGGGAAGATAGGCCAGGATCGCCTCGAAACAGCCGCAGCTCGTCATGGGCCTGTCCATGAGGGAATAGCAGCAGAACTCCGGCACGGTCTTATGGCTGTTTAGATAGACGTATTCGTTGATGCCCTGAAAGATGCCTTTCACCGCATCGATCGCCTCACCTTTCTTGACGGGCTGGTTCGGTCCGGTCTCATTGATCTCGTGGGCGGCCTTGCCGTCCAGCCAATTGTAGGCGCCGCAGAGCCCAAGCCGCTCCGGCGTGATGATGCAGACATGATTGGGGGCGAAGGACTGGCAGAGGAGACACGAGTAAAACGTGTCTACTGCTTCATCCGTCATGGCCTCGAGGCGGCGGTTTCGCTCATCATAGATCCGGCGCGCGACGGCGAGACGCCGTTCCACTTCCGCTGCATCGGTAATGATTGTCACCTTCACCTTGTCCACTATGGCAGGATAGTCAGAGATGAACTTTGCATGGATGATCTCGCCATAGTGCCGAAGCCGCAGCCCGCGGGCAAAGCCGCTCTTCGAGATGCGCGTCCAGACGATATCCCGCTGGCCCATATGCCAGATGCCCTCGGCGCCGTTGACGAGGTGGTGTATTTGCCTTTCGAGGATAGGCTCAAAATCGGACTGCATCTTCCGGCCTGCAACATCCACCCACATGGCAAGAGGCAGCGTGCTCCCGGGCTCGACCTCATCTATATCGGGACCGATGATTTCTATCTCGCCGTCGTTGATCTGATCCATATCCACGCTTGTCACGAATTCAAAGGCCGTTGTTAAATTTCCGCCGAACTCCACGTGGGCATCGGCCCTGCGGATCAGTTCACCCTCGAAGGCCGGGCCGTAGGGCACGGGAATGGGCACTTTGGTGACCTTGATCTTGCAGCCGCGCACCTCGAGAGCCCTCTCCACCATTGTTTCGTAGGGCACGGAGGAGACGACATGCTCATAGGTGCAGACGCCCGTCGGCAGAATCTCTGGGATGTCCGTATCGGCGATGACGGGAAAGCCGTAGTTGATTGCTCCGGCTGCTATGGCGTACTTGTCGGGAGTGACCTCGCCCATGGCAAGGACAAAGGCAAAAATGCGGGTCTTGTTGTACTTAAGATTCCGCTCGTAATCCCCGGCCTGCACGCCCCCGAAGGAGAGGGCCACGCGGTTGGCGAAGCCCAAGGCATAGATTAGGGCGGAGACATCCGCACCAAACGGAATCAGGCGCGTCGGCCATCCTAACTGAACGCCTTCCTCCGCCAGCTGTTCAGCAAACTGCCTGCCGTCCGTGCCGCCCGCCATGAATACATAGAGGTTTTTCTCCTGAAGCTGCCGCGCGATTGCAACGGCGATCTCATTGGTCGGCGCCGCACCGGTGATGGCGGCGAAACCGGGGGCAGTACCATCTACGAATTCTATGCCTCGTTCCCGAAGGATGACGTCATTGGCCGCACCTAGCCATATCCCATCCATGGGATCGGGTCCCACGGCATACTTGCAGGCCTCGATGATTTCACAGGCGAAGAGAGACGCCACGCCTGCATCCAGGGCGCTCCCTAGGTACGGAAGCCACACCGCATCGGCAGGACGCAGCGGCAGCAGTTCTTTCGCCTGACGAAGGATCGGCCGCAGCTCTCCCAGCGTGCGAACGGCCTCGCCGGTGAAGGAATAAATAACAGGGAGGAAGTAGGCCGTCCCCGGAAAGGCCGCGGGCCATGTGTCTCCCCTCTTGCTGATGGCATAATTCAGTCGGTCTTCCGCTTTGGCGATCCAGTCCACAGCCCCGTCGATGGCGCTCGCGCAGATGATCTTAGACATCGAGTTTCCTCCGGTCCTCCATGTCGTAGAGTTTCCGCTCGGCTTTCCTGTTAATCCCAAGGCGCTCGCGCTTCTTATCGAGAAGATCGATCACCAGGGCAGCGGCCCGGGCGGGGTCTTCGCACACGTGGAAGGAGGCATTGAAAAGTTCTTTAGTCTCTTCATTGAGGAAGCGTGTCACATTATCGGAGCCTGCGATATGAAAGGGATGACCCAGCACCACATCGATGCCCGATGCCACGAAATAGCAGGCTATGGCCACGGCCTTTTCACTCATCCATTCGGGGGCCACTCCCACAGCGGGCATTTGCGAGAGATCGTCGCCCAGGCCGCCTTCGAGAACTACCTCCGTACCAGCCTCAAGGATGCGGGAGTTGTCCACACAGCTTCCCATGTGAAGCACGGGCGGCATACCGATGGCCTCGCAGACTTCGCGGAGTCCCGCACCCGCAGCTTCCAGCGCCGCTTCCGGCCGGAGCATGCCTTCTTTTGCAGAAGCGATAGCTGCGCAGCCCGTCTTGAGGACGAGCACGTTTTGCTCGATTAGGGCCCGCGTCAGCATGTTGATATAGGCATCTACACGCGTGCGAGGATTGTTGCAACCGACGATACCCACGATGCCCCTGATCCTTCCCTGGATGATAGCATCGTTGAGTGGACGGAAGGACGCACGGAAGCGACCGCCCAGCATGTATTTGATGGCGTCTACGCTGAAACCAGCAACCAGCGGTGTTTTGATGTCCGGGATGGAAACTCTCTTAGGATCGCGGTTCTTGAAATTGTCAACGGCGCGGCGTATGAGGACCTTTGCCGTGGCGAGCGGGTTTTCCCGGTTAAGCGTGATATGGGTCGTCCCGACGGTCTTAGCGATATCGGCCGTGGAGATGATTTCCGTGTGATAACTCCTTGCGACATGGGGAAGGCTCGGCATGCAGCATTGCACATCGACAAGCATCATCTCCACCGCACCCGTCACAATGGCAAGCTCCTGTTGCAGGAAGCTTCCCGCCACAGGGATGCCGTGCCGCATGAGTATTTCGTTTGCTGTGCAGCAGATGCCTGCCAAGGTAATCTCCGCAGCGCCGGCTTCCTTAGCATAAGCTTGCATGGCGGGGTCCCTCGCGGCGATGGCCAACATCTCTGGTAGTTCCGGCTCATGGCCATGGACGACTATATTGACCGTATCTTTTCGGAGCACGCCGAGGTTGGCGTCACTCCGCACCGGTGAGGGTGTTCCGAAGAGGATATCCGAAATTTGCGTGGCGATGCGCGATCCGCCCCAACCGTCGGCAAGAGACGTGCGAAAGGCCTGGAGAAGGATGTTCCGGTAATCGTGGTCTACGCCCATGTGCGTGCGGTGGAGGGATTCGACGACCATCCGATCGATGCCGAGCGGGGCTACGGACTGGCCGCGCCAGATGGCCTGCTGCTTGACCGGGGAAAGACGCAGCGTCGAGAGGGTTTCTTCTTGAAGCATAAATTCTTGGAGGAGAAGATCGGCGAGCTTCAAAGCAACTGCTTCTTTTGTGTTTCCTGTTTCCTCTATGCCATAGCTTTTTGCTATACGTCTGAGCGCCTTTTCATCCCGGATAACGTAATCGGCAATTTTTCCCTCCGCTGCCTGTTTCAACAGGAGGACAAGATGGCGGCCATGATCGGAATGTGCCGCCGTCCCGCCGGCGACCTCACGGAGGAAATTGCGGGCAACAATCGTATCGGCATTGGCCCCGCAGACGCCGCGTGGGGACTTATTCGTAATCCGGCAGGGGCCCATGTAACAGATCCGGCAGCAGAGGCCTTTGGCCCCGAAGCGGCAGGGAGTCTGCTGGGCATCCAGGCGGCTGAAGCAGGTGTTTATGCATTCCTGCTCCGCCTTAATCAATGTCTCCAGAGACGCTTGGTCCCATACGCGATCCTTAGGTTTTATTGTTTTTCTGGTCATGAAGAGCCCATGCTAAGTAAAAAATGCAAAAGTCAAAACGTAAAGGGCAAAATGAAAAAACAAAACTTGTTTCGAAGGAACGTCTTTTCAGTAATCGTTATATTTTACATTTTGCAATTTGAATTTTGAATTATATCATTTCCAGTATCCTGTCCAGTCCGGTCAAGACCGGATTGTCCGGTGAAAGCTGTCTCAGATTTCCGTTTGTCTCAGATATTGAAAAAATATCTTCATCCTCTGAGATGCCTACGATGATGTCAGCTCCCGTGGCCGCTCTGAGCTCGTCCGCACCCGCGGGCAACTCTTTATGTCGGAGTCGGTTGACCACAACGGCGAGGCGATCATAGGCGATCTCCATCTCACCTGCCAAAACATGGAGCCTCCTCACAGTCTCGAAGCCGCGGATGGTCGGATCGGTAATCATGACGAGGAGACTTACTTTATTGACAATGCGTCTCGAGAGGTTTTCCAGGCCCGCTTCGTTATCCAGGACCACGTAGGGATACCTGCTTGCCATCGCATTCAGAACGGCCTTCAGTATATTATTGGCATAACAGTAACAGCCCGGCCCCTCGGAGCGCCCCATGGCAATGAGATCGAAATCATCACTCTCGACCAGGCTCTCGGCGATACGGAATTCCAGAAAACGTTTTTTGTCCATGCCGCGCACTGTGCCATCCTGGGTGAATTTTCGGGCATCCTCGCGGACACCACCTACTGTTTTTACTGCATGGACACCTAGGGCCGCATCAAGGCAAGTATTGGGATCGGCGTCGACGGCGAGCACCGGCAGGCATCCCCGCTGAAGCAGGCGTATCACCAGGAGTGCCGCCGCAGTAGTCTTTCCGACACCACCTTTACCTGCTATTGCGATTAGTTTGCTCATAACGGGACCTCAAGGTCCTTCAGGATATCTTCGAAGCGACGAAGCAAATCATCTGGAAGACCGTCCAGCACGGAGCGGCCGTTCCTGTCGGCACGACGGAATTCCACCCGGTAGGGAATGATGCCGATAAATTTATTTTCCGGGAAGGCGTCACGAATGAAGCTTTCATCTTCCGGTCCAGTCACTTTGTTGGCCACAAGGCGGATATCCTTGAGGCCAATATCACGACCCAGGCGGAGAATGCGCCGAGTGCTGTCTACGGCACGCTGGCCCGGCTCGATAACGATGATCATTCTGTCGACACCGCTCGCCGTGGCCCTGCCAAGATGTTCCACACCGGCCTCCATATCCATAACCAGGGCGTCATCCTTGTATAAGACGAGATCGGTGACCAGGGCGCGCATCAGCACATTTTCCGGACAGGCGCAGCCGCCGCCTCCACGGTCAATGGCGCCAAGGACAAGGAGCGCCGCACCCTGATGATGATACGCAAAACTGTCGGCAATGTCGGAGACCTCCGGGTTGAGTTTGAAGATCTGTCCGTACTGTCTGACTTCCGCCCCAGTCCGCTCTTCGATCAGGGCAACCTGACGGGATATGGGGACAATCTTTTCCTGTTCAGAGGAGGGGATTCCCAAGGCAGCAGCAAGATTGGCGTCCGGGTCGGCGTCTACCGCCAGGACCTTCCGGCCATAACGGGCCATGAGGAGTACCATCGCGGCAGCCAGTGTAGATTTGCCGGCGCCTCCTTTTCCAGAGATAGCAAGTTTCATAGGTCAACTCAAACGCAAAAGTCAAAATGCGAATTTTAAAATTATTTATGCCGTTTAATTTTGCATTTTAACTCTTGCACTTTGCCTTATTTATACTTTTCTTTCATAAAAGCGGAAATCGCCGCCAGTCTGTCATACACCAGCCCCGCCTCTTCAGGCGTCAGGGAGCCCGTGCCGCAGGAAGGCGTTAAGATAGACTGATCGGCAATAAGTCTCTTCTCAATACCCTTGGAAGCAAGGTAATCCATCATGGCTTCGAGGCGAAGAGCAAGGGCCTCCACGGCCTGTTCCCGGATAACCGGTGAGGTGGGTACGATTCCCCAGGCAAGTGCGCCGCCTTGTACGAGAAAATTATTGACGGCCTTGGCATACATCGCGATTGTTTCTCCGTACTGAAAGGCGTCAAAGCTGATGATATCCACGCCGGCGTCGATGGGAATACTCCACTCCGTATTGCCGCAGCAGTGCATGCCTGCGATGCCGCCATCGGCATGCACCGCATCGACCATATCTTTCAGTAGATTAATTACGTCGTCACGGCGGACAGACACATAGGTGGAACTGCCAAAGGCTGAGAGGATCGGCTCATCAATAAAACATATCACGTGCTCTGCAAATGGCTTGAACAGCTGGACCTGCCAGCGGCAAATCATTGCCAGCGTCTTTGCAATCATATCCCGGAATTCTTCATTATAGTAGATCGCACGTTTTTTTTCGTCCACGACGGTCAGCGCAAAGCTGCACGGGCCTGTAACCTGACACTTTACGAATGGCAGCTTCGTAGCTCGCTTGCGCAGTTTTTCCTCCAGTGAGTAAATCCCCCGGGAAAAGGCAGGGCTGACGGCTACGACCGAGCAGTCGCCGCTTCCCTCTTCGGGGTCCGTGGCCAGGAGGTAGGTCTCGTAGAATTGGGCGAAGGCTTCAGAATAGTCGCCTGACGTATCAAAATAGAGGCGGTTTTTTTCTCGGTCGATAACTGCGCAGGGCATGTGTTCGGAGTACTGGATTTCCATCTGCTCATTCAGTTCCAGCCTAGGCAATTGCGGCCAGTGCGGAGCAGAAGGCAGTTTGGAAAGAATCAAGTCGACGGCGCGTCCCGGATCATCAAAAGGCATGCTGCCGATCGCGGTCGCCAGAAAATTCGGTTTAACGAGCATTGTAACCTAACTCCTCTATCATTTTGCATTGTATACTTTGCATTTATAATTGTCACCTGTTATATCTGAGTAGTATAGGAAAAGCAGACATGTCTGTCAAAGCAATCTTGATACGGGGGGGAGGAGGGCGCGGTAAAATCCATGAGCGCTGAAAGCAATATTCTCAGATTCTTGGCATGTGTCGTGTCTGATCAGGCAGGGGCGTCAGGCATCTCCAGGGGCAGTTACACCCGTGATGTTCCCTTCGTCGTCGATATCGATGTGATATGCCGCCGGCGCTTTCGAGAGACCAGGCATGCGCAGAATCTCGCCGGTGATCGGGATAAGGAAGCCGGCGCCTGATGCGATCTTAATTTCCCGAACGGTGACAATGAAATCGCTGGGCAGTCCCAGGAGGCTGGGATTGTCCGAAAGAGACTGCTGTGTTTTGGCAATACATATCGGGAGCTTGTCGAAGCCGAATTTCTTGATGAGGTCGAGATTCCGCTTCGCAAGCGGTTGGTAGTCGATGGAAACAGCGCCGTAGATCTTGCTCGCAACGGTGAAGATTTTGTCCTCCACCGGCTGATCCCATCTATAGAGGGACCGGAAAGTGCCGGAGGCCTTCGCGATAATATCTGCTGCCTTCTCTGCGAGTTCCAACCCTCCCTCGCCGCCCTTCCGGAAAATATCGACAGGCGCGATATTCATCCCTTCATCTTCCGCAACCCCCACGACGGCTTGTATCTCCGCGTCCGTATCGGAGGGGAAACGGTTTAAAGCTATGATGCAGGGGACGTTGAATTTATCGATGTTTTCGTAGTGTTTCCTCAGATTGGCCATCCCGAGCACCGCCACGCGGGGGTTGGGCTCGTTGAGCGAATCGGCGGGCACACCAGCATGATATTTCAAGGCGCGAACCGTTGCCACCAGGACAACAATTCTGGGATTAAATTTCCCGTACGGCGCCACAATGTCGAAGTACTTTTCCGCGCCCAGGTCAAAGCCGAACCCCGCTTCGGTCACTACGTAATCGGCTAAGCGGAGAGCCAGGTCCGTGCCGATGATGCTGTTTGTTCCCTGGGCGATATTGGCAAACGGACCGCCGTGAACGATGGCCGGCACGCCTTCTGTGGTCTGCACCAAATTGGGAAGAAGGGCATGCTTCAAGAGCGATGTAACAGCCCCCTCGACCTTGAGATCCCTCGTGATGACCGGTTTATCGTCGTAAGTAAATCCTACTAGTATCTTTCGTATCTTCTCCTTCAATTCCGCATAAGAATGCGAAAGGCAGAGAATCGCCATGATTTCGCTCGACGGGACGATGTCGAAACCACTCTCGCGGGGCACGCCGTTAGCGGAACCGCCCAAGCCGATGACGATATCCCGTAGGGAACGATCGTTCATGTCCATCACGCGACGCCAGGTGATCTTGCGCGGATCGATGTTCAGGGGGTTGCCGTGGAATACTGAGTTGTCAACAAGCGCGGACAGGAGGTTATGGGCGCTTTCCACTGCCGGAAAGTCGTTCGTAAAGTGAAGATTAATGTCATCGGCGGGAAGCACGCAGGAAAGGCCTCCGCCGGTAGCGCCGCCTTTGACGCCGAAGACAGGCCCTAGGGAGGGTTCGCGGAGTGTGACAATAGTTTTCTTTCCTAGCCTGGCTAAGGCCTGCGCGAGGCCGATGGATACGGTGGTCTTTCCTTCACCCGCGGGGGTAGGGGTCATTGCAGAGACGAGGATCAGAGAGGCATTCGCCCTGCGTTCGAAACGCTTGATCGTCTCGAGCCTCACCTTGGCCTTGTAGCGCCCGTAACATTCCAGATCATCTTCCGCCATGCCGATAGATGCAGCGATTTCGTAGATCGGCCTCATACGCTTGGCGGCACGCTGTGCTTTCTCTCTTTTCATATCTACTTGTTAATCATCGCGTCGAACCGTATATCGATATTATACTCGTCACTGATACGGGTGATGGCATTCTTGAGATCGATAATCTTGACGGCTGGCGGCAGGGAAAAATAGCAGAGCATTTGAAAGACATTGGCGCCCGTGGCAGGATCATGGTCAACGTTGGTTGATATATCCTCGATATTGATCCCCCGTTCATGAAGCACCTTACAGATTTGATGGATTATCCCTGGGCGATCGATGGATATCGCGATAAGCTTGTACGGAATCGATGGGAGAACCTCCCTGTGGAGAGGCGCCTTCGTCTTCCGTATGTAAATATCCAGCCCGGTATTCTGACGGAGACTGTCGAGGTCTTTAATCAGACTTTCGATATTCTCGCTTTTACCCGACGTCAGGATGACCATTCCGAATTCATTCCCCAGTACGCAGCCACGCGATCGTTCGATATTGATGCCCCGCGCCGAAAAAAATTCCGCGATTTCCCTCACCAAACCGGGACGGTCCGGCCCCATGGATGAAAAGACGACGTATGATCTCATAAGTCAACTCCGCAATTTTTTTCGTTCAGTTACGATATACCTTAGCCTTGCCGCAAATTGCCTTCAGAAGGATCATCACGTCCGCCGTGATACCATGTGCGGCTGGCAGGCGAAGCCGTATGAAGGCGACTTAACAATCATATAACCGCAACACGACAAGGTGTCAAGAGAAAGAGGGTGGTTGAGCAGTCCCTTTGCATTATCTTAGTGCGCGAATGGGTCCACAAAATCCTGTGAAACTGAAAATTAATATGGCCTGAATGCTGGAACTTACCAGGCGAAATAGTTAGTAAAAAATTAATCAGAAAGTTACCTAAATATCTGACGCCACACGTATCTAATAGGAAATCCTCGCATTGTCGGAATTACTTACAAAACAAATAAAATACGTATAACATATTATAAAATATGCGTTTTCACCTGACATTACCCTAGGTCTCTTCGCAGTTATTCGCCAATTGGATTCCAGATGAGTTGTTACCAAAACCCCACCGGTTGCCGCCATCAAATGAGAATGGCGAGGCCTGTGTGAGCAGATAGCTAAGTCCCTTGCTGACCACGGCCGAGTAATTGTGCCCATCCCAACCCATGGGTTTATAAAACTGCTCTGTAAAAGCCAGTAGAGCCGCGGCTGATGTCGCAGCAAAATAACCGTCGCCATTCCACGAGCCATCGACGGGATTTTGCTGCGACATCAGATAGGACAAACCGGCATCAATCGCCGCCTGCTTCTGCGCGCTGGTCGATGCCATCAGACTAACCGGCAAAACAAAACACATCATACCGAGGGCAACCCATATGCCATGTTGGCTGTCTACAAGGCCCCGGAAACGCTTTATGGGACGCACGGCGCGTGGCCCATTCTTACTGGGAACCTAGCCCCGAAACTACTCCCATTGATGCCGGCGCCACGTTGAACCGGTGGAAAGATTACTGCCAGTACCCGGTTATTACTCAGAAGCCCGATGGTTCGTGGAACGGTTACGCCTATTGGGGTGAACCGTTGGAAGCCGCCTGGTGCATCAACATCTTGAACGCCACCGCGACGGTGACGCCTCCTCCCCCGGGTGTTCCCGAACCGGCAACGCCTTCTCCTCGGGCTTAGCCTCGCGGGTCTGGGCGTGATCAGGAAAAAGATTTAACTCTCGAGTTTAAACAAAAACAAAAAGAGGGTGTTCCTGCGCCCTCTTTTTGTTCGGCGGGAAAGCAGGACCTAATGGCCATTAGCCGGTAAGTAACAAGAAGATACGCAGCGGCCTGTTATCCTCTCAATCGACCGTCATCTTTTTCCCAATGAACAATTAGTGCATTTCGAATATACAAATCAGCATTTCCAATAATTGCACAATAATCATGAGAATCATATGATACCAAAGGGGTGGGGAATATTGTGTCTGTCTTGCCATTTATTAAAATCAGGAGGAAGAGATGAAGATGAAAACTAATTGAAGGTGCAAAATTCACTAAGCTGAAGAAGTAGAATTTCATCCCTGCTGCCGCAAAGCGGGCACTCTTAGGATATGTAGTACACCTAATAACAAAACGATTGCAGGTGGCCCTGCCGTTGCTGGACAGCAGGCTGATCTCTGTAGAGGGGGGATAGTGAGAAAAGGAGAAACTGTCATTTTCCTGCTTCTTGCGGCGAGCCTATTATCGGGATGCGCTGCCGCTGCATTGATTCCAACTGTGGGAGAAGCTCAGGTAATTCCGGTAATAGGAGTATCCTACCAGGGTTATGTTGTCTGGAAGGGTCGCGAGTCATCAAAATATTACGCACGTAATAGCAAGACTGTCTGTCAGGCAATAGAGCAATCCTGTCAGCAGCTGAAACTCGAAACGGTAATGCAAAACCCGGCTTCAGAGAATGGATGTTTTCTCGCGACAAAGGGAAAATATCCTATGGAGATTAGCGCTTCACGCACCGACGAGAATCTCACCAAGGTCGTCATTACCGTAGAACTGTTTGGGGATAAGCAATACGCTGAATTGCTATATAGGACTATTGACGATAATATTCCTAAGAAGACGGATATTAAACCAACTACGACAGACGATATCCGTAAGACCACGACGATTGATAAATAATATGCTCTGCCACGGCAAGAAGAAAAGAGTATTGCCGCATTCAATAAGTCGTCGTATAAAGAAAACACAAATTCTTATCAGAGGAGGGAGCGATGAAGAGAATCCTTCTGTTGGTGATGGCTTTAGTGATGCTGGTTACATCCATTGGAGGGTGCTGGATAGTTTGGGACGAGGACAGGGGTGGAAGAGGTGGAGAAAGCGAAAGAGGTGGGGAATATGAAAGGGGCGGAGGACATGAAGAACGACATTAGAGCGTGATTAATCGATACCAGATTGCCCTTACACTTCATGGAGTCAGTCGTTTGTGGCTGGCTCTTTTTTGTATTTGTCGGTACGAAGTCTCCGCAAGAATCACACGGCTAGGTCATGCACGCCTAATGAAGTCCGGGTCAAGTTGCTTTTGAGGTGGTATTCTCGTAAGGTTTCAGCTTGCCTCTTGCTCCGTATGGTCACTCACTATAATCCTTGATCAGCTTGGAGCCATAAATAAAAAACACCGTCGCATAGACAATCATCACACAGAGAGAAAGCAACCCTTCTGCATCTAGGAATGTCTTTCTTATTAGGATGCTCGCATGGGTTAGGGGGAGTACATAGATAACCGCCTTAAAGTAAACCGGCAATTTATCCACGGGGAAAAACGTGCCGCTGAAAAACGCCATGGGTATAACAAAGAAGTTGGAATACGTGGCAGTATCTTCATGCGACTTCGTAACCATCCCGACGATTACGCCCAAATTCGCAAAGAGAAAGCAGTTAAGGAGCAGGGCGATCACAAACCATGAGGTGAGTGAAAAATCCGTCGAAGATATAAAACCGACGATGATAATCAGAGATGACGCAAATATCCCCTTTGCCATGCCTGCCAGCACCTCCCCGGTCATGATCGAGGAAGGGCTGATGGGAGCCTGCACGTAGATCTGGAATGTCTTGAAATAAAGCCTGTTGAGATTCAGGGAGGTCGATACCCAGGTGTAGGAGTTGTTCATAGAGCTCATGGCCACGAGTCCCGGCAGGAGAAAGGCGAGATAATCGGCGCCTTCGATGCGTACGCTTCTGCCGAGGCCGAATCCGAAGGCGACAAGATAGATTATTGGTACAACCATGGCGGAAAAAATATAGCCGAGTTTGAGGAGTCTTCTTTTGAAGTGAAGCATTTCCTTCAAGAAAATGGGATACCACGCCGGCGTCATCATTCTATGCGCTCTCCCGTAAGCTTTATGAATACATCCTCGAGATTTGACTTTCTCACGGTAACGCTGTTCGGCTGGTGCTTCGCAATTTCATGCGCCTCACCCCGACTCCTGCAGATGTGCTGTATGAGCTTTCCTTCCGCATCGATATACTCGACAACGTAATCGCCCACGCTGCTCTTGAGGTGATGAGGGGTATCGAGGGCGATCAGCGCTCCCCGTGCAAGAATGCCTACCCTGTCGCACAACGCCTCCGCCTCCTCGATATAGTGAGTTGTAATGACCACGGTCCTGCCTTCTATCCGGGTCTTTCTGATGATGTCCCAGAGCTGCCGCCTGATCTGCGGGTCCAGACCGATGGACGGTTCGTCAAGAAAGAGCACGGCTGGTTCGGGGAGGAGAGCCCTTGCCAGAAGGAGCCTTCTCTGCATGCCTCCGGAAAAACCTGCTACGAGAGAATCCTTTCTATCCAACAGGTAAACCATCTTCAGGTGTTCGCGGATTTTACTTTCTTTGTCGCTCACGCGGTGCAGCATCCCGTAGATGAGCAGGTTTTCGTAGGCAGTAAGCTCGCGGTCGAGATTGTTTTCCTGGGGCACAACGCCGATGTGCTTTTTTATTTCATGAGGGTTAGCCGCGACATCAAAACCGTTGATCGAGCATCCGCCCGAATCGGGTCTGCTCAAGGCAGTGAGCATCTTGATGGTTGTGGTCTTGCCCGCGCCGTTCGGGCCGAGAAGGCCGAATACCTCTCCCTTGCTGACGGAGAAGGTTATGTTATCCACCGCCTTGACGTCTCCGTACGTTTTTGTCAGCCCCCTAATTTCGATCATCGAATTACCTTAGTACAGATAACATGGGTTCCGTTGCCGCCGATCCCGGACTCATCGAGTTCACTTATCTATAACTAATACATCAAGATCGTCGCCTTACGCAATCACATATCCTTATTTCATTCGTTAATTATCAACGCATCAAATAGAAAATGCCCGTTGCCTAAGTTCCTACTTGATCCTGCAGCGTTTACTCTCTTAAGTTGTGCTTTATACATACGCGATTATATAACCCTTCCATCATCGATCCGGTGGAAATGTCTTCAAGTGGTGGATGTTCGATGGTTGTTGCAATTATTATTTCATTGTTTGTATTGTAAGTTGCTCCCTGGGTAACCTTAAAAATTATATCTCTGCAATTAATCTCATATAAAAATGTGGAGTATGAAAAGTTGTTCGGAAATGCGGGGTAACCCTTTCTCCATTCAGTTATCTCCCTCAGTCGACTTTCTTCATCCCCGGGTATCATTTTAACAGATACTTGAACAGAATTGTGGGGCGGATAATTAATGTTCTGTGCATCATAAAAAAACTCTTTACCGCTATCTCCTTTACCGTACCGTATCCAATCCGCACCGTGCACATTCATGGAACACGGCAGTATCAGTAGAAAGGCGAGTACTACAAAATATAATTTTGAAAAGAATCTGTGTTTATCCATTTTGTCCTCCTTAAAAAGAGCCCACGATATCTTTAGGATGCCATCATGAATTCGGAAGTCACGGTATTCTCAAATCATCCCATTAGAACTCGGATAATGCTTCCCCTATGGTCTTCGCCTGTTCTTAAGACTTTGGCAATTTTAATGAGTTCTTCCTGTCGGGTTGTTTTTCATATTTAGCTTTTCCATTCAAGATTCCAAGTCGCAATCAATGAATATCTTATTCTTTCCTGCCATTCTTCTTGACCCACAATGTCTTTGTCCTTATACTTTATATTAATGAAACAAGTGCGTTCGCATCAACATTGTAATATTCTGCCATGGGAGGTGAACTTATGACTTCAATATTTTATTTTCACAACGGTCAGACTGCTGACACCGTTCGAACATTGATTAAAGTTCTTGAAAACCTTGATGAAGACACATTCAAGTATCACTGTAACAAAGACAAAAATGACTTCTTCAATTGGCTCAGTACAGGCTTGAATGACGCAAAAGCTGCAGCGGCAATAAAAAAGGTAAAAACAAAAAAGACAATGGTTAGTAAGCTGAAGCAGATTAAGCGTTAGATTCGTATTCACGCCGTAGATTTCTTTTCTCTTTAAAAGCAGGAAGCTCTGCATCACGGGAAAGAAGAAGACCTGCTATATTTATCCAAATAATTTCTGACACAATTTGGGGTTCGCACATGTATGAATCGGATACGTTGCCTCGCGAGGAGAAAAGTAGTTATCAATGATAACTTTATTGCTTTGCTGTTGAGCCTGGTCATGTGAAGGGCTGTATTTATATCAAACGCAATAAAAAGATGAACCACCGATATGACATGTGTTCCAATCTTTCGGACTAGTTCAGGCGAACGGTGCGATTATGGAGATGATGATGTTCACATTCGATACTGGCACTGTCGGTTTACTAACTGCGGTCTTTGTCGCCTCGGCCGTCGAATGCGTTGAGGCGTTTACTATTGTGCTTGCCATGGGTTTGACCAGAGGCTGGAAGTCAACGATTGTCGGCGCGGTCTTGGCGTTAGTGGCGCTCGGGCTTTTGGTGGCAATTGCCGGAGTCAGCATCGGTACGGTGATTTCTCAATCGCTTCTTAAATTGATTGTGGGGTCGTTGCTCCTTGTGTTTGGGCTGCAATGGCTGCGAAAATCAATTTTGCGATCAAGTGGGCTCAAGGAGATACACGACCAGGCAAGCGTATTCCAGCGAGAGCAGGAGAATGCGCGCAAGGCAGGTGAAGAGGAGCGGCTGGGCTTGGACTGGTTCGCGTTTGTTGTCTCCTTCAAAGGCGTGTTTCTCGAAGGCCTCGAGGTGGTTTTCATTGTCATTGCCTTTGGGCTGAGTACAAGTGCAAAGAACCCCCACAGCATAGTGGTGGCATCGATGGGTGCAATGGCGGCTTCCGTAGTTGTGTTGATCGCGGGGATAATCGCGAAGGGCCCGCTTTCGTCGGTTCCGGAGAATACGCTCAAATTCGCCGTGGGAGTGCTGCTGTGCACCTTTGGCACATTTTGGGGTACCGAGGGCTTGGGCTTTTTCTCGCCCACCCAGGCAAGCCTTGAGTGGCCGGGCGACGATTGGGCGCTCTTGGTGATTCTTGTTACGTGGGTGCTCATGACAATTGCTTGTGTCAATTTACTGCGGAAGACGGCTAACGAGGGAATAGGCGTTGCCGGATGAGTGGCATGATTGATAACGATAATCCACTTGGTTCGAGTGGGGTGCGAGCAGAGAATGTCACTGAATTGCGATTGCGGGTAAAGTGCAATATTTGCCCTCAACAAATTTTCATTATGCGGATGACAGAATTGACGAGACACAGACGGGATATGGAATGAAATACGTGCTCGGTTTTTTCCGCTTCTGGTACGATTTTATCGTCGGTGATAGTTGGCAGACTGCCGCGGGCGTTGCGGGCATATTTGCCTGTGGGGCCTGGCTTGCACATGCGCAGATTCTTCCGGGAGAACTGCTCGCCCCGATCGTGGGAGTCGGGATCTTATCAGTGGCAGTTCTCAGCCTCCTTTTCTCTACCAAGCGAAACGACATCAAGTAGGCACTATCAATACTCTGTAGAGATAAATTGAAGAGAATTATTGTATCCAAGTGGCGTAAGCCACTTTCTCAAAAGTGCCATTTCCGGTTGGTTTCCTACGGCGCTTAGGCGAGACTCTGCTTCTTCCTTTATCAATGACCCAATGGATTTCTCAATTACACGACACTTCAAGCGGTAATCTGTCGTTGATAATACATTGACATACAAGGCCCTTATCCCCTATAAATTATCTTTATCAATGTAATCTAAAATCGAAGGTACAGGAGAAAGAGCAGAATGAGCTTCTTTGGAAAACGGAACGGAAAAAAATATCACACGAGAACCATAGAAGTGAATACTTACGAATATGACGAACAGAGATTAATCGTAGAGGGTTCTCTGGCAGACCATAGATTGCAGGAATATCATTTGGCCACAGGTGAGAAAAGGCCGCCCGGCCTATTGCATCAAATGATCATCCATATGCTCGTTAATAAGAGAACGCTTGAGATTGAGGATTTGCATCTGGAAATGCCTGCTGTTCCACGAGGGGAATGTTTGGAGACCATCCACAGCTTGGAGCCTGTCAAGGGATTGAGCATTACACGTGGATTTACCTCAAGAGTTAAGGCGCTCGTTGGCAGCGGTAAAGGGTGCAACCATCTCGTGGCGCTCTTAACGGCAATGGGTTCCTCAACCATTCAGGGATATGCTGCTTACAAACTGCAGGAATCCTCCAAATTCACATCCGATATGTTCAATATGCTTCTGGACACCTGTTGGACATGGCGTGTAGACGGGTCCTTGGTAAATTTTATAAAAGAGAAAATCAAAGCAGAACGAAAGGAATAAGCAGGCCTCATAATGGAAAGGAGGACGTATATGAAGGTTATAGGCTTCAACGGCAGTCCAAGGAAAGATGGCAACACCACCACATTGATGGGCTATCTTTTACGGGAGATCGAAAAAGAGGGGATTGAAACGGAACTCGTACAGCTCTCGGCAAAGGCGATTCACGGGTGCATCGCCTGTTACAAGTGCTTCGAGAATCAGGACCAGCGGTGTGCCGTTAAGAACGATGCTGCCAACGAGTATATCGAAAAGATGACAACGGCTCAAGGTATCGTTTTGGGATCTCCCTCCTATTTTCAGGATGTAACCGCGGAGATGAAGGCCTTGATCGACCGGGCGGGTTTTGTCGGATTGGCAAATGGGAGGATGCACAAGAATAAGGTTGGGGCCGCCGTATCCTGTTTGCGTCGCAGCGGAGGGCTGCATACAGTGGAAACCATGAACCATTTCTTCCTCAGCAATGAGCTTATCATCGTCGGTCGGGCTATGAGCGTTGCCAGAGACAAGGGTGAGGTGGAAAAAGATCAGGAAGGCGTCCAGACCGCGCAGACACTGGGGCAAAGGATAGCATGGTTGATGCAGAAGCTCTACGGTTAAAACGGGCCATGGGAAGAGGTACCGTGGGACAGGGTTCTGTTCTCAGGACTTGGTTCTTTATGCTGCTACTTGACTTTGCTTTAAGATGGCCTATAATGTCATATAGATTTTATCCTCATCAGACAGTATGAAAAAAACAGTACGCACACTAATTGTTTTTATTCTTCTCTTCGGCGCTTTCGCGGTGCAGTCTGAAGGCGCCGGTTCGTCCCCCGCCTACGCATTTTCTGCTCAGGAGCTTGATAATCTCCTCGCACCCATCGCCCTCTATCCTGACCCTCTGCTTGCCGAGATGTTGCCGGCCTCGACGTATCCGGCGGAAATTGCCGATGCGGATGCATGGTTCAAAAGAGGCGGGGCTGTATCGGGCATTGACGGACAGAGCTGGGATGAATCTGTCAAGGCCGTTTCCTACTATCCGGACATTCTCAAAATGATGGCCGGAGATTTGGACTGGACTGCCGACCTCGGAGCTGCTTTTCTCAATCAGCCCGAAGACGTGACAGGGTCGATCCAGCGGCTCAGGTGGGAGGCCAGAGACGCAGGCAATCTGGAGAGCAACGGTAAACAGCAAGTCATTGTCGACGGGGACAACATCGAGATCATCCCAGCTCAACCAGACTATATGTACGTTCCTCAGTATGATGATTCCGTTGTATATGACAACAGTTGGGCTCCCGGCTCGCCGCCCTTCATCACGTACGGCTTTGGTCTTGCAATCGGGGGCTGGCTGAGCATGGACTTTGACTGGCGCCAGCACCATGTAATCTATCATGGCTGGAATCGGCCGGGCTGGGTCAATCATGCAAGGCCCTATGTCCACGTGCCGAATGTTTATGTCAACAGAAGCAGGCCTTTCATAAACCAGACCTGGAGGCATGACATGTCACACGGCGATCCTGAAAGGTTTCGTGCATCACAGCCCGGACGTGTCAGCGCAGGTGCGTTTGCGCGCACGCCAGAAGTCAGGGGAAGAGAGACAACAAAGACGGGTGTCCCGGGAGTAGTTTTCGGTCCCAGGGGCGACGCAAATTCGTTCAGCAATCGCGGCAGGCAAAGTCTCGGTACAATCAACCAACGGCAGGCACCGCCGGTTACAGCTCCGAGCAGCCAGCCGGCCATGCCGGCTCCTCATATCAGCAGCGGTTCCTCGCAGCCCCGTCCTACAGGCGGAATGGCGCAGCCCCCAAAGACCCCCTCAGTCACCTTTGGAGGTTACAGGGGAGGTAACGAGGCGAGGTCGCAGAGCCTCCGCGGCCAGGAGAGCCGTCAGAGCAGCGCTGTAACACGACCATCTGCCCCCGCAAGCGGAAGAGGCGCTCCTGCGGGTAGGAGTTCCTCCGGGGGCAAGCCGGGCCGGTAGCAAATATAGGTTTGTGTCAAATGTTTTTAGCAACGGAGAGTTAATGAATATGGAAAGGAAGGAAACTATGGGTACAATTGAGCAGAAATTCGCATGTCGCCCATTTTGGAGAAAGGCTTCCATCGCTTTGATTTTGATAACTGCGATGTCAGTCTTTGCCTGGAATATACCGGTATTCGGGGTGCCATTGCAGAGACTCTTTCCCTCTCCCGAAGACGCCGTGAAAAATCTTACGGATGCCGTCAAGACAAAAGACAAAGCCGCACTCGATCAGATCTTCGGCCCATCCGGAAAAGACTTGCGCTCAGGTGACAGGGTGCAGGACGCCGCAGAATTTGAGGATCTTGCCAAGCACCTGGCTGAAAAAACCAGCCTTGTGAAGGAAAGCGATTCAAGAGTGATCCTTCACATCGGAAACGAGAACTGGCCCTTTCCTATTCCCATTGTAAAAAAAGATAACCAATGGTTCTTTGACACGGCAGCAGGCAAAGAAGAGATACTAAACCGCCGGATCGGAGAAAACGAACTCACTGCCATACTGGTTAGCCGCGCCTATGTGAAAGCGCAACGCGAGTACGCGCTAAAGGACTGGGATGGCGACGGGATATTTGCATACGCGCAGAAACTCCGAAGCGATCCCGGGAAGAAAAACGGCCTCTTCTGGAGAAGCGCGCCGGGAGAAGAGGCAAGCCCCTTGGGTGAACTCTTAGCACGAGCATGGCATGAGGGATACAAGAAGGAAAAGGCCGCCTTCCGGGAAGAGCAGCCTACTCCTTTTCACGGCTACTATTTCAAGATATTAACAAAGCAGGGGAAGAACGCGCCGGGAGGAAAATACACCTATATCATCAACGGTAACATGGTTGGGGGCTTCGCCCTGGTCGCTTTCCCTGCAAACTGGGGAAAATCAGGGATCATGACCTTTATTGTCAATCAGCAGGGGAAAGTTTACCAGAAGAATATTGGGCCGGATACAGCGAAGATCGCCAGCGAGATGAGATCATACAATCCCGGTGCAACCTGGATGCCTGTTAAAGAATGAGGCGGCACCGAGAAGAGCCGTGACAAGCAGCGATCAGATTCACCTCAAATTAGACCAGTTGATCTCGGAGACGATCCTCGTCTCCAGCTCTGGGAACCCTCATATACTATCTACGGCTGTTCCGGATCGTTACGAGAAAAGGTGGCAACGATGCCGCTTTCAGTGGGCTTTTTCCATACTTGCTTATGGGCGTAAGCCTTGATCAATCTTAGAACGATTCAGGAATGTAATGTCAGTATAACTCTAAGCGCGTAGTCGTTATCCTCTCATTTGGTATATTCCGCACTTTCCGCAGGTGAATCACTGACCGCTCTGCTTATTCCTGAAAGAGCATCAAGCAATATTGGTAGACATTCATCTTTTCAAATGATAATCTTTATCATCTGCTATCCGTAAATTTTCATCGGACAATTCCGAAGAGCAATCGAGGAAACGATCTGAAACAAAATGGGAGGTCAAATCATGAAATACGAGGATTACGTGTGGGATTTCAAAGATTCCGTATTATATGAGGAAAAAATAAAGAATGGGACGATGCCGCCATTGATTATATCGGTGGCGATAACGGGAGGCGTTATCGGAAAAGAGGCTAATCCCAACCTGCCGGAAACGCCGGATGAACAGGTCAAAGAAACACAGGCCTGCTATAAAGCCGGCGCATCCATAGTGCACATACATGCCAGAGA
This sequence comes from Syntrophales bacterium, assembly GCA_052144335.1. GTDB lineage: Bacteria > Desulfobacterota > Syntrophia > Syntrophales > UBA2185 > Fen-1135. The sequence continues at coordinate 35,976 of JBKQQP010000029.1, forward strand.
CCCTAATAGAGGCTATGCCTCTACTTCAGCAGATCCGGAACACTACTGTGCGATTAACAAGGCCGTAAGATCATGCTGCCCCGATATCATTATCAATAATACGACAGGCGGCGGATTTAATATGACGAGTGAAGAAAGACTGGCTTCCATTCAAGCAAGACCTGAAGTGGCATCTTTGAACTGCGGGCCTCTTTTTTTAAAAGCCACGCTTCCTGCAAGAAAGCTGCCTCTGAGCGGCAGGGATGAGCCGGTAAATCTTGACGACTTCATCATTCCCATTACCGTCAGGGAAGTTGAAACATTTGCGAAGGCGATGATGGAAAATAATGTGAAAGCGGAACTGGAAATATACAACGCTCAGCACTACAACGTCGTTCATAATCTTATAAGGCAGGGGTTAGTGAAAAAGCCGTATTGGTATTCACTGATATTCTCAACATACCTTGGCGGTATAGCCGTTCCGGGAAATATGAGGAATTTTGTAAATATGCTCGATAACATGCCTCGTGATTCAATGTTTCAAGCTATTGGGGTGGGATTAAACCAGATCCCCGTGATAACGATGTCCATCATTGTGGGTGGACATGTGAGAGTTGGCTTTGAAGATAATCTTTTCTATAAGCGTGGTGAGTTATTAAAAAGCACAGCACAAAAGGTAAAACAAGTCGTGCAGCTGGCTGAAATCATTGGGCGGGAAGTGGCAACGCCTAAACAGGCGCGGCAGATGCTGGGTATTTCGGAAAAGCCTAGTTCCTACTGAAGGAAAAACGAGAGCCGGATTCGCAATTGAAAATCTTATGCGGCATTCTGTTTCGTTGACACAGAAAACCACGTGTCTCGTCACCGACCGTCATAAAACAATGCCTTATCAACATTAGCCGACCAGTTCACAAATTATCGTTTCGCCTCAGGCGAGGGGTTTCCACCATCTCCATGGAGACACTAAAAATTGACAATATCTTTAAGACGTGGTTAACTAAATCTTCAGTCCATGTCGCGTCGGGGTCTGATAAAGGAGGTTACAAAATGAAAAAATTATTTTTTGGGATAATCTTTTTAGCGTCATTTAGTATCTTTCCTACCATGACGATGGCAGCGGTAGATGTAAGTGTTGGAATTTCTATACCGCTACCGCCACCTGTTACATTCGAAGCGCCGCCGAATGTAGTCGTATTGCCAGATACCAATAGTGTTTACGCTGTTCCTAGTATAAGCGTAGACCTGTTTTTCTGGAATGGTTTCTGGTGGCGTCCGTGGGAAGGTCGCTGGTATCGCTCACCGTATTATGATCGTGGCTGGGCTTATTACAATAGTGTTCCAAAATTCTATTTTGACGTAGACCCATATTGGAGAGGAAACTATCAGAACCATAATTGGCACGGTCACATTTGGAATTATCAACAGATTCCTCATTCAGAACTTCAGCGGAACTGGAAGGGCTGGCAGAGTAACCGATATTGGGAAAAGAAAAGAACTTGGGGTGTCCAGGGTTATACGCGTAAACCGCCACAACAGACTCAGGTATTAAGGCAACAGAGACAAACACTATACCAACAAAGACCTGAAGTTCAACAACATCAGCAATTTCAAAAACAGCAGAGACAAGAACAACAAAGACAACGGCAACATGAGGGTGAATCACATCAACACTCTCAAGGACACGGAGAAATGGGTGAAGAACATAGAAAGTAGGAGGATAAAAACTGTCCGAAAAATCAATTCTGACGAGTCGTAAGTGACAGAACCGACCGCTCTGCTTTTCTTTGTAAGCCGTGCATCAACGCTGCAAGATTAGCCTGCAAAAAGGAGGAACCATGAAGACGCTTTTCCGTATCTCAGTTATCGTCGTTTACTTTCTCCTGATTTCGTCGACACTTCTCTACTCAGCCGATTTTCTTGGCGACGCCCTGAAAAAAGGGTTGCCCCAGGTACCCGAGCTCGGCGGCTCGCCCACAGGCCGAGCAATAGGCGCGGGCCTCGATGACAGGACTATAGCTTCTGGCCTGAAGGAAGCCCTCTCTGTCGGGACGAAGAATGCCGTCAGCCTCGTTTCCAAGTTAAACGGTTACTACGGAAACGAAGCCATCAAGATCCTGCTGCCCGATAAAATTCAGCAGGCAGCGGAACTGGCCGGAAAGCTAGGTTACCAGAAACAGGTGGACAATTTCATTCTGAGCATGAACCGTGCCGCGGAGAAAGCGGCTCCAAAAGCAGCCTCACACTTTGCGGATACCATCAAAGGGATGAGCATCGAAGATGCCCGCAAGATCCTTTCAGGTGGCAATACGGCGGCAACCGAGTATTTCAAATCAAAAACCTTCTCGAAGCTCTACGATGAATTCAAGCCCAGTATCTCCCAGAGCATTAACCAGGTCGGCACTGCGCACGCCTATAATGATATGATGGCTAAGGTCCCGTCTAATCCTTTCGTAAAGACGGAATCGCTCGATCTCGACCACTATGTAACGACGAAGGCCCTGGATGGTCTCTTCTACATGCTGGGACAGGAGGAGCAGAAGATCAGGACAAACCCCATGGCGCAGACAACCGACATTTTGAAGAAGGTGTTCGGCAAATAGTCCGTCTTGGTTCACTTTGTTATCCTCCAACGAGGCATCTTTATTCAGAAATCGATCGGGTGCCGGTGGACAAAATTTCACCCAATATTGATATCGGCGAATTAAAAGACTTCATCTTTTCCGGATATTCTGGGATTTTATTGCGAAAAATAATCGCTCATCTCAACCACTTCAAAAAATGACAATATGAAACTTATTCATCTTACATCGGCCCTCAGGCATTGGGAAAAAGTGGCGCAGGAAATGTTCTACGGTTTTACATGCCATGAATTGGACCTTGAGATGAAGAAAGAAAAAGGTCATTTGGAAGATCTTTTTTTGCTCGTGGTCTGCGGCGATCTGGTGGGTCTGCCGATTCTGCCACCCTACTTTTCCCTCAGATTACTTCCTTACCTCGTTCCTATAACCCAAAAATGGAAACGCCGGATACTGAGAGAAAAAGACCTAACTGATTTCGTAGCCGGCGACTTATAATCTGAAGATATGAAAGAGCCGGCGACTGCGGCAGAAACGCCCGTGCGCCTTTTATTAAATAACCAAAGGAGCTTTCTATGAAAGATGTGGATTACATGAGCGTTGCCGAGGATAGCATCGGCAAGATCAAAGAGGGAGCCTTCTTAACGGTTAAATCCGGGAATGCACTTAACACCATGACCATCGGTTGGGCAACCTTCGGAGTTGTCTGGAGCAAACCGATCATGATGGTGGCAGTGCGGTTAAGTCGGCACACCTTTGGAATCATCGAGGCGGCCAAGGATTTTACCGTTACTGTCCCGGCGGGAGACATGAATAAAGAGACTGCCTATTGCGGTTCGAAATCCGGCCGGAACGTGGACAAGTTCAAGATGTGTAACCTGGAAACAGCCAATAGCCGCAAGGTCGCTTCGCCGATTATCAAAACCGGAGGGCGCCATTACGAGTGTAAAATCATCTACAAGTCTGCCATGGACCAGGCCCATTTTGACAAGAATTATGATTCATCCCTTTATCCCAAGAAGGATTACCATACCCTTTATTTTGGCGAAATACTGGCTTGTTATGAAACCGACTGATATGCAAACGGTCTGAGCGTATTCATGCAGGCCGGTGTTCGCCATGAGTATGAACAAAGGAGAGATTCAATGCGTACTTAGATGTTTTTGCGCATTTACCGAGATATCTAAGTCGTTTCAGGTAAAATGATCAGATATTTCTTCAGGCCGGCTGCGGCAAACTGTTCTTCAAGGATTACTGCGAGGGAAGGGGTAAATTTATCATCCTGAGAAGTCTCTGGAGACCGAAACACAAGCTTGTTATCGAAGGTTCGAAAAGACCATTCAACAGCGACGAGTGCCAGTTTTACCACCGTAGGCGAACCGATTCCCATGCGTTCAAGTACGAAGCAATCAGTCATAATCATTTCATGGAGATATTCGGGAAGTTGAAATATTCGTATGATCCGTTCTGTGAGATATAGATGATTCTGCTCAATGAAGTCATCGGATAAGACAAAATCCCCCGTGTGATAATGATTTCGATACACCGTCATCATCAAGGCGCCGATGCCCGAAAGGAGGCAGGCGAGTTCTACCTTTCGCGCCCCATCATCCCGAAAGCCGAAACCGCGAGCCATAATTCTTCCCACAACGGAAGCGGCAAAATTTTTCGCAAAGATGATCTCGGCCTCACTATCTCCCCGCGCCAGACGATGCGAGGCAAACTGTATAATTAGAGCCTTTGTATGCTGCATACCGATGCGATTGACAACGTCGAAAAAATGCTTGACCGGCCCCACTTTTAGGCCGCCATGATAAGCAGAATTGGCGATGTTGAAGAGATACATGAAAAAATCGGTTCCCAGCCTGGACTTCAGATCTTCAATTTTGTCCTGTCCGATTTCGACATTGTCCAGAACAGAGAGAATTGCAGGATCAAAACCAAGGACGGAGTCTTTTATCAACGTCTGCTCGATTATTTCAATTTGGGACGCAATCTCATCATCCATAATTTATTATAACATAGTGCCCAGCTTGAGTGACGTGGACAGTTTCTTCAGATGCAGCAGTTGATCGTTTTCTCCATCAACCTTACGGTTTCCCGGAAGTGCTCCAAGATTTCAGCTATGTCTACTTTAGTCCTAATCCCAAGAAAACGGAGATTAACGTGCGGAATTGTTACATCAGGTAGCTCTTGAAAGCTTCATAGCTACGAGAAGCGGCATCAATAACAGATGCCCCGACGTGGATGTTATCCTTGGAATAGACCGCTCTTTTTGATTTACACTTTAACTGTATAGGTTTATTCCCATTTGGCAACTTGGCAATAATTTCAAATTCGGTGGCCTGAAGGCCATTCAATATCTTATGTTCCATCCCCTTGGGAATTGAAATTCGCAAACCGCCAAGCGAAATATCTATTATTGAACCGATACGTAATTTTTCTTCTCTTGATCTACCGTTGCTAATGAAAGCCGGGATAGAAGTAATTATCCTCGGATACTGACGTCTTTCATTCTTGAAACCATTAAGCACTTTTCGACTTTTTAAATCATTAAACAAATGGCAATTCACTATCGTCTCAAGATAGGGGCAAAGATCCTCTCTTTTAAGGGCACATCGATTGCAGTTGGTTTTTAAATCCTGTAATTGTCCATCATGTACTTCGTTGCACCTGATTTCTTTTCTCATTCTTCAATATCTCCATATTTATGTCCATTAATTGCGTACAGAAAGGATAACCCCAGCAACATTAACTTTCATGAAACATTTGAAGAACGCTTACACCCTCACTTTTCGAATTCTAAATATTTCTTAATCAAAGATTCTTGTTTCTCCAGGTCTGAGGTAATAAAGTGATACAAGGCTGCCCTAACAATAATAGTTTGCTTACGACCGCTTAGGCGTGCACATTCTATAAGTCTTTTTTTTAAATCCTCCGGCAACTCAAAAGATGACGTAATCTTCCCCATAGAACCCTCATTTCATCATTTTGATAACTCATTACATGAATTTTATATTATTGTCAATACATTTATTTATGATTAATTAATACAATATATTATTATAGACTATACTATAGTTATATATAATAATTTTAAAATGGTACCTGTCTTCCCCAAGTCTTGTTTTTTTCGATTTCCTTCAGGATGCGATAATTCAAAAGAAAATCAGCAATGTGGGGTAATTCGCGGGAGGGGATTTTCTTTGACTGTCCGTGGAGATGAGAGCATGATTTAGTATTCTAATCCGGCCCTAATTAATTTCACAACCTGATATCTAACCTTAATACAGTTTGCACAAAGTACATCATTATCTGATAAGGAGAGCCGTCAAGGCGCGGCTGTTCCTAAAAGCAAGAGAGACAGAGCCGCATGGGCCCTGCCTCTCTTGTTGTTTGTGCACTTCAGGGTAACGATCGCCACTGAGTCGTTGTTTTCAACAAGTACTTCCTACTGAAGCCTCGCTTTTTCTGTTAAGGAAATCCCTCAAGAAGGAATAAAATCTTCCTGCCTGACAACCCTCAGGCGAATGGCATCGGCAGGGCAGATACGTGAGCAGACTCCGCACCCGATGCACAAGTCCACGTCTACCTCTGCTACGTTTGACGTGTTTACATCTATGGCGTCCATAGGACAATCATCCACGCAAATGCCACATCCGGTGCAGACGCTTCTTTCAACAACCGCCTGATAACGACTGGGAACTATCATGCCCTTGCTTTCTGCTTTCTTCATATAGGGCAAACCGATACAGCAACAGTCGCAACAATTGCAGATTACCGTACCTATGCCGGCTTTATTCTCCGTGAGATGAACGAGACCGGCATCCTCCGCCCTCCGGAGAATTGCTTTAGCCTCCTCGGGATCTATCTTGCGGCCCGTACCGCGCTTGATGGCGTAGTCCGCGCCCCTGTTAATCTGGAGGCAGACGTCAAGCGGTTTGTCACATTTGCGCATAATTGTACGGCATGGGCAGTTTGTAACAGCGAGAGCAGATGCTTTCTCGACGATTCTGGCGGCGTCTTCATATGCAAGAATCTGACTTCTTGTTTCGACCTTTTCATTGATCGGGATAACCCGGAAAAAAGCTGGCGCTTTCATTGCGGTCAACGCAGCCGGGACTTGCGGGTATTCCTCCTCCATATATTGCCGCCAGAGATCAATCAACACTGGTGGCGCTTCGGCCCAGAGGGTAGAAGCGTCATGGAACTGTATGATATGTCTCGGCAGACGATAAGTGGTTTTTCCTTCTTTGATGGCTTCAAAGACCAGGCCCTTATGGAATAGAAGCCGGACCATGCTGCTGACCGCTTCCGAACTCTTTCCCAAAGGCTGAGAGAGTTCTTCTATAGTCGCCGGCAAGAGATTAAGTAACTCAGCCTCCTCAGGGGAACAAACGATCTTCCAGATCTCCGGAACAATGCGTGATTGTTCCATACCAACCTTCTTCGATAGTTCCTTATATACATCGTGGTGTGACATAGGCTTCTCCTTCCCTTCAATTCATTTATGAACTGAGCCTATTTTAAAGGTCCTTATTCTTTACATCAACTACTTTATCTAAAAATGTTAGAAGCAAATAAACTGTCCGGAGTTGTAGCACATAATCTGTCCGGTTTATAAGTCACCGTGGAGGTGACAGATGAGACGGACAGAGTTGATGCAGGAGATCCGGAAGATGCGATTTGAAGAGGCTTATGGCGGATGGACAGAGAGTCGATTGACACAGGAAGAGGCAGCCAGGCTGTTGGGGGTATGTGGACGGACGTTTCGGCGCTACATTAATCGTTACGAGGATAATGGAATGGAAGGACTGTTGGATAAAGGTTTGACGCAGATATCCTTCCGCCGGGCCCCTGTGGATGAAGTCATGTCGGTTGTTGACAGGTACAAGAGGCGGCATCGTGGGTGGAACGTGAAGCATTTTTACAGATGGTATAGGGAAGATGAAGGTCAGAGGAGTTATACGTGGGTAAAGAACACCCTTCAATCGCACGGATTGGTTACCAGGGCGCCTAAACGGGGGGCACACCGTAAAAGGCGCGAGCGATCTCCCTTTCCGGCATGATGATATATCAGGATGGGAGCAATCATGAATGGGTACCGGGGGAGGAGCGGAATCAATATGTTCCCCAATGATAATTTTTCTTATTAACACACAACGGGGCAAAATATTCATTTTCCAAGAACACAATTAGAGGAAGAAGCAAATGTTGACTACACCTACCTTATCTTCACCTAATCCCGATTATCAATGTTGAAGATTATAGATTGAAAGTGAGCAGTAAATGTTAATCTGTCGAATTTCTTCACGGTTTCATAATAATAACTTAACTTATTGTATTTCTTATATTTAACGCTTAATTTGTTATGTTTTCTCCCAGAACGTGGCTTCAAGTGGCCCCCAATTGTCGGGATTATTTACAAAAACGAGATCCGACAAAAAATGTTGTAAGACAATGTAATACATGGCAAAATATCTATTTTGCTGCTCAAATCCCCATTATGAACTGGACAGAAACTGTCGGATATATTTACAATTTTAATTTTCTTCTCTGGGGCAGTTTTTATAATGCTTCGTGATATTAATAAGTTATACATTAGGCATGAATATTGCTCTAATAATAATGATATACCGCTTTTTTCTGCTTAATTAATTATGAAGGAGGTAATAAGATGAAAAAATTTCGTGTGATTTGTTTTTGTGGTCTTTTCCTGCTCGCCAGTTCTTGGTGTTATGCTGCTGCTTACAGCAACCTAGGCCCCGGTGGCACTTATAATCAGAGTAGCGGCTGGACTATCGGGTATCCGGGTGTTGGTTTCATTCAAGGTGACCAGTTCTCGCCTACAGCTACTGCCACACTGAGCGACATTGAAATCGCTCTTTCCTACATATCCGGAACCGGTAGCAGCTATGTCACGCTTTACAACGACAATAGCGGGTTGCCCGGCAGCGCTCTGGAATCCTGGACAGTAACTAACTCCGCACTTCTGCCTGTCTTCGGTAATTCTGCTACAGCACTATACACTCTGACTTCAGTCGTTAACCCTTTGCTCAATGCAGGAACCGAATACTGGCTGATCGCTTCAGCCGATTCAGCGGTTTGGGATGCCTGGAATCAGACCAGCCCGGGGGTATACAGCAACCATTACTGTACACCCGGAACTGACTGCGGAGGTGGACCTATCTTTTCTGGGGGTCAATGGGTTATGGGTGCATTTGAAATTAATGGAGCCCGAGTCCCCGAACCCACCACCATGCTGCTCCTTGGCCTTGGCTTGATTGGTTTGGCAGGAGTCAGGAGGAAGTTGTAGAAGTAACGAAACGCATAGCTGTTTAATTGAAGAAAGGCAGGGTCATATGACGCTGCCTTTTTTTTTCTGCGACAACGACTATGGATTGTAATATTGTATTGGTAGGCTGAATTAGAAAAACAACAATGAAGGAAACGGTAAATAGAGGAATGTTGACCACACCTACGTCGATGGCTTTTGATTTGGAATTGAAGTGAAGATTACCAGTTGAACTATAGTACCCACCAGCATCGCAAGCTATTTAAAACCGGCGAAACTCAACGCGCCTATTTTGAGTAGCAGGATTATGTAGGGATCTTTTAAGATGCTACAGCTGTTTTTTTAATCACCTGACAGGCCTTTGTCTTCCATCGCTGGTGAATCCAAAGCCATTGGTCCGGGTGTTGTCTTACCATGTCCTCAATGATCTCTGTATATTTCTGAGTGTTGAATAATACATCCATATCCCGCCCGTTGTTTGCTGAGGTCTTCATTATATCGCCTATTATTAGCTTGTGCCTGCCGTCAGCTAGGCCGATCATAAATATGGGCAACACGGGCGCCCTCGTGTGCATTGCAATGCGCGCCAAAGCGCTCGTCGTACAGGCGGACATGCCGAAGAAATCAACAAACACACCCTCTTGCCATGCAACATTCTGATCAATCAAAAGAAGAACTGTCTCGTTATTCCTCAATGAGTAAAGGATATGTCTCATGGCATTTTCTTTTGATAAAGATGATACCCCTGCCGATGCCCTCACCCAAGTTACAAAATTTTCAACCACGGGACTATCAAATTTGCGATAGATAATTGTCAACGGCCTTAAAATCAAAGCAACTATCGCAGCAGCCAGTTCCCAGTTTCCGAAGTGAGCGCTGAATAGTAATATCCCTTTATTCAATTTCAGCGCTTCTCTGAGATTTTTAAGTCCTTCAATGTCCACATACTTGGCTAAATATTCCTTCGATAGGAAGGGGATGTCTGTAAACTCCGCAATAAGAAAGCCAAGATTTCTGTACATTTTTTTAGCAATCTTTTCTATATCGTGCATATTTTTTTCGGGGAATGCACGACTAAGATTGTGCAGGGTTATAAGCCGCTGTTTCTGGACAAGATAGTAAAAAATCAGGCAGAGACCGGCAAATATATTCTTGCGAATGCGTCTGGGAATAAATCTAAAAATGGCGATAATTGCCCGCGTGGATTTTGATTGAATAATTGTGTCGAATCTCAATGTTATTTTTCCGGAGGAGAAGACCTTTATTGATAAGAACTTGCCTTTTTAGGGGTGAAGCATAAGACAATCGGCCCCATGTGTCAATGGAATCGATAACAGGCAAGCAGGTTCATAGATTACCAATTGAAATGTTGGTGCGCCAAGCAAAGCTTGGGCAAGAATCTGGCAACTACCGAGAAGTATATTACGAGGCTGTCTGACCTGAAGCGAGTTCTGAGGGTACTGTCGAATGAAAAAAGCCGTCTGGCACTATCAGGCGGGAAGTGAAAATCGAGGTTGTGAAGTAACTTATTAAAGTAGTGGATGATTTGCTGGCGTCCCCACCGGGATTCGAACCCGGGTTACCGGCGTGAAAGGCGATATACAAAGATATCTAAGTCACCTGTTTTATTATAAGTATTCGCTTTCATTAAAATCTGTGTGTCCCCCTGTGTAACCGTGTGCATTCATTTTACCCTGATTTCAAAGAAAAGGACACACAAAGGGACACACACTATTGTTCGTCATCTGGCATTGATTCCCGATCTCAGCGTTGGCGCACTCTTGAATGTGACCACCCTTCTTGCATCAATTATAATCTGCTCTCCTGTTTGAGGGTTCCTGCCTGTTCTGGGGTTCTTCTGCTTCACTGACCACTTGCCGAATCCTGAGATCATGACGTCGTTACACTTAACAAGTTCATCCTTGATAATGTCAAAGAAGCTATCCACCAGATTGATGCATTCTTTCTTGGGAATGTCCAGTTCACCACAGATCATGTCAACAAGGTCGATTTTTGTCAGAGCCATCTCTATCTCCCTTCGTAGTTCTCAGATAGACTTAAATACTTGACGGATCTCCCATAATCAATTTCAAATCATTTTTTGTAGCTGGATATACCTGAATTTTTAAACCGCCCCAGCGGGATCGACTCCACGGTTTATAGAAAGAGAATCTTTTTTCTGCCCTTGGATCTTCACAAACTATATCGTCACTTAATAACTCCAAGCGACATTGATATTTAGTACGTTCAGAAATGTCATCACAGTAAAAATTAGGATTTAAATTGATTTCTTTCTTAATTATCTTAAATACACCCATTACTTGATTTTGACCGATGCGGTAATACACAATAGTATTGCCAATATTCAGAATGTCCCATTGAGGCTTTCTCCAAAAACCTATCAGTCGATCATCAATTGCCCAGAGTTTCTCATGATGACAAACCCACCAAGCAGATATCTCTTGTTGGATATTCTTGTGAATTCTTATTAAAATGTCTAAGCCGTCGACAATCCATGATTCTTCACCACTATCCTCATAGCGCCTCTTTATTGCATTTTCCTTTTTATCTATTATTTCATACCATCCTATGCGATCGCAGTATCTGTCGCCGATGAGAAAATAATCTTCATCAATCATGAGTAACTCCTCTGCATTTCTTAGCCATATATTCTTTATTTCCTTTCATACTTCTCGGAATGCTCTTTGTGTTTCTCCCAGTTGTCCAGATACATCTTTGCCAGATCCTTATTCCTTATGATCAACAAATTCTCCGCATTCTTCTCCTCCGCAGCCTTGGTAAAATTGAATGATCCGGTAATTACAGTCTCCCGGTCAATGATAATGATCTTGTTATGCGCTATGGCGTGTTTATCATCAATAAAGGTAGGAATGCCGACATTAGATATGAAAGTGGCTGATGTGTATCTTTCTTTTCTCTGGCTCTTATCAAGTATTGCTTCCACTTTGACACCCCTTTTGAAAGCGCTTGTCAGAGCTTTTGCAATTGGGGCTGATGTAAATGAATACGCCTGGACCAGGATCTTTGATTTGGCAGCATTGATTTCTTTGACTATGGATTCAGTGCACACGCCATTGGGAGAAAAGCAGACTTTTGTAATGTCAGCTTGGAAAGCGAACGCGGTGATGGCGACCAAACTCAGGATCGGGAACCACAAAGCTGTGATGGTGATTTTCTTCATGGATTTCTCCGTCAAAATGTAGAAAGTACTTATCCAAATAAAGATTATCAAATAGCGTTTCAATAACCTCATGTTTATAAGAGACTAGTATTTCAATTGCTCTTTTTCCAAGAACTGCTCAACATTGATGCAGGCGACATCGAATTCCCCACATACTGTTGGAATCCTTGCACCGCTGGCTTTGAATGTCTCTTGAGTTACAACAATGCCTTTGTGTGCTTTGGCGGCGGCAATAATGAAAGGATCAGCTACTGGGTAACCCTTCAGCATATTATTTCGGCTGACCAATCCCAAATAATTGGGGCGCCGAAATATCTGAGCTACAATCTCCATTTCTACTCGATTGGGCGTCCGGAAAATGCGGCGGTTCTTTTGTGTCCAACTTTCAATGAAACTAAATGGGCAGTTATTCTCTATTTCCCTTCTCACTTCTCTTACCGACCAAAGCCGCCTCTCTTGAATAAGATCGTCAATGTGTTCCCATATTGTTGGAAATCGCGATGGGTAGTAATTGCCAAGCGTGTAAAGAGCGCTTGTGTCAAACACATACATTGCTACTACCTCATATATCCCTCAAGTTTCGGAAGGTAACGGGCATTCATATTAAGGTGATTAGCAAGTTCTATTCTGTTAATTCGACCACGGTTGTGATTCTCAAAAGCCATTTTAGTGAATCCCTCGCCTAGGTATGATAACCGTGTTAGATAGAAGTTACCCCCTTTAGTAGATTTGCTGCGGGTCAGATACTCTTTATTCCACTCAGCCGCCTTCTCTTCATAATACTTCCTGGTAACCAGTTTGTGGTCGAGCAGTTTACGAAGAATTACCTCACGACTAACCGAATAACGCTGTGCAATATCTGAGACGGCATTAGGTCCAATTGCCTGAAAATATTTTATCTCCTCTCGGAATACCTCATCTGGCACAAGTAAATGAGATGTAAACTCGTTGCACCTAATCTCAAGGGAACGTTGTTCATTCTCCATCAAGTCCACATATGATTCATCAAAGTCTGTTACACCGCTTACTCCATAAAGGATATGGGCGAGCTCGTGAATAAGAGTAAACACTTGTCGTGAAAATGCATTGGAGTTATTGATCAATATGATCGGATAATCATCATCCAGTAAACTGAGACCTGAAATGAATCGATCATCAAACGAATCTTTAAAGGTGAAGACGGATGCTTCTTCTATGGCATGGCGCCACATCTTGAATGCTGTTTCGGCTGATCGGAACTTAGTTTGCTGTTCCAATGTGATACCCAAATACTGTCTCGTCCTCTTGGCAAACTCAGCTGGTTTTAGATTGTCGGAAGATAGGTCACGAAATATTATCCTTCGTCTGGGAATATCCTTCATTAGGATTTCTAGAGAATATTGATAGGCCTGCCCGAGATGAATTTTCCCGTACGTGTCTGGGGAGAATCTATCGAGTTCGCAAGAAGGAAGACGCCTGAATTTTTTTATCGGGTCATCCAGATCTGGTGGTACAGGAAAGAAAAAAACCGCCAATGGAAGTTTTAGATGTTTATATGCTAATCTCTCCAATACAACGTATGAAGGAACATCGTCGCCACTTTCCCATGATTCAATTTCAATTGGATCTTTTTTCATCTTCTGGGCAAGAGTTTCAGTTGAGAGACCAGCTCTTTCCCTTGCCCATGATAAAATTTTGGGATTTATGTATGATTTAATCTTCATGAATCACTAAGCGCCATTCATATTACAAAAACAAAAACCCCGCTCTCTTCTGTGAGACACGGGGTTCCATTGCCATCTCATTCTCCTCGTAGGGCGAACGGGGTTTGGTTAATGAAGTGGTATATAGCTGTCAAATTTCTAAACATTTGTACTCCTTATTGGTTCCATCCGCAAGTAGAAATTCACTGAAGATAATACCTTTTTCTTGATTTTTCCGGCAAAATTGATACTATAAGGACCAGCGGTGATTTAAGTAGCTACTTGCTCCGCTTTATAAATGTGCTAAAGGCGGGAACAATTAAATATCATAATTGACCACCCGTGCCCTTTAGCGCGGGTTTTTTATTTTTTGATTGTCAGCATGCTTCTTCAACGAAGATCTGACACAGAATAATAAAAGGGGGTCAGGGTATAGATATGACAAAAGCAGATGATGAAGCAAAAAGGAATAGGAAACGCAATAAAGAAATGTTTACTACTCCAAACAGGTGGGCAAGGCATCCCATTCTCCCGTTGAAAAGATGCAAGGACCATGCTGTTCCGCCGCAGCTTGGCTTCGTTCTCGTACAGGATATCACTAAAGTTCTTCTCGGCAATATGTATCAAATGGATATAGAAAACCGAGACTCCATTATCTATGCTTCTATAGATGAACTGCTGGATGATGGGTGGGTAATAGACTGAAAGGGGGATTTGGCTTTCAAATTCTCCTTTTAAAACCCCGGAGTGAAACTGAATGTCCGGGAAAAAGTTAATTTTACAAGTGGTCTAATAGTTCGGGACATATCGATTAGGCGAATGCTTTTATATTATTCCAAACTTCAATTAGAGCCTCAGCCTTTTTAAGTCCAAATCCAATAGCCAATACACCAGACTTGAGTTGCATGTAAGGTGAATTTATATACTGCCCTTCAGAACGAGTGAAACCAGGAAACGTAGTGCAGATACACGGTGAATTGAGATTATATTTCAAGTCGGTTCGACTGATTGGAGTATTGAAAGAAGGACGTATGCCACCCGTCTCAACAAATTTCTCAATCAGGTCGGTGAATACTAATATCAATCTTGCTTTTTGTACTCCGAATCTGAAATGTCCATCAAAAGGAAAAGTCACACCCCATGACTGACCATTAACCAGAACCTCTAATACTGGATTACCACGGAACAGTCTTTGCGCAGTTGTAAATTGCGGCATGACTCCCCCTCTTGGCATAGTTTTTTGTGTGCAAAGATAGCATTCTTGGGATTTAAGTCCATGTATACAATCTAAACTCATAGACATCCTTTTGATATAATCATATTGCCTTTCGCAAAATTTAATCCATTTATCGGTTTGTTTACCAAAAATTTTTCTTTTTCAGTTCTTTCTGCAACCATATCCTGTGTCGTGTCATCAAATTTATTAGAGAGGGCATGTATCTTTCAAATTCTATCTCTAATCGATGCAAAGGATATTTGTTATAAATGAGAGTTATCTTACTGCGGTCATCATTCACGTCTTTATCACGCACTTCTTGATGCATTTTTTCAAAGTCATTATCGAGGATTTTGGCAGCCTTATGATCCATATGAAAACCCCCTCCCACTCGTTGCAGGGAAAGGATTGGAATTAATTCGTTGGCATTGCTGTCCCCGTTCCAAGGGGGAAAGTCAAGGCTCATCTCCAAAGTTAATCCCATTTCGGTCAGGATTTTTTCAATTTCGCGAAGCGATTTCCGGCCAAAGTTTTTCAGATCAAGCAGTTCCGACGCGGATTTCTGCACCAGTTGGCCAATCAGTTTTATGCCTGCGTTGTTCAGGCAATTCTGAGTGCGGAATGTAAGCTCTATCTCCTCTTCAATGAGGCAAAAGAGGATTTCATTAAATTGAGAAGAGTTATTTGAGTTACCTTTGACGGCTGATTTTCCACTAAATACAGCCCCTGACGAAACGATGCGCTCATATCTATCGCGATGCCCCATGTTTGATACAGTCGTGATTAACCTCTTCATTACATAAATTAAACCAAGCAGATGCTATACATTGTCCCGACACGAACCAACCCATCTATGCCCGTACGAGCATCTTTCCAATGCATTTTAATGTGCTTAAGATATAGGCCGGCCGTGAGGTTATATGAGAGCCGGCATGGCGGCGATAGATTCTATCGGGTGAAAGAAATGAACTTTCTTATATTCTAAAGGATGTTATTTGTCAAATGAGGCACAAAGCGTCGATTATAAAAGTGAATTGTCAATTTCAATCTGATTGGCAAAAGCTTACAAGACTATGAGAAACAACAAAATTTAAGATCATAAGAGATATAAAAAAAACCCGCCTATGAGTCGAGTAGGCAACAGGCATGATGGTCACAGGGTTTAAAATCAAATGCCTGGATAACGCATCTAATTTCCCTACTGTTGAATCCGTAATTGTGAAGGTGGAGATACCAGACATGGAATGACGAGCCGAAAACGGAACCATCACCCCTGCCCGTGGGTAAATTTTGAAGGAGAAAGAGAGGACTTTTTATGGTGTGCATAGCAAAGGAAAGGTAGCATAAGATTAAGTAGAAAGATTAAATTAGGACACCACCTCAAATTTAATGAACTTGACAAATATTGCGATTTCGTTCATATTTTTCTCCCGGTTTAAAAAAGGCTGCTTAAGCTGTATCTGATAGATAAACACCATTAACCATTAGGTCTATATATGGGTGAAACTACAGACAGCCCAGATCACTACCAGGCTGAAAATGCTGCCACACTCATAAGCGAGCTCTTCAGCGGCAAGTTGACCATATCGGAAGCTTTAAAGCGTCTGAGAACCCGTTTACTAGACCTTTCTCCCCGAAATCGTCTTATCAATTACAAACACCCTAAACGTCGTTCAGTCCAATTTGTCGATGTCAGTAACTGGAATCACATATATGACCGGCTTCTCGATCATAAAACAATTCTATTGAAACCCATCCCTGAACCTGAGCCACTAATGTATACAGGCAAAAGACCTGACGCCCGTCAATATGCAGAACAATTAGGAATCAACATATCCTTCGAACTTTCTCCACCTATACAGGGGAAACGGAATTCTTCAATTCAAACGCTATTATACCCAGTTGAACTAGAAAGACTTCTCAGGAAACTGGCATCTGAAGCCAAAATGGCAATAGAGGAAACAGGAACCAACATGCTGTATTTAGTTTTTGGTTTTCTCGAATTCTATGAAAGCGACTCTTCTGAACTTGCACTTAACGCCCCACTGTTATGCCTACCTGTATCACTCAATAGGGCAGCTATAGACCCAGTGACAAGAGTATATCAGTATAACATCACTTACAATGGAGAAGATATTAACGAAAACCATACACTTCGTGAAAAGCTCAAACAAGATTTCAGTTTTAACCTACCTGATTTCGATGAGGATGAAGAGCCGGAAACATATTTAGAGAAGATACATTCTGCTGTAAAACGGCGCGCACGCTGGAAAGCAAGGCGACAGGTTTCTTTGGCAATACTTTCTTTTGGAAAATTATCCATATGGGCAGACCTCGACCCCAAAAAATCACCTTGGTTATTGGAACATCAACTTCTTAGGATGATTTTTGAGGGAGGTGATGGAAGCGATGATGATAAGAGTAATTTATTTGCAGAAGACTACGATATTGATAATCATCACAAGGCAGATTTACCAATAATTTACGATGCAGACTCTTCGCAACATAGTGCGCTAATTGACGTCCTCTCCGGCAAAAATATGGTTATAAATGGGCCACCTGGGACAGGAAAATCCCAAACGATCACAAACATCATTGCTGCTGCAATAAGCGATGGTAAGAAAATCCTCTTTGTCTCAGAAAAGCTTGCAGCTTTAGAGGTTGTGCGACATAGACTCGACCAGGCAAATTTGGGACATTTCTGCCTAGAACTACATAGCCACAAGACACGGAAGAAAAAACTATTGGAAGATATTGATGAGAGACTACAGTATATATCTTTACCAGAGCGACGACTCACCGAAAAACTTGCTTTACTTAAGCAACAAAAGCAGGAACTGAAACGCTATACTGAACTTATTGGTATGAGGACGGGCAATGAGTTTGGCTTGACAGTACATGAGATATTTTGGGCAATTGAAAAGAGACGTCAGGTTATAGGAGAAATAGCATCGGTCGTTCAATCGATCTCAATAACCAATGCAAACAAATTTACACACGATGACTTATCGAAGCAGCGTACTCTGATTGATTCACTTACGCAACATTATCGTGACATTGGGTCTTACGATAGCAATCATCCGTGGTGGGGCTTTCAACCTGAGTTAGTGACACCAGGTGAAGAGATACAGATACAAGATATTTTAGAAGAATGCGTAAAAGCTTTCGGAGAAATTGAACAACTCCTCAACTGCTATGCTAACCTCATTGAGAAGGACACACAAGCGCACTTTCAATTCTTTCTAAAACTATCCAAGGCTATATCAAAAATTCCGGAATCTCCTAATAATCTTGTCGCGGATCTTCTTGAAAAGTTCTTTTCCAAAAATGATCCTAAAGGACAGCTAGCCCGAAAAATTCTAAATTCGTTATCAACACAGATTGAATGTATTGAGAAATGTAAACGGGAGAGTAACCTAACACTGCTTTCAAACTCAAATGTAGATTCCCAGTTTTTATCGCAGGTCGAGCGCTGGTATGAAGATGTGAAGAATCAGAAGACTTTTGAATTACCATTACTCGATCTACGCCAGGTCTGCAATGAATTGAATCAAGCTATAGATGTATTTAGTAAAGCATTTAAGGTTGTCCAAGCCCCTTTCAGCAAAATTGAACAAAGTACATGGATTGGCGCTCAAAAGTTGCTTGAGAATCTTTCAAATTACTCAATTTATCATTTACAGTTGAATGAACTCAGGAATTGCCAGCGGGCACTTCATAGCGAGTATCTTGGACTTACCGAAGCACTTCAACGCATCGATGGCATTACTCAAAAATTTGGACTTGATTTCGATGGCTCCCCTTCAGCCATATCACAATTACAAGCTCCAAATGGTCTTCCAGATATTCTTCCCAATACGACGATCGACGAACGGATAATTGACAAAGCTAAGGAACTATCTAAGCTTCCTTTATCCTCACTGCCTCTCCAAGAAATTAAAAATCATCGCGATGTTGTAACTGGTCTTTTTAAATCTCTAACAAATGCTTATGAAAGACTTAAAGACATTGCCATGCAAGTCGGTTTTAATTTTGATGGTTCCATCAAATCCACGAGCCATTTAAAAGCTCTTGGTCAAATTGCCAGTAGTGCACCTACGGACTTGCTTATTTACAGGCGCTCAACCTTCAGCAGCCCTCGAATCGCTGTATTGGCTGAAGAAGCTGAACAAATGCAAAGAAATGCAAAAATACTTCGTGGGTACCTTGAGAAATATTTTTATCTCGATGCATTACCAAGTATCGATGAGTTAAAATCCTGTGTTCGTGTTTTCAGACGTGGTGACAGCTTCCTTAATTTTTTGAACAAAGAATGGAGAGCCACTAAGAGACAATTTAAAAGTATAGCGAGAGAGAAAAGCAGACGCCGTTCCAAAGAATGTGCTGAAATCCTTGCTTCACTTGTCGCTTGGAATGAACTTTGTAAAAATTATGCAACAAATCGCGAATTTAAAGAGTATTTTGGGGAACTTTTCCAGGATTTAGATACCGATTTTAGCAAAATTATACGCCTTTATTCATGGTACCAACAAAGTCAAAAGGAACTTGATCTCTTGTCCGGACTCTCGGAGAAGATTGATCTCACTAATATTGAAGTAAATAAATTATCGAAATTAGCAACTGTAAACACGGGAATTATCGATGCGGTAAAATTGCTTGCATCTAGTGAAGAAGAAATTAGATCAATATTAGGTTATGACGTTCATAGCCCAAAAGCGCTCGAGGTAGATAGCTGGCAATCATATCTTGCGAAGTTAGAGTCCTTGCTAAACGACCTGAATTTAATGATCCAGTTTTTCGAGCGATTGGTCTGTCCTTCAGTCTCACCCATCCGTGCAACACAACTTTTTGAATGTAAATTGCAAATACTGGGTGCAGAAGAAGAATTTTCAATGCTCTCCCGTGGTGTAGAAAATATTATCAAATCAGCAGGCCCATCATTCAATGCCTTAACTACTGAGTGCAAAAACTGGCATTATTACCTTCACGAGATTAGAACCCTGTCTACTCAACTTTACGCGCTAAATGATTATATGCTCACATATAATGATCCCTCCATTTCCCTCTCTAACGCTCTTTCCTTTATGGAGGCAAAGGTTAAACTTGATGATGCTATAAGTAACCTTTCAGTCCTCCCCGATTCTGATGCAATTAAAAATTGGGACGAATATATCACGTTTGCAAAAAATCTTTTCTCTCGTTCTCTTGCAATTTGTGACTCTTTATCCAATTGTGTTACAGAGGAAGAAAACATTAACTCAGCGTTGCATGGCATACGATTAAAAGTCCAAGCAGATGATATCCTCTCCCAGTTACGTGAGAACGTAAGCATTAATAACCTTTTAGGAAACTTTTTTTGTGGAGAGGACACAGATCTCAATTCACTAGAAACAACTTATAATTGGGGAAAGTCCATAATCGCATCTGAGATCCAACAATCTATTCTCTCAAAGCTGTTAAATTCAGATGCCAGAAATAACTTAAAGAATCTTTCTATGTTTGCTGATGGGATAGTCAATAGTTTTAACAAGCTGAAAACGCAACTAGAGCAGCTGAGTCAATTTGGCACTTTTGATTGGAACGAGTGGCAACGTTCAGTACGAACAGATCACCAATGCGACTATTTGGGGGCAACGAAGCAACGCTTAGATTTAGCAATGAAGCACATCGATACCATTATTCCTTTGGCTAGATACCTAGATGTTCGCTCAAACTGCAAGAAGAACGGACTGATAGATTTCGCTATAGATCTTGAGAATAAGAGGCTTCCAGTTGATATGCTTAGTTCTGCATTTGAATATGTAGTCTATCTATCAATTGGTAAATCATTATATCGTCAACACCCAGAGTTAGCAAGATTTTCAGGAAAGCTTCATGAGACTTTGCGGTCACAATATGCGGCACTTGATCGAGAAATTATAAAGATTAACGGAAATATGTTAGCTCACATGATCGATACCAACAAGAAGGTGCCTTTTGGACAGACAGGAGCGAGAGTCGGTGACCTGACACAGTTGCAACTAATCCGGCATGAGCTGAGCAAGTCGAAAAAGCACATACCGATTCGCCAACTTATTAAACGTGCTGGTAAGGCATTACAAGAGTATAAGCCCTGCTTCATGATGGGCCCTCTTTCCGTCGCGCAGTATCTTGAAAAGGATGCTGTTAAGTTTGATATCATAATAATGGACGAGGCTTCTCAACTACGGCCAGAAGAAGCCCTGGGTGCCATCGCCAGGGGAAAGCAGCTGGTAGTTGTTGGTGACCCAAAACAACTCCCACCAACTTCCTTTTTTGAAAGAATGTTTGATTCTGCTGATGATGAAGAAGATGAGGACGCGCTCACAGCTTTGTCTGGTATGGAAAGTATTTTAGACATATGCCAACAACTATTCTACCCAATCAGGTCTCTTCGCTGGCACTATCGGTCACAACACGAATCGTTAATATCTTTTTCAAATCACCATTTTTATAAAAATAACCTCATTGTATTTCCATCTCCATTTGTACAGAATGCGCAGCTAGGCATTCGATACCATTATATAAAGAATGGCGTTTATCAAGGCCGAAAGAATATACTTGAGGCACAGCGAGTTGTTGATGCGGTAATCGAGCGAATGATGAAGTTTCCCGAGGAGTCGCTGAGTGTCGTCACGTTGAATCTAACACAGAGAGATTTAATCGATGATTTGTTGGACGAAAAACTTCGCACATTTCAGGAGGGACAGGAGTTCATCGCAAAATGGGAAAATGAAGGGTGGCCATTTTTTGTTAAAAATCTAGAAAGCGTTCAGGGCGACGAGCGAGATGTTATATTTATCTCAACTACTTTTGGCAAGGCGCCTGGTACTTCAAAAGTTCGCCAAAATTTTGGGCCCATTAGCCGACCGGAAGGTTGGCGCCGTCTCAATGTTCTCTTCACACGTGCCCGCCGGAAGATAGAGCTCTTCACATCCATGTTGCCAGAAGATATTATAATTGATGCTCAGACGCCCCTAGGAACTACAGCTCTTCATGATTATCTTGACTATGCTAGGAAAGGAATCCTTGGAAAAACGGATTATCGAGACCGTGAACCAGATAGTGACTTTGAAGTATCCGTTGCTAATGTTATACGAAACCACGGTTATCATGTAATACCACAACTCGGAGTTGCAAATTTCTTCATTGATATTGCCGTTCGTAATCCTGATAAACCTGGAGAGTTTCTTGCGGGGATTGAATGTGATGGCCGTACTTATCACAGCAGAATTTCAGTCCGAGACAGAGATAGAATCAGACAGGAAATCCTTGAATCACTTGGATGGAAAGGACGCCTATGGAGAATTTGGTCAACAGACTGGTTCACAAATCCTCGTAAGGAAACGGGGCGTCTGCTCGCATTCCTAGATGAAAGACGTGCTCTAAGTACCTCAGAGAATATCACTGTCCCCGATCAAGAAGTAATGTTCAGAGTCGATGATACAGCGGCTCAAGAAATGCCTGAGGCTATTGAGCTACCGATATACAGTTCAGACAAGGGCGACGTTTTTGTTGAAGTGGGGGATTACGTCACTTTTTGCTACTCAGATAACCCTGATGATAAGAAGACTTTACTAATAGTTGAGGGTAAGGGTGATCCGGATAAAGGGATTATCAACGAACACGTCCCTTTAGCTCAAGTACTTTTGGGATTAAGAATAGGAGATGAAGGCGAACTCAATCTTCCCAAGCGGCCAGGAAAACGAAAATGTCGGATTCTTAATATTCAGCGAGGGGAGGCATATTCCTCCGCTGCAATTTGATTCCACGTATCTTATTTACGAGAACAATATAGAGTTAAAATTATCTCCCCATCCTTCATTCAAAAAGATTACTGATTAGGGGTTGTAATATTGTATGCAGGTCTATCAGAACAGAGGGAATATTTCAGGAAATAGCTGTACTAAGCAATCATTTGAAAGATTCATACATTCCTACAAAGAAAGCCAGCACAGAAATTCTTAAAATCTCCATGCTGACCATCATCCCTCTTATGCATTAACAGATTACTTCACCATCCCTAATATCATCCCACCGACCTTTTGGAGCTTATAACGACTTTCTGCAGACAATCCCTCAAACTGTGCAGCTTTTGTAAAGATGTTCACCACATGAAACATCGTGAACCCACATTCAAGCGGGAGCGCCCATTCTACAGCTTCCTTCTCCTCTTTCCCGAGTTCAAACTGTCTATTGAAACTCTGAATTGTGGACTCTGGATTCTCAACTTTACTCTCCAGAGATAATCTGAATTGATCCTTCTGTTTTTCCAGTTCAAGAGAAACATTATTTAGGACCTCCGGAAAGTCTTTCAGTATTTTTGCTGAGACATGACGATAGGAAGCGGAGACTGCTGTCTTTGAGATCATACCATTTGTACATTTTAACCTGAGGATAAATACGGATATGGATAGGGACGCAAGTCCTACCTCCGAGTTTGATACGGAAATTCCAGGTGTCATCCTATCTCCATTGACCTTGAATGTTTCTCTCTCATCCGGGATGTTAACCATCATAAAGTTATCATCCAGCGAACTTTGTACCTTTCTGTCACGGGAGTAATTCAATGACCGCAGTCTTTCCAACACTTCCAGATTATCCGTGGGAATGTATCTAGGGGTAAAGATAGCTCTCACATCATCTCCGTCAAATCTAAAGAACAGTTCTTCGTTCCTTTCCTTCTCTATCCAGTAGTTCATGTTAAGTTTCTGGATATCCGACGGACATTTTCTCAGATACTGAATTGGTATACCAAGGCGATTGGCAATGGACTGCTGTGCTATTGGTCTTAATGTATGGTATTCTCCCGCAATAGAAACTGTTTCAAGGTTATCAAATGAGATGTCCTTAACAGGTATCAGTTCATCCGTATGGTTCTGGGACATCCTGTGAACCTGATCCATTACTTTTCCGAGTGATGTCATTGTTGACATTAGTTAATTCCCCTTTCCTTATAATATGAAATCGGGAGATGCGCCTTTCACCGCTTGGCGCATTCAGTTTATATTGCGGCTCCCGATAGATTAACGTTGTGTGATTAGTTATCAGTTATGATCAGGCTGCTTGGAGAGGTCCAACAGGTTCATGAGTTAAATCGTTAACAGGTTGATGTCTTCTCTTCCTGGTTTGTTTCTTCTTGGATGGGATTGTACCTTCATCTGAGATAGTATCCTGAGAATGAATCTTGTCATTGTTACCTTTATCCACTATCTCATTATCAGTCTGTTTACCTTCTTCCTCCAGATATGTACCAGGTATGCCCAGATCAAACAGAACGATCGTCACTGGCAAGGATATAGTAGGATACAGCATATCAATTTCCTGGTCGACAAGTGTTCTGGTACTACCTAACGAACTCTTCTCACTTCTCTGGGCGGTAACCAGGACAATACCCATGTCGATCTTCTGCTTATCGAAACCTATCTGCAGCCTTAGCAATGCATCCTGTATGTACTCATAGGATGCGAAGCTACCATCCATAGCTACTCGTTTTCTAAACCCTTTGTAGCTATACCTTCGACCATCGAGGATACTCAGGTCTTCCTTGGGTCTCCAGTCCATCTCCTCTAATGCCTGTCTCAATAACTCACGTTTATGGAATGTCCCGAACAGGCAGTCATTAAGGTATTCCATGGTAAGTTTAACTTCCCTTTCCATTTTCTTTGACTTCAGGATCTTATCTGCTCCCCTGAAATGCATTATCTCAAAAGACATTGTCAGTTCTCCTTTCGTTGATAGTCTTAGACTCTTTAAAACAGAACAGGGAAGGTGTTCAATCCTTCCCTATCCATTGATATTGAGTTCATGATGAACTCTTCTTAGAGCCGCGTATAAACCGTTTACGTTGACATTTAACCTTCCTTCACTCCCATGATCTCATCGAGGAATATAGATTTCTTTGAAGGTTGACCAAGATAGGTATGGCTGTAACTGAGGTGGAGTAGCTTCATCGCCCTTGAGATTCCTACAAATACAATCCTTCGTTCCTCCTCAATATCCCCTTTCTTTGTTGGCGTGATTCCTTCCACCAGACCTATTAAGAAGACTACAGGGAATTCTAGCCCCTTTGCTTTGTGTATAGTCATCAGGGAAACACCTTCCTTGTCGTTGACCATCTCATCCTGAAAGGTATCCGTATAATCCAGAAACGATCCGATGCTGGGATATCTCACTGATGCTAACTGCAGTTGATTCAGATTAAGGATTTTAACATCGTCAGGCGAGGGAATGTCTTCGTCAGTGATGAACCTGTCATAGTCAAGATTGTTTCTCAGGATACCTATGACCTCCGCAGTATTCATGTTGTTAGAATAATCAATCAAGGGGTCAAGGAAGGCGATAAGCTCTTTTACATTCTTTCTCACATAAGGAAGATCAATGCCAATATCCTTTAGTCCCTCATAGAGATGAATCTTCTTCTTGTTTGCAAACTCCTCCAGTTCCTTGGTGAATTTCTTAGAAATGTAACGGTTGGGGACATTGAGGATGCTTAATAATGCTTCGTTACCTTCTTCAGACTCAGGACCGGATATCACTCTAAGGTAGTTAAGGAGATGTCTTACCTCTGGTCTGTTATAAAAGTTCAACCCATTCTCGATGTGATAGGGAACCTTGTGCTGTGAGAAGACTTCTTCAATAACCCTTGATTGAAAGTTTGCTCTGTAAAGGACTGCTATATCCTTGTATTCAAACCCTCCGTGGTTAACCAGTTCCGTGATCTCGTTTATCAGGTTCAATGCCTCTCCTTCCTCAGATGAAGCTTCCAAGACTATAACATTCTCCCCGTCTTTGTTATTGGTAACAAGGGTCTTTTCTATCTTCCTGACATTGTGTTTAATCAGGTTCTGGCATGCATTCAGTATCTGTGGGGTAGAACGATAGTTTAGATTGAGGATAAAGATCTCCGACCCTTCAAACATTCTATCAAAGTTGAGAATGTTTCCGACAGAGGCTCCAATGAATGCATAGATAGATTGCCAGTCATCACCGCATACCCAGAAGCTGGAACCATTATTTGAACTGTTAATCAATGTCTTAAGGATCTCCAGCTGAACCGGATTGGTATCCTGGTATTCGTCAACCAGAAGATGGATGTACCTCTCAGAATACTTGTCCCTGATCTCAGGATGGTTAGTGAGGAGATGATAGGTTTCAACGAGAAGGTCGTCAAAGTCCATGAGATGCTTTTTTGATTTCTCCGTGTCATAGGATTCATAGATGTCAGCGACCTTCAACATCGTTTTATCATTATCATAAAGGGCGCGGAATTCATTCACATCGATGAGATTATTCTTTGCAAGACTGATCTCACTCAATACCATTCCCAGTGATATATCCTTCAGTCTCATGTGCTTCATGATGTTTCTCAGGAATACGATCTGGTCTTTCCCGGAAAGGATCTCAAATATCTTCCCTTCACTCCTCAACAGGTAATGACAGAAGCTGTGTATGGTGCTTAGTGTTACCCTGGATGCAAGTTCTCCCAATACAGGCACCAGTCTGTGTCTCATCTCCTCTGCTGCGTTTCTCGTAAATGTTAAACCGAGGATGTTCTCAGGCGGCACGCTGTGTTCCGTCACGAGTCTTCCTATCCTCTCCATCATTACAAAGGTCTTTCCGCTTCCTGGTACTGCTATGACTGCTGCGATCCCGTTTAAGAACTCTGCCGCTCTTTTCTGTTCCCTGTTTAATTTCGACAATCCGTTTCACCTCCTTTCCATCCTCCAGCGTTTTAATGGCCATCGTCAGTCTGAACATTGATGCCACAATCTCATCAACCTTGCGGTGGGTCTTATCAATGAGGATCATGCTCCTGAGAGATTTCCCTTTTTCCCTGAGATAGTCTTTGAGAAAATCAATAATCTCTTCATCCGAGTGTTTCCTTCTCAAAGACTCGATGTCCACAATCCTTTTAAACTCGTCTCCCCTTTGGGTAGTGAGATATATCTGTGCATCCATTATCGTCTGTTGTGTCATGCCGCCTCCTCTAAAAACCACTCATCACAGGGTTTCTTAAAAGCGCATCCCTTGCATTTCCAGTTTGACGTTGAATCATTTGGGATGAAGACACCTTTATAAATTCCTCTCCAGACCTCGTTGATCTTTCTGACCGCCCGCTTTTCATCCGTTTCAGTTCTCGACGTATAGTACTGTTCAAACTTTGGCGTCTTGGTCTTAATTAAACAGTCAAACCGGAGCAGGATCTCCCTATCATAATAACCCATATTTCTTGCAGCGAGCTGGTATAGGGTCAACTGGAAGTTACGGTCTACTTCATCATTGGAATATGCCCGCGCTGATGTCTTGAAATCCGTGATGATGATTGTCCCTGATGAATCTTCTTCGATTAAGTCCATCGCACCTATAATGGGTACCGGACAATCGTCAATGGTGAAACTGAAAGGTTCCTCAATGGCGATGATATTGAAATCATTCTTGGGCACCTTGTGATAATAGGTGGTCAGTAATTCCTTTCCTTCCAGAAGGAGTGTGTTAAAATCTTTTCCCTCCGCATACTGAATAAGAGAATTCCCATCTGCTATGTTCGTCCAGCACTTCTCAAACACTTCGTGTATCTCCTTTATGGAAAGATCAATTCCCGACATCTTCAGTTCATAAATCTCCGCAAGTACCACGTGAATGGCGCTTCCGAATTCCATGGCGTCCGGTTTGAATTCAGGCTGGAGCTTGTCAATCCTTCCAAACTTATAAAGCAACCCGCAATCGAGGTAATCCCCCACGGCGGAAGCTGAAAGATGAGCAGTTTTTCTTAGTTCCTGTAGTCCCATGTTACCTCCTGATAGTAAAATCCGCAGACTCCTGCGTTTTTTGATAATGGACAGGACACACCAATCCCTATGCATCCTGTCCTTCGATGTAATAATTATGATGGTTCTATGATGTGGGATTGATTAAGCAGACTGTTGCAGGGTTCTGATAAATGTTGAGGCATCAGCAGAAGTGAGATTCTCAAGTGGTATATTGAAGGTCTTCATGGCCAGATTTTCCAGTTCCTCAACTGAGATTCCTCTCCTGCGAGATAAATTGAACAATGCATTTTTCTGAGCCTCCGACATCATTGGGATTTGCTTCTCTTTGGATTTCCCATTGCCATTGCCGGATTTCCTGGAAGGTTTTGTGTCCTTCTCGGCGCTTTTGACTTCCTTCTCGGGTTTCTTGTCTCCCTGAGTTTCGACAGGAGCTGGTGTTTCCCCATGAGTCTTTTCTTCTCCATTGTCCTTGCCGGCAGATTCAGTTGTCTTGTTTCCGTCTCCATTGCCCGATTGAGATACCTTTGCCTGTTTACCAGGGAACTTCTTGACGTTGTCTTTCTTTATGGATTTAACGGTTTCTTCTTCCCCGATCACTTCATTGAAATCCCCAAGCTCTTCCAAACATGTCATTCCAATATTTGTCAGGTCCCTGAGACATCTCGCTTTTGCACGGGTTGAACTCATCCGAATAATATGTTTAGCCACCTTGGCATTACAGTTCTGTGGATTTGCATCTCCAACGTCTACAAAATTTGCTCCCGCTGTGGTCTTTGCAATCGCCTTACATACAGCTGTATGATCATTTTCCTTCGTGGGATACTGTAGCAGTTCAACGTCGATACTGATGAGATTCTTCTGATGTGCCAGATCGAGTAGTCCTGCATAAAGGACAAAGTCCTTCCCATCGATCGTCTTTATAAATCTCTCGTCGAGTTTGGATTTCCTCTTTTCGAGAATTTGTGCTTCCATGACCTCATTCCTGGGGATCGAGTTCATTACCGCCAGGATATGTTTGCACTTGAATTGGGGATCTTTATTCGACCTCTGAGCGAAATCTCCGCAACTGCAATGATCTCCCTGATCGCTGATGCAGACTTTATAACAAATCTTCCTCTCGTCCGACTCGACATAAAACCAGGTGTCTTCTACCTGCCAGACCCTGAGATTCTGTGCCTTTTCATTTCTTTTTGCTGTTTCCTGTCCTGTCATTCTTCTTACCTCCGTTTAATGTATTTATGATAACGACTGCGACACTGCTGATGATCTCTGTGATCTTTATTATTGTCTTCAACGTGATTCTGGCCATTGATCCCCTCCTTTCCTATCCCTCAGAAGGGGACTTCTTCTGCATTTTGGTTCTCCTTGAAACCTCTCCCATCCGTCTTGATGAATTCCAGCGAATTGGCAATCAACTGAAAGCTGCTTTTCTGGACCCCTTCATCGGTTTCCCACTTGTTCTGGTCAAGAGTCCCGATGATTGCGATCCTGGCTCCCTTGTGAAGATACTGTGACGCCACTTCCGCCAGTTTCTGAAAACAGACCACCTTGATCCAGCAGGTCTTCTTCTTGGATGAATGGAAAGCGATGTTGAAGGACGTGACTGGGTTACCTTCTGGATTGTAAAATACCTCGGGATCTGCGCCTAAATTTCCTGTTAAAACACATTGGTTCAGCATGGGTTATTCTCCTTTCTTTGAGCTGGTTTTGATAAATGTTCATCTGAATACGGTAGAAAATAATGTAAATTTATCCCTCCTTTCATGGTAATTTATTTGTAATGCCATTAAGTTATATATATAAAGGTATTTGACTGTCCTGAAAAAGAGGGGAGGATTATGGATAATAAACATTTTATTCCCTACAATAAAGTCCCAGTCGTTAAACTTCGCACAATTGCCGAATACATTATAAATATGAGGTATACTCATGACTGCAAAAAGCTTTTTCGATGAGCAAACAGAACAATCTCTCGTGAAAGCAACAATTGTAGCCAAATACTTTGATGCGTGGGCAAGTGTCATCATTGCCACGCAAAAACGTAACCCACAGGTACCTCAAAAAATTGCTTACATTGATCTCTTTGCAGGACAGGGACGTTATAAAGATGGTTCTCAATCTACGCCCTTGAAGATACTTCAGAACGCTATACAAAAACCCGATATTAGGGATCGTCTTGTTACAATGTTTAATGACAAGGATGAGGATAACGTACGTTCATTGGGAAAAGGTATTGCTGAAATTCCTGGCATTGAAACTCTGAAGTATAAACCTCAGGTGAATAATGAAGAAGTTGGGGAAGAAATTGTAAAGATGTTTGAGGCGATGTCACTAGTTCCTACCTTATTTTTCGTAGATCCCTGGGGCTATAAAGGGCTATCTCTTCGCCTGGTCAATTCTGTTCTGAAAGACTGGGGGTGCGAATGCATTTTCTTTTTCAATTATAATAGAATCAACATGGGACTGGGTAATCCCATGGTCAAGCAGCATATGGATGCTCTCTTAGGTGAAGAAAGAGCAGATGAATTAAGGCCAAAACTCGAATCAGCTTATCCACTGCAACGTGAAGTGATGATCATCGAAGAGCTTTGCCAAGCAATCAAGTCATATGGGAGCCGCTTAACTTTACCGTTTCGTTTCAGGGATGCGAAAGGAAAGCGCACGAGCCACCATCTTATTTTTGTCAGTAAGAATTTCCGAGGCTATGAGATCATGAAGGAAATTATGGCAAAGGAAAGCTCAGGTACTGATCAAGGCGTGCCATCATTCGAGTACAATCCCGCAGATTTTCTCCCAAAACAAAGTCTTCTTTTTCAACTGTCAAGACCGCTCGACGATTTGCAGGATATGTTGCTGGAAACTTTTGCAGGGCAAACTATTTCTATGCAGACGATATATGAAAAACACAGTGTTGACACTCCTTATATCAAATCGAATTATAAAGACGCGTTGAAAATCCTGGAGAATAGTGGGAAAATAACTGCTAAAAAACCCGACAGCGCAAAGCGTCGTACAGGCACATTTGCCGACAATGTTCTTGCAAAATTCCCAGATAAGAAGGATTGAATATGGCCGCTAAGTCGACAATTGAATGGACGGAATCGACCTGGAATCCGGTGACAGGCTGTACAAAGATCAGCGACGGATGCACACATTGCTATGCGGAACGAATGGCCCTACGGCTCCAGGCAATGGGACAGAAAAACTATATCACCGGGTTTAATCTCGCTCTACATCCCCACACATTGACTATCCCTCTCAAAAAGAGAAAACCTCAGACGATTTTTGTCAACTCCATGAGTGACTTGTTCCATCATGAGGTGCCACTTTCCTTCATTCAGCAAATTTTTGATGTCATGAACAAAGCACGATGGCACAAATTCCAGATTCTGACAAAAAGAGCGGAGCGTCTTGCGGATCTGGCTCCAGCACTAAAATGGACTGAAAATATCTGGATGGGTGTGACTGTCGAAAGCGCCCCATATCTTTACAGGCTTGAATACTTGCGCAACGTTCCTGCTAATGTCAGATTTCTGTCCCTTGAGCCGCTTCTAAGTCCGATACCCGGTATAGATCTCTCAAAGATTGACTGGGTCATCGTCGGCGGGGAAAGTGGACCAGGCGCCCGGCCCATGCTCAAGCGATGGGTCCTGGATATCCGGCAACAATGTCGTGAGGCAAGACTTCCCTTCTTCTTTAAACAATGGGGTGGCATCAACAAGAAGAAATCTGGCAGACATTTGAACGGCAGGATATTTGAGGAAATGCCGAAGCGTGATGGCATTTATCAGACTGATTATGCACTGAACGTCCAATAGGTATACCTCTTTTATATCAACTCCGGTCCCGATCAACATCGTCTTCGCACATTCAATCCCGCCACAGTCGGAATTTCAATTCCAAGACCCAAAACATTTCATTGACCCGTGTGAAATTTAAGATCAAGATAGCCCAAAGTCTGATGAGATGATTCTATAAGAGTAAGAATAACTGTTATGCGGTAGCGTCAGAATAACAAGAGGTTATTGAAAACACACATGACTATCCTTTATCACTATTGTTCAAATAATTCTTTTCACTCAATCATAGAAAATCGCAGGATTTGGTTATCATCGCTTTCGCTGTCAAATGACTCGATGGAAGGAAAACTTGTTGCCGCTATACTTACACGCCTTGCTGAAGCTGACGGTCTTGATCAAGCCGCGACACAAAAGCTTCAAGAATTAGTTTCTTTACTAGAGCAAGTTATAGATGGTTTGGGCTTCTGCCTTTCGGAGGATGGAGATTTATTGAGTCAATGGCGCGGGTATGCAGCTGATGCTACCGGCGTTTCCATTGGATTTTCCAAAGATTACTTGGAGCAGTTCTCAAAGGCCAGCCGAGCCCAAAAGAAACCAGGATTTACTTTGCAGAGAGTTGTGTATGATCCTGATGACCAAGAGAGTTTGGTAGAACCAACTTACATAGAAATTAAGAAACACATAAATGAAGGTGCGTTTAAATTTTCTGGGAAGCACCTTTTGGATGCGCGAAGCGATGATGAAGTGAAAAGAGATAATGAAATGATTAAGGGCACATTCTCACGATTATCGATGAAAGTGTTAACCCTTTTTGAAAAACTATTTTTGCTGAAGACTAGAGCGTTTCGTGAAGAACGCGAATGGCGTTTGATTTCTTATTTGGTGAAAACGGGAGAGGATATATGCTCTTTTCGGGCTGTGAATGATCGAATAGTCCCATTTAGAGAATTTGAGCTGCTTGAATCAGAAAGCGGTTCCATTGTGGAGGTGATTCTCGGTCCAAAGAACACAACACCAAATTACGTGGTCGAGAGCTTTTTAAAGCAAAGAGGTTTTGCTAATGCAATAATCTTACGTTCTGAAGCTACGTATCAATGATCGTGTGAAATTTATAAGCGTCAACGCATAACAATGTGCTTCAGAACGCCATCCGGTAGAGCAATAAGAAATACCAATTTATGATAAAAGGCAAATTAGAATGTGATGGGTGTAAACAAGAAATAGTCTTTACAAGGTATATATGTAATGACTGTCGGCATGAATTAAGTAAAAAATCAAAAAAGTATTTTATCTTCGGGAAGAAATTAGATTCTGCGTAAACGGTTAGGCATAAAGAAGCAACCCGATTTACCCATTCTTTATAATGCGGATGGAGGACGTGAAATGAGGATAACTAATAAAGATGAAGTTCCTGAAATTTTATATCACTATTGCAGCATAGACACATTCATGAAAATTATTGAAAACAAAACAATCAGATTATCAAATATATTTAAAATGAATGACTACTCTGAAGTTATGCATGTTTTAGATTTTTTGCCCTCTGCTCTTCATGAAGAGTATAAAACAAGACCTTTTTCTTTCAATTACAAGGGGATAGATAATGATAAAGCCCTTGATCAAATTGTTTTGGACATAAAAAAGAGTATAAATGAAGTTAAGTTTGTTTCATATATCGCTAGTTTTTCTGCCTCCGAAGATGATCTTGAGCAATGGAACCGTTATGGAGATGACGGTAAAGGGGTTGCAATTGGATATAATGGGAAAATTCTATATGAAATAGCTGAACAATGTTCTCTCATAATAACTGAGGTCAATTATTCTGTTGAAGATCATAGGAAGTTTATTAAGAACGTGATTGTACCACAAATATTTAAGGCAATAAAAAATGCCGGAGATAACGCGAATGTCAAGAACGATATCTGTTCTTATAATTGTATGGTATTAAGATGCATTCTCAGTGACATATCTGCCATTTTATTATCTGCGGTTCAATATAAACACGACGCGTATACAAATGAAAAGGAGTGGAGACTATATCTAGACTCACAAATAACACAACTACACTACCCCGAAGACGTTAAAAAATATTCTGAAAATAAACAATATGATGATATGGTTATGAAAAAAATATCCTTTACAAATAAAGTGAACACTGGGATTTCTTCGTATTTTGACTTGTCTTTTAAAAAATTTAAAAATGCTTCTAACATAATAAAAAAGATTATAATTGGTCCGAGGTCAATAATTAATAAAAGTGACTTGGACTTGGAAATTTTACTTCATATTAACGAATTTAATATAGGGCGACCCCATATTGCGCTTTCTGAGATTCAGCAATCAAAAATACCGTACATAGGATAGTAACAAGTATCTTTCATCTTATTAAAGATTTCAAACTGATATTCTGAACTATTGTTGGCTCATATAGGTTGCATACTCGTAAGCGTTATACGTAACAACTAAATTACTTGGCAGCAAAGTTCTCAACTTCCCATTATACTAACGATGAAAGGTGGGAGGCAGAAGCTATTGATTATTATCTTTATGCACCGAGGAAAGAAAAGCCTAAGTAGTCTTATTTCGTAAATGTATGACAGCTTTATGTCCGCAATGGGTAGGAGTGATTTTTGACGATTTTGTTAACATATATCACTGAAGAGCAGGCCGCTATTGCTAGTGACGGGAATGTTGTGCGGAACAATGATGATATGATAGTTGGAGCTGATAATGACAAAACTTTTGATCTATATGATCAGAAGATTATCGGTGCGTTTTCGAATAACATTAGTATAAATAATAAACATTATGGCTCAAATGTCGGTATAGGATCAGTTGTGTCTGAAATTTCAAAAAGGATTCATAAGCCATGCTGCCTCGCTGAGTATGTCGATTCAATAATACAGCCATATTTAGATATTTTGAATAATCGGGACACAACTGCACCACCAATCAATGAGAGATCATCAAATATACTTCTTTCGGGAAGCAAGAATTTTGACGGGAGAGAATTTGAAATATATCGCTTGATATTCACTTATGATGGACATCAAAATAAAATAATACTCAGCAAAAAAATAGGGCCATTATCTGGAAAGGGAATATGGTATGTCGATCCACCAGACAGCGAATTTCAAAAAATATTTGACGCAATACAAAAATATTTTAATCACTTACCACCAGGCTTAACAGCAGAGCAAATTACTATAAAGGGTATAGAAATAGGCATTAATGAAAGCACTATTATGAAGAGAAATGGAAAATTTTTAGGGGGTAAAATAAGCAGCAGAGTTACATTATACTAGCTGCCTTTTTCAAAATATCCCCTCTGGAAGTGTTGGTCTCTTACTCTCAAAACTTCCACAATCACAACCCTCATAAGAGATCATTGCCCGAGACCCAAAACATTTGTTGACCGCTGAGAAAATTAAGATCAAGATATCGTAAAATCTGATGAAAGGGTCGAGAAAACCTGATTGTCTGGCCGACTCGTTCCATTGTGGCAGAATTTTGCGTTAGCGGTAGTATGCATGTGATATCTACAAAGGGTCCAGAGTATGTTATATAAACTTACTTTTAAGAAGGCGTTCGGTCTCAATACTATCCCTGCAGATTATTGCCTCTGGTTCCTTGAGTTAGTGAACACTGAATGCAATTTCTCAATTGGCGATAAGAAGTTTACTGTTAAGATAGGCAGGTTTGGAATATCAGAACAAGAAAAGTTTATCATTAGCTGCTTCTTCCATTCCAACGACAGAGAGCTAAAATATATACATGAAATTCTAACCCTAGACATCACCTTAAATGTGAACTTGACAATTCCCGAAACAGAACAGGAAGAATGTCCAAGAAACAAAACAGTGGATAGTCTTGTTTCACCATTCATACAAGATGCTTTTAATGCAGCGAGCAGATTTATTGACGCCTATAGAAGTGTTAAGTATAGTCTGAAGCGCGGATCAGATGATTGGAGGAATAGAAAACTTCTTCTTATTCCAGAGATGACAGAAGCAGAATTCAAAACTTATTTGTTTTATCAATTGGTGACACCCGAGAGAACTTTCGTTGGGTGTTTCAGCGACGGACGAATGACGATATCTTCTTCTACTGACAATGCTCTTATAGCACAGCAGATGCAGGATATAGTACAGGATGAAATTCCATTAAATAGCAAATTGATTGTGAAGTCATGGGAGTTCTTATTTCAAGAAGATTATCGCAACTGTGTCATATATGCTGCCACAGTACTTGAGTTGACGATAATAAAGACACTTCGTAGAAGTTTTGTCTCTAAATCTGTCGCATCGATTTCGAGAATTGATACATTTTTAGATGAGGTTAGCAATAGATTGCTATGCACTGTAATTCTTGGCCTGATAGAAATTGGTAACGAGACACTTCGAGAAAATATTGCCTCTGTTTTTGATCTTCGGAACCGCCTTATTCACGGGAAAAAGAAAACCGTCAGCAAAGTAGAAGCACAAACCGCGCTTAAGGTTACGGAGGACCTCTTAGAGGTGCTTGCAAAATCATGCTGAATTAAACTTGTAAATTTTACTTTGATATATTGTGGCCCAAGAATAGCTTGTAAAGTTGGTGATAGAGCGAATGTTATAATCGGAGTTGCGGAAAACGGTCAGATATGTGGGGAATTGAGCGTAAAACAGGATACAATTTCAGTAGTCGCAGAGACTATCAGAATTATATAAAGAATACAACCTCTGATTATCTTCCAAATGTGCGCGTATTCTTATGACAGGGTACGCACATTGCTGTAAGATTACCCAGATTATCGGGCCCTTCCGCGGATCTGTGGTGTGCTTCCCATCCTGAGGTTAATTGAGTCGTACATCTCCCCTTATGACCGCATACCGTCATGGTGCATTCACATCGACCTCCCGCTCGTTCGCGTAGTTTCTTTCTTGTTTCTTCGGATATAGCCATCTCTCTTCCTCCTTTGTTCATTGATTATTCTTGGGCCGTTTATATTATCTGCATAATATAGTGTTGAATGCAATATTGGAAATAGTACTTCATTTCAAAAGTAAGAAATATTTAACCAGTAACATTTTATTGACCCAGATGACATTTAGGATAAAGATAGTCCAAAATCTGATTAGCGGGTTCAGACACCATGCAGATCCATGAGCACAGGGGATTCGACATAGAGGTTCACAAAGTAGATGAAGGATATGGCTCGGAGGTTTATCGGAAGGGCAAGCTTATCCACACGGTTAGCCATGATGACAGTCCATTTCATAGCCATGCACTTGCTATTGAGGCAGCAAGAGAGTGGATAGACAGGACCTATCCACCGGGAAGAATAAAGTACTTTGGAGAGGTGTGATTAGAGTTGCACATAGTAGTGCAACAATTGAGTCATCAACAAAGATGTAATGACGGAAAGGGAATGGATGTTATTGAGGTATGGGGTGAGAAAAATCCTTGAACAATTGATAATTATAATTATAGGTCAAGGTATCGCATATGTAGAATAAGCATAAAAAAAATAAATGTTTGGCACGTAACGATATAGGATACTTTCAATATGAGCAAAGACAAAAAATCTACGGGTGACTTTTTGGGTGACCTTATAAGTGTGGAAGGCGGTATGGAAAAATCAATTTCCATTTTGAAAGACGTGTTCAGATTCGTTGGTGAATTACTTGGGAAAAAGGAAATTCCGGACACACTTCGCACACTTCACAATGAACTTTTCGAGGAACTGGAAACCATTGACTGGACCATTAAGGATCTTCGTTTCCGTTTCTTCAGATATCCCAATAACAAATGGTTAACAGGTCAGCAACTGACGAGAGAAGAGTACTACCTGCTTGCAGCTCAAGGAATTTTAAGAATCCCCTCTGTAAGCGGTTTGAGAGAGGCATACGAGGAGTACTCTTTATATTATTTATATGAAGACGATGAAGCGAAGGGCTACATAAATCCATGCCAAGAACCCACATCTCCGCCAGTTCCACAAGCAAATGGTAGTATGAAGATAAAATGCGGCGCTATTTTAGGGATAACACCTGAAGACGTAAAAACAAGTTTTCTTAGAGAAGATCAAAAGGATTACTTCAGGGAATTCGAGCCAGATCTATTTTCTCGATTCAAAAAGGAATGATCGGCTTAAAGGGCTATAGATTTTAATCCATGTTCCATAAACAGAATAGACGTTGCCGTTTACATGACTACGAGAAAGGAAATCTAATAATATGGCATCAAAACAACAATTAACAGGAATGAGAGGTGTTTATCTCGTTGCTGCTGAACTTTCAAGATTGGGATTCATAGCATCACCGACTTCAAGAAGTGCAATTGGCGCTGATATTTTGGCAACAGACCAAGCATGCCAAAATACTTTTTCAGTTCAGGTTAAGACCAACGCTCGCACATTCAATTTTTGGCTTCTTACGAGTAAAGCAAAAGAACAAGTATCTAAGAATCATATTTATGTTTTAGTAAATCTACGACATGATAAGTCAGGAGAAACAATTCAATACTTTGTCGTTCCCAGCAAGGTTATTTCCGATAAAATGATATATTCAAAAAATAAAAATTCTGAGTGGTGGGCTATTAACATGAAAGATGTAGAAGAATACCGTGATAAGTGGTCTATCTTTGGTAGTTTTTAAATTGCATCAAATACATAAGAAGCGTTGCACCAGATAACGGAAAAGGAGAATTTGGATGCATAAACTCCGTAATCAAAAGAAGATTGATCGTGTGGCTTACTCTCTGGCTATGAGATATTTGCTATCTTTTAGGAAGGAGGGAATTTCTCATAAGATAATTCAAGACCATGTAGAACCGACAAGTGAAAAATTAAAAGCAAATTCAATTTCTGAAGCATATAGAAGATTATTAGAATCGGCTCAAAACAGAAGTATGGGTGCTGGAGTTATTGGGAAAGCAATCGGTGGCATTGACAATCTAAAGGATATTTTGTTCAATTTTAATCCGAAAAAGGTAGTAAAAA
The DNA here is from genome assembly GCA_052144335.1 of Syntrophales bacterium. Taxonomy (GTDB): domain Bacteria; phylum Desulfobacterota; class Syntrophia; order Syntrophales; family UBA2185; genus Fen-1135. Next base: position 74,499 of record JBKQQP010000029.1, read on the forward strand.
GCTATCGGGGAAAGGAAGATGTTTTACTCAATGTGATTATTAGAAAGGTACAAACAAGGAAACCCATAAGAAGAGGTAAAAGAGCTCTATGGCCTCTATACTGTAAAACCATTGTTTCTGGAGCAGAGTTCTTGTTGAAATTTAGAAATGCAGATGAATTGTATAAATGGATTAATGTGTTCTATTTCGATAAGAGAAAGCGACCTGCGCTACCATTATTATTAAGCTTTGAAATCAAGGGTATTGGGTTTCCATTAGCATGTGATTTTTTGAAGGAGATAGGATACATGGAGTTTGGCAAACCGGACCGTCATATCAAAGATATATTCAAAGGAATAGGACTGATAGACCAGAAGGCTGACGATTATGAGGTATACAAAGCAATCGTCAGAGTTGCAAATAGCAATCATGTGACTCCATATAATGTAGATAAGTTATTCTGGCTCATTGGAAGCGGTAACTTTTATAACAATAAAGAGATTGGAATCAAAGGAAAGATAAAAACAAACAAGAAGCAATTCATAAAAGATACAAAACATAAACTTTTACATCTATAATAAAGGCATAACTAATGAAACCAGAAGATAGAGTGATCGACAGCAGACTGGTTGGAGCAACTGCAGAACATTTATTTCTGAGTCTTGTAAATCAGCAAGGTGTGTTCGCAACTTCTTTTAACACAGCAGGGTTTGATGGAATCGCATTCGACCCCAAACACAAGATCTTCAAGGTGGGTGATTCGCCCTTTTACGTTCAAATTAAGTGCCGTGGTTCCAAACACAGCGATTACAGTGCTCAGGGACATTCTAAGACGACTATTAATAAAATCATTCGACTGGCAAAACGTCTTGGCATACCAGCTAAATCATTGTACTTTGTAGTTGGGTTTTTTAAAGAACATGATATCAGGAAAATAAGATTTTTTATTATTCCTTTTGCGTCGCTTCGACACTTCGAAAAAACGTCTACCCGCCAATACCGGTTCTCGGTGAAAGCTTGTGATGAGGTAAGAAGAAAGAAAGACAAGAAAATTGTCGTCCTATGACTCAATACCATGAAGCGGCTGAGCCTTAAGGAACAAAAATGGATTCAAGTAAACTAGACAAGGAGATGATGACTGATCCCTCCAAATGGCCAAAATTCCCCTATCTCCCGCTTCTTCGTCGGAAGAATGGAAAAATGGAGTGCGGAGTGCTAGTGTATGATTCGGTGGATAAGGAAGTGAAGCCCGTCGTACTGTTGGCTAACATCCACTCGTCGGATGATGAAAAGAAGCAATCTGACCTTCTTTCCTACGAAAGCTTTGATTATCTGTTGGATGATGGCTGGGAAGTGGATTAAGACGAGACATATAGGTCGAGAGATATTAACTGTCATAGGACGAAGTTAATTTGACATGGTGTAAAGACCACCCTAAATAATTAGTTTCTGAAGATTGTAATTTAATAGGTCAAAAATCGAAATGAGGCAATATGACGAAGCGTCTTAAGATTAAAGATATTCCTCTAGACAATATAGTAATCCGCAATGAACAATTGCATGTTCAAAATGATAATGAAGATATTAAAAGGCTGGCATCCAGCATTCGTAAAATAGGATTACTTAACCTCATTTACGTTTATCCGGCGGATAAACACGGCAAGTATGTGCTTTTGACAGGAGAACGTTATTATCTTGCTCTCAAAAAATTAAAAAGAAAAACGATTAAGGCAATCATTACTCGCAAACTTAGCGAGGCAGAAGTCAGAGAGGTACAGCTGGCGGAAAGTCTACCACAAAAATTATCTATTGAAGATATTAGGGGGGTTATCGAGAAGATTCGCAAGAAGGTGGATGGTTAAGGAGGATGTCTGATGAGTGCAAGCAGTAAATGTACTTTGGTCAATAACAGTCACGATCTAACCGAAATACTGAGGGCTACAAATCGTGTCATTGCCCTTTTTTATGCCTCCTGGTGCCCTTTTTGTGTAAGGTTCCTGCCGATATTTAAAAAGCATGCAGAGGGAGAAGGGCGACACTTTGTCAGTGTGCAGGACGATCAGGAAACGATAGCGGATCAATATTCAGTGAAAGTCTATCCGACCGTGCTTTTCTTTGAAGATGGGGTCGTTTCAAAAAGATTGGACGGAGTATTGGGAGTCGGTTTGGACGAAAAACACCTGGCAGAATTCATCAATTTGTGTCCGGTGTCGTAATGTTGAGCTGAAGGTGAATTAAAGATGTCAGGATTGATATTGACAGCTTCCTGTTATCAATTATCGTGCAATGTTGTGGGACGACATAGACTCCAATCAGAAATGGTGATAACTCTGTAAACAGGGAGGGAAGATACGTTGATAATACTCATTGATGAACTCAAAAAAATAAAAATTATTGAGTTTGGAAAAAGGTTCAAAGATTGCCTTATGTATTCGTCTTGGATCATATTAGTATGTTTAACAGTTTGTTCTTTGTCATCTTGCGGAACGACGGAGGTTCATAAATATCCACAGGATTGGCTAGGCCTTAGTAGAATGTCCTCAGATTGTAGGGAGGTTCAGGGGACTTACATTGATACCAATAAAATTGGCTATATTTTTGATAATGGGGAGTCTGGAAAGGTCATTGGAAGAACCGGGGAGATTGCAGCGTGGTATGCTTTTGGGCTTGATCCTAATGCTGTTCACTCTAATGAAACAAATTTGAAAAATCGGGAATTCTCGATTTTGTTTGCTGAAAATAAGGTGCTCGTCATTAATTACAAAATAGAAGGGAACGTGGTTATTTCAAAGAAAATACCCAATACGCAATGGTCGTGCGGAAAAAGTGGGCTGATCTTGATAGCAATGGAGAACCCACATGCACACTTCGACAAACTTCCAGGTCCTTGCTCAGGTAAACGTACCTCAACACTATACCGAGTTGGCGAGGAACTCATTATAAAAATAACTGAGTCTGGAGAAGGAATGCTTCTATATGTCCTCCCCTGGCATGACCATACAGAATGGTGGTACCGATTTAAGGCATCTCCTTGACCTGCACCCGGAACATATACCACATTCAGAGTCATGAACCAGGAGGCTTGCTGTATGACACCGTTTAAACCGTAATCCGCAATTCAGACGACTATTAAAAAACTATAGAATAGTAGGTACTAAATAAATAGTCGACAATAAAATAACCGCCAACATCCACAGTCTGAATCTCAATTACAAAACCCAAAAACATTTTATTGACCCAGATAAAATTTAGGATAAAGATAGTCTAAAATCTGATGAGAGAGTTCAGACACACATGCAGATCCATGAGCACAGGGGCTTCAACATTGAGGTTCATAAAATAGATGAAGGATATATCTCGGAGGTTTACCGGAAGGGCAAGTTGATCCACACGGTCGACCATGATGACAGCCCATTTCACAGCCATGCGCTTGCTATTGAGGCAGCAAGAGAGTGGATAGACAGGACTTACCCACCAGGAAGAATAAAATACTTTGGGGAGGTGTAGTCAGAAGTTGAACAAATTTTTAAATTGTGAAAGTCAGAACTTGACTTTACTGATAGTGTCAAGATTAAGAAGTAGCTTCCTCTTCAATTGAAGATATTTGACGAATATGCGAGATTACAAAAGATAATTGTCTTTTTCTGACAAATCGAAACTGTCGAACCCCGCGAGCGTTGGCGTTAAGGCTGGAGGATTGATATGAGACGATTAATGACTATTACTTTCGTATTTTTTTTGCTATTCCCTATTCCTCTGAACGCCGAAATCGAAAAGGTGGCCCAACTCTGCAAAGAAGAGATTTGCTTTTACTGGTGGCCCAAACTAACTTCCGTTAAAGGCTGGCATCATGAGCGTGGGCCGAGCAACGTCAACGCCATCAATGTGCAAGTTCCCGATGGCTTCAGTTTTTCGGATGCCGAAACGGTAATCTATGCGAAAGCGATATACAAACCGAGAAGTCCAGAAACGACGTCTTTGGAAATGCTGATTAAAGACGATAAAGAGATTTTTCTTTCCCGGGACTCAAGTATCATCGTGTCTGAGGTCGAGCCGCTGAAAACTGCAGACGGGAAACTTTTAAGATCGTTCACTTTTTTTCCTAAGAGCAGAGGCAATTGGGAACGAGTATCATATGGCGAAGAAGGTGATTTCTACCTTATCTTCACGATGAGCTCTCGAACAAATGAAGGGTACGCGAAAGCGTTAGAAACTTACAGACAGTATATAAACCAGTATAGAGAAAAGCCTTAACAAGCAGATGCCCCCGGATCGCCGACGAATCCGGATTCCGGTGAACGTCATGTTAATGCTTTCAATCGATAATATTGACCTCTTCACGATGGTTCCCTGTATTGACTCGTAGGTTAGCATTAATCAAGACAAGGCTTAATCGGACACTGTCTGTCAAGTCAAGTACAGGTCAGGACAATTCAGAGTAGATTATATTTTTTCAGAATTTGGACCATTTTGGGTATATCTTGAAAATTGTTATCTACTATCCGTGCAGCCTTTAATAACCGGTAGCTAAAGTATTTATTAAAGTCTTTTTCATTTTGGGGTTTAATTTTGGTCATGTAATATAAAGACCTATCCATAAAATCCTGGCTACAGATATTCCTGATTTCCCATAAGGCGTTTAACCAACCGTCAAATCCGGTATTATTTTCCGGTGATTGATTCGCAAAACTTCTTGCAAAATAATCAGAGAAAATCATGATTGTCAGACCCGAGTAATCTATCTCTGTTTTAAGGGAATCTTGAAATAATGTATTAAAGACAAACGAAGCATAAATTCTCCGCAACAGTAACAAATCATCTATTGACTCTCGTCCAATGTAAATATCATAGTCAGATACCGGATCGCCATGGGAGACAAATCCACCTGTGGCTCCCTTTCCCGATCCTATGCCTATTGGAGGCGTTTCTTTGGGAACTTCAAATCCAATGCCAAGAAGATAATTTCTAAATCCATTTAATTCTGCTGTAAATCGCTGTTTGCGCTTCGTCGTAAATAATGGTGAATTTTTAAATATAAGTTTTATCTGAACTTCACTTTGTTGTACGGGTACTCTTTTTGGCGGTGGGTTCTCCGTATTTAGGGGTGACTTAGACTTAGAAATAGTTTCCTCAAATTTTTTGATAAGATCTTCGACCGCAAACTGCTTTTGTGGTTGGATATGAATTAGAAGACCAAAATAAAAGACGCCGACTATACAAACTATAATTATTCTCCATAATAAATGCCAATTGCGTGACCGTAGCCATATCCAAAGCGCCCACACACCGAGTAAATACGCCAATACCAAGAGCACCCATCCCCAGAATTCATTGACAGTAATTCCCCGCAACTGTAAACCCCATTGAATAAGGAGCAAAACGATGGAAATAACCCAGAGGACAAGCGAGATGTGTGGCGACTTACTTTGAAAATCGTTTGCCATGCTGTCATTTTATCACCCTCTCTTTCCGTGTCAAGTTGACAATCATATAAAAATACACTTGATTTTTACTTTATATATCCAATACTGCCACAGTGAGACGTGAAGATTGTTACTGGGAGAAGGTGTCTATAAAAAACGAACCCGGTTCGTTTTTTGTGAATCTCTCTGACAGGTGTTTAGGCCTATTTAGGTGGTGTTTATATGGTGGATAAACACCTTGAAAATCTGGAACCGGTTTATCTGAAACAGGAATTGTGGTCTGGATGGGGATGTGTTAAGGTGTTTATGGGGGAATGGGGTTGAGGTTAGATTGAAAGATTTCAGTGAGGTAGTAGATTTTTAGCAAAGACAAATCGTGATACGGATGCCACCAAAGATTGTCAAGGGGTATTCACCATGGTTTATTATGGAAGGAAAAGTTTATTTTTATATATTAACGAGTGGTTCGAAAAATTATTCTCAAAGGATATTTCTACAAAAATATTAAGCGACGATCGTAAAACTGGTAGTAATGAATCAAGAATCTCGGTTAGTCCTGAAAATGTAAAACAAAGTATAATTATAGGATATTGTTTAATAATCTTATTTGCCTCCTTATATGTCCCGTGGAAGGTAGTGAAATATAACGATAATGGAATTTTGATTAATTTGAGCTTGGGTCATTCTTTTATATATTCATCACCAATGCCATCGGTAGCATCTATTGATTATGGTCTGATAATTTTAGAAATAATAGCAACAACAGCAATTGCAATTATCCTGTATATCTTAAAAGACAGATTATCTGTTTTTATCAACCACATAATTAATCTTAATCGCCGGAGACTCACTTAGGAGCATTGTTCAACAGTCAAAATAAATCGGAAATAATAAGAGATGGAGAAACTAATATGACAATTAAAACGTTGAACCCTAATGGACTTGGTCAAGACAAAGATTGGGAAGGAAACAACGCCGCCTTCACATGCCCCTTATGTAAAAAAGTATTCATAGTCAGTGATACCCGGATGCATGTGAGTCCGCAAAAAGAAAAGGGTTATAGAAAATGTCCGTCCTGTTTAAAATCTGTCGGTCGTGTAACCGGCGGAAGAAAATCAGGTGGGACCGCTAGTATTGAATGGTAATTTCTCGAATACTGATACTTAAGAACTGATTTGTCTTCTCGCCAGCAACATCTCAATATTTCTCATTCACAATTTATGTAGGTAATACCCTTCCGGTAATTTGATCCCCATACTCACCCACACATCAACGTCGAAAACTGACTCTGGAACCATTTCTGTTCTCATCCTCCCCATATATACCTTACAAAAGATCCCCCTTTTTTTTCTGAGTCAAAAATTAACTCAGTGAGTACTATCCTATTAATTACTCATTTTGCATTTTTCGGTGATGGGTCAGTTTGGAAGAGAATAATCTATTTGGTGGAGAGGATTGGTTTATGGTAAGAGTGGTCACATGTGGCGGATATGGAGAGCAATCAAAAATATTTTTGGTCCCGAAACCATTGCTTTTTTTGGTTTTGTCTCGGTAGCCATCTAGTTCAATATAATTATGCACAGAAAGTTGTTCTCACAATATCAGAAAAAGACTATTCATCCATTAGGAAATTATTTTTGCTGATTCGACTCAAAGTATGAACAAACTGACTTGGAAGTTAAATGAATATGCCAACCAGATATACAAATAAACGGGATCGACATAGTTTGCAGCATTCAAACTCCGGTTTATTTAATCTCTATTTGTTGATCATTTTAGTCTGTACTATTTCCTTAATCTCTCACGAGAGGGCTTTAGCTAATACCTGTGTGGTTGCATTTTGGAGTCCCACAGAAATCATAATAGGTGCTGATAGCAAAAGAATGGGTGTTGTTTTTGAAGGCGGGCTTTCGAGAAGATTTATGACCGAAAGCTGTAAAATTGTCCAGTTCGGAAAGATATTCTTTGCGTCATCTGGCCTTGTCGAGGATAGCAAAGTACTCTACGAAGCCACTTCGCTGGCCAGAGAAGCTTGTGGTAAAGATACTATGCTTTCAAAAAAAGTTAGCAGATTCGAGAAACTTATTAAAACAAAACTTCTATCTTCTTTGTACAGAACCCAACGAGAAGCTCCAGTCCACTTCAAGAAGACGTTTGAAACTGGAGATAGAGTGATAGCCCAATTCTTTTTTGCGGGTTATGAACAAGAGCAATTGAGGCTAATTGCAATAGATTTCATGTTATCAACCTCAAGAGGTGGCGCACTCAACATTGTCTCAGAGCGTAACGAGTGCCCAGGCTGTGGGAGAGGAGATCGGTATATCATGGTAATAGGACAGAAAGAAGCCATACGTAAATTCTATCCTGAAAGTGGAAATTATTTTAAAATAGCACACCCTGTTGATATTGTTCGTACACTAATTGAACTCGAAATAGTTGATAAGAGTGACGAGGTAGGATATCCCATAGATATAATACGCATCGATAAGACGGGGGCAAAATGGATTCAAAGAAAGCAGTCATGTCCAGATACAGTATCGAAAGCGGACATTAAATAACAATTCACTTTCAGGAAGTTCTACTCACCCGCCCCCATCTATCATAACTAAAATTGTTCCCATGAGGATTACAACCAGTTATCTATATCCACCCCGATCATTGTATTTACCAAGAAACCTAAAAATCAGCCACAATAGAGGAATGATCTGTTATGGTTAAAAACGTAATTCTGATGTTTCGGAAAGCTCTTCGATAGGAAATCCACAAATAAAGCTGCTGATAATCAGAATGAAAAAACGCATCCCGGTTCGTTTTCTGCAAATCTCATGGACAGGTGTTTAGGCGTGTTTATAGGGTGTTCAGGATGGATATAAACACCTTGAAAATCTGGATCCGGTTTATCTGAAAAGGGAATTGTGGTCTGAGAAGTGAGGTGTTAAGGTGTTTATGGAAAAATGGGGAGGGTGGAAAAATATTGAATGATAAGGGAAAATGAGTAGAATGATCCCTGACGGGGTTTTCCTGAAATAGAATATCTTGTAGTTTTGACAGATATACATCCTTTCAAGCGCTATTCATTATAGGTCGTGAAAAAATATTCAAATTTGGATTTCATACATGGATTGTTTGAAAATACTTCAAACAGCGAAGTTTTTAGTTTCTTGAAACCTACGGATGTGGTAATAAGTCAAATACTCAGTTCAAAAGGGATGAGCACCGATTTCGTCGGTGTCTGCGAGGAAGTGAGATTTTATGCGAATAGAACCGGAAAAAAATAGCGTAAGTATTGTACTCCTTGGCAGTTTAAACCCTGCCATTTTTCATCCCGCATGGTTTGTAGCAAATAATCTACTTAACAAGGATGACCTTAAAAGCGCAGAAGTGGAAATAATCCACAATGGAATTGCAGCGTTTAAAGTCGGTGATTGGTTACACATTCAGGTTGAACTGAACCGTTTCATTGCAGAAACAACCGAGCCCCCATTTGTCAGGCTTAGTGACCTTGTCGTTAGAACTTTTGGAGAAGCTTTAATCCATACCCCTATTTCTCAAATGGGCATTAACCGCCAAGTTCATTTTAGCGTTGGCGATGAAGAAACGCGTAATAAAATTGGTAAGAAGCTAGCTCCGCAAGAAGTGTGGGGAGATTGGGCAAGTTCTATCGCAGGGAAGAAAAAAGAGAAACATGGCGGCATGATTTCACTTATTATGAGGCAAATAGATCTCGATGATCGTGATATGGGGCATGTCCAAGCTAAAGTTGAACCATCTCTTTTGATTAAGGATAATTCGGGAATCTCCATTGACGTCAATGATCACTACGTAATTTCAAATGCGGATTCTTTGGATGGAGCTATTCGTATGGCGGAAATACTAGCGAAAAAGTTTGACGCTTCTATACGGAACTCGGAATGGATCATCGACCAGATAATGGCTTTAAAGGAGAAAGTATGACTAGCCAGACAGCTGCAACCGTAACATTCTTTGACAAGACAGCGTCTTTTCCCGGAGATGCCACTGGAGATCTTGTTTTTCAAGGCAACTTATACCAAGAAATCGCGGATGATTTCTCAGTTAGTCAAAAATACAGATTGAATTCAATTGATACATCTTCTGAGAGGATTGACATTAAGGGCATTTTTCCAGACAAACTCCCAAAGCCGCGAGAAGTGCATTATTCATTTTCCGTTTTACAAGAATGGGAAGGTTACGTTGTGTCAATTTCTAACGAAACTTTCACAGCGCGGCTCGTGGACGTAACTAGGAATTGCACGATAGAAGATGAAGAAACCGATTTCCCTCTCGATGATTTAAAGGATGCTGATAGGAAAAAAATTTGTCCTGGCGCGAGCTTCCGCTGGATCATTGGTTATCGCCGTAGTCCGGGTGGGACAAAAGACCGTTCTTCTCGTATTGTGTTTAGAAATTTGCCTGCTTGGACAGGAAAAGAGCTCGAAAAGAACCGACGAGATGCTGCTGAATGGGCAAGTGAATTGAATGAAGAATGAGAAACCTTCCTCCAAAGTCGGATCAGATTGAGCTTACTCTTTTTGGTCCGGGGTATGGCGAATGCGCCGCAGTTCACTTGGGAGCAAATCGTTGGATTGTAGTAGATTCATGTTTAAATACAAGCACAGGTAAACCAGCCGTTCTTGAATACTTTAATACAATCGGTGTATCTGCTCAAGAAGCTGTTCGTCTGATCGTTGTTTCTCACTGGCATGACGACCATGTGCGTGGTTTAAGTAATATAGTTTCATCTTGTCCAAATGCCCCCGTCTGTTGCTCCTCAGCTCTAACGAAAAGCGAATTTTTAGCTTATGTATTGGCTTATGAAAACATAATGATCCAGAGCGCTTTTTCTGGTGTCAACGAGATTCAAAAGACATTTCGGATTTTGAGAAGCCGTTGCCCAACAAAAAAGGCATTAGCTAATCGAATTGTTTTAAACCTGCCAGCCGAAGGCACAGCTGATTCCTGTGTTGTAACGACACTATCTCCATCCGATAAAGAATATGATCTTTTTCTTCGCGGAATAGCGGAGTTGATTCCTCAAGCCCGGCAAACAAAAAATCGATCTCCATATCTGCGCCCTAACCACGCTGCGGTAGCCCTTTGGATAAAAACTGGTGATGTCAAAATGTTACTAGGTTCAGATCTTGAGGAGAAAGGCGAACCGTTGACCGGGTGGTCAGCAATTGTTCAGTCTGCAGAACGTCCACAAGGACGCGCCTCTATATATAAAATACCTCATCATGGATCATCAACTGGTCATCATGATCAAGTATGGTCCGAAATGATGGTCCAAACCCCGATTGCTGTTCTTTCGCCTTTTTATCATGCTGGAAAAAAGCTGCCCACAGATAAAGATGTGGCACGAATTGTGACGCTTACCCCAGAGAGTTACATTACTACACGAGATCCAACGCCAAAGACTAAGATAAGTCGCTCTTCAGCTGTTGAACGCACCATTCGACAAACAGTTGGGAAAATACGAGCTGTCCAACCCCCTATGGGGTGGGTTAGTTTACGAAATGCAGGAAAATCCGACCCAGATCATTGGGATGTCAAATTGTCTCCCACCGGATCTCGATTAAGCTTTTTAAGTGGGAGACACAGTTAAGAAAAGGTCTATGTGGGTCATTTATAGGATGCCGATTAGTAGGTAGGTTTACTAAATAAATAGTCCATAATGAAATAATCCTCTTTTATCTCAACTCCGATCCCGGTAAAATCCTCCATTCTTCCCTGAATCATATCTGTAATACACCTTCCTGTTGTTTCACTTCCTTGCTTTCAAATTGTCCACAAATGCATCCATTGGAAATTTTTTGACCTCCAATGCGCCAACAGTATTCTTTGAGCTTCCCATCTTTCACATCCTTGACACCATCATAGTGTTTGCAACCTCCTCGGCAGAGACTAGGAGTAAGTTTTCTGCCATTTCCATTGCCATCATTATTTTCAAGGACTGATGAAAGAGCGTCATCAAAATCGATGATGTCATTACGGGAGATTAGCTTTTCATCTTTTATGATTCCCTTATCATAATCATCACCATCTCCAGAATATTCAACCTCCTCAAAATTATTTTCTATGTCCTCCGGATTTTCGACAAACACCTTAACACCTGTATCTTCATCATCGGATTCCGGAATGGGATTAACCGGTTCATTGTCCTGCATGGTGTTTAGGGGGGTATCAAACACATCCTTTACACCGATAAACACCTCGCTTGGTTTTAACCTTTTATCGAGATCCAGGTCATACATCCTGCGCAGCTTCCCATCTTTGTCCCAGTCGGGATCATTTGTTAAATCGAAAGGTGATGGTAAACCAGTAACCTTTGAGGGATCATAATTCTCAGCAATCTTTAAGTAAGCTTTCCCCGAGTGTTTCGCTTTTTTCAAATCTTTGTCATCAATGAAGGGATAACCATTTTCATCACACCATGAGATGATTCCATCCTTAACTCTTTTAGAAGTCCATTGAGAAATAGCAGTTGCGGAGACTCCAAACTGTTCCGCTAATTCTCTCGATGTGACTTTTCCCTTTTCTTCAATGAACGATAATCTCTCTTCTGTTTTCTTATCCTCACTTCCCAACTCCTGGTCAACGGAGTCTTTTTTTTCATTCGGTACCAGTAACATCCCCCTTCACCTTGGCAGTTATATCTCCAATATCCCGTCCAACCTCCTCAAGTCCACGCTGTAACTTCTCAATCAACTCATCCTGCTCCCATATTGTCCGGTAAAGTTCCTTCTCAGTTTTTTTCATCTTTCTGATCCGCTCTTTTTTCTCCTGTAGTTGCTTCTTGAGTTTTTTTACTTCTGCTTCAGCGCTGTAGGGTTTCTTATACCAGAATGCTGATTTGAGACTTTTCTTCACCTGGTCAGGTTCCTCTCCGTTGCTGTCCTTTAATCCCTTTGTGATCTCATTAAGATTTTCACTCATTTTGTTTCTCCTTTTCAGATATTAATTAAACTGCTTTATGACTTTGTTTCTTTCTCCAACTTCTGCTCGACTGCATTCCTGATAAAATCCGATACGCCAATGTCTTTCTGGTCGGTGATCTCTTTTATCTTAAGATACATCTCTTCGGTGAACATTATGCCTACCGACCGTGTGAAGATCTTTTTCTTCATAGTTGTTCCTCCTTTCTGAATTGGATTTGATTTTAATATTTATTATTTGTTCTATGGTGAGATACAGATCAGAAGGGTAAAACTGGCTGAAACAAACTGTGATGATATCGGTTTCGTTCTTTGAGAGGAGTTATTATGGAACTGAAACTCGCTGGGAGTTAGTAGCTTAGATAAGTAATTACGAAACTTCCTTACCGGTACCACTCAATAATATAGCTTCCCGCCTACTTGAGCTTGGGTCGGCGTGGCTCAGGCCACGGCTCTGGTGGCTCTGCTAACGGCAATGGTGCAGGCGGAGCCGCGGGCCCGGGCAAAGGTTCTGAAGGACATGGCACAGCAGGCGTTCGCGTTGGCTCATCGACTGGCAACCTTTCTGGAGATTCAGGTTTTTTTTGTGCTTTGATCATTACACCTTTATGAGCATTGTATTTCATCATTACATTACCTCCTATTAGGAAGTCGGCCACCATAGTGAGTCCATCGGGATCTCCTTGTTTACCTCATCATAGCACTTCCTAAGCAACTTCTTGTTTGGCTTTGGATCGTCATCGGCAGCAAACTTCTTCATTTTTTCTAGTGCGCTTTTGAAGGCTTGGTCCGATTGTGTTGAATAATCTTTCATTTTCATTATATCAAGAACGATAGTTTGTAGTTCATAATAAACATCGCCATGACCAATGAAAAGTTTTGTGTACTTTTCTATCTGCCGCGATAGATTTATGATTGGTTTGACAACAGCGATGAGAGTTGAAATTCCAGCCAGTATAGCCCACAATAACTCCCCGACTGATGTTGATTTCCAGATCACCCAACCAGCAATTGCCGACGATGTACCGACGGCAACAGCTATTTCTAATACTATGTTAATTCTGCGTACGCTGGATAGGCGATATCCATAGTACTTTCTATTCATGCTGGCTGTTCTATATGTGTTATTCACGACTCTTACGCAATCATAGAGCGCATCAATTTCCATATAAGCACCTATTCTCTAAAGGATCTCTAATATGCATATTAGTGTAAAATGTTGCGATATTAACTGTGTGGATGAGCTTGTTTGTTTTATTTTTAAAGTCGTCTTGTCTGTGAAATGTCTCTCCTGTCTTAGCTTTTTGTGTCGTCGTATGAGTGATTTCATTTACCAAAGAGCAAATTCGCTAACGTTTAGAGAATATCGACATCTATCTCACGCGCTTCACTTATTGTCTTCGTGCCAATTTATTACTATTGGTCAGTTCTTTTAGGCAAATAGATGGCAATTATTAAGTGTATTCTACAAAATATTAAGAGAATTAAGCCGCTACGGCTTTATTCATTTATTCCTGATAAGATTAAACAATACCTGCACTCGCTGCTTTAGCGAAGATGTCCGCGAGCGTACCGACAGCGTTAGCTACTTTGTCAACGACAGCGGCGACATTTTGCAAATTACTTATTTCTACTTTTATTTGATCTGAGATGGTCTGAAGGTTATTTGAGTCATCTTGCAGCCTCTCCAGTGAGGACGTAATGTCTTCTAAGACCAGCCGGTCGTCTATGTCAAGCAACAAGGCGTAAAGGGTATTGAGTATATTGCGCTGATTATCGGTCAAATCGGGGTTTTGCCGCGCTTTATCCACTAGTTTTTCGGCATTTCTAACAAGTTCCAAAGTGTTCATAATTTCCGTGTTCATAATAACCTCCTATGATCCTTGAGTATTGAAAACATCATTGTTGAAACTTTTTCTTAAGTTTAAGTGCTGCATTTATTTCTTCCACAAGGGAGTTAATTTGCGCAATTTCATTTTTTAAGTCCTTCTTTTCTACTAATGCTTCTTTGAGAGCAAGATGGGCTTTACGATATTTTTGGGCTGAGGATACAGCTGCACTGGCAAGACTATTTGCACTGTCAAGCTTATCAAACAATACATTGACTCTTTCGATATTCAGTAGGTCAAGTCGTGAATGATTATTGGCTAAAGTTGTGAATCCAGTTTCTAACTTATTATTGAGAGCTTCGAGATTGGGCGTAACGTTACCACTAATCACATTTTCTATATCTTGGCAAAGCTCAGCAATAACCGGGTCAGCTTTATCTACATACTCCTTCAGTAACTGTGTCTGCTTATGACGTAGATATATGCCGCCGACCCCACGAACGACTTGAGTTACAGTTGATCCAATCATGGACAATTTTTTATCATATGCGTTATTGTATGCAGTAAGGGTTTTATCGAGTGATTGACCTAAAGCGGTGGCACTCTCGTCCAAAGAATTTGTGTAATCATCAGAAGTGAGTGTAACAAGATTTTCAGCATAGATATCCAGGATTTTAAGAGCATCGTTTGCCTTATTCGCTGCCTTATTAAAATCATCACGGCTCTCTCTTGCCTTCTTCATTTCTTCTAATGCTGTCTCAGCAGTATCGCTGTCTGAATGGAAAACATAACCTGTTAAGTTTAGGAGCTTGTTTTCTTCACTTATCTCTGCGTATGCCATAACAACATCACCAGGTAATGTGCCATACCCTTTAGCGGCATCAGCAAATTTCTTAACTTCCTTTACTTGCGAAGAAGTCAAAACCGTACATCCTGTAATCGACATGCCCAACAAAAGAACAAGAACAAGCTGTGTTTTGAAAAACAATGTTTTCCTCATAATATTCATCCTCCTATAATCAATGATAAGGTTAATATTTCTTAATTATTGAATCTATTAGCACGGTTCCCTCATAGACTATAGATTATAGATCCGGGGACATAACACCGATTTATCCGCAATTGGTATTATGCCCCTGGTTGATAAGGCATTGTATATAGAATTTATATCATTCACATTTCTAAACCCTTGCCTTACAACTCTCCGCTTTGTATTTTGCTTATTTACTTGCCTTAATAATCAAGATAGTTTTCAAGAGTCCCATGTGTTTTTCTTCCTCTCGCAAGCCCATTCTCATACCACACTCCCGTTGAATAATATTATGATGAGACTAGAGTTGTTTAAGAAAAAATCACAATGAGACAGTTGGGACAGGAATCCCACCTTTAGAAATGAGCTGCCATGAATCAATTCGTAGCGATTCGGGCGTCATTTTGAGATAATATTTTCCTGAGGTCAATATTAGAAAAATATGGATAAAATATCAGGTAAAAAGTGATAATGAATAGGCATGGCAACTATCATTTATGCGAGAAGTATTGATGATTACTAATGGAAATATTGCATCAAACAACAAATATCAATAATAACGAATACAGGAAGCTATACTCACCCACCCATCTCGCACAACTCAAATTGCTCCTCTAAAGATTATAACCGGTTATCAATATCCATCCGGCATCACTGTATTTACATTGAACCTGGAAAATCAGCCACAATACCGCAATGATCTGTTATGGTTAAAAACGTATTCCGATGTTCCGGGAATCTCTTCAGTACGAAATCCGCAGGAGCCTGCGCTTTTTAATAAATCCGGGACCACCATAAAAAGATTCCGTTGATACAAACTGGTGTAATCCGGTAGTCGACTTGAAGATCTCAATGCGTAATCTTTGCTGGGGGTGGGTCGATATTTGATGAAAATGGGGAGGTGGTGGTTATTGTGCACAAGTCAATAGATTCATAAAACGAAGATAACTGAAGATTACCAATGGAAAGAGAGTAACTATGCGCATTTGCCGTGCAGGTGGCATATAGCCAGCCTGCGTGTCTATGCAGTTTATTGCATATTCAATTAATACCATTCTTTAATTGAAGGAATCGACTTGTCAATACATCTAAATAAGCCGCTATGTTCTTTTTTCTTTGTTTACTCATTGAACGCATGACAATCCTGCCACCTGATCAACATCATTTATGTTCGGGGAAGATATGTGCCATCCATCACTTTGTAAACTGAATGTAATTGGTATGGCTTGATACGTTATTTTTGTTTCGGACAATTTTTGTTGAAGTGTTAGGACCATATCGAAACCAATGTAGCCAGCACTTGGATGCCACCCTTTATAAACAGGTATTACAACCGCAGATTTTTGGTTGTAACGGCAGCGGCAATGCAATTCCACAATAGGATCGCTAGAAGCGATATTGGCAACAACAAGTCCAAATGGGGGGTTATAACCTTTATTAAAAACCAGAAGCCGATTACCATTCGGAGATAAAGAAACTGTATCATCTCCGTTATGAGCATATACTGTTTTGCCATTCTTCGCGTTTATAAAAAATGAACCTGGCGAGTCGTGCATGTAGTTTACTTCTACCCTATGATAACCAGCGGAACCTATTTTGCCCATATAAAAAAATGTTTCTTGGTCATCTTCTCTTTTGGCGTCGCCAGATAGAAACCAATCTTTGAAAGTGATAGCTGGGGCTGATACTGGTCTAATAACGAGAATATTATCAGACCTGCTGACAGCCTTTTTCTCAGCGGAGATTAGCTTCTTTTCATCTTCATGGGTATAATTCTTTCCCCTGTATTTAATAATATCTGAGCCCTGCCAGCCATTCTCAGGTGCGCGCATAATTGATTCTGCTATGCCAAAACTGATTGTGTCCATTATGACCGGATTTTTTTCAAAACTGGATTTTGTTGCAAATATCGCGATAAGTTTAGAACCCCCGGGCTGTCAAACGACATCGTCAGTTCTTCTCCACACTGCGCACTGGTTCCTAAAACAAAAGTGATGAAAACAACTAATAAGACTCTCACAAAATAATGCATGAAATAGTCCTTCCTTAAATCTTATTTTGGTCATTTATGTTCAACAATGTTTATATATCTCAAAAGTTTTCAGTTTGTAATTGAAGTGCAGATTGCCACTTGAAAGGCGGCATGGAAAACGAATTTCTTCTATACTTCAGGAAGCAACATCAGACCACCATCATTCAAGAAATGCACGTTAAAATCTCTGCGCCTTACAACCAGTTATCAATAAGCGGATTTCTCATGAGATCCATCAGCGATTGGCTGTGCTAATACTACCGTATAAGCTGCGCACAAAATTAAAAAAACACAAAATAGACAAGTAGGACTACGCAATGTTATCCTTCCCACAGCAATTATCTGATGTGTGGCATAAATTTAAGTTGCCAATGAGGCTCAATTATTAAATACGATGGTATCCCTGAGAATTCTGGACTATCCTTTACAGCATTAGCTTCTATACGATAAATCCCAGGCTTGAGGTCAACGACATCAACGCATCGCAGGAAACTTCCTTTTATGCTAGCATACATGCCCTCTGTCCCAACCGTATCTTCATACACAATTTCATCATCTTTTCCTGTTTCGTGTCTCGTTATCCTAACGTGGATTGGAATAACAACACCTGGTTTGACGTATCTCCAATTATCAGCAGGATTGTGCGCACCATCACCAACAATTTCCCTGAAGTGTTTCTTATCTTCTATACCGGAGGCAAAGGATTACCGATGGAAAGAAAGTAATGGTAAGAGCATTACCTGCTTGACAGTATTTGCCATGTCAAAATTTACTGACTATCTAACGAAATTTGTCCATACTCTATCTTCCTTTTCAGGCATGGGAATACCTGCCTTCTTACCCACTTCGATTGATTTTAAAAGCCATGCCATATTTCGTCCAAGTGTCCTCATTGTCTGTAATCCTTCAAGATCTTGCAATACTTCCTCTGGCGTGTTGCCATGTACCATATTCCAGTACTGGGATGACACAATGGGCATATTATTAATGGAAAAATATTTATTCAGCTGGTCAAACGCAGATGTAGAACCAGCCCTGCGGCAGCTTACGATTGCTGCACCCGGTTTATATGCAAATACATTGCTGCCAGCATAAAAGCATCTTTCTAAAAATGACGTTATGAAACCAGAAGGCCCTGCATAGTGGACAGGAGAACCAAAAATAAAACCATCTGATGTATTCCCTTTATCAAGTGCAACGTTGACAGGATCATCATCAAACACGCATTTTTTTATCTCAACACACTTTCCACATGCCGTACATCCTCTTATAGGTTTCTTTCCAAGATAGAATATCTCCGTTTCAATATTAAACTTATTCAATTCCTTTTCCACTTCACAAAGGGCTGTGTAAGTACATCCTTTTTTGTTTGGACTTCCATTTACCAATAATACTTTCATTTTAAACACCTCCACTTTTGTAGAACTGGTTATTAGCATCTCATTTTAAGGAAATAATATCGATGATTGCAAACTGCATATATTACTAAATACAGAACGTGTGTAGTGCTCCACCATTGTAAGCATAACACCCCACAGCTAAGCTGCCACACCACCCGTTTTTGTTCTGGCGAGTTGGGCAATATCTAAGTTCTCTAGAACCTGTTTCGAGTATCCATACAAAGTTGCGTTAATCATCGCAAGGCCAACATCCGACAGCGTGGATATAGCCCCCGGGAACAAGACTTTCCACAGTGGATACGGCCACATTAATATTTTATAGAATGGCTTTACATTTCTCTGGCCGTTGATCGACTTCATAAGCCCCGGTCGAAAAAAATACACGGATTTGAAGGGAAGCTTCGCTAGGTGATTTTCGGTTCTCCCTTTTACTCTTGCCCACATAATGCGACCTTGCTCAGTACTGTCTGTTCCCATCCCCGACACGTAACAAAACGTCATCGTAGGGTTGCATCGTGATAATACCGTGGCCGCTTGCATTGTAAGGTCGTATGTAATCCGGCTATAATCTCGCTCATTCATACCCACGGAAGACACTCCGAGGCAGAAAAAGCATGCGTGATACCCTTTAAGCTGCTCCTCAATACTAGAGTAATCGAAGAAATCGTGATGGATGATTTCCTTCAATTTTGGATGTGTCACCATACAAGGTCGTCTGCCTATGACGAGCACTGACTCGACATCCTCATGGCTTAGCGCTTTGAAGTGAACCCCTTCACCAACCATGCCAGTAGCTCCGAATACTATGACTCTGATCTTCAATGTTTACCTCATTACATGTCAATTACGGGGGGTGCCTAATAAAGTTTATATGTGTCTTGTATAAAAACATAAACACCATAAATTTACCGCTAAAACACCAACAAATGTCGTGTTTACTTATCACGATTTGCATTTGTAATGTTGAACATTATTCCAAGGCAGCTATGTGTGGAGTTCAGGAAGCAGCTCTCACCCCCCCCGATCAACCATAGCTGAAATTGTTCCTATAAGGATTACAACCAGTTATCTGTATGCACCCAGCATCACTGTATTTACCAAGAACCGGTAAAATCAGCCACAATACAGGAATGATCTGTTATGGTTAAACACGTAATTCTGATGTTGTGGGAATCTGTACAGTACGAAATATCGTGAAATACGCAGGAGCCTGCGCTTTTTAATAGATCCCGAATCACAATTACTCGTCCTCTACGTGCATTGATAGACTAAGACTTGAAATTGTACCTTGTCTCCGCTTAAGTATGGTTCCAAACATCGAAGCGTACTTTATCTTTCCAGACTGGACAGCCACTGTTATGTTTGGCAACGATCGAGATGGGACCGAACAATAAAATATAAGTTTATCATCTTCTCTCGGAATTTCCATCCAGCCTATAGCTCTTGCAGATACTATCGTTGGTTTTGAATGCCAGTGGTCATCCATTTGAGGATCGCCCGCTATTTCAATCCTGGCTTTGCTGGCTTTTTCTAAGACCGGCTGAATAATTCTGCCTATAAGAAATAGTTTAGAAGATTCCCAATATGCACCTTGAATTAAGTCCTTTGGAGCTATATTTAGTCCAAAATAATAACTTACTTCCCAGTCTTCGATTTCGATTTTATACCATTCTGTTATCGAGGTATCTTTCTTTGTCTTTCGCTTTTTAGCCATTATCGTAGGTGCGGCGATTAGATTTGTTACAGAATGGTGCCTAAAGTAGAGGTATATTCTTCGAGGCCTCCGAAAAGGAAAACAACGTCGCCACAGCTTCGGTAAAATAAAAGGTCACAGATTTTTCGTCATCTGCCCCTTTCGGATAGATCTTTCTAAGGTTGGTGGACTCTTCGAATGCCTGTACTTTTGCTTCATGGGTCTCGTCAAATGTGATGCGTCCTCTTATCCTCAGCCACGTATTGTCTTTCCCCGTAACCGAAATCTCGATATCATGATTCTGAGACAACTGCCTGTATAAGTTTTTGGTTTTGTTAGTGCAGAAATACAACTTGCCATTCCTCTTCATGCTGAAACCAAAAGGGCGAGCCCTGGCTTTTGTGCCTTCAACAGTGGCAATGTGAAAAACAGGATTAATCTTCAGATACTCAAAAGCAGTTCATTACGAACGTTTCTATTGCATTTGAATCGATAGAAAATAAATAACGGCAAATTTTTAGGTTGCTATCGTCTGGTCAGCGTTCCCCCGGTATGAAAGGTCATCGCTCCAACATTAGTCCACCTCCAGTTTTGAGCATCGCTTCCTTGAGAGCTTTTTTGGCTTTCGTGCATCCTGGCAAACTCTCCTTCGGGTACTTACATTCCGCATCAACTGCATCCTTTAGCTTTTGAATGTCCTGCACTCCTCGCTGAATAAACGATACGGAAAGTGTGTTGCCGGTCGTAGACTTAGCCTCGCCAGTAGCTCCGATACTGAGCGGTGCTACGTTTATCGAAATACCACCGGTAGAGTCGTTGGTAATCGTGAGGCCGATCTTGAAAAGGTTACCAGCGTCTCCAGCAGGCTTATCCGGGTTGTAGTCAGTGAAACACGGTTGGGGACTTTTCTGCTTCGGCGGAGTAGTGGAATAGTCGTATTTCATCGCACTTTGGATCAGGGCGCTTCGTAAGTCCAGAAGCACGAGAGCAATAGGGGCACCACTAACATCTTTATCGATGTCTCTATTCTTATAGTAGCTGGTCAATTCAGACCTTTGGTCTTCCAATGGCAAAGGCCAAAGGTTGTAGTCCAAGACTTGCGTGTCCATGGTTTCGTGAGTCTGTCCCGCGGAGGGGGTCACTGTGCCCCCACTGATCGGAATTGTGACGCCGACTTTGAATCCGGAAGTGGAATCGAGTGTAGTAGTTAGTTCCGCCTTAATTGACGAGATATCGAAGTCAATTTTTCCAAGGCCGCACCAGAAGGCGTCAGAAGGGAGCTCCTTAATCTTCTTATCAATGCTGTTTATCTTCACGGTAGGATCTTTGTGCGACGCGACCATGTAAATCCCAATCTGCCTTTTAATCTCAGTCTGTATGGCGCCGATAGCACTCATATCAATTGGTTGAAGCTGCTGGTGCTGACCCACACAGCCGACAAGAAAAAGTAGTATGGAGAAACCGATTGCTGCTCTAACACCTCTCATAATGCCCTCCTTTTTTCGTAAGAGTTCGCGGGATATTATCACGCGTCGGATCCGGTTGTTATGTTCCCTTGAGCCGCAAGACAAAATCAATGATCATCAACATAATAAAACAAAACCCCGCTCTCTTCTGAGAAACGGGGTTTCAATAATCTCTTCATGGCATCACCCTTACAAGAAGGGTTCAAGTTGGTTGTTAACCATTTAACGATGCCCTATTTAAAAATGCTTCTTTTTTGTGCTCCCAATTATTTGAAAAGTCAAGAGACAACTTTCATTGATAACCATTTACAAGGATTTATATCTGTCAAAATCGCCGGATGCCTGACTAGAGGAAGTTAAAAACGGGGGTCGTCTGTTTCACGAGTCCCCACTAAAGATGAAAATGGGCTATGGAAGGAAATGCTTATCTTGTAATGAAGCCGGTTATCGCTAAAACCTACTTATCCTCAATTTATGCGATGGGATTATACCAACGATTGCAGATCGTAGTCTTTAATATTTGAGGGGCAGGTATATTAGTAAGGAACCATCAATATGGCGTGTCTCAAGTATCTTCATCCGCTTTCATCATGCAGGGATGTTTTGCAACATCCAATAAGAAGCTATTTCGGCGGCAGTATTGACGAAGTTCTCATAAGAGACAGGTTTAGCGATGTAGCTGTTCGCTCCCAACTTGTAACTCTCCATCCTGTCCCGGTCTTCCGTTGACGATGAAAAAATGACTACTGGAATCATTTTTGTATTCTCACTGGCCCTGATCCCCTGAAGAACGTCAAGCCCACCAACCTTCGGTAACTGTAAGTCCAGTATAATCACCCTAAGATTTTTACAAGTATCACACCCGGAATATTGCCCGGTTGCAGAAATATAGTCTAGAGCCTCCCCCCCATCCTGAAAGACCTTGATCTTCTCGGTCAGATTATATTTCTCAACAGCTTTAAGCATAAACTCCACGTCATACTTGCTATCCTCTACGATCAAAATTTCCGGCATGTTCTCAGTCATCGTGATGAATTTTGCACTGTTATTCTATTTATGCTTAATAATAGACATGTGAAAAAATTAATACAAGTGCGTCAAAACCTGATTTCGAACGAGCTTTTGACTTAATCCGATAGCGGAGAAATTCTGAGAGGAATTTAAGAATTGTGTTTTGAGAACGGTAAGTACTTCTAAGCTAGCTAAGTTACGTGTGCAAATATGATTCTCTGTTTTCATGGAGAGAAAAATAAAAAACAGCCCCTTCACCTACTATGCCTTCCGCCCAGACGCGACCCCCATGTCGGTCTATGATACGTTTGACAAGCGCAAGGCCGATCCCGGTACCTTCGAAATCATCGGTACTGTGCAGACGCTGAAAGACACCAAACAGTTTATCATAATATGTCATATCGAAACCGACGCCGTTATCCCTGACATAGTATATGACCTTAGTCCCGTCGGCATGGCCGCCTACTTCAATCCCGGCAGCATCCCTATTTTTTGTGAACTTAATGGCGTTCGAAAGAAGATTGGCATATACCTGTTTCATGAGCGCGCGGTCACCATGAGAGGAAGGCAGGTCGTTCACTGCAAGTGTTATATCCCTCTCGGGGTTGATGACTGTAAGCTCTTTCCATACATCCCCGATAAGGACATTCATGTCCAGCTTTTCAATAGACATATGCTTCCGGCCCAGGCGGGAGAAGGCGAGGAGATCGTCGATGAGATGGCCCATCATCTTTGCATTTAATCTGATATCATTAAATTTTCGTAAAGTATCTTCGTCAAATGTATCCGCCTGTTTTTTAAGTATCATGCGTGCATACCCGTCGATGGCCCGCAGCGGAGCCCTCAGGTCATGGGAGACGGAGTAGCTGAAGCTCTCAAGTTCCTTGTTTGCAGCCTCAAGTTGCGCCGTCCGTTCATTCAAAGCCATTTCCGCCCGCTTGCGCTCGGTAATGTCGTGTACGATTGAAAGCAGCAAAACTCTTCCTTCCAGATCAATCGGGCCGCTGAATACTTCCACGGGACGGATTTCACCACTTGCCAGACGGTGTGAAAATTCAAAACTACGGAGCTCTCTCGCTTTGGCTCGCTTCATTTCTTCAAAGATCTGTTCGTGTGTGAGAACGTTGATATCCGTGATCTTTTTAGCTTTCAGCTCAGTATGCGTGTAGTCATAGTATCGGCAGGCGGCGGGATTGGCATCCACAATCTCGGCGGTTGCGGGATCAATCAGTAGCATCGGGGCGCTGCTATCATGGAACACGCTTCGGTAGCGTGCTTCGCTATGGCGAAGTGCGTCTTCCGCCATCACGCGCTCAGTGATATCTATTCCGTAGATATGGATGCGCTTGGTCTCTTCCACTAATTGCAACGTTTGCTGGCACCAACGCGCGCCGACTCTTATTTCCCTGATAATTACTTTCGTCTCGCCTTCACGTAATTCGTTCACTAACGACTCCCAATCTGCCAGCCATAGATGCCCCGTTCCACGTTGCCGGAGATCCGGGAATAATCGCTCGGCAGCGGGGTTAAGGTAAAGGATCTCCCCCGCAAAGTCTAGTTCGGCGATGGGATTGGGATTTAGCTTCGGAAATGTGGCCAGACGCGCCGCTTCAACGCGAGATATGTTAGCGATGCTCTCCGCGGACTTAGGCACATCTCTTTTCAGTTGTCTATGCGTTCCAGAATTCTTTTTTGATTTTGGTTCGTTTTTCTTCATGGCCAGTCTCTATCTCCGGAGGGACCTGTTGGATAAGCAACCGTCCTGATTGCAATGATTATCCACTCATTAATATATCAGGCGGGATGCGAAAACTATTAGCAGAACGGTTTATAGTTTGCAATACATCTTTATTATCCCCGTCTTAAAACGAAGGAGTACACCTATGTAGTGTGTTAATTAATTTTCAAGGGAAAGAGTGTGTGACAGTCTAAATTACTAAACGCTTGACTACAGGAAGAAGCAGAGTGCTCAATCATGCACCTACAAAGCATTATGGATGAATCCTCATAAGGTTGATCATTATCGTTTGAAATGCGTCAGCGAACCACCTATGTCTGTCCGAATCTACTGCGCCATCCGTGTCAATTGTTCATCTACGAAATAAACGCGCTGTCCCACGGTACGATCCACTGCTGTTCAATCGTGTGGCAGTATATTGCATCGTGATCTCATTCCCTGTAGCGGTAACAGTCATCTGGTAGGACCGGGTAGCCGTCCATCCTTGCAATTCTATGGTGTTCCCGTTGATCCGTCTCCCTGAGACTGGGACCTCGTTGGTCCAGACGCCGCTTATGTTTCCGTTCTGATCCTCCTTGAGAACCAGTGAATCATCGCCACTCTCCCCGAGGTTATTTGACCATCGTCCATACCATTGCCCGGCAAAAGGCAACCAGTCATTGGAGGCTCCCGGTGCCTTGGCCTGGGACGGGGCTAAGCGTTTATCCTCTTCGCTCCTTAATTTTTGCTCCAACTCGGCCTTTTCAGCTTCCAGACGGCGTTGTTCTTCTTTCAACTTCCGATTCTCTTCATCCAGTTTATCCGTGGCCGTTGACTTTGAATCAACTGATCCGGGAATAAAATAGAAGTTCCCCTCCAATGAAGATAACTCCCAGGGTATTTGCCCTGACTCCTTTTTTACCTTGCTTCGCACCTTCATGAAAACATCATTTATCGATAATCCCGGCCTGTCTATATTCTCTAAAAGGGCCTTAGTGTAAGGGCTATTTCTCCCCTCTCCATCTCTGGCGACCTGGTTTGCTCCTGTAGAATAGGAAATAAAGGTCCCTGAAGGGGCGTTACTGATAATAGCCAGCCCACGGGTAGCACTACGAAAACTCCTCGAAAAAGGATTATCTCGGCAAGCGTCAAGAATGACTATATTCAAACCGTTATTGGCATTAGCCATCTCATCGAGAACTCTACCTGCATCAACGGTTTTATATCTTACATCAGATTCTTTATTGATCTTGGCTCCTATGGGCACAAGATAATTCGCGCCGCCAACCTGTAGACCATGGCCAGCATAGAAAAAAAGACCCACTCCTCCCCGTTTAAGACGATTTCCAAAATCTTCAATAGCTCCTTCCATCTCCTCAAGGTTCGCATTCTTCTTAAGGATTACAGTAAAACCAAGTTTCTTCAAGATGGCTGCCATATCCGTTGCGTCATTAACGGGATTCTTTAAGGGGCCGGATTGGTAAGAACTGTTGCCAATGACCAAAGCCAGCCGGGATTCTTTGGCTGCCTTGGATTGGGCGGGGAAAAGGAGAACCAGACAAAGGGAAAAGACACATATCTTTAAAAAGGTGGATTTCATCGAAATGGCCTCCTTTTGAAACAGGTAATACTTTATACCCCAATCCTCAAAAAACAACAAGGTTACCGATTGCCATTTGAACTCTTTGGCTTTGCCGAAAATGAGAATCTGAGGAGTAGGAGGAAGAGGCAGAGGGTCGTGGAGGCAAGTCCTGGGCACACTGATTTCTGCATGCTAAAACATAGTGTACCAAAAGAGGTTTGAAGTTTTCCCCCAAAATGCCGATAACTAGATCACGAGGAGCAGTCTAAAGTAATGGATATGGCAATTTCAAATATAAACATGGCGGGACCAGCGGGTTCTGCAATTACATTGCCGGGTTCTGGAGCGGGAAATAGCCCTGCACAGGCGTCACAAGAACCTACACCTATAAGCGGCAAAGCAGCCGATCAATTACTTCAGCAAATTCAAGGTCACATGGAATCCACGAATATCAGTTTAAGCTTCTCCAAATACGGAAATAATGACGATGAGATAGCTGTAATTGTCAAGGATAAAGACACAGGAAAGGTTATACGTGAAATCCCCCCTAAGGACATTCAAGACCTACGGACCAAGATAGGGGAACTAATCGGCTTGATTTTTAACCATTCAGTTTAAAGAGAATACCGCACATATTGACCACAGTTGCCCGTCATGGGGCAGCTGCCTCGCAGTTATCCTGCTTTTCTCTATCTTCGTCCATAAAATTTCATTAACCGTGCCCGTCGTGACCTGCCCCCAAAATATATGCCCACTCAGAGTTAGGGTTCTGCAAGACCTTATACTAAAGTTATTAATATATGTGACGATATCATCATATAGAGCAGGCTAACCGGGCGGGTGCATTATCCACACTTTGACTTCTTCGGGAAGAGGGTGTGAGGCGCCATACATGAAGTCGCTATTTTATCATTGCTACGAAGTTTTCTTCTTTTGAGGTGTTCGATGGACAGGAGTTTCCCGGGAATGGACGATAAATTCAAAACAAAGAAGCAACTCGCAACGGAACTGGCTGCTTTGAGACAGCGGCTTACAGAGGCGGAGAACGCAGATGCAGAGAGAGAAAGGGCGGAGCATGAGCTGAGGGAAAGTAAAGAAAGATACCAAACCGTTCTTGAAAACATTGAGGATGGTTATTATGAGGTTGATCTTGCCGGGAAATTCACTTTTCTCAATGAATGGGTTGTGAAAAATATCGGATATTCCCGTGAAGAAATGTTGGGGAGATCCTATAAACAATTTACCGATAAAGAGAATGCCACGACAGTTTCTCAAGTCTTTAACGAGGTTTATACCTCGGGCAAGTCTGATAAGAGGACAGATTGGATAATTATCACGAAAGATGGAACAAGAAAAGTTGTCGAGGCTTCGGTATCTCTCATCAGAGATGCGGAGGCACGTCCCACCGGATTCCAAGGCATTGTTCGCGATATCACCGAGCGCAAACGGGCAGAGGAAGCGTTGCGCAAATCAGAGGAGAGATACCGCAGCTTATTGGATAATGCCAGTGATGCCATATTGCTTGCAAATCCAGAAGGACAGCTGCTGGAGGTAAACAGGAAGGCTGAAGAACTTCTCGGTTACTCAAGAGAAAAGTTGTTAGGCATGGATATTTCAAGGCTTCATCCGAAAGAAGAACTTGAAAAAGTTGTACGCGTTTTTAAAGACATAGTCCAAAATGGTTCAGGGTCCGTCAGCGACACGTATGCCTTGAGAAGAGATGGAACTGCAGTTCCCATAGATGTGACAGGAAGCTGCTTTGAATTTGATGGGGAAAAAGTTGCCCAGGGAATTTTCAGAGACATTACCGGACGCAGGAAGACGGAGGAAGAACTGAAAAAGGGCAAATTGTTACTTGAGAGTGTTTTTAACTCCACCCACGACCTCATCATAGTTCTTGACAGAGATCTCAGAATTTTGATGTCCAATTGGAAATCTCCTCTTTATACTGATTGCAAAGAATTTCCCGTAAATACTCATTGCTATGAGGCTTTCATGCACCGTGACGCTGCCTGTGAGTCATGTCAGGTCTTGCAGGTCTTGACCACCGGCAAACCCGCTTCTGGGGAACGTTACAATCCGCATACCAAACGAATTAATGAAGTAAACGCCTATCCCATATTCGGCGATAATAACGAGATCATAATGGTTGCTGAACATGTCCGTGACATCTCCGAGCGCAAGCGGATGGAGGAAGCCCTGCGGGAGAACCTTTCAAAGCAAGAGAGAGAGTTACGAATATCCACAGCTTTGTATGAGGTGTCATCAAACATGCTTCAGGAGAGGAGTCTTAATGAAAATCTTCAATTGATTGCAGATAAGACAGCAGAAGTATTTGATACTGATACCAGCTATATAGCTTTGGCAGACGATAAGAAGGACAAGGTGCGCATGCACACCCTTTTTGGCATCAGAACAAAAGATTTCAAAGAGATGGAGATTCCTTTTGGAGTGGGGGTTGGTGGATACATCATGCAGTCTCGTAAGGGCGTGATCATTGATGACTATTTTAATAACGAACTGATCAAGCCCTCGGCTAAAATTAGCCAAATAGTGAAAAATGAGGGTGTTGTCTCCGGAATGGGTGTGCCTATTCAGTCTGAGACTGAAGACCACGGAGTACTTTATGTATTTCACAGACAGATGAGGAAATTTACCAAATCAGAGCTGAATGCCCTGGAAATGTTTGGCCATCTGACTGCACTTGAGATAACAGGCCGACAAACGAGGAATGCATTACATGAATCAAACAAAATGTATAAAACCTTGACAGAAAGCTCGCTCGCTGCCGTTTTTATCGTGCAGGATGGTAAATTCAGATTTATTAACACCAGTGCAGTTGCTTACATGGGTTATACAGCAGAGGAGCTAATAGGCCAGAAATCCGATGTTATCATTCACCCGGACGATAGGGAGATGGTAAAAAAGATGGCCACGGAGATGCTGAGCGGAGTACGTAAGGAGGCATTTGAGTATAGAATCGTAACCAAGCAAAATCAGGTCGCGTGGATTCTGCAGATAGTAACTCCTATTGAGTACGAGGGGAGGCAGGCTGTATTAGCCAACGCCATAGATGTCACTGATCTCAGAGAATCAAGAAAAAAACTAGAAGAGATGATGGCCATGGAATCTTCTATTCTGTCGTCTATCCCTGATGCAGTCTTCGGTTTGCAAGATGAAAGAATACTTTTTGTAAATGATGCCGTGGAGGTTATCTTCGGCTGGAGGCCTGAAGAACTACTAGGAAAGAATGTCAACATTCTTTGCAACAGTGAAAGTGAATTTGAGAATTTAAGCAAACGCATTTATCGTGATCACGGGAATCAGGCGACATGCCGTCGAGAGTTTGAGATCCCATGTCGGCACAAGGATGGCAGTAATATCTTCTGCAAGGTGACTTATTGTGCCATAGAAAACAGTTTAAGTGATAACAAAGTCGTTGCTACTTACGAGGATATTACGGACAAGAAGAAGGCATCATTTCAACTTCTCCAGTCCGAGAAGATGGCATCCATCGGTCAGCTTGCGGCGGGTGTGGCGCATGAGATCAATAACCCGACTGCATTTGTGAGCAGCAACCTGAAGACACTCTCGGATTATATGAATGATGTCATTAAGCTGATCGGCGAGTACCGGACACTGGCGGGAGATCTGAAGAAGGAGGCAACCGGGGAGGAATCGCAGAAAATGGTGGCGGAGCGTTTGAAGCTAATTGAAGACCTCGAAACTAAGATAGACGTAGATTTTATCATCAAGGATGCTGTTGATTTGATCGGGGAGTCCAGAGAAGGAACGGGGCGAATCGGGAGGATCGTTCAGGATCTGAAGAATTTTGCCCATCCCGGGGACGAAAAATTGAGAACGGTAAATATTAACAACAGTATCGAATCCACACTGAATATTGTCTGGAACGAACTGAAATACAAAGCAGTCGTTCATAAGGAATATGGGGATGTTCCCGACACATTATGCTACCCGCAGCAGCTCAATCAGGTATTCATGAATATTCTAGTGAACGCCGCACAGGCGATCAAGGAAAAAGGAGAAATATCTATAGTAACGAAGGCAGTCGATGGACACGCAGAGATAAAATTTGCGGATACGGGGGTAGGAATACCGAAAGAAAATCTGCCTAAAATTTTCGATCCATTTTTTACAACCAAGGACGTAGGCAAGGGTACAGGCCTGGGTCTTCATGTCGCGTATAATATTATTGAGAAGCATAATGGAACAATCGAGGTGGACAGTACTGTTAATAAAGGGACTACATTTACTGTCAAAATACCGATTCACTGTGAATAGTGAAAAAATTGGTTTATCGGGAATTTGGGGCATTACATATAATTGCCATTTATTAGATTGGGACCCGGGGGATGATTTATGGCACTAGAATTTAATCATGCAATATTGATTGTTGACGACGAAGAATCAGTTATAAAATCTATGCTGCGTCTCTTCCGTCACGAGCACTATGATATCTTTACGGCAACCAGCGGCATGGAAGGTCTAAGCCGGATCAGAGAGGCGGAGAGGCCTTTTTCCCTGGTTATTTCCGATCAGCGGATGCCGCAAATGACAGGTGCGCAGTTTCTCGCCGAAGCGCGAAAACTCCTCCCGGACACCATGAGAGTCCTTCTGACCGGCTATTCTGATATTGATGCCATTGTCGATGCAGTAAATGATGGCGGTATTCACCGTTACCTGACGAAACCCTGGAAAGACGAAGATCTGTTGCTTCAGGTTCATCAAGTCCTCGAGCAGTATGAACTGGTGCTTGAGAACCGCCGGCTGCTGGAGCTGACGAAAAAGCAAAATGAGGAACTGGCATCGTTAAATAGCGGACTGGAGGAAAAGGTAAAAGAAAAAACGGCAGAAATCATGAATGGGGCGAAAGCCCTTCAGGAAAGTTTTTTGAAGCTGGAAGGAGCTTTTGAAAGTGCCGTAGAGGCAATATCCACGATAATTGAAATGAAAGACAATAGCACTTACGGCCACCAGAAGAATGTTGCGAAGATTGCATGCAGCATAGCGGAGGAAATGGGGCTTTCAAAGGATCAAAAATATGCAATTCGCATGTCTGCCATCGTCCACGATATCGGCAAGATAGCAGGATCCGCCGAGTACCTAGGCACTCTCGGGGAATTGGATGAGATGGAGACGGAAATGGACATGATTAGAATGCATCCGGAAATAGGATTTCTCATACTGGAGAAGATTGCATTTCCCTATCCCGTTGCACAGATCGTGCTTCAACATCATGAGAGAATAAACGGGTCGGGGTATCCTTCGGGAATTTTAGGCGACGAGATTCTTCTCGAAGCACGAATCCTGGGCGTTGCCGATGTGATCGATGGCTTCGTCTCTAATGAACCATCCCGACCGGCATTGTGCATCAAAGATGCACTGAAAGAATTAACAAACAACAAGGGAATACTCTACGACCATGATGTCGTAAACGCCTGTACGGAGTTTCTCGGAAGGGAATACTGGCTTCTGGAGAAAAGGATATGCAGCTGAAATACAAACATACGCTGTTAATTGTGGATGATGAAGAGCCGATCCTCAAGTCACTGCAACGTCTTTTCAGAAATGAAAACTTTGAGATCAGGACTGCAATAAGCGGTCTTGACGGCCTTAATCTGATCAGGGATGCGGAAAGCCCCTTTTCCCTGATTATCTCCGATCAGCGGATGCCGCAAATGACAGGTGCGCAGTTTCTCGCCGAAGCACGGAAAATACTTCCCGGCACCATGAGGGTCCTTCTGACGGGTTATTCTGACATTGATGCCATCGTCGATGCCATCAATGACGGAGGCGTGCACCGCTACCTGACAAAACCCTGGAAAGATGAAGATCTGCTGCTGCAGATTCGCCAGATCCTGGAGCAGTATGAATTAATCATTGAGAACCGCCGCTTATCGGAGCTGACAAAGAGGCAAAACGAAGAACTGGTATCTTTAAATAGCAGCCTGGAAGAAAAAGTAAAAGAAAAGACGGCAGAAATAGTCAAGAAGAATGACGAATTAACCAGGCTGAACCACGAACTGGAAGCTAATCTCTATAATACGGTAAAGGCTTTCGGTTCCTTGGTGGAGAAACACAATCCAGTGCTGGCAGGCCATGGCAGACGTGTTGGTTATCTGACAAGGGAGATTGTCAATCAGATGAACCTTCCGGAAAACGAAGCGATTCATATCGAGATAGCTGCCCTGCTGCATGACATCGGGAAGCTTGGATTCTCTCAGAAACTCCTCGAATATAAAGCGGAACAATGGACACCGGAGGAAAAAGAGACATTCGAAAATCATCCCCGTTATGGTCAGGAAACAGTATATTTTGTGAAAAATCTCGATCACGTGGGAATTATGGTTCGCACCCATCATGAACGATACGACGGGCAGGGTTATCCGGATCAATTGAAAGAAGAGGAGATCCCCCTAGGGGCGAGGATAATCGCCGTAGCTGATGCCTACGATAAAATTGTCAACCTCGAGGTGAACGTGGCAAATGCGATAACCAATGGAAAGGCAACACTGGGACATCTTAGCGGGGAAAAAATTCTGGAAGCGGCCGCTGTTCTTCACCTCAAGCAGGAAAGTTTTCTCGCCTACGATCCGGACGTTGTCAAGATCCTAATGACCGTTCTCAAGACGAAGAAATTCGTGTACCCGGAAGAGAAAAGGGTGCCGGTTGCGAAACTCGAAGAAGGCATGATGCTGACACGACCGCTGTACTCTTCGGGTGGGCGTTTCCTCCTGCCCCAGAAAACGGTCTTGACCGGCAGCCTAGTCCATAAGTTGAAACTGCTGAACCAGAACGACCCGATCACGGAGGAAGTTTATGTTCTCAGAAAGTAGTGTCTGTCCTAGATGCGGAGATTTTTATGAACATTAACCAAGAAAAGATAATAGATGAGAAATCTGTCCTGAGAACAATTGATAAAGTTGCTGCCCTGCCCACCGTTCCGCATGTCCTGTTGCACGTCAATAAGATGCTTCAGGATGAAGACGCTTCTGTCAAAGAAATGGCGAATATAATCGAATCGGATCAAGTTATAACATCAAGAATTCTTAAGCTCGTAAACTCTGCTTTCTACGGCTTCCGGTCCGGGATAGTCGAAATTCCCCAAGCCGTGATGATCCTTGGCTTCAATACGGTTCGTAATGCCGTAGCAGCAGTATCCCTTATCGATCTCTTCCACATGAAGGAAAAATATGACGGATTCGATATTCAGGATCTGTGGAAGCACTCGATCTCTGTCGCCGTTACCAGCAAGTGTCTGGCGCAGAGTGCCAGGCTTACAATACCGGGTGATTGCTTCGTGGCTGGCCTTCTGCACGACATCGGTAAGCTGGTTATGGCAGAATGTTTAGAGGATATATTCGGGCGGGTATTGAAATTAACTCATGAGGAGGATATTTCCTTTTTCGAAGCAGAGAGAAGAATATCGTCCGTCGATCATGCCATGATTGGCGGGTATTTGACCCAAAAATGGCAGTTTCCTCAAAGTCTTGTCGATACCATAATGTATCATCACATGGTGAATAGAAACGCCGCTGATTTCTGGTTGCACGCAAGTGTTTACGCTGCGAATATCATAGTTAATAATAGCAGCAATATGAACATCGTTGCTGATAATCTTGTTGGCAGTTGTCATGAATTGTCAGAGGTTGTAAACCGTCTTGGCGCTTTGTCAGAATGGTATGACGCTGTGGATTCGGAGATCGCACAGGTAAGCAAATTTTTTCTTGAGGACGATAATCCATGAATGATTATCCATATACAATATTATGCGTTGATGATGAAGAGAACATCTTAAGTTCCTTAAGAAGGTTGCTTCGCGGTGAGGACTATAGAGTTATGACTGCTGCCAGCGCCATGGAAGGGCTGAAAGTATTAGAAGAAAATGAGGTCCATCTGATAATCTCCGACCAAAGAATGTCGGGGATGTCAGGCACCCAATTTTTTGCCACCGTGAGAGATCAATTCCCGGAAACCATTCGTATTATATTATCCGGTTACACGGATGTGGATGCCATAACCGACTCTATCAACAACGGCCATATCTACAAATTGTTGTTAAAGCCATGGGACGATCAAAGGTTAAAGCTGGAAGTTAAACAGGCTCTTGAATATTATGAATTGAAACATGCCAATAAATTACTGTATGAAAAGGTGATGAAACAAAATAATGATTTGATGAATATCAATGGAAAACTGGAGGAGATGGTAAAAACGAGAACAGAGGAACTGGAAATTCAGAATCAGGTTCTCGAACTCTCTCGTGACATTTTAGAAAACATACCCGTTCCGATCATCGGTGTCAGCGAAGAAGGGCTTATAGTTTTGGTAAACAAAAAGGCTGCAGGTCTATCTCTTGCGGGCCGTAATGTAGCGGTCGGCAGCGAATTCTCAGACTATTTCCCAAGCGGCTCGGCGGAAATACTCGATGAGTGCCTGAAAAATAAGAAGTCGCGGCGCATGGAAGATTGCCGTATCGGCGAAGATACCTATGACATAGATTTTACGCCGTTGTCCGGAAATGTCAGCGGCAGAGGCGTTATTCTTTCGCTAAAATTAAACGAATAGGTCAGGCATTGCATTTTGAAATCCAACCACGCAATACAGGTCATCGTGAAAATCATGAATACTGACCTGCCCCCAGAACTTGTACCGCTTCTTTTTATTTCCAATTATAATGTGACATAAAAGAGCAAAATAGAAAAATCAAGACTTCAGGAAGCCCTTCTCACCCACCCCCATCTACCATACCTAAAATTATTCCTATACAGATTACAACCAGTTATCAAGAGCCATCCAGCATCATTGTATTTACATTGAACCACGAAAATCAGCCACAATACCGGAATGATCTGTTATGGTTAAAAACGTAAATTTCACGTTCCGGGAATCTCTTCAGTATGAAATATCTCCAATGAAATCACTTCAGGTAGCTTTTCTTATTTTCGTAATAGCAAATTTTCGCTGAGTCCTATAAATGCGCTCTCTAACTCAGCCGCACTGGAGAACGCTGTCCGTGTTATATGTGTATATTACAATTTTACTCATTCATCCAAGGAAGATTTATTTCTTGGAATCTGCCATATTTTTTGACAAGTTCTTCAGCCCAATCAATGCTTTCTTTCAATACCTTTTCTAATGTTGAATCAGTGTAACTAAATTTTTTCCAATGATTGTGTTTGAAGTAAGCATCTTCAAATATCCACGTAGCTCCTTCATTTTCGGCTTGCAAAATAATTGAAACAGATTCAGCCATTTTTGTAATGTGTGGAATTTCATATAAATGACCAGAAGGTTCGGAATTTTCAATTATTATAAATTTGGAAGAAAGTGCATATCTTAAAACTTTTTGAATAATACTTTCTCCGAGCTTATCAGGTTGTTCTTTTATTATATAAGCATAATAACCAAGTTCCTCAATAAACGATTGGATTCTTTTTAATTTATTGAGAGAACCTCCAGTATCTTTTCCTAAAATTAAGATGGAATCAGAATTTTCTAATATCGAGTTTGCTCGTTCCCAAACTAAACTATTAGCTGCTTTAATTGATTCAACTAACTTTGTTGCGTCAATTGTAGCAGGCAATTCCAACTGCCAACGAACAAAAATATGAATGTCTTCATCAGATTCTATTGTAGCTTCTCTAAATGGATGATTCTCACTTTGTAAACGTATTACGGCTCTTATCATAGCATCAGCAAAAACACTGGCGTGATATTTATGCCACCAATATTTTGAATAAATGTGTTTTGTAATTTCAACGATTACTTTCCCTTTTTCTATCCCAAAACAAGTTTCTGGAAAATCATTTTCAAAAATATTTAGTGAAATACCTTCTGGAATATTTTTGAAGACAGTTCCATCTAGTTCTGAAAGACTTACCTCAATTGGTTCGGGCTCTGATTCATTCGAGATTTCTTTTAAATATTTTATGTCAAGCATGTTTCCTACACTTGGCGAACAAAATATTTTGAGGATTTGAAATGATTGATCTGCAACTATTTACCCCAAAAATATGATTCGTTTCGATCGACAAGGTCAAGAACATATAAACGTTCCTCATCTCTTGGCCCATTGGAAAAAGCCTCAAGAACCACAATCTGCGGACCAAAGTCGAACTCCAAAATGGTTCTTTTCTCGTATGCTCGCGTCTGGAATTGATCGTACTTAATCCCCGCACACAGTCGTTGCTTCGACAGTTCATCAAGCAGTTTTCTCATTGTAGTAAATAGACTGATCTCTTTTTTGCCCTTGTACGAGTGCCCTCCTATTGTGACGGGGCCTTTAGTTGGGGCACCGATTACAATTTTTGCGCTGGAAACATCGCTTGGCTTCAGGACTATCGAATCCTTACTGACCTCACAAGAAATATCCCCGTTCCCGACTCTTTTGAGTTTGGTGAAGAGTGATTCAATTAACGCTATTGTGTTGTAGTCTGTTTCTTGAATTATTTGAGGAAAACCGTGAGCGGAAGGGCGATACTTGCTTTTATCTATAGTGTCAGCCCAAGTAAGATTTGCCAGGAAAACCAGCAGAATAATTATCGACGGCACACAAAATCTAAGGGTGGTTTTCAATTTCTTTTCCTCTTTTCCGATAACCCGAAGGTCACTCGTTATTTGAGTATCATAATAGCACGAGTCATTTTTTCCCCAAAAGGAAAACATGGAAGATTTAGCTAAGATTGCTGGTTGAAGTCAAGCATTAACCGCAATGGAGGCGCTTGCTTGACTTCAGGAAGGCAGTCGCAGGTTATATGCAGGGAGATTCAGCTGTCAAGGAGTAGCAGGTTTCAACCAATATTCAACAAAGTGGTGCTATCCCTTTATACCTCTCTATGTATTTTATATAAAGAAACATTGAAGGTAGCTAATCGCCTCTGCGTCTTGACTCCCCAGGAGTAATGCCAAGACATAACTTTTCAGTTCCCCGCACGAGGGTTAGCATCGTCAGCTTCCCAACCTTCTCCTCCGTCAAGAGCCGATGCAAGTCATCAATACCGGCTACAGTCTTATCATCAAATCCAATAATGATATCCCCTTCTAAAATACCGGCCTTTTGAGCTGGGCTGTTCGTCTCCACTGAAACTACAAAAACGCCAGTCTCATTAGTGAGACGATAGAACCTAACCAAGCGGCGATGAAGTTCAATATTTTGACCGCCCACTCCGATAAAGCTCCTCCTTACCTTGCCTTCTTTGATTAGATGTGAGGCAACAAATTTCGCAGTATTAATAGCGATTGAGAAACATATTCCTTGGGCAGGAAGAATCAAGGCAGTGTTTACACCAATGACATCGCCCCGCGATGTCACAAGAGGACCTCCGGAGTTACCCGGATTGAGTGCTGCATCGGTTTGCATGACGTTATCGATCAGCCTGCCTGATGTTGACCTAAGTGAGCGTCCGAGAGCGCTGATCACCCCTGAAGTCACTGTGCACTGGAATCCATAAGGATTGCCGATGGCGATGACGAGTTGACCTACCCTAAGCTTCTGAGAATCACCGAGTTCTGCAGAAATAAAGTTCGATCCATTAATTCGAACCACTGCCAGGTCCGTATCCGGATCGTCTCCAACAAGATTGGCCTGAAAACGTCGACCATCCGAAAGTGCAACGTCGATTCTCTCTGCCGACTGAATCACATGGCTGTTTGTGAGTGTAAATCCATCCGGCGTGAAGATAAAACCTGATCCGGCATGCTGTGTTTTCTCTGAAAAACGCGGATGATCGCCGGAACGCTTTCCCCGCGATTTCTGCCGCACCTCGATATTCACCACTGATGGACTGACTCTCTCGGCCGCGAAGATAACAGCCTGTGAATATGCATCAAGAAGTTCATCATCGGAAGCATTAGGTCTGATGTAATGCATAGACTCCTTATTCGCAGATCTCTCAGTTGACAAAAGGCTAAATGTCTTCTTCATTTCTTTTTCCTCTAGACTATTATTCTACTTACATTAATCATTAAGAATATGTTTTTCAAGGGTAGGTGAAATAGGCGGGGCTATCATGCTCAGCACCCCTTTCAGGGAACCTATGGGGTCTCTGGCAGATACGTTCTTTCAATCAGTTAAGTCTTATCTCAACCCTATTGCACGTTTTTTTGACAATCAATATCCCCCCCTTTCTTTAAAAATATACTCATTATTTCTTGATTTCTTTAATGATATCATTTATCTCCGAAAACTGGATATCGCTCCATGCAGCTCTTATTATTTTCGTAATGGCAAATTTTCGCTGAGTCCTATAAATGCCGACTCTATACTGGAGTTGTCATTCCCTGCTGTTCCGCCGCCGTCGCTCCTCTTTATCGGTTTGAACGCCTCGTGTTTTGCCAGGTCCATCTCTGATTCAAAGGGTGTGTTGACGAAATATTCAATCATCTTTCTGATGACCCGCCAGTTGAGCTGCCGGCTCTCGCAAAAGGCCCTGAAATTGAGCCACAGGTCTGTATCAGTCGGTTCAACTACCCTGTCATCAAACAGCTTCTCTTCAAGGTAATCAACCAGACCAAGGACCGTGTAATTCCACTCATAAGTGTCCATGAAGGCACGGTAATATTTGTTTTCTTCTCTATTTCTTTGAACGTTCCACATATTCATCTCTCCTTTCAATTGTTCTTCTCTGGTTCAATGGTTTTATATTGATTTACAAAAATCCACGAAATTCCCGGAATGATATGAATGGTTTGGAGGGCTGAAAATCGGTTTCTGAGAAACTCTTCGATACCATTCACCACCCGTATTCTGTCCATTTGTGCCGTTTTCGATTGCCCAGGCACGCGGTTCCGGCACCACAACTGCGCGCGGACTAATATCTACTTCCCCAACCGATTATCCTGATTACAGAGAGGAGATAACCTGGGATTAACCCTGTCTGAAAGGGAGGACTTACTTTCTCAGCTGAGATTATGTCTTATCTAGGACAAGAATAATAATTACCCTAGTTGAAGTAATATCCTATCCTGTTGAATAATATTAACACCCAACTGAAAGGGAGGACTTACTTTCTCAACTGAGATTATGTCTTAACTAAGACAAAAATAAGACTTATCCTGGTTGAAGTAATATCCTACCCTGTATTGAAACTCATCCGAAGGAATGTCATTACCTACAACTGAGATGGTTAGATCTTTTTCGGTGGGGAAATGGCCCGCCTCTGGTGGGGCCATTCTCACCAACGCCTTTTTCTTTTTTTAATTTTTTTAAGAGAACTAAGCCATTAAGTTCCTTCATTAATTGTCGTTTTTTTCAAATGAGTATCCTCTATATCCATATCAGAATGGACTATTTCCATATCAGAATCAGGGATATCCATATCAGAATCGGTAATCTCCAAATCAGAAGTCGAAGAATCCAAATGAGATTCGCAAGTCATATCTCCACCAGCATTGATCTCTGCCCAGCTGTTCCTTATATAGGCATAAGCATACTCTCCGTTTGCCTTGATTTCCTTCGGCTCCCTGATAAAAGAGTTCGCCTCCAGTTCGTCCAGGATTCTCCGGATAATCTTTCTCACCATATAGGTGTCCCTCGTTTTCAACACCAGCCGGTGCCTGATTTCGTTTATCCCGAGGGGGATTTTTGCTTTCTTATAATAAGGAAGAACAAGCATCCTATAGAAGAGCTGCCCATAATCCGACAGGTCGTAGAATTTATCAGGCACTAAATCCGTGTAACCGGAGAGGCAGTTTTGGGCATAGAAATATCCAAGGAGTGTGTCAAACGAGATCGTGTATTCCCGTTCCAAGATACGGCCGCTGCCTGTAGTCCTGGTTATCTTTGAGTCCGTGAGCGAGAAGAGCCGGCTGGACAAGTTATAGTTATTGAAAGCGTAGTTAGCATACTTCTTACTCTCAGAATCAAAATAGCGGATGGAATACATCATGCGCATCATGCATTCCGATGTCCCTTTGAGCATTTCATGGATTTCAGTTGACGTATAGGGCCTAAGCGGGGCAACCTGCTGCCTGAGAAAAGAATCCTTCACCTTCAGCGTCTGAATCATTTTCATGCCCTGGCTTGCCGGCTCAATGTATCGGAGCAGTGAATCCTCCGCGACATCTTCACGCAAATAATTTTGCTCATCTCGACACTGATTAATATGTTTAATGACATAGTTTATCGGCCCATGCCCCATTTTATACCCTGATACATCCATAACGCGCCTGTCCTTTGATGTCGGGATCGTGTGCTTGAATTCAAGAATCCCGTCTTTGAAGTTATAGTATCTGTGAATCAAGTAGGTCGCCAGAACATCCATCATCATCCAGTTCTTTGCCCCGAACTCTCCTTTGTCACAAAAAAATTCAAGCAGGTTATACTGGGCATGACATGGATAGTTGTCTATTGGTCGTCCCTTGATGCCGAAGACGGGGAAGGCATATTTATTCAAATTTCTTTCAACTGCCAGTTTCATTCTTGGTCCTCCTTTCTTTTAGCCTTTCTTCTTTCCCCATCAGTTGGTCGATAGCTTTCCGGACCCACTCGGACATGGAGATTTTCTCTTGGTCAGTAATGGTCTTGATTTTGAGAAATGTGTCTTTCGACAGCACTACAGTTAACAGTTTTGTAAATTGTACTTCTCTCATCGGTTGTTCCTCCTTATAAGAACTGGTTATGTCCAGAATATGATCTGGATCATTAATATGTTCTAAGGTGAGATGTATGACAGTGGGGGTATGTTTCTTGGGTGGGATAAAGAAAAGGCTCACCCCCTGTGATTGGAGATGAGCCTTTTTCGTGATTTGATTCTATCAATCAGATCGGCATTCCTTATGAAGATATGAACTTCTTATCAATCTCTCGTTACTCTGCTCATTTGCATTATCACCGGAATCCATACATTCCCGGATCAATGGGTAAAAGGAGCTCATATTATCCAAGAGTGCCTGAATAGAGCATTTAAGTTCCTCCTTATCCAGCCTGCCTTTATCAACACTGATGTCTTTACGTACGGAAAAATTTGTCTTGTTTAAATGAACGAAACAATGCCCGATAATGGGTTGCCTGTTAAAGAGGTTAACCAGACTAATAACCTTGGACATCAGATCGTCCCTTTTTTTGCGGTGACTGATGATGGATTCCAGGGTGATCATCTCCCTTTCCTTGTCAACGGCAACGTCAATATCCACCAGGGAGATGCCCAATCTTAGGTGGACCATCTTCTCTAGCCAGTGATATAATACTGTGAGGAAGGTGGCATGACGGATGTCTGTTCCTCTGATGGGGACTAAGAAGTAAAAGTGTCTCTTTTCAAATTCGTCATTCACCTCCAGTTCCATTATTTTTAATACTTCTCTTATGTCCTGCATGACCTTCTTGAATTGATTATCATTCATGATTGACCTCTTAAGTATTCTTCTAAATCTGGAAAAGTCTCGTATGCTATCGATATCAGCTTTTTAACATCGTATTCATCGCGTGTGATCTTCCAGATGATCTCGTCATAAAACTCGGCATTTGCCTGAGATACACAAAGCATCAGATGATATTTTTTCTTCGGCAATCTGCTACCTGTAATGGATATCCCTGATACTGTATCTATACGACGACATATCGGGCAAAAAGTTGAGTGTTGCCATGAAAATTTGTTATTGAGCCCGTTCAGGAGAGTAAGGGTAAAAGGTATCTTTTTTATTGGGATCTGCTCCGGAAATTTGACTCCCACAAAGACTTGATGGTGAGAAGGAAGATACTGGGCCCAGAGGGTCGCCTTTGAACTTCCTTCAATGGTTGAGGTGCTGATCTGCAACTCAAACCGCAGAGGCTCGTCTTCAGTTATAGTTAAGTCATCCTCATCATAGTCTCGCTTAAAGAGGCTGGCTCGCATTTCCTCTACAGTTAAATGATCCTCATCATAGTCTCGCTCAAAGAGGCCGGATTTCATGTCCTCAAATATTTCAAGCGAGTTCGAATCAATATTTGTCATTGTATTTTTCTCCTTTTATTCTTTTGCTAAGATCCCTCATGGGATCCCGCTTGTTATGATACTGCAATATTTGATTTCTAATTAGTTGCACCTTCTAATTTACGGTCATAAACCGGATATAGTCTTTTCCCCCATCACCTCCGTCTTTCAGAATTTATCGTATCTTACCGACCGTCGT
Organism: Syntrophales bacterium; assembly: GCA_052144335.1. Classification (GTDB taxonomy): domain Bacteria; phylum Desulfobacterota; class Syntrophia; order Syntrophales; family UBA2185; genus Fen-1135. The sequence goes on from JBKQQP010000029.1 coordinate 116,745, forward strand.
TTTCCGCAGCACGCCTGCGAAAATAACCGCTTTCTTTCTTTTCAATTTCTCTCAACGCCTATATCAACATCTTTGTGGCTGTTAAATTATTTGCACTACCACTTGACTACGCCACGATAATACTCATCCTTTAAATCAAAGTTATCTTCTTTCAATATGCTTCATCGGGTTAGCCCAATAATAATGCAAAACATACATATAATCATATTCATCCATCATTCTTAACCGTAGAAGTTCAAGCGCCCTGTCAAACCTCGGTCCATGAATATCTTCCCCGAACATTCTTGATGTCGCAAAACCGAATTCCTGTTTATACGGTTTATTAATCAGGGAAAGCCTTCTGTCGACCGCTATATGTGCCAATTCGTGAACTACGGTGCCAGGCCAATCTCCTTTTGCGGGATATATTTTAATGTGTGTGTTGGCAATTCTGCCCGCATACATGACACCCAATATTTCGGCTTCACCCGCTCTATCAAGATTATCTTCAGAATCGGGAAATACTCCCATCCAGATATTTAAAATGCCCCTATCCGGTATAAACTCCGAGAATGGAGTACACCATACATTCCAATTAGGCGGTGTGATGCGATTAGCAAACCGCAGCATTTTTTCTTTGTCCTCTTCTTGAATAACTGCATACCTGTCCTTTAATTCCGCAAGGTACTTCTTTCTTGATCTCATTCTTTTAATCTCATCTAACATCTTCAAACCTCCTTTCAAAAACGCAGGATCCTGCGTATTTCTATTCCAAAGCGATTCCTCGCCTTACCCTATCCTCGTTGATTCTCTGTTCCAATTCGTAATAATAATAAGTATTGATCACCTGATGGTGATAGGCAGCATCGACTCCAAACAAATCCTCGGGGGTCATCTTAAAGAGAGTCAAATATTCATCGAGATCGTTCTTCCAAGGATAAGTCTCATAGTCAAAGCCCATGTCCCCGTCCTCTCGCAGGTAGTGACCCACGTAGATGAGGTGGGTCTTATCCTCCTGCGGGTTCTGATATCTGATCATCCCAAATTTGCCGGTGATAGCCCACGAGGACGTATCGCACGCAGCAATGGGTAAACGACTCAGCCACTCAAAATTGCTGCCGCCAAACCAGTGGATTTTTACCTTTGGGTCTCCCGCCTTGATTCTCATTACCGCAAACTCGAGTGCATCAAAGCTCGTGCTCTGACTCGAACCAAGCGCCAACCAGTCATACTTATTTTGTTGGAGATAAAAATCGATCTCATCATCATAAAAATTATGAATGACAGGAACCGGTCTTAGCTGCGCCTTTTCCATTTTGAGCTGTTTGGCAATATTGTTGTCGAATCCACAATCTCGGAAGTCGGTATCCAGATTAAAATAGCGGTCGAAATGCTTCCCCCACAAATCAAGATAGGAAATGTATTCGTCGACACTAATTTCGGTTCCGCCTCGTGCAACCGTCCAAGCCCCTGAGTCCAAAATGAGCTCGTCAATCATGTGTCTGTAATCTCCGAGATAGAACTTTGTGTCCCTCCCCAAGTAGGCGTATGAGAGAAGCACATTTGGACGAATCCCGAATAGCTCGTAGATTCGCCTCGTCACCCGTGAAAATAGCGATGCGTGAAAAAGTTTCATCTTTCGTCACCTCCATAAAGAAAAGCCTCCCGCCATTACGATAACAGCAGGAGGCTTTGTTTGGACAATTAGACAACGGCTGCTTTTTCAGATGTCTCAGGGACTAACAGTTGCCTCAAGACATCCAGCCGCTTAAAAAGGTCCATAAAAAGGTTTGTATTAATTGTTTCCATTTTTTCCCTATCCTTAAGAAATGCCTCTGTGGCTTTAAGAAGCTGGATAGACAGGGTATTAAAGTTCCGTGTTTTCTCCTTCTCTTCAAGGTCACGGATCTTACCCCTGGTCTGGCTCAGATCACGTAACCGATCATTGATGTTCCCCCCGTAGTTCTGAAGAGTTTTTAACTCCCCCATGAGAGAACCATCGAGCCTTACCTTGGCCAAGCTCAGGTTTTTTACCAAAGCTGGGTCAACGCCTTGAATCCCCTTTGAGGAGAGGAGATCCATGTTCATGGCAACATCGATGTCGCGCTTAAAATCATCGATATCAAAATCAGTATTCTGATCAAACGCGACGTTGTGCCTCGACAAAAAATTGCCTATGGGGTCTTCCTCTTTACCCACGTAGGAGTCCGTCGCAACACAGAGCATGTATAGTCTCTCGATGCCTAAGAAATCATACTTATGTGCATCTAACCTTGAACCGAGCTGTGTGTATTTTTGGCGGTTACGTTCGCCGAGGAAGGGAAGATTTTCGGAAGCCCATGCCCCCCACTTTTCTTTCTTCTGCTTGACTAGCTTTTTCAATCCTATGATCATGACCCCCATGCGAATTGCCCTGCGCGTCAGATCGCGACCAGTCACATGTTCTAGACTGTTAAAATCAACCACCGCAGTTTGCAAATGCTGCTTCCCACTTGACAGCAGTCGCTCTAGATCCACCGCTGAAAGATCAGCTTCAGCTGCCACTTCTCGCAGCCATGTTTCCTGGGCGAGGATTGTGTCATCCTGACAAATTGGTGGAGCACTTACGACTCCATTAAAGGACGTGCCGAAGTTGTTGCCATGGACTAACCGTAAGTGAGAGATATCAAGTATCCTTGCTTCTGCGGGAGCTTGGCACGGTTCTACTTCGGGATCGATGATCCGTTCAGTTTCTATTTTTTTGTTCTTTTTCTTCTCTACTTCTGACATTATATTATCCTCCAATATTTTTGTTTAAGCCTACTCCTCCTGTTTTCCTTCACCTCCTTTTTCGGAATATATTGAGATCAGCTTTGAAAAATAATACCGGACAAAGGTGGTAAAGTTGTGGCGGGACAATAAAAAAAGGGGGGTCTCAACTGCCCTTTATAGAAGTGTTACCGGTGATGGGGTTTGCTAAAGAGGTGATTATGGCAGACAGATGGGTTAGAATTTACCGTCAGAAAGGTTAATAATTTTGTTGACTATTCTAAAAAGATTGTCTTTGCTCGCTTCGTATTGGAAAGCAGATTCAGTCCTGACAACACCTATTTTGTTAAGCTGGATCAAGGTTTGAAGTCTTTTAAGAAGAGTAGGTGCGGAATATTTTTTAAATTGCAATCCGGTTTCCTTGTTGAATCTATTTATGAAGGTATCACTTCTCAAAAGGTTAATGAGCTGCCTCTGAGTCAGAAAACCCTCCCGGTGGTGCTGCTTCCGTTGAAGCTTTGCGCTCTTGATTTCGTCGATGTGCTCAGGTTCAAGGTCGTTAAACTTGACTCCGTCTGGATTTCTTGTAATAGCCGAAGTGTGAACATCTCCCAATTCAAAATCTTTCTTATAACGTCTTCTGGTGCGGGAGCTAATACGGTACTCTGCCTTGAGAATTTCCTCATGGTGTTCCCCGACGATGGACAGACTGACATTTTTCATTACAGCGCCAATATAACCCAGAAGATTGTAGGGATTTCCACGCAATTTGTAATTCGATAATAAACCGCGCAATATTTTCCCCCTCATGCCTTTGCCAATATCCCACGCGAAGTTGTGAATTTCAGCATCGGAATAGATTTTTTGTCGATCACCTTCTCTTCCCAGTTTATACTTATGAGTTAGATCTGATGATTTGTCGCCATGAATTTTATCAAAGAATTTATAGTGAGATGTACGATCAGATTCAGCATCATCTTTGTTATCTTTACCCTCCGACATTTTATCTTCAAGCATATCAGCATAACTCACCGGATTGATGTTGTCCCGCAGATGAGGTTCAATCGTATATCTGAAAGGGGTTTCTGTGAGAGGATAATATTTTTCAGCTTTAATCTTACAGTACGCTTGAATATAGCTATGGAATATTGGAAAAAAGTCAGCGTAAATATGAAGATCGTTATAGATGTATCGCCACAGTTCATCCTTGGTCTCCGATAATAAAAGCTGATCTTCCTGATCGTGATAGACCGCGGTATCAAGAAGGTATGAAAAAAAATCCTGCGGCGCAAAATTGATACAATAAACCAAGCGCGTGAACTCAACCGTTCCCATCAATATAATCAGGCATAGACATTCAAGTAGAAGATCATAGAGCTGATTCCAAGCAGCCATTACCAATTTGTCCCGATCGTCAGCTGGGGTATCTTCAGGAAGTAAGACATCGATGGTCTTGATCGATAAACTCGTAAGAAATAATTTGTAAGTACCATTGTCCGTTAAAATGACGTTCAAAATTTTAACAAGCGAGTCGACCGGAATATTTGTTTTTTTGCTGATCACGTTGACACAGGTCATCAGGTCTTTGGACATTGCAAAAATCTTTTTTACAATCCAGGATTCTTTGCTCCGTAACTCTTCCTCCCTTTGACGTCGATATTCAGATACCCTTGTGCCAGAATGAACTGCCAGACACTCTTCATTGAATTCCCTGTTGAGGCGCTCTTCATCCATCTCAAGCGATAGGGGTAGATAACTCAAATTCTTATCTGTCAGTGAGAAATTATGATGAACGAGTGGAATTGTGCTCTGATTACCAGTCAGTTGCTTACGTGCGGGATTATCATAATTAACTTCACTAGCCATTCGCTCGGACCAGAATACGAGATGCGGGTTATTTTCAATTCCCATCTGATTGGCGAATTGCTTCAACGAGGCGATAAAATCTTTAGTCTTCATAAGCGATTATTTTTCATGGATTATTGTTAGTAACACACCTTTAAATTCTTAACGACACAATTTTTCAACCCTTCTTATATTCATTTCTTTCACTCCTGTTCCGCTTTATCAGCTGTGTCCGGTAATTCCCTATCAGACGAGCCATTGAGTCTCGTGAATACAGGATTAATAGGGCGACAGGATGCAGGTGGCACTGAGTATTGACAACAAATTTGATTATGACATACTAACCCCCAAACAGGTGGCTCAATATCTTCGAATGTCGCCGCGAACAGTTTACTCACACTGGGAGAAACTGGGGGGTCTTAAGATTGGAAGAACCCTGCGGTTCAGAAAGGAGAATATTGATGCCTTATTTCGACAGACAGAGAAAAAAATGGAAAGGGGTGGTGAAAAGAGGGAAAGAAAGGTTCTCACGTCTCTTCCAGACAAAAACGGAAGCAAAAGCGTGGGAGGTAGAAAAGTCGGACGAACTGGAGTACCCAAAGCTGGAGACCGAAACCGGCATGGACTTCTTGACAGCGTGTAATGAATATCTCGATTTTGCAAATTTGAAGTTTTCATCAAACACATATGGCGAGAAAAAGAAGTTGTGCGGCGATCTGGCTAAAAAATGGGGTAAGGTTGATGTGGATGATATCAGTCCGCCGATGGTGCTGAAGCATCTGGAAGAGAGGGCTCACAAAGTTTCGGATAATACTTGGAATCGGGATCGGAAAAACCTCCTTGCGATGTTCAACTGGCTCAGGAAGATTCATGGGATTAGACACAATCCGGTTATCAATATAGACCGAATGCCTGAGGAGCGTAAGCCTGAGTATATTCCACCAGGAGAAGATATTGACAGGGTCATGATGGTAGCCAGTGGACAGGATAGGGTGATGTTGAAGTGTTACTATTACACATTTGCAAGGAAATCGGAAATATTTGATTGGACATGGGAGGATATCAATTTTGAAAAAGAGTGGTATCGCCTATGGACAAGGAAGAGGTTGCATGGCGACCGCCAGGCTGATTATTTCCCGTTGCCTGAGGGTTCGGAACTCTATAGGGAGCTCATGTGGCAATGGAACAATCGGGACAAGAATTCCCCATATGTTTTTACAGAGCCTGAGACTGGTGAGAAGTTCACACACAGAAATAAGTTCCTAAGGGGCTTATGCAAGAAAGCAGGAGTTAAGCCGTTCGGATTTAAGGCTCTCAGGAAGTATGGCCCTTCAGTCTTAAATGACATTCACAAAGTCAGCATCAAGAAGTTGCAGAGGTTGCTGAGACACAAGACGCAGACGACGACTGAGATATATCTGAAAAAAATTGATGATGATTTATCGGTTGGATTGAGGCTGTTAGAAAAAAGGGACACACAAAGGGACACACACGGCGTAGAAGAGAAAATTGGAAATTTATAAGTATGGAATATAATTTGGCGTCCCCACCGGGATTCGAACCCGGGTTACCGGCGTGAAAGGCCGGTGTCCTAGGCCTCTAGACGATGGGGACGTGCAGTGCAGAGGAAATTTGTTCAGGAATCGTGCCTTTTATCGTATTGTTGACGAAAAAGTCAAGCAACAAATAAGGATAAAAAAAATAAGATTGTTGCGTGGGCGCGCTTCCCCGCAATGACAAAGGGTGAGAAAGCAGACCTAAAGGTCTACACTACGCTTCCCCATACATAGTCTCTTGATGTAGTCTTACTCAAAAATAACCGGTTCCCGGAGAATTGATTCTCTCGCCTTGGTTGCAAGCGCCGCAACTTGGGGATGCGTCTCTCGCAGATTCCTGAGCTGCCATAAGTTGTCCGCTGTCCGGAGGACAAGCATTGCCATGTCTCCATCGGATATCCCGGCAGTTTCTATGACTTCGTCCCAATCAACGCCTCTTGCCCAATCGTATATGACTGACGATGTCCACAGATATAGAGGGGAAACGCGAAACCCCGCAGCCTGCATGCGCTCTGTGAGAGGCCGCAGCGTGGTGACTATCCGGCTGCAGCACCGCGTTAGTTTCCGCGGCATTGTCTTGCTCGTCATTCTTATATTCTCGTCACCGTCGTAAACAAAGGGGGCGAGCGCCGCCGCGAGGAGGTGTTCATCATCTGTCGGGAATATGTTGCGCTTTAGAGATTCAGCAATGAGAATTGGCTGATCCAACCTCAACTTGGACGCCCACAAGCCATTTTCCGTGAGCCTGTCATTCTCATCAACGAATCTTTCCGCCTTAAGAAAGTTGAGATGCCTCTGGAAATCTTCCCAAAGGCCTATGCTGTGGTCCTCTTCTCTCCCACCTTTCATCATCCGCGCATGCTGATACATGGCAAAAGAGTTTTCAAAGATATTCCTTATATCTTCCGGGGTCTGGGAGAGGAGGAGATTCAAGACCATGGAAAAATCGTTTTTTATCTGACTCAAAATATTCTCCGGCCTCTTGAAGAGCAGGTGCCGGATATGTTCCAGATCCATAAATCTTCCGGGAACGACGAGCAGGAAGCCGATCTTGTCCACGCCCCGTCTTCCAGCCCTTCCCGTCATCTGGTGGAATTCGGTGCCTTTCAAAGGGTTAAAGTCGCGGCCGTTGAAGAGATCTGAATTGAAAAGCACGATTGTTCTGGCAGGGAAATTAACTCCGGCCGCCACGGTGGAGGTGGCGAAGATCGCTCGGAGGTTCCCGCTTTTCATCATCGTCTCTACAAGGAATTTCCAGGAGGGGAGTTGTCCCGCATGATGGGAAGCAACCCTTGCGCTTGTCAAATGATGGAGCTGTTTGTGATTTTCTAGATATGGGAAACGTGAGATAGCCTCTTCCAGTGTGTAATGGAAAGAATCGTCTCCGTCATCTTCCGGGAGCCTCCCGCAGGTCTTCAAGGCGGCATCGCACTCCGATCTGGACTTGAGAAAAAATATGGCAGGCAGGAGCTGGTATTTTCCGAGTATCCTGATGATCTCACCGAAAGGAGGAAATTGCCCCCGATGCTGCATTCTTCTTTGCTTATCTTTGAAGAATTCGTTGACCTTGCTGTAGAGTCTTTTCTTTTCCAGGTAGGGCATGATGCGCCCGGAAGGGTGGAAAAACAGCGGAAAGAGAGGAACTGGTCTTTTCTCTTCCCTGATGACGACGCATTCCTTCCCTCTTATTGTGGAGAGCCATTGGGCGATCTCATCGCCGTTGCCTATCGTAGCGGAGAGCAGAAGAAGGTTTATCCTGGCAGGTAGGTAAATCATAACCTCCTCCCAGACCACGCCCCTGTCCGCATCTCCCAAAAAATGCGCCTCGTCGAGAATGACGAGATCACAGTTTAAGTCTTCCCCGCTGTGCATCACGTCATAGAGCTGATTTCTCAGGATTTCCGTAGTCCCGACAATGATCGGGGCGGCTGTATTTTCTTTGGTGTCTCCTGTCAGAATGCCGACGTTCTGGCTCTCGAACTGAAGCCCGAATTCCACCCATTTGGCATTGGTCAGCGCTTTCAGGGGAGAGGCATACCAGCATCTTCCGCCTCTGCTGAAGACGGACATGATCGCCTGTTCAGCAATCCAGGTCTTCCCGGAACCGGTAGGTGCAATTACAAGACAGTCCGTTCTTCTGACTGCCTCCAGTGCGCAAAGTTGAAAGAGGTCCGGTGCAAAAGGAGCGGAGACGGGCCTTCCGATTCTTGCAAATATCCCTTTCAGCAATGGTTCGGCATCGGCCTGCAATCTGGCATGTTCACGGGGTTTGGGTTTTCTGCGATACTTATTTTTTTTGTCAAACCGTTTCGGGTCGCGATGCCGCATAGAGATCAGTCGCTTTCTACATTTAAGACTCTGTTTTTTTTCTACCACGAATAGACTGTGTGGTAAAGAACTGCTTGATTGTTTCGCATGACGCTCCGCAAAGCCCGCCCCACAATCGTTTCAGCTTCTGATTCAAAAGTGATTGTTAGATGCCGGAATTCATGGTAGCTTGCACTCGAGGGATAAAGACTTAAAACACATTGGGGATGTTGCGAATATGGCAGGGCGTGCATTTAACGGAAAAGACATATCCATCATCGAAGAAGTAGGCAGGATCATCAGCGGTTCTAGCAACCCGGCGGACACGCTTCGCGATATTGTCAGACTTATTGCAGATGAATTCGATGTCGACGTAAGCTCCATCTATATACTTGAGGAGGACAAGGATCGTCTGTCTCTTGCGGCAACCGTTGGATTGAACGAGGACATGGTAGGCAAGATATACATGGGCCTCGATGAGGGACTTACGGGCCTCGCTCTCAAGCGGATGAGACCTCTTTTTGTAAAAGATCCTGCCCGCCATCCGAGATACAAATATTTTGAGGGGAGCGGCGAAGAAAAATATCACAGCTTTCTGGGTGTTCCACTTATCTATCACGGCGAGGCACTGGGTGTACTCGTCGTTCAGACAACGGATAGGGAAGCCATAGACGAATCAGATATCGTCATATTTTCCACGGTCGCGTCCCAGATAGCGGGTGTGGCGGCGTATGCCAATCTCTTGCGGGATATGAAAAAAAAGACCCGTCCAGCGCCTGAGTCGGCAGACGCAGTTTCGGTTCAACATGGAGACAAAGAACGCATTACGAAAACGGATATGTTGCGGGGCGTACCTGTATCAGCCGGATTCGGAGACGGACATGCCCACTACCTCCGGGAGTCAGTCGGATTTTCTGATGTGTATTATCGCGAAGCGGATGATGTGGATCACGAAATCAGCAGGTTTGAAAATGCACTCAAGCGTTCCGAAGCACAGGTTGAGCGGTTATGCGGCGATGTGAGATCTGACGTTTCCCCCGAGGATGAAGATATCCTGCGCACATATCTCAAATATCTCCATGACCGAGGTCTGAAAGACAAGATCATAGCCAAGATCAGGGAGAAGAATGCGGCCGAGTATGCCCTTAAGGAAGTGATTCTGGATTACGTGAGGCAATTTTCCAAAATGGAGAACCCATACCTCCGCGAGAGAGGGTTCGATATTGAAAATGTGGGGAAGAGGATATTGCAAAATCTTCTTGGCTTCGAAGACGAGGCCCCCAAAAGATTTGCAGAAAAGACAATCGTCATTGCCTCGAGCATATCTCCCGGCGATTTGATCAACCTCCGGCAGGAGAACCTGAAAGGCGTCATCGTCTCTAAGGGTGGTGTGGCATCCCACGTGGCAATTCTTGCCAGATCCTTCGAGATGCCAATGCTCATTATTCCCAGGGCGCTCCTCAAGGAAATACAGGAGCATGACTCGTTGATTATCGACGGCAGGTCGGGCGTCATTTATCACGAGCCGTCGGATCTTATCGTCAGGGAATATCAGCGGCTCGCAAACGAAAAGGCAATGCAGTATGAAAAGCTGGAAGCCATAAGGTCGGCGAAAGCGCAAACGCCGGATGGTTTTGAAGTAAGGCTAGGCGCCAACATCAGCCTGCTTTCCGACATTGAACTTGTGGAAAAATACGGCGCAGACCATATCGGCCTTTACAGGACCGAGTTTCCCTTTCTTGTGAGGGAACGCTTTCCCTCGGAAAATGAACAGGTGGCGCTTTACCAGCGCGTGCTTGCTGCGGCCAAGGGGAAAGAGGTTACCATGCGCACCCTCGACGTGGGAGGCGACAAATTCCTCTCCTATCTGGACTATCCGAGAGAGGACAACCCTTTCTTAGGCTGGAGGTCTATCCGGGTGTCCCTTGAGCTCAGGGACGTTTTCAGGGAACAGATACGCGCCATGTTGCGGGCGTCGGTATTCGGTCATTCAAAAATCCTGTTCCCCATGATCTCCTCAGTGAAAGAAATAAAGGATGCCCTGTCAATCATAGACGAGGAGAAGTCAGGCTTGCGGGGGAAGGGCATACCCTTTAATGACATAATTAAAGTGGGTCTCCTTCTTGAGGTGCCGGCAGCCGCAGTCATCCTGGAAAAGCTGCTCAGGTATGTGGATTTCGTCAGCGTCGGCACCAATGATCTCGTTCAGTTTGTTCTTGCCGTGGACAGAAATAATCAAAAAGTTGCGCCCATATATAATCCCCTTCATCCGGCCGTTATTTCCACCATCATGGACATTGCATCAGTATGCAGGAAAAATGGTAAGCCGATGGTCGTTTGCGGTGAAGCAGCGGCAAATCCAAAATGCGCTTACCTTTACCTGGCGATGGGCATCGATCAGCTAAGTATGAATGCACCCTCAGTGCCGATCGTCAAGTATCTCATGAGACATGTGAAAGTTGCGGATGCAAGAGAGGTCTTGGCGGCCGCGTTGTCCATGGAGGACACTGATGAGATAGAAGAACTGGTGGACGAGCGCGTTGCTCCGGTATTAGATGACTTGAATACAGATGCTCCCGCAGCAATAACGGGCAGAACCTGAAGACGCAGAGCCCCAAAAATCAGCTGGTCCGCGTTTCCCGCCATTCATCTATTGCTTTGAAGCTTCCTCTTCGCAGGTCATAAAGTTCGATAGGCAGGAAGACACATTCCCGACCAACTTTTCCAGCAGCCCTGTATCCATGCCCGGCTGGTAGCGCAGATTGGAAAAGTCTCCGAGATTTATGCTGCCGATAATCTCGCTGTTCACGATTATAGGGGCGATGGCGATAGACTTGATAAAGAATTTCTTCTTGCGCGGGAGAAGCTTATAAAAGGGCTTCAGGTCGTTGTTGACGAGCACAGGCCTTGTGCTTTCGCCGATGACGTTCAGGAACGTGGCACGGTCTATTATGTTGAGACGTTCCTTGATGATATGCGATGATCTCAGCAGCTGAATCAGGCTGGCAAAATCGGTTTCCGCGGCAACTGAGATCCACACGAACGGAATGTTGAATTCTTCTTGAATCTGTATGAGCAGCTTTTCAAAAAGGTCTTTGGCGTTGAGGAAGGCATGGAGATGTTTTTCGATCTTGCTTATCTTTTTTGCGATTTCTTCGTTTGTTTTCAAGATATCGGCATGTTCGTCCATGTATCTTATCTCCTTCCTCACAGCTTGAATTCGGCGACAACGACCGTATGATCCGATGGCTTTTCTGCAAGCCTTGTCTTCATATCGATTCTGCAGTCTGTTGATTTTCCGGCCAGGGGCTTTGTCGCTAAGATGTGGTCTACTCGCCAGCCCAGGCCCCGCTCGACGGATTTCGGCACCCGATAATCGAAGAAGGTGTAGTGGCTCCCTTCGCCGGGATGAAATCTTCGGAAAAGATCGAGAAAGCCCCATGACGTCACGACATCAAATGCCTCCCGCACCTCCGGAGCAAAACAGACATGGCGCACGAGCCTTTTGGGATCATGCACATCTATGGCTTCCGGCGCCACATTGAGGTCTCCACACCAGATCAGGGGCTTTGCTGATGAATAAGACTTTTTAAGAAGTGCCGTGAGCCGCTTGAACCATTTGAGTTTGTAAGCAAAGTGCTCACTTGTGAGCTCGCGGCCCTGTGGGACATACGTGTTTAACACGGATATGCCGGAAAATACGCCTCTGATCAGGCGGTCGCGATCGGGTGGGTCGCCGTCATCGAGACCGAAATAGACACCCTCCGGTTTTTCGAGGGAAGCCACGGCCACGCCGTTGTAGCCTTTACCGCCACTGAAGATCGTATGATAGCCTGCGTCTTCAAACTCGTGGGCGGGGAAATCCTTGTCGTCAACCTTGGTTTCCTGCATGCAAAAAACGTCCGGGCGATTTGCCTTAAGCCACGGTATGACAATGTGGAGGCGGGAACGGACGGAATTCACGTTATAGGTGGCTATCCTGAAGCTTTTCATGACGTGTATCAATGATAATAATTGTTCAAACAACTATAGGAAAAACGGTTCTGACTGTCAATATGAAACGGGTCATATCTACCTTGCCGCGGCTCCTTATTGGCTGGCCTTGTGATAGCCGGCCTTAATGGCTTCCTCTTCTGTGTTAAATATGACGCGATGATACTCTAAGACTTTATCATAGAATTTCATTCCCGGAAGATGATAGCGCTTGCTGTCCCGATTCCCTATTACTTTGACCTTATTTTCATCGGCAGTGTGTATGGCCGCCTGGGACGTTACGACCTCCACCTTGCCCCATGTTTTTCTCGGGTTGAGCGCGTAGGCTTTGTTCTTATCCTTCATGGCTTGTTTGCGGTTTCCCAGTTTGTGATAGGCAATTCCTCGATGGTAATAGGCCATGGCCAAGTTGGGGTTCAGTTCAATGGCCTTGGTGCAGTCCTCAATTTCCTGCTCATAGTTGCCGAGCTCCCCATAAGCGACGCCGCGATTATTGAAGGCTACAGCGTCTTTGGGATTTATCTGCAAGGCCTTGGTGCTGTCTTCAATCTGCTGTTTGTAGTTTCCTGTCTGGCCGTAGGCGGCGCCTCTGTTATTGTATGCGACCGCATCCTGGGGATTCAGTTCTATCGCCTTATTGAAGGCTTCTATCGCTTCGTTATGCTTGCCCTCCATGACGAGGGCCACACCTTTTTCCACCCAGCTTGAGGTCTTAACGTCTGCGATCGAAGACGTCGCGTAAATGAGACAGATGCTACAAATGATGTGTATGGCCATCCTCTTCATGGAACGCTCCTCGGAGCCCAGTTGGTTTCTATGAATGTCCGCATGTAACGCATGGTCAATACATCGCCGTTGCTTTCCTGAATTCGTTGATGAGGTACTGTTTTTCGATTCCGTGGTCAATAAAGTCCCATGGCAAAATTTCGCCCACATCTTTACAGCGATACACGTAGAAATCGGGATTAACATTGACTTCCTTAAAGGCCTTCGGCCAGTTGCCTTTGTTTGTATGAGCGGAAAGAAGGATACCGCTTACTCGTCTGTCTCCCAGGGAGAGAAGGGCCTGTATGTAGTTCCACTTCGGAAGGTCGTGGATGACCTTTACAGTGGGCTCCTTGCGCAGGGCGTTTTCAATCATCCTCATCCTCTTTCTTACGGCATTGATATCTTCGAGTGGCAGCCACTGAAAGGGCGTAGCCGGCTTTGGGATGAACTGATTGATGCTGAGGGTAATGCGTTTGAACCTTTTTCTTCCAGCCGAAAGCTTCATGACGCGATGCTTTATCTTCTTGACCATATCAATGATGGCATTTATGTCAGCCTCTGTCTCCGTCGGCAGGCCGACCATGAAATAGAGCCTCACATTGGCAATACCATGCTCGATGAGCAATTCGACGGCCTGGAAAATGTCATCTTCCGTTATGCCTTTGCGGATCACGTCTCTCAAGCGTTGACTGCCCGCCTCGGGCGCGAGGGACACAGTTTCGACACGTGATTTCTGAAGCAGTAAAGCCAATTCACTGTCCAGACGATCCAGCCGGAAGGAGCCGAGAGCGACTTCCCCATTCTGGTCCATGATGAAGCGGCATAGCGTTGGCAGGTCAGGATGATCGGATACCGCCGTACCGAGTAGACCGATCTTTTTTCGTCCGCCGATACCGCGGGTAAATGACGGTTCGAGCGTCTTCAGGCTCCTGAATCTCGGAGGCCTGTATAAGAATCCTGCCGCGCAGAAGCGGCAGCCGCGCCGGCAGCCGCGGCTTACTTCGGTTAAGAATATTTCCTTGAATTCGTGAGAGGGGCTGCTGATGCATTGATCAGTTGTGAAGGCGTTGATGTCGGAAATATGTCTTGTCTTTATCTTTACAGGCAGTGCAGCATCTAGAGGCCGCATATCTTCTATGAGATGGTCTGCCCTGTAATATACTCTGTAATATTTTGGAACATAAGCCCCTTCTACGTCTCTCTGTGTACGAAAAAGGATCTCGTTACGGTTTAAACCGAGGCTGCAGGAGTTTTCAAAGAGACGGAGAAATTCGGGCAGCAGCTCTTCCGCCTCTCCCAGGAGAAATAGGTCAAAGAAATCCGCCAGCGGTTCCGGATTCAGGGTGACGGAGATACCGCCGCCGATAATTAGAGGCTCTGTTTCTTTTCTTTCTGCGGCGCTGAGCGTAATTCCCGCCATGCTCAGCATTTTCAGAATGCCGGGATAATCATTTTCAAAGGGGATGGAGAAGGCAATGATATCGAATTCAGCGAGAGGCTTCTGTGACTCCAGGCTGAACAAGGGGATCGATCCGGAAGCGAACGCCGTTTCGTCTTCAGGGTCGGGAACAAAGACTCTCTCACAGAGAAATAATTTTTCGCTATTTATTAAAGAATAAACGGTTTGGAATCCAAGGTTGGGCATTCCCGTCCGATAGGAATTCGGGTAGGCAAGGCAAACCTTCAGGAGTTCTCCCCAGATCTTCTTCTGATATCCGTCTTCATTGGCTAAGACATCATCATATTTTTTTGTGAGTTTCCAGGACATAAAATCCAAAATCCTAATTTCTAAATCCTAAACAAATTCGAATATCGAAATTCTAAACGGTTTGATTATTCGGATTCTGATATTGTTTAGATTTTCGGATTTAGAATTCCATATTTACTTCTCACCTAGTGGCAGAGCGAACTAAATTCTTTAGGATTTTGCATTTACTGCTTGAATTGTTCTCCTCTAATCTGCCTGTCTTCTTAGAAATGTGGGTATCTCGAGATCGAGATGATCTACATCATCAACCATTCCCATCTTCACCACGTTGACGTGTTCAATGGGTTTTTCATGCCTTATATAGGCTGGCATAGAGAGATCCTCCCTCTTATGTGTGCTCATACGCGAAACATTTTTTGTTACCTGATTGGGTTTTTGCGGCTCATTAAAACCGGTTGCTATAACGGTGATGCGTATTTCATCTATCATGTCTTCATCTACGACGGTGCCGAAGATGATATTCGCGTCCTCATGGGCTTCCGACTGGATGAGAGAGGATGCTTCGTTTATTTCAAAAAGGGTCATGTCAGGGCCCCCCGTGATATTCAAGAGGATGCCGTGTGCGCCCTGGATGGTATTGTCTTCAAGCAGCGGAGAGGATATCGCCTTCTGCGCGGCTTCCACGGCTCTGCCGTCACCGCTTGCGATGCCGGTTCCCATCAGCGCCATTCCCATCTCAGACATTATGCTCCTGACGTCGGCAAAGTCGAGGTTGATCAGACCGGGCACCATGATCAAATCAGAGATTCCCTTTACCGCATGATAAAGGATGTCGTCTGCCTTCTTGAACGCCTCAAGAAGCGAAAGGGTCTTCCCACCCAGACTGAGGAGCCTCTGATTGGGAACGACTATGAGAGTATCCACGATCTTTCTCAGCTCTGCGATGCCTTCTTCCGCCTGCTGATTTCTTTTCTTTCCTTCGAAGAGGAATGGTTTTGTGACGACGGCGACAGTCAGAATCTCCATCTCTTTGGAAATTTCCGCGACGATGGGTGCGCCGCCGGTGCCTGTCCCGCCGCCGAGGCCGGCGGTGATGAACACCATATCCGCGCCTTCCATGGAGTTCCTCAGTAGATCCTTTGTTTCAATGGCTGATCTTCTTCCTATGTCAGGGTTTGAACCAGCTCCTAGTCCCTTGGTCACCTCAGCGCCGATCTGAATCTTGATGGGGGAACTGGATGCTCCCAGGGCCTGGGCATCCGTATTTGCCGCGATGAAATCGACGCCTTTTAAGTTGTACGAAATCATCGTATTGACGGCATTGCCTCCCGCTCCGCCTATGCCGATTACCTTGATCTTCGCTGAGCTTATGTTATTTGGCTCCATCAATTGAAACATAATCCTCCCTCCCCTCTAAAAAAATTCGAGAAACCATTTCTTCACACTGCCCATAGTCTTGCTGAATATGTTTGCTTCAAACCTTCTTAACGCATCTTTCGATAAGGTTTTGCTTCCATAAATAACGAGCCCCACGCCTGTTGCGTACATGGGGGAGTTAACCACATCTATCAGTCCCCCCACGCCGACCGGACAGCCGCGTCTGACGGGCATATTAAAGACGTGCTCGGCAAGCTGCGTGATGCCATCCATGATGGCCGTGCCCCCAGTCAGGACGACGCCCGCGGCAAGTATGTCTTCATACCCTGACTTGATAATTTCCTTGTATGCGAGATTCAGGATTTCCTCTGTCCTTGGTTCGATAATCCTGCCGAGAATCTGACGGGTAACTTCCCTTGGTTCCCTGCCGCCCACGCTGGGAACTTCTATGACTTCATCCTTTGGGATGATGGGTGTGAAAGAACACCCGTACTTCAGTTTGATTTTTTCCGCTTCCGTAAGCGGCGTTCTCAAGCCGGTTGCTATATCACTGGTAATGTAATTGCCGCCAACAGGCAATACGGCCGTATGTTTTATGCTGCCCTCGGAAAAAACGGCGATATCTGTCGTGCCTCCGCCGATATCCAGGAGAACCACTCCTAAATCCTTTTCATCAGGACTGAGGACCGCTTCGCTTGATGCGAGCTGTTCAAGGACAATATCGTCTATCTCCAATCCCACACGGTTAACCGATTTCACTATGTTCTGCACAGATGTAACGGAACCTGTCACGATGTGGACCTTGGCCTCGAGGCGGACGCCCGACATGCCGATGGGGTCCCTGATGCCGTTCTGGTCATCAACAACAAAATTCTGGGGCAGGGTATGCAGAATCTCTCTGTCCAGCGGAATGGCAATAGCCTTCGACGCTTCAATTGCCCTCTGTACGTCGTCTTCATCGACCTCGCGGCCCTTGACGGCTACAATGCCGATACTGTTCTGTCCTTTTATGTGTCCGCCCGCAATGCCCACATGAACAGAGCTTATTTCGCAGCCGGACATGTGCTCAGCCTCTTCGACGGCTTTTCTGATGGCGTCCACGGTACTCTCAATATTAACGACCACGCCCTTCCTCATGCCCTCCGAAGGATGAGAACCGATGCCTATGATATCGATGCCAGTGTCGGTGACTTCAGCCACTATGGCGCAGGTCTTAGTGGTGCCTAAATCCAGGCCCACAATTACATGTCCCTTCTTGACCATCCTTGCTCCGCCTTTCCTCATCTTTAGTGGACCGTAACCGCTAATAAATGAATTGCGAATTCCTCATGTTTCCGTTTACCGGCACCTGCTCTTTCTTATGTCCTCAATCCCTTCTTTGGCTCTAAGGGCACAATGGGGCTCAGTACATTTCTTTTCTGAACGGCGATTTTAGCCGGATCGTTGAGGTCGATGACCAGAAACCCTAATTTCATGTTTCTCCTTTCGAGGTCAGCCATAACAGTGTTCAGTCGCTTTAGTTTGTTTTCATAACTGTCAAAACCAAGCCTGATACATAAACCGCTGTCAGTGAAAAGAGAGAGTCCGAACACTTCGTGGCCATGAATTTCCGCAATGTTCCTTATAGTCGGGAACTCTTTCGACGCCGATAGGTATCTCAAGAGTTCGAGGGATTTTGCGAAAAGCGCAGAATCGTTAACATCAGAATAATATACGTTGAGCACCGGAATATCGACTTCGTCGTTTTTTTCCAGCTTCTTAAAAGCCACGCCATCAAGATCCAACAGGTTAAAACCGTTATCACTCTTAACCAATGCGACTGCCGTTCTTTCCTGGAGATCAATAACCAAACGGTTGGGAAATTCCCTGCCGATGGACACTTCCTTAACCCATGGGTTTGATTCAATCCTGCGGGCGATTGTGCCGAGATTAATCGCCAGGAGATTCTGAGACGGTTTGATGGCGGCATATGACAGGACTTCTTTTTCTGTGAGTTCCTTGCAGCCGCGAATGACAATATCCTTGATCTCAAAGTAGGGAGAACTGACGGTGAAGTTATACCCGAAGATCATGCAGGCGGCGATTATGGAAATGATGCCCAGCAATAAGACCGTCCTCGACAGTTCGTGCAAGATATGTTTTGAACGTCTTTGCAGTCTGTATTTTTTGGCTTCGAGCCTTGATTTAACAGGAGTCTTCATCCGTCTTCCCCGACGATCATGACCTCTGTCTGTAAAGTGATACCACGCTCTTTCTTAACCTTCGTCTTTATCATGTCTATCAGCGCAATGATGTCGCTTGCTTTTGCGTTTCCCAAATTGACAATGAAGTTGCCATGTTTTTCTGAGATTTTTGCATCGCCTATCTGCATGCCTTTAAGGCCCAATTCATCAATGATCCGGCCCGCAGGAACATCTTCATTCGGGTTCTTGAAGATGGAGCCCGCGTTGCGATATTCAAGAGGGTGCTTATTCCTTCGCTTCCCGAGAATCTCGCTAATCCGGGAGTGGATTTGTTCCTTAAATCCCTTTGTCAAGAGAAACGACGCGCCAACAATGATCGTGCCCTCCGAAATATCGAGATTCCTGTATGTGAATTTAAGGTCATCCCTCCCGGATTCCAGTATCTCTCCGCTGATGATCATCAGCTCAACCGATTCGACAACATCCTTAATCTCGCGGCCATAGGCACCGGCATTCATCCTAACCGCCCCTCCGGCACTGCCGGGAATACCGGTGCAGAATTCCATGCCTGAAAGAGATCTCTTTTCAGAGAGCAGCACTATTTCGGAAAGGGTAGCCCCCGCGCCGGCATGGAGCAGTGCCTGTTGGGCGCCTCTCTCTGCCAAACTGATACTGTTTACGCCCAGCATGGAAATTACAGTACCTCTATAACCGCCGTCCTTCACGATCAGGTTCGTTCCGTTGCCGATGGGAATGAACGGTATTTGGAACTGCCACAAGAAATTGATAATCCGGCTCAGCTCTTCGCTGCGTTCCGGCCGAATAACCGCGTCGGCAATCCCGCCGACGCCGATCGATGTATGGCGGGACATAGGCTCATCGAACAGGACTTTGCCGGAAACCATGTCACTCAACTTTTGGCGTACAGTCGCGTCCATGAGCATTCTGTCTTTTCCGGATGCATCATTTCTGCGAGGCCTTTTTCAAGAAGTCCTCGCCGATCTTCCAAACATTGCCGGCTCCCTGCGTGATTATAACGTCTGAGGGTTCTGCAATAGAAAGAAGATGATTCACGATGTCATCAAAGTCGCGCATATAAACTACGTCGGGGTGGCCCTTGCTGCGGAGGCCTTCACAGAGAGCCGCCGCATTCACGCCATCTATGGGAACCTCGCTTGCTGCATAGATGTCCGTCACGACGAGGGTGTCTGCGTCCGGGAAGGCCGCCAGAAATTCATTGAAAAGGGCCTTCGTCCTCGTAAAGCGATGGGGCTGGAATACTACGATGATTTTCTTTTTCCATACCTGCTTCGCCGCCTTCAGCGTCTCCCTGATTTCCGTCGGGTGATGACCATAATCATCCACGATAGTGATACCGTTTACCCTGCCTTTAACCTCGAGCCGGCGCTGGACGCCGGCGAAGCCTTTCAGCCCTTCCTTGATGGCCCCATATTCCATATCCAGCTCCCTGGCGACGGCAATAGCAGCAAGGGAATTGTAGACGTTGAAGAGTCCGGGAACGTTCAGCGTCACCGTTCCGTAGGAGCTATCTTTGTAATGGAGTGCGTAGCTGGAAGAAGACCCGGAAAATGATATGGCGCTTGCCCTGTAGTCGGCAGGCGCGGCAAGGCCGTATGTTACGGTCTTCCTCTTTATTCTTGGCAGGATGTCTTTTGCATTATCGTCGTCGAGGCAGAGGATCGTGGAGCCATAGAAGGGAATGATGTTGGCGAACTGCAGGAAAGCCTCTTTGATGTCTTCAATATCCCTGTAATGGTCAAGATGTTCGCGGTCGATGTTTGTTATCACAGCCAAGGACGGGGCGAGTTTCAAGAAGGAGCCGTCACTTTCATCGGCCTCGGCGACAATAACCTCGCCATCCCCGAGCTTCGCATTGCTGCCGATGCTGGCTAGTTTGCCGCCGATCACCATAGTCGGATCAAGTCCTCCGGATGCGAGAACCGTAGCCACCATCGAGGTTGTCGTTGTTTTTCCGTGACTCCCCGATACGGCGATGGAAAACTTCATTTTGAGGAGTTCTGCGAGCATTTCGGCCCGGGGTATGACGGGAATATTTTTTTTGTGTGCTTCCATGACCTCCGGGTTGTCGGGCTTAACTGCCGTTGAGGTGACTACTACATCCGTATCGCCGAGCTGTGAGGAGCTATGACCTGCATAAATCTTGGCGCCCAGCGATGCCAGTTTATGCGTCAGATCGGACTGACTGAGGTCCGATCCGCTGACCGTGTAACCGAGGTTGAGGAGAACCTCTGCTATGCCACTCATGCCGATACCGCCTATGCCAACAAAGTGGATGCGCTTGACCTTTCTCCGCATGGTGTCTCTTCTGTTGCTATTATTCATTATTTGACTCGCTCAACCCCTAAAATACCTCGTAAAAATATGGATCCTGTTACTGTATATTGTATATCTTTTGTGTCTATATACTATATCTTGTATTAAATCTACAAAAATTTACAAATTTCTTAAAGTTATAAGCTCCATGCAGGCATCTACGATATCCGCTGCCGCCCGGACGTTGCCGAGGCTTGCTGATCTGGTTTCCGTCCCTCTTAGCAAATCTGGATGGCGATAAAATTTTTCGATGCTTTCTGCCAGCATCTTGCCACTGACGTCCCTTTCGCGTATCATTGCGGCTGCCCCTGCCTTGATTAGCGCCTCAGCGTTCTTTGTCTGGTGATCATTTGCGGCATACGGGAAAGGTATTAATATGGCCGCTTTGCCGCTGGCCGTGATTTCGGCGATGGATGTGGCGCCGGCCCTGCAGATAATTAGATCCGCAGATTTAAATGCGCTGGCCATGTCCATGATGAAAGGAAGGACGTCTGCATCCATCTCGTGTGAGCGGTAATGCGCCGCGACGGAATCAACATCCGCACTGCCTGTCTGGTGGATGATCTTCAAATTGTCCTTAATCTTTGCGAGATAAGGGAGGGAATCGAGGACTGCCGTATTTATGCTGCGCGCGCCCTGGCTACCGCCAAAAATAAGAAGTATAAATTTGCCCGCTCTCTTTTCTGCTTCCCGTATTCCTGTAAGAAAAGCTGCCCGGACCGGGTTTCCGGAAACTATAATCTTTTTTTCAGGAAACCATTTTCTTGTTTCCGGGAAGGTTACAAATATCCTGTCGACGAATTTTCCGAGGATCTTATTGGTGATGCCGGGTAAGGCATTCTGCTCTGCAATGGCTGTCTTGATGCCCATGAAGTAGGCTGCCATCACGGTCGGACCGGAGGCATAGCCTCCCACTCCGATGACAATGTCCGGGCAAAATACGCGGATCAGCCTGTAGGACTCAAATAAACTGCGCGGAATCTTCAGGAGAGCGCCAAGAGCCTTCGTGATCCCCTTTCCTTTAATTCCTTCCACATCAAGGGTGTGCAGAGTAAATCCCATACTGCTAAGCACCCTCTGTTCCAGTCCTTTCTTTGTTCCTATAAAAAGGACGCTGCTCGCCTGATCCCTTCTCAGAAATTCCTCAGCTATGGCAATTCCCGGGAAAAGGTGTCCTCCCGTTCCGCCGCCAGCTATGATAACTTTCATATCCCGTCCCCGTATTTCCTCATTTTTTATAGGAGGAGATATTCAGCAGTATGCCGACCGTCGCTAAGGACATGATCAATGATGTGCCGCCATAGCTTACCAGTGGAAGCGCCAATCCCTTGAGGGGGATTAAGCCCATGACGCCGGCGATGTTGATAAATGCTTCGAGGGCAATAACCATGGTCAAGCCTGCGGCAAGAAGAGTGCTGAAGAGGTCAGGTGCCTTGAAGGATATCAGGAGTCCCCTGACAATAAGGATAGCGAAGAGGAATAGGACGATGAGGACGCCGATAAAGCCGCTTTCTTCGGCAATTATGGACAGGATAAAGTCTGTGTGCGGTTCAGGCAGATAAAACAGCTTCTGCATCCCGTCTCCTATTCCTACGCCGAAGGTTCCTCCTGAGCCGAAGGAAAGGAGAGATTGAATGATTTGAAATCCGGAACGTTGAGGGTCTTTCCAGGGATCAAGGAAACTCATCAACCTTACCAATCGGTAGCTCTTGTGAAGAAGGAGCCAGATAGCGGCGGGCGCAAAAAGCGCCACTATCCCCGTAAGATGAATGATCCTGCAGCCCGCAAGGTAGAACAGCAACATCATTATCAGGCTTATGATGACCGCCGTACCAAAATCCGGTTCTAACAGAATCAGTCCTACGATGAACAGTATGACGAGCAGAGGCAGCAGGACTGCGCGTTTGAAATCGGTTATCTGGCTATATTTTTTCGTCAGGAAATGGGCAAGGAAAAGCACCATGGATACCTTGACCATTTCCGTGACCTGGAATGAAAAGAAGCCCACCTTAAGCCACCTGGTGGCGCCCCCGGCACGGATTCCGATGTGGGGTATAAGGAGCATAAACAAGAGAATTGCGGATAGAATAACGCCGGGATAGGCGAGTTTCTTCAGCCAGTCGTAAGGAATTTTCGTCATCAGCACCATGATGCCTAATCCGAGGAGCACAAAGAATATCTGTTTCTTGAGAAAGTACTGCCCGTCGTTGAACTTCTTCATGGCAAGTATGGAGCTTGAGCTGTAGATCATTACGGTGCCTATGGTCACCAGGATCAGCGTGACCAGCAGGAGAATAATGTCCATTGCTTTTTCCTGCGGAGGCATTTTGAATGACTTAGAGACCCTGGACCACATCTTTAAAAAACCTTCCCCGTTCCTTATAATTGGAAAACTCGTCAAAGCTTGCGCAGCCGGGAGAAAGCAGGACGACATCGCCCGGTCGTGAATGCCTATAGGCCAACTCAATCGCCTCTTTCAGTGTTGTCGTTTTTGATGTCTTGACTGCGCTGCTAATCAGGTCATATATCTTGTCTCTCGCCTCACCGAAAAGAACCAGTTCTTTGACCTTCGACATTATAAGGGGAGACAGGGTTCCAAAATCACCCTCCTTGTCCCTTCCTCCCATAAGCAGAATGATGGGTCGGGAAAAGGTCTCTAGTGCGCGCGCCACGGCGCCCACGTTGGTGCCTTTCGAATCGTCATAAAATGCCACACCATTTTTTTCTTCGGTGAATTCTATCCTGTGAGGGATGCCCTTGAAATCCGCGACAGCGCTGATAACATTCCCGGGCGAACATCCGCAATACCTTGCGGCCATTATGGCGGCCATGACGTTTTCTATGTTGTGAAGGCCGGGTATCTTGATCATGTCGAGAGGGTATTCTTCGCAAACGCCATTGGCATTATAATGAACAAGCGTTTTTTCTTTGAGGAAGATGCCCTTCTTCACCCGGGTCTTGGTGCTGAAGAACTGGACTTTGGCTGCCATGTTTTTTGCCAGGAGAAAGGATCTCGGTTCATCGGCATTCAGAATGGCCAGATCAGAGTCTTTCTGGTTCTCGAAAATCCTTTCTTTAGTAGCGCGGTATGCCTCAAAGGAGCCGTGATAATCGACGTGGTCGCAGGTCGTATTAAGAAGGATGGAAACAAAAGGATGGAAAGATTGAATCCACTGCAGCTGGAAACTGCTCACCTCAACAACCGCATAATCATCGTTCTGCTTTCCTTCCAGGTAACCGATCAGGGGATTTCCGATGTTTCCGCCGACAAAGACCCTCTTACCCTCTCGTGCGAGAATATGTCCTATCAAGGTGGTTGTGGTGGTCTTCCCGTTCGTGCCGGTAATTGCGATGAGCGGCGGCTTCAGGAATCGATAGGCAAGTTCGATCTCACTCAAGATCGGTATTTTTCTACTATTCGCTGCTGCGAGGATAATATCGGCAGGCGGCACTCCCGGCGAGGGCACGATCACATCGATGCGAGACAAAATGTCCGTGTTATATGCGCAG
Organism: Syntrophales bacterium; assembly: GCA_052144335.1. Lineage (GTDB taxonomy): Bacteria > Desulfobacterota > Syntrophia > Syntrophales > UBA2185 > Fen-1135. The sequence continues at coordinate 141,074 of JBKQQP010000029.1, forward strand.
AATTCCAGATTTGCAAACAAGCCGCCAAGCTCATGAACAGCATCCTTCAACTCCGCTTGGGGCTTTACATCGGTTACTATGACCCGGCAGCCTTGTCTTATGAGAAACCGGATGGAAGCTATTCCCGTCTTTCCCAGCCCTATCACCAATATTCTTTGCCCTTTAAGGTTCATAGGATTTGTCTCATCGCAATTTCAATGTGCTTATCGCCACGAGGGCCAGAAGAATGGAAATTATCCAGAATCGGACGATGACTTTCGGTTCCGCCCAGCCCTTGAGTTCGAAGTGATGGTGAAGCGGCGCCATCCTGAAGATGCGCTTCCCGTTGGATACCTTGAACCAGCCGACCTGAAAGATGACGGAAAAAGTCTCCAGCACGAATATTCCGCCTACTATGGCAAGAAGAATTTCCTGTTTTGTGAGTATCGCGAGCGTGCCGAGGGTGCCGCCGAGTGCGAGGGAGCCCACGTCTCCCATGAATACCTGGGCGGGGTAGGAATTGTACCAGAGAAAGCCAAGACCGGCGCCCACCGTGGCTCCGCACAATATGGCAAGCTCCCCCGTCCCCGCGACATAGGGGATTTGCAGGTAGCCTGCAATCCTCACGTTGCCGGCAAAATAGGCAAACAGAAGATACGTCATGAAACATGTAATCGCAGGACCAATGGCGAGGCCGTCGAGGCCGTCTGTCAGGTTCACGGCGTTGGCGGCACCGACGATGATGAATGTTGAGAGTACCACATATCCCCAGCCAAGATCAGGAAGTGCCGTCTTGAAAAAGGGAATCGTCACATTGGAAGTGAAACCCGGCTTGATGTAGAGAACGGTGCTGACAAACAGAGCTATGGCGATTTCGCCCGCGAGTCTCACTTTTCCTGGAATTCCCCGGCTGTTCTGGCGTGTAAGCTTTTTGTAGTCGTCAATGAACCCGATGAGTCCATAGCCGACGATGACCATGACAACAAGCCAAACGTAATCGACTGTCAGATTAGCCCAGAGGAAAGTGGAAATGACGATAGAGAAGATGATAAGAATCCCCCCCATGGTGGGGGTCCCTTTTTTGGAGAGATGTGTGTCCGGCCCATCGTTCCTTATGGGCTGGCCTATCTGCAGGGACTGGAGCTTTCTGATCAGCCAGGGGCCGATGACAAAGCAGATCAAGAGCGCCGTAACCGTGGCATATATCGTCCTGAACGTGATGTACCTAAAGACATTGAAATAGGAGAATTTGTCATGCAGGGGATATAAGAGATGATAGATCATTTTACGGCTCCTCTCATCTTTTCCCTCCGCTTTCTTCAATGCCGAAGGCTCCGATAATCTTCTCCACAGCCTGTTCCATTCTTGTCTGCCGAGATCCTTTAACGAGAATCCAGTCACCTTTCTTTAAGTGAGAGGCCAGACGGCTTATGATTTCATCAGGGGTTTCAAAAAAAACAACTTTTTCCTTTGACATTTTTCTTTTCAACGCCCCCGCTGCCGTCGCCGGGGAGAGCCTTCCTCTGAGGTAAATCGTGTCCACCCCAGTGTCTGCCATAAGGCTCCCGATACCTTCATGCATTGCCTCCGCCTGGTCGCCAAGCTCAAGCATGTCACCCATGATTACTGTGCTCTTCTGGTTTCCCTTCAAGGCTCTCAGTGTCTTGAGGGCCTCTCCGAAAGATGCAGGGTTGGCATTGTATGTGTCGTTAATAATATATGCTCCATTTTTCAACCGACGTATCTCCATGCGCCCGGAGATAGGTTGAAATGCCGTTAACCCCTGACAGATGGTAGGGAAGTCAATATCCAGAGCCCACGATGATGCAGCGGCAGCAAGGGCATTATAGACATTGTGATTGCCTGGAGTTGACAGGGTTATTCTCTGCTTCAAACTACCTATTCTGACGGTGAATCCTACTCCCTTCAAACCCATCGGCTCGATGTCTTCCGCTGAGACGTCGGCATCTTTTCCGAGACCGAATGTTACCCTTTTCCCGCGCCAGTCTTTGTCCGTTACATGCAGTCTTTCATCGTCGAGATTTATAATGGCGACTCCGGCATCCGGCATATTCCGAAAAAGGTCCAGTTTCTCTTCCCGCACCGTCTCAACTGATTTGAAGCCTTCGAGATGTGCCGGGCCTATATTGGTGATCAGTCCGACGTCAGGTTCTGCGATCTCCGTCAACCTGCCGATTTCTCCCCTCGTGTTTGTACCCATCTCCAGGATGGCCAGTTCATGTTGGGCGTTGATATTGAGAACTGTCATGGGAAGACCGATAAGGTTATTGTAATTTCCCTGCGCCTTGATAATTTTTTTTCTCAGGCCGGCAATGCCTGCCAGCATTTCCTTAGTCGTTGTTTTTCCGGAACTGCCTGTGATGGCGACAACCCTGGCTCTAATTTTTTTTCGCCAGGCATGGGCTATGTCGCCTAAGGCCTTCAGGGTATGGTCAACACGGATGATGGTTTTGTCTGCAAATTTCTCTCTTATCTTATTTTCATATCCTCTCTCTACCAGGAAGCCATGAGCACCATTCCTTATTGCGGCGGCGATAAAATCATGACCGTCGAATTTTTCTCCTATAAGGGGGATAAACAAACTGCCAGGCATTGTCTGCCTTGAATCGGTAGATACGCCATTAAATGGTGTGTCTGTGCTTCCGCCTACCAAAGTCCCTCCTGTGGCATTTAAGACTTCATTGACGTCCAGACAGGGAATTGATGACTCTGGTTTCAATGTTATCCCTCATGCCGTTTATTCAACAAGGCTTCCCTGGCGACCCGCCTGTCGTCAAAGGGGATCCTCTTTGCTCCAATGACCTGATAATCTTCATGTCCTTTTCCGGCGATGAGCACAATATCTGAATTGCCGGCGAGGGTGACCGCCGTTTCAATCGCCTCTCTGCGATCGGGAATCACTACATAACTTTTTTCATTTGTATTTTTACCAAGCTTCCCCGGAAGAAGTTTCCTGGCGGAGTTTCCACCCATACCCTTTTCTATCTCCGCGATAATGGAGAGCGGGTCTTCCGTTCTGGGATTATCTGAGGTCAGAATGGCAAGGTCGCTCCAAGCCGTCGCTGCCTTTCCCATCAGGGGTCTTTTCCCGCGGTCCCTGTCGCCGCCACAGCCGAATACCGTGATGATGCGTCCCTTCTTGAACGGAGATAAATTCTGCAACACCCGCTGCAGGGCATCTTCCGTATGCGCATAATCGACGAAGACCTCAGGTTCGCCGGAAACACTCACCTTTTCCAGCCGTCCCGGCACATTTCTCAAACTTTCCACACCGGTCCGGATGAGGTTCTCAGATAGGCCAAGCAGGGAGGCTGCTGCTACGGAAGCCAGTATATTATGCAAATTGAATTTTCCGATGAGCGGCGAAAATATGGAGATGCGGCTGCCGCTTGTATTTATTTCCGCCCTCGTCCCTTCCAAAGAAAATGAGTATCTCTCGGCAGTAATATCGCATTTATGATCAATGCAGAATGTGCGGTAAGGGAGGCTTGCACCTGCCTCAGCAACGATTCTCTGCCCCCAAGGGTCATCTCCATTAATGATCATCCTGTATGCATAGTTCTTTTTACCTGCCGGTATAATATCTGTGAAAAAGCGCTTCTTCGCCTGAAAATAATTCTCCAAAGTCTGATGATAATCCAGATGGTCCTGCGAGAGGTTCGTAAAGATGCCCATGTCGAAAGAGCATTCATCGGCCCTTCTCAGATCGAGTGCGTGGGAAGAAACCTCCATAACGACGTGGGTGACGCCTCGATCGACCATAATCCTCAATATGCGCTGCAGTTCATATGACTCCGGTGTAGTATGTGGGGCCGGCAGTTCTTTATTATTAAACCTGTAGTTAACCGTGCCGACCACGCCGACGGAGAATCCTGCTGCTTTAAGAATTGCTTCCAGCAAGTAGGTCACTGTTGTCTTTCCGTTTGTCCCCGTGACGCCTATGAGACAAATATGGGAAGACGGGTCGTTGTAAAAATTCTTTCCGAGGACACCGAGGATCGCGCGGCTATTGGGGACCCTGATGGACGTTACTCCGGGCGGCGGGGAATAATCTTTTTCGTGAACGACGAATTTTGCGCCCCGGTCAACTGCTTCTTCTATATATGCATGGCCGTCAAGCTTCAGACCGCTTACAGCCACAAACAGGCTATCTTTCTCACAGTTTCTTGAATCATAGCAGATGGCTGAGACTTCTCCTGAAAGGACTCCAGAAACCTGGATGATGTCGATATCCTTTATCACAGCCTGTATTTGCACATTGGTTCCTCAATAGCCCGTGCTGAAAGCAATGGTGCAGGACCGATGGTTGCGTATGGGCATCCCGGGCTTGGGCTCCTGACTCACAGCCCAACCGGTTCCTGCCACCTTTACGTCAAGCCCTTTTTCCTTTGCCTTCTTCAGAACGTCTCTCATGGTCATGCCGGTGAAATCGGGCATGAACGGCTCATCCATGTCATTTTCCATATCGCTGTGCCTGCTTATTATTTGCGGTGCAGACACGAGCTTTAATTTAATACCATTTGGTTTCTCTTCTTCGAGGACGGGGAAAGGAGCTTCCTTAATATCTGTTTTGAAGCATGTCAAGATCTGTTCGCCGATATTTTTGAAAACAGGAGCTGCGGCCAGTCCGCCCCACTTGTCCCTCTGCGGCTCGTCGAGTGTCACCAGAATGGCAACCTGCGGATCTTCGGCGGGGAAGAATCCCATAAAAGAGGTTCTGACCCTTTCAGAAGAATAGGCACGTCGGGAAAAATCGAACTTTTGGGAAGTCCCCGTTTTGCCTGCCACGGAAACATTTGTGATCTGGGCTTTCTTGCCGGTTCCATCATCTTCTCCGACTACATCCTTCAGGATCGCCGTAAGTCTTTTTGCCGTTTTCGGAGATATGACCTGCCTTACAGGAGTAGGCGTGACTTTCTCGATAATCTGTCCCTGTTTGTTGACAACCGCACGCACGATATGGGGCTTCATCAGCATGCCTTCATTTGCTATGGCGGAAAGCGCTGTGATAAGCTGGATGGCAGTTACGGAGACGCCCTGGCCGAAGGCAATGGTCGACGTATCAACTCTTGTCCAGTTCTGCTGCGGCCTCAATAGTCCGCTGACCTCACCGGGAAGATCGATCCCCGTCTTTGAGCCAAATCCAAATTGTGTAATATAATGGTAGAATTTTTCTTTCTTCAGCCTTTCAGAGATCTTCACGCATCCGATGTTGCTTGAATACTTCAGCACATCGTGGAAAGTGAGTGAGCCGTACCTCTTTTTATTTGCCTCATGGAAGGTTCTGTCCGATACCACATATGTCCCGTTTTCACAGTTAAATCTATCCGTTTCCTTGACTATGCCTTCCTCGAGGGCTCCCGCCGCGAGAAAAGGCTTGAACGTCGAGCCCGGATCAAAACAGTCAGTGATGACTTTGTTCTTGCCTTTGCCGAGATTGTAGGAGGAAAATTTGTTTGGATCGAAGCCCGGTTGATCGGCAAGGGCGAGTATTTCACCTGTCTTCGGATCCATGACAACGACGAAACCGCCCTTTGCGCCTTTCGCCGTAATCGCCTCCTGCAGATTCGTTTCTACGATGTGCTGGATGCGGCTGTCGATTGTCAAAATGAGATTGTATCCTTCTTCCTGTTGTACAATGGGTTCTTCGATCCGTGGATACAATCGGTTCCCCCTTGCATCCCGCGCCCAGATTAGCTTTTCTGGCGTTGCCTTCAAGTAGTTATCGTATTTGAGCTCGAGCCCTTCGAGGCCGGTGTAGTCCAATCCTACGAAGCCGATTAGGCGGCCGGCCAGTTCCCCGTTCGGATAAAAGCGTTTCGGTTCCTTGATCAGGAAGACGCTATCGATATTCAGGGCCTCTATCCTGCTCGCCTGGTCGGCAGGAATTTTTCTCGCTAACCAGCAGAAATTTTTTGAGCCGGAAAGCTTTTTTGTAATAGTTTCCTTATCTATATTGAGAATCGGGGCTAACACTTCGGCAACTTCAGCGGAATTGCTTATCTTCGATGGATCCGCAAAGACGGAACTCACCATAGTGCTTGCGGCGAGCTTCTCACCGTTGCGATCGAATATGATGCCCCTCTCCGGTTCGATTTGCAACGTCTTTATGTGTTGCCTCTCGGCAAGGGTCTTGAGGAGCTTTCCGGAAAGCACCTGAATCTGGAACGCCCTCGATACAAGGGCGATGAAAAGCACCAGGAAAAATACCAGCACCGTAACAATCCTGAATTTCAGCCATTTTTTTGATTCGCCCGTCATTTCTGCACTCCCCGATTATTAGGAACCCGTTTTATTAGCATTTGCCATTTCATCGGTATTGAGAATTATGACTTGATCCCGTGTAGGATACGTCATCTGCAATTGCTCTCTTGCTATTGCCTCGAGTCGCTGCGGTGATTTCAGGGTTGCAACCTCAACCTTCAATTTACTTTGTTCCTCGAGAAGCTTTTCTTTTATACTCATTTCCGCTGCCACCATGTACTCGAGCTCTGTCATGTGGATATGTGACCAAACATAGAAAAGGGCGACTGCCATGAGCACTAAAGTGACGAAGATAAAATTCGAATATTTTATCTGAGTAGAAACCTTCTCCACTTCGCAGACATTTCCCTGGATAACTTCTTCCGACTGCATTTTTTAGATCCTTTCGGCCGTTCTTAGCTTTGCGCTTCTTGCCTGCGGATTACATTCAATTTCAGAAGCCGCGGGTGTTATCGGCTTTCTGGTCAATATCTTCAACTTGGCTCTTCTATTACACGCGCACACTGGCAAGGACGGGGGGCAAATACATGCCTTCTCCCATGACCGGAAGCCGTCCTTGACAATCCTGTCTTCCAGGGAGTGAAATGATATGATGGAAAAGCGCCCCGATTTCCTGAGGACATCTACGCCGCGATTTATGGCATTATGAAGACTTAGAAGTTCCTTATTGACGTATATCCTGATTGCCTGGAAAGTTCGGGTTGCGGGATGAATCTTCCTTGGCTTAAATGAAGATGGGAGGGCCTTGATAATGACATCGGCAAGTTCTGCCGTTGTTTCGATGGGGGATGTCTTTCTTCGCATGGAGATCCTCTTTACAATCCTTTCCGCCATCATCTCCTCGCCATAGTCCCTAATGATCCTCTTCAACTCGTCTTCCGGAAATGTGTTGATAATATCGTAAGCAGAGAGCCCTCGGCCCTGATCCATGCGCATATCGAGGGCAGCATTCAAGGAAAAGCTGAAACCCCTGTGCGCCGTTTTCAGCTGATGACCAGAAACCCCCAAGTCGAGAAGGATGCCATCAACTTCCCTGATATTCAAGGATGCCAAGATAGTATCTATATCTGCGAAATTGCCCTTTATGAGGATATTTCTGTTGTGAAAGGGTCTTAATCGTTCCCCCGATTCCCGTAAGGCATCATCATCAACGTCCAGGCCTATCAATAAGCCGTCTGGTGCACTGTGGCGAAGAATCTCGTAGGCATGTCCCCCCCCCCTACGGTTCCGTCGACATATATTCCTCCCCGTCCGCAACGAAGGGACTCAACAACCTCTCTCTGCATGACCGGTATATGAAAGGAGCACATTCCATGGGCCTTCTTCTATATCCCCAGATCCGCCATATATTTGCTGAAGCTATCGATATCGATTGCACTTCTCTTTATTTCGTCATCGAAACGTTCTTTGCTCCATATCTCTATGACCTTAATCATGCCTGCCAGAACTATATCTTTATCAAGGGCCGCATATTCTCGAAGGTTGGGGGGAATGAGGACTCTGCCCTGGCTGTCGAAAGAGCAATCAACGGCGCCGGACATGAAAAAACGTTGAAAGGCCCTAACTTCTTTTCTGAATAGGGACTGATGGCTGACCTTCTCCTCCAGGATCCGCCATTCGTCATAGGGAAAGACCATCAGGTAATTATCCCAGTTTGTAATAACCAGCCTGCTGTCATATGTCTCGGTGAAAACTTCTCGCAGTTTTGCAGGAAATATGATCCGGCCCTTGGCATCTATGGAATGATGATACTGACCCCTGAAGACGGACATGAGCAACTTCCCTCCACAATAAGCCACTTTACTCCACTTGGCTTAACTATAAGGAGGGAAAATTTGTTTGTCAAGGAAAAAATCACTCTTTTTTTCTATCAGTTTGATATTTTAAGACCGCCCTGTTATGAGCGGCGAGGCTGGGCGAAAAGTTGTGGGAGCCATCGTTATTGGAAACGAAGTACAGGTAATTGACAGAAGCGGGATAGAGGGCTGCCTGCAAGGAATCGACTCCCGGATTCGCGATGGGACCGGGAGGCAATCCGTTGATCACGTATGTATTATAAGGTGTATTTTTAAGAAGGTGCTTTTTCTTTACGATCTTTGTAACAGACCAGAGATCATAAACGGCCGTGGGATCACTTTGCAGTTTCATTCTTTTTTTCAGTCGATTGTGAAAGACGGCTGAGACCTGGGGCTTTTCTTTTTCATCCCCCGTTTCTTTGCCGATAAGGGAAGCAAGCGTAACAACCTGGTTTATCGTCAAACCGAGTTCTTCCGCCCTTTCCCGCATCTTGTCGCCGAACTTTGTCCAGAAATTATTGACCATAGTTCTGATTATGTATTTTGCATCCATGGATTTATCAAATTTGTATGTATCGGGGTAAAGATATCCTTCGACGGTTTTGCCCTCTATGCCTAATGAGGCAACGAACTTCCCATCCTCGCAGAGGGACACAAATGCCTTTTCGTCGACTAATTTATGAGAGGCAAGACAAGCGGCAATCTCCGCGACCGTGAAGTCCTCGGGGATGGTAACCGTATATAACTTAATATCGCCCTTCACCAGCTTATTGATGATATCCAGCGGTGACATGGATGTTGACAGCTCATACTCACCTGCCTTGATTTTGACCCGCGCATTTCTCGCAATCACTAATGCATAAAAAAGATATTTATTCTTTATGAGCCCCGCGTTTTCAAGTAGGTCAACTGACCCGAGGGAACCAGTCCCACTCGGAATATCAACTGTAACGGGCTCAGTGCGACTGTCTACAGGACTAAAGGCAAAACGGTCTACGGGACTTAATGCATAGTAGAGACCGGCCAACAGAATAAAAAAGATTATAACCGCTAAGATGACGACGGGGCTTTTTTTATGTTTATGTGCTGTGGTTCGGGTCTTCATACAATTAGTCCATCTGAAACTACTGCGACTTGTCGCGGCGGTCCAAGGCATCCAGATATCCCTGGAGGATTAAACTGGCGGCAAGCTTATCCACTGTATTCTTCCTCTTGTCTCTGGGCACGTTAGCACGAATGAGGATTTCTTCCGCCTCCTTTGTTGAAAGTGTTTCATCCCATTTGATGACAGGCAGAGAGAATGTGGATTCCAAAAGAGATGCAAATTTGCTGACTTTTTCACACTCTATGCCTTCGGTGCCATTGAGTCGTATGGGATAGCCGATCACAATCTTCTCCACATTATAAGTCCTGATGAATCCGGCAATCTCTTCCAGATACTGCCGGCGATTCCTCCGGGTAATGGTGGCGAGCCCCTGGGCTATCATGCCAAGCTCATCACAAACGGCAACGCCTATTCTCTTACTGCCGTAATCGAGACCGAGTATCCTCATAGAGTTCATGATCCTTTAAAAAAAATGATGTTAACAAATTTGGTCTGGTCATATCAAGTAGAGAATTATCGTCTCACGATAACTTGCATTCTAAGGCATTGAAATCTAAAAGAGGATCGTTGGTGGGAAGTCTTGTTTGCTTTATGGATGAGTCTAAAAATAGAGAACGGAACTACATCCGGTATGTTCGTCTTGTGAACTTGGGTTGCATTCCGAAATTAAGGCGCAGTTTCAGGTCTGCAGACTTAATCAAAAGGGGAACGAACTTTGACAGTATGTATTCCTTTGGGGTCATATCTCCTGTTTCTGAAATGATCCGTTCTTTCAGTGCATCCAGCCAGTTGTTGATTTCGTGACGCAAGTATCTCTTGCTTGCAGGAATAAGCATCAGCGCCTTACGGGCCGTATTTTTATAGATCTCGGCCTTTGCCCTTGCTCGTGGAGAGGGATGGTACCTTAGTGTTACGTATCCTTTCAACTGATTCTCAAGAATGCGGAAGACAGAAGGCCCTATGATTGTAAATTCATTATTATACAGACGCATCTGAATTCTTGACATCTCTTCTTCGTCTATGTGCGGGTGTCTGAAGCCCAGCCAAAATCCATCCCACCTGTTCGAAATATCAATGGTGGGAAGGAATCTGTCCACTGCCTTTAGCCGATTATATAAAGGAGTGCCATAGGCTGGCCCATAAATAAGAAACTGGCAAACGGAAGGCTTAAGGCTCATCAACTCCTGGAACTCCTCCTCTATGATCTCAGGCGTCTGATAGTCGAATCCGATTATCATGGATGCAATTATGCTGATTCCGTGTTCTCGCAGGTCTGCAAACAGTTCTGCATATGACCTGCCCTCCATTTTCTTGAATTGAGCCCGCTTGCCCTCGAAGCCTATCCATAAGAGATCAAATCCCATTTCTGTTAGTTCAGCTGCCGAAAATTGTGACAGAGACTTAACGCTTCCATATCCCATCATTGAAATGGGTGGCAAAGCGGACTTACGAATTTCCTCCAAGAATTGTATCGCTCTCTTCCTCTCGACGAAGAAATCCTCATCACAGAGATAGAATCTGGTCATTTGCGGATATGACTTCCGTAGCCGTTTGATAGAGTCGACGATAGATTTGCCGTCGGGGAGCAACAAAATGTGTTTACGGTCAAAGAAATGGGAGGTCGCGCAGAAATCGCACCCAAAGGGGCAGCCAAGGCCGCCAAAGATATAACCCTCCCTTGGAAGCGGCAGGGACATTATATAAGACCTGCTGGCTATGGTAGGTTGGACAAGGGGCTTTCCTATGGACTCCCCAAGGAGTCTCCTCATAAATTCTATACCTTCGCCCCTACAGATATAATCGGCATATTGGTTGAGCTCATGATCGGGGAATGCCGCACCGTAGCCTCCCAAGATTATCTTGGATTGAGGCGTGCACTTGCGGACAGCCTCAACCATAGGGATCATCTTATGCCTTGTCGCATGGACGAATGCTATTCCTATGTAGTCGTACCCCCTCTTTATCTCTCTTCCCCATTGCGCCATTGTCGGATAATGCAGGGTAGTGGTCGGTATCTCAATGTTCTCCGCGATGAGATCAATCCCCCACTGGGTGGTGGTGGTGAACGTGCGAAATGGTCCTTGCGCCCACATTAGTTGATGAGCGCCGTCGCTCGTTACGTTAAAACTGTCGCCGTATTTTGCACCAAAAGGCCGGCAAACGCTGCTTAGAAGAAGCCTCTTGCTGGCTGAATCTGCCATACGCTTTCCTCTAATTTCATTGCAGGCAATATAGAAGGAAGATGTCAGTCATGTCAATGTAATTTCAACGAGAACTATGGCGAATGACGATACCGGGTTTGATGCGAGTGCCAGGACTCATTTTCGGGATTACCTCAGGTGGCGCGGGTAAACGTTGCCGGCTTCGCGGTGCCTAATATAAATTTTGTTATTGTCAAATGGCTGGCAGTTTGTTAATTTTAAAAAAAGCGCGCTTCATCACAGATCACACAGCACACATTGATTACAGGGACTGCTGTTAGATGTCCGTAATGCGAATTGTGGGTCGTTTCTTCTTCACCATACTATCACGCAAAATGTCTTCTTGGATTCCGACCCGACGGGAGAATGACAGAAGGAAATGTCATGAAAAAAAATGCAGGAAAACTCTTTGCACGGATAGCTGCCGTCTTCCTCTCTATGATCCTCTTGTGCGGACTAGCTGCCTGTTCGTGGGACAAGTTCTATTACGCAGACAAGCCGGACCCAGCCAAGTCTATAACGGACACCTTCGGAACCCCCCTCTGGGTTGAACTGCAGTCGGATGGCTCGGAAAAGCTCGTCTACCTCGTCCCCGACCCGATGGGTGGGAACTATTACCATCGCTACTTCATAGTCAAGGACGGAAAGGTGATAGACGGCGGCATTCAGTGACATGAGAAGGCCTCAAAGACACGTATCAAGGCCGGCATATGCCGACGGATGGCACATGCGACACTCGCCGTCACCGACTGTTTCGGACAGATCCGGGGACCATTCTCCTATATTTTCTGAACAAGCTTTCCCGTGTTTCTTACTCTTCATATAAACTTCTGCTGCATTTCATAGTATGCTCTGCGGGAAAAGTTGCCTTTTCCCTCTCAGCGGGCTGTGATGGCAGTGCTACCCAGGGGATCTGCTTTGCCTTCTTTGCGATGTGGGGCACATGGATGCTGTTCCATCCGATGAAGTAGTTACCCTCCGGATTTTCCGTCCTGAGCGCATAGACCAGCCCTATATATGAATCAGGTATTGCATTTCTTTGCCTCAAAAATGAGACCCTGGAGATAGGCCAGGCCTAATTCTGTCGCCGTTTCATCTTGTGCTCGGACGCTTTTCCGCAGCAAAGAAAGGTTTTTTTGTTATTGTTAAACATCAGGTAGTTTGTTATTTAGGTCGTATGAAGCATTTCATCATAGGAACAGCCGGCCATGTCGATCATGGCAAGACAGCCCTTATAAAGGCCATCACCGGTATCGACACGGACAGGCTCAAAGAAGAGAAGGAGCGGGGGATCAGCATTGAACTTGGCTTTGCCTCCCTAACTCTTCAGGACGGCCGGACATTCGGTATTGTGGACGTTCCCGGCCATGAAAGATTCATAAGAAATATGGTGTCCGGCGCCTCCGGCATCGATATGGTGATTATGGTAATCGCAGCAGACGAGGGCGTCATGCCCCAGACAAGGGAACACCTTAACATCTGCTCGCTCCTCGGCATTAAGAAAGGTCTTATTGCCCTTACCAAGGCCGATATGGTAGCGGATGAGTGGCTCGATCTAGTGAAAGACGATGTCCATGAATTTCTAAAAGGGACTTTTCTGGAGGCCTCTCCTGTCATACCCGTTTCTTCAATCACAGGTGCAGGGATCGAGGAATTGCTGAAGGCACTCGGCGAAGTAGCGTCGAATATAATGGGGGGAGAATCGGATGCGGGCATCTTCCGGCTGCCTGTAGATAGGGTATTTACCATGAAGGGATTCGGGACAGTCGTTACAGGAACCCTGATTTCTGGAGACATAAAGTTGGGTGAAGATGTAGAAATACTGCCGGCCGGAGTTACTGCCAAGGTGCGGGGCATACAGATCCATAATAAGAGCGCAACCATTGCTGAGACGGGCCAGCGGACTGCCATAAATCTGCAGGGCGTAGAAAGGGATACGATCGCGAGAGGAGATGTGCTAGCCAGGCCCCGGACTCTTAAGTCATCAATGCGCCTGGACGTATGCATGGAATATTTGTCAAACAACAATAAAAGACTGAAAAACAGGAACCTGGTGCGGTTTCATGTGGGAACGAATGAAGTAATCGGCAGGATAATACTCCTGGACCGTGAAGACGCGGAGCCCGGAGACAAGGCTTCGGCGCAAGTAGTCCTCGAGTCTCCCATCGTTGCAATGGCAAGAGATCGGTTTGTCATCAGGAGCTACTCACCTGTAACGACGATCGGCGGGGGGATGATCGTCGATCCTTTGCCTAAGAAGCATAAGAGAAAATCTGATCGGGTGAATCATGAAATAGATCTCCTGCATGACAGTAGTGATGCAGAGAGGGCGGCGATTATCATTGAACGGTCAGGAATTGAGGGCATTGGAATATCTGAGCTTGAAATGAGAACTGGAATTCATCAGCACATCCTTAAAGACATTGTAGGAACTCTGTCTTCAAAAAAGAAGGTCGTCGTCGTGGATGCTGATGAATCCAGGATAGTATCTTCCTCCATCTATCAGAACCTTCAGGACAGAATTCTCCGCGAAATGCGGGACTATCATGAGAGATATCCTCTGAAGGAAGGCATATCAAAAGAAGAGTTGAGGAGTACAGCGGGACAATTCGCCAGACAAAGGCTCTTTAATATGGCTGTCAGAGAACTCGAAAAGAGAGGCGAAATAGTCGTCGAGAGGGAGAACATTCGCCTGTCGGCACACCGTGTGGATCTCAAGGGGGACTTGGAGGATCTACGGAGCAAAATTGGGGAGACCTATATGGGAGCAGGGCTTACCCCTCCCACAATCAAGGAGCTTATGGAAAAATTTGCGGGCCAAAGGAGCCTGGCTGAAAGCGTCATCAACGTAATGCTCAAAGAAGGTTCTCTCATAAAGATAAGTGAAGATCTCTATTTTCACAAAGAAGTCTTAACAAGGCTGCGGGAAGATTACAAAGCCCTTCTCGTGAGGGATGGGAAGGCTACACCCGCAAGTATGAAAGAGTTGACAGGTCTTTCAAGAAAATTCATCATTCCGCTGATGGAGTACTTTGACATAACAAAGCTTACTATCAGGGCGGGTGATCATCGCATCTTGAGAGAGAAGTGAGAAAACGGCGATAGGCAACGACAGGTGCGAACATGAAGAGTAAGAGCGTCTATATCAAAGATATAAAGCCGGGTGAAAAAGTGAACGAGTCATTTCTTGTCACCGAGAAGAATCTTGCTTTCTCTCAGAAGGGAACGCCTTATCTAAACGTGCGTCTCAAGGATAAGACGGGCGAGGTTGACGGGAAGATCTGGGAGAATGCAATCGAGTGGGACAAAGCCTTCAGTAAGGGGGATGTGATTAAGGCGCAAGGAGGGGCAGTCAGCTTCAGAAGCACCGTTCAACTTTCCATAACGGGTGTCAGGAAGGTCGATGACGCCGCCGTCGACCTGGCCGAATATCTGCCCGTGGCAAAAGGAGACATCGATGTGATGTTCGCCGATCTCATGGGCTTTGTAGAGCGAATCGAAACGCCCTGCTTGAGGGATCTGTTACACTTGTTTTTCCATGACGAGGAGATTGCCAGATTATTCAAGAAGGCCCCGGCGGCAAAAAGTTTTCATCATGTTTACATCGGAGGCCTTCTTGAACACACGCTCTCAGTCATACGCCTGCTCGATCTTGTAACAAAGCATTACCAGGGTATCAACAGGGACCTTCTGATGTCCGGGGGCATCCTGCATGATATAGGCAAGATTTACGAATATACCTATGACAGGATGTTTGACTACAGCGATGAGGGCAGACTGATTGGGCATATCGTGATCGGTCTGGAGATGCTTGATGCCAGGGTGGCCACAATAGAAGGTTTTCCGGAGCAACTTGCCATGGAGCTCCGCCATCTGATATTGAGCCATCACGGTACTCAGGAATTCGGTTCGCCAAAGCGCCCCAAGACGCCGGAGGCATTAATCGTACATTTTATGGACGATCTTGATGCCAAGGTTAATGCCTTCCAGGAATTTATCCAGGAATCCGCTGACGATTCGCACTGGACACCTTTCCACAGATTGTTTGAAAGGTTCATATACAAGGGCTGAATAATTTCTGACAGAACATTCCTGATTTTATCAGACTCGCCGGTGTTTTTGCATCACGGACTTCTGCTCATTCTCCGGCAGCAGGCATCCGGGTAGACAATCATCGTCACATCTGCCGTCGCACGGCTCGATGTGAACAGTGACGTTCGTATTGAGGAAATGATTTTCTATTCTGCTGGATAACTCATCAGCAATCTTGTGAGAGTCCTCAACAGACATGGAAGGATCTACTTTTATGTGGAAGTCAACGAAGCGGTAATTTCCCGCCTTGCGCGTGCGCAATAGGTGAAAGCCGTGTATAACAGACTTCTGCGTCATTATCAGCTGCTGGATCCAGGCCTCCTCTTCTGCGGGAAGTTTCACATCCATCAGATCCTGCGCCGATTGGAGTGTCAGCCTGTAGGCAGCGCCCATAATAAACAAGGCCACCGCGATCGCAGCAACAGGGTCCAGCCAGTATAGATTGGCGGCAGGTGAAACAAGATGACCCAGCCAGATCAGGGCAAGACTTGCCATCACGCCGGCAGAGGTATATACATCGGTACGCAGATGCCAGGCGTCTGCTGCAAGAGCAATAGAATCAGTCTCTCCAGCAACTTTAAAAAGCATTCTTGACACTACCACATTAACCAGAGCTGAAATTGACATCACCCCTACGCCCCAACTGGCATATTCAATAGGTTCCGGATTGAGGAGTTTCTTTATGGCCTCATAGATGATCCAGGCAGCTGCAAGAAAGATGAGTAGCGCCTCGACAGTGCCGGAAATGTTTTCTACTTTTCCATGGCCAAAGGGATGCTCGGCATCGGCAGGCATGCTGGATTTGCTGACGGAGAATGTCGTGATTAAGGAAGCCAGAAGGTCTACTCCGGAATGGATCGCCTCGGAAATGATAGACACCGATCCAATCGGGAGCCCGACGGCGACCTTCATAACCACAAGGGCTGTATTCGACAGCACGGAAAACCGTGCAACATTTACCTTGCTATCCTGAAAATCCATATGGGGAGTACGTTCAAGATGAATGGAGACGTTATGTTTTCTGTTTCAATAACGAAATAATGCTGCGATTGGTTTATCATCAGGCATTCTTTCCCGGGGAAGAGAAAAAACAGTGCCGCCATTCAACAGAGTCTGAATTGCTGAAAAATCCGAGAGATCCTCACTACTCGGTTCCATCTTTTGGTGTACTTGCACATTCTTCGTTTCCGGATCAAAAACACCCCATTGCTTATGACCCGTGGCGATAAAGAGCAGACCAACCCGCCCGTCACACGCTGCACGGGCAATCTCCTTAATGTCACTGGAAGTCAATCCCGTGCCAGACGATTGCCTGTATTGAGCGATGGCGTCATTTTCCGCCTTTTGAAAATAAGGCCTTGCAATCTCGAGCGCCAGCTTATGCAACTGGTCCGCACTTATTCCTTTAGGGTTTCCGGGGATCCCATTTTCCATAAGATAAGGATATGTATTCACTTCCCTGTAAATCGGAAATAAATAATCGACGCCGGCGAGCACCAGAGGCACCCGTTCGTCTTTCAGGAGGTCATGTAGGCCCTTGTCGATCTGGCGGAAATATTTTGAAATGTTTTCCTTCGCATCGTCCAGTTGCGCGCCGCCCCCTGACATCATGGATCCGCGCTCGCCCCCCCGTGGCGTACCCCTATGGAAACGGATCTGCCTTTCCAGCTCATCGTACTGGAGGGCGTCGGCAAGGCTTTTGGGTATTGTTTCAATCTGAATTTCCCTGATGTCTTGTTTTGTGCCTTCATAAAGACGGCTCCCTTTTTGACTCAACGTCAAAATGTAGTAACGCCCGTCGCCGCTCAGGGCCGGCAAAAGAGGTTTGACGTGAAAACGGTCAGCGACCACTATCAGTTCATCAAAATTTATGGGCAGGCCGTAATGAAGGAATATATCTGAAGATACGAAGACGGCGAGACCGCCGCTCTGTTGTCGCCAGAAAGGGATATTGCCTGAAAGCCCCTGTGCAGGTTCGAGCAACGCCTTCGCCTCTGGGGCGCGGCAGCCAGCGGCGATCAATTTTTCCTCGGCTTCACGAAGCAGATTTCTGAATCTGATCTGATTTTGCTGGATCTCAGCGCCGGCACGATAGGCGGGCATAAACATTGAGACGCAAGGGCCTTTCTGTTTGCTCATCAAGGTTTTCAGTTCATCTTTCGATAACGATTTCATAGATTGGTCTCCTTTTAAAAATATTTCCTGTCATTACGGATCAGAGTAATCTCGGGAGATAGGGCACGTGAATTTTTCCGATGGCCGCACCGCGCTTCGGGCCGGAGCGTGGTTCTTCGCTTCGAATAAAGAAATCCCCATACTAATGCCAGCACCCGGGGCTTAAAAGATACCTTGCGCCGGCGAAAGTTCATCCTTCGATTATTTTCCCCTTGATTCTTTCTTGCTCATAGAAAAGGGCATCACTGGCCGATTAAATGAATTCTGCTGCTTGCTCATATAGTCACATTCTGAGGCACCTGCGCATATGGCGACGTTCTTCATTTTCAATTACTAACCGCATTTGCCTCTGCATGGTCGACACTGCAATTCTGCGATTAATATGCCTTAATTATTGCCTATTTCTGATTAATATGCAATGCAAAATAAATATTGCCGTCGTTCCTCCAACAGCCGAAATACTCACAAGACTGTTCTCAACAATCTCTCTTTGGGATGCCATTCTGAGTGGTAATTGTATTCGGTAGCGAGCGCATGACGAACTACATTTGCTTAAGAATCGAAGACGCTCAGCAGCTTGCGGCGGAGAGCTTCAATTTTTTCCGATGGGGATTAAGCGATGTACACGTTTATTCCATTGGCTGTGTCGCTTTGAATAATTCGTTTCTTAACATGGCAGCTCGAGGTATAATATCGAGGATGGCAAGATTCTATATCTGGTGCTGATTCTCAGACCATGGGCTTGACGACAACTTTCCGGATTCTAATTTGTAATAATGAATGTTTGATGCTATAAAATCGAATAACGGAAGGCAACTTTTCAATAAACTCTATTTGAAGCATTGTAAAGCATGGAATCGAATAATCATACTATTTCCATAGGCCCGTGGCGAGGAGTCTCGTCCAGGGATTGGCATGACTGGGAGTGGCAATACAGGAATCGGATACGCACAATTCCTCAATTGGCCGGTGTCCTCAAGAAGACGCCTGCGGCCCTCAAAAAATATCAAGCCGTGGCAAGGTCATATCCCTTTGGCTTCACGCCGTATTATTTTTCTCTAATGAATGCAGCGGATGATAACGACCCCCTTCGTCGTCAGTGTTTTCCCGATGAAAGGGAGATAAGTTTTTCGCTCGGGGGTGTGGCCGACCCTCTCGAAGAAGAACGGGACATGCCCGTTCCAGGCCTTGTGCATCGTTATCGTGATCGCTGCGTTGCGATCGTCACGCATAAGTGCGCGACATATTGTCGGCACTGCAATCGCAAGCGAACATGGAGGAGAAGCGGGATCGAAGAGAGCAGGGGGTACATGGAACGCATGCTTGATTATGTGTCCAAGACGAGGCATATCCGCGAAGTCATCGTTTCGGGAGGTGATCCTCTCACCATGAGAGAAGGGACCCTTGATTGGTTTCTCGGATCATTGCTTGCTATCCCCCATGTGGAGGTGCTGCGCATAGGAAGCCGCGTTCCCGTTGTCATGCCCATGAGGATTACCCGTAAACTGTGCGGGATGTTGCGCAAGCATCGTCCTCTTTGGTTCAATACGCAATTCAATCATCCGAATGAAATTACACCGGAAGCTGCGCATGCCTGTGAAATGATACTTGAGGCGGGAATCCCCGTATCAAATCAATCCGTCCTGCTTCGGGGCATCAACGATAACTATGAAACCCTACGGGACCTTTTCTATGGCCTTCAGCGGATATCCGTCAAGCCTTATTATTTGTTTCAGTGCGATCCGGTAAAAGGTACGGATCATTTCCGCACAGGAATGCGGTCAGGAATAAAAATCATGGAGAAAATATGGGGCAACATATCTGGGCTTTGTGTACCCCAATATGTATTTGATATGCCGGGGGGCAAGGGGAAGTGTCCTCTTTATCCCGGGTCTCCTTTTCACATGATGGCTCGCGAGGCAGGCGAATATTTTTTTGACAGGACGGGAGAAGTGAATTAGTAATTCCGTGATTTAGAATGAAAGGAGAGAATTTCTTAAATGTATACTGCGAGTGATTTGAAGAAAGGTTTAAGGATCAAGATTGACAATGAGCCTTATATCGTTACTGAGTTCAACTTTGTCAAACCGGGAAAGGGTCAGGCTCTGTACAGGTCTAAATTGCGCAATATGATCACGGGAGCACAGTTTGAGCGGACATTCCGTTCCGTGGATACTTTCGAACCCGCAGACCTCCAGCAGAAAAAAATGCAGTACCTGTATCATGAACAGGGGAAATACTGCTTCATGGACAACGAAAGTTATGAACAGGTCTTTCTCACCGAGGATCAAGTTGCGGAGGCGAAAAATTTTCTTATTGACAACTTAGAGGTGGAAATACTGTTCTTTGAGGATAAGGCTCTGGAGGTGAGCGTGCCGAATTTCGTTGATCTTGTCGTCATACGAGCCGACCCATGGGCCAAGGGCGATTCTGTATCAGGCAAGACTAAGCCAGTAACCCTGCAAACGGGTTATCAAATTCAGGTTCCCCCTTTTGTTGAAGAAGGTGAGAAGATAAGAGTCGATACACGAAGCGGCGAATATCTAACCAGGGTCAAGGATTGAGACACCTATGGTACAAGATGGGAAACTGGCAAAGAAGCGGGAAATTTTATGGAAGCGTGCCAGGATGATCCGTGCGATCCGCGATTTTTTTGTGAGCCGGGATTATCTGGAGGTAGAGACTCCCCATATGATTCCGGCGCTGATCCCGGAAACACATATTGATGCCATCTCGTGTGGCGATTCATTCTTGCACACATCTCCCGAGCTTCACATGAAGCGGTTTCTTGCGGCTGGTTATCCAATGATATTTCAAATCTGCAAATGTTTCCGTGACGGCGAACGAGGTTCGTACCACCTTCCTGAGTTCACGATGCTGGAGTGGTATTGCCGGGGCGTGGACTATCACCGGCTCATGGAAGAATGTGAGGAACTGATTGTCTCTGTTGCCGCTGATCTCGGTTGTGGGGATGTAATTAACTACCAGGGCAGGGCACTTGGGTTGCAAAGGCCGTGGCAGAGTATATCTGTAAGAGAGGCTTTTGCCTCCTATGCACCGATGTCAATGGATAAAGCAGTGACGGGGAATTGCTTCGACGAGATCATGGTCTCTTCTATCGAACCTCGCTTGGGACTTACGCAGCCCACCTTCATCTATGATTACCCGGCTTCCGGGTCATCGCTCGCGAAAGAGAAAAAAGATGATCCTGCATTGGCCGAACGTTTTGAACTTTATATGGGAGGGAAGGAAATTGCCAATGCATGTTCTGAGCTTACAGCTCCGGAAGAGCATCATAGACGATTTCTGAATGTGAACAAATATCGGCATTCCATAGGTAAATCAATTTACCCCGTACCGGAGCTTTTCCTGCAGGACTTGGCATGCATGCCGCAGGCAGCAGGAATTGCCCTCGGCGTCGACAGATTGGCCATGATTTTTTGTGATTCATCTGCCATTGACGAAGTTGTATCTTTTGTGCCGGAGTTCTTGTAATGATTGCTGCCAGTCGGCTTTTGAGCTTGGTTACCTCTTGGGAATTTATTTTGCTTTTGGATTCCGTAGCCAGCGCATGACGACCGATACTGTTTCTTAAGAATAGAAGATTCGCGGCAGCTTGCTGCGGAAGCTGCAATGCTCGTTATCCTAAATCTATTGACAAAGCTATTTTTTTCCATTACACGTAATCACCCATAGGTGAGTCGCAGGCTCAGGCAATGCCGCAAATAAGTGATTCAGGAGTGAAAAAGTGAAAGAGATTTCTTCTGTCGCCGCTGTTGGTCTTGGAGGACATTTTCACGGCAGTATTCTCAAGATGATTCTTGATGCTGGACTGATGGTTCAGCTGATCCTGCTGTTGCTCCTTCTCTTTTCTGTTGTGTCGTGGGCTATTATTTTGATGAAATACAGGAGCATCAAAAAGGTAAAAAGGGAAAACAATATGTTCTTGGACTCCTATATGAACAGTAATAAACTCTCCGATATTTTCCCGGAAGCGAAAAAATATAAATATTCGACCATGGCTGAGGTGTTTCAGGCAGGCTATACGGAACTAGTGAAAATAACCAAGGTCATAAGGGGCTCGTCATCCGCCAAGGAGTCCGATGAATCAACCCTGCTGCAACTGGAGATGAAGGGTATCGATAACGTTGAAAGGGCCTTGAACAGAGCATGCAGCTCCGAAGCAACAAGACTTGAAAGTACGCTGAGTTTCCTGGCAACTACGGGGAGCGCATCGCCATTCATTGGGTTGTTCGGGACAGTCTGGGGCATTATGGACACATTCACGGGTATCGGCGCAAGAGGCTCGGCAACGCTTGCCGTAGTGGCGCCGGGCATTTCAGAGGCACTTATTGCTACTGCCGCCGGTCTTGCAGCTGCTATACCTGCTGTTATCTTCTACAACTATTATCTCAATGTGGTAAAGAACATGTCCCTGGAAATGGATAACTTCGCATCTGAAATACTAAATATCGTTGAAAGAAATTATGTGAGAAAATAGAATTCCTTATGAGTCCCGGAAGAAAAAGAAATGGCGGCAGCAAGATGCTGGCCGAAATTAACGTCACGCCTCTGGTTGACGTCGTTTTGGTATTGCTGATAATTTTCATGGTGACGGCTCCCATGCTTCAGATGGGCATAGACGTCGACCTGCCACGGGTTAAATCGAAGAGTATCGATGTGACAGAGGAAAAACTTGTGCTGACGATTAACAGCGCGAAAGAGATATTTATAAACAAGAATAAAGTACCTGTCACTGGTCTCAGTGCAAAGCTGGAGAACATCTTTGCCAACAGGATCGATAGAGAAGTTTTTATGCGGGCTGACAAGAACGTTCCCTATGGCTTCGTCGTAGAAGTGATGTCGGAGGTCAGAAAAGCCGGCGTCGATAGGCTGGGGATGATCACGGAGGCGCCCGAGGAATCAAGGTGATGTTCCGCAGGATGATACAGGATGCAAAAGGAGCGAGATGACAATGATATCAGCTTGAACAGTATGATTCTGGTATCTCTGTTAATCCATACTGTAGTGCTGACGGTCATTTTCTTTGCACCATCTCTTCCCTCTCCCAGATGGACTTTTGGTCCCGTCTATTCCGTTAATCTTGTTAGTTTATCTGAAGTTCTCCAGGAAAGGAAAACGCAATCGGCGATCGCCAGAGAAATCAATCAAACAATTTCTGATGAGCACGCTGCTGTCTTGAAAAAGCGGACGGATACCGTCCCTGCGGTTCCCATCAGGAGGCTGGATTCTCAAAAAAGGCAGACAAGCAGCGTAGATAAGGCAATCGAGGATATAAGGAGGAAGGTAAATACGGGAGTGAGCCCGCCCGCCCCCGCGGGCGAGACGGATAATGCTGGATCCAACGCGAAGATGGATGTCTATTACAGCCTTATCTGGTCCCGGATCAAGGGAAAATGGACGTTGCCTCAGGGAATATTACCGAGGGAGAACATCGAGACTGTTGTCCAGGCGAGGATACTAAGGAACGGCACAGTTGTAGATTTGAGTTTTGAGAAACGCTCAGGCAATCGATATTTCGATGAGTCGGCCATGAAGGCAATCAGGAAAGCAAGCCCTTTTCCTCCTCTTCCGGATTCAATAAGAGATAACAATATCGACATCGGCATCAGGTTCCACTCAATGGAATTCAGATAGAAGAGGGGAATTCTTCAATGAAGGGCTTATAGTCTGATTCATGAATTACTGCAAGATTAGATGTCTTCCGAAATTACTTGCCCTCATGGTGGTAATGCTATCCATTTTATGTCCGCCCCGTAGCGCCTTGGGCAAGGTCTACATTGACATCGATTCTCCCGGCTTCCAAAAATTTCCCATAGCCATTGTTGATTTCAGAAAGATGAGCGAACAGAGTGCTCAGGGAGAGCTGTCGAGCTGGTTTTCGGATACCCTGGCGAAGTATCTGGACATGACCGGATTCTTTAACATCATAAGTAAGAAAGCCTTCCTCGAAGATCAAAAACAGACGGGCTTAACGGTGCAAACTATCAGGTTTGCGGACTGGGCTGTGATTGGTGCTGATTACCTGGTGAAGGGGGCTTTCCAGTCCAACGGCAGGGACCTCACTTCCGAATTCCATCTTTTCGATGTAACAAAAGGAGAGGTCATTACAGCAAAACAGTACACCGGAAAAATAGAAGATAAAACCGAAATGGTGCGCAAGTTTGCCGGTGAAATTCTTCTTGCCCTGACAGGGGATGAAGGCGTTTTTGGGACTAAGATCGCTTTTGTATTGAAGAAAGGACAAAACTCAGATATCTACACAATTAATTTCGATGCGAATGACCTGTCCCGAGTTACGAACTTCCAGTCATTGACTCTGTCCCCACGCTGGTCTCCCGACGGAAAAATTATTTCCTTCACATCTTATAGAAATGGGAATCCGGATCTGTATATAAAGGCAATGAATAGCACAAAGGTGGAAAAGCTTGCAAATTTCGATGGTATCAATCTGGCCGGTTCCTGGTCCATGGATGGCAGGAAACTTTTGTTGACCCTGAGCAAGGATGGTAACGAAGAGATATATGTGATGGATCTCGGCAGCAGAGGTCTTACACGCCTCACCTATAATTTTGCCATTGATGTTTCACCCGCTTGGTCGCCCGATAACAAAAAAATTGCTTTCGTTTCAAACCGTTCCGGTTCACCGCAAATATTTACGATGAGTGCGGATGGAAGCGATGTGAAAAGAATCACCTATGACGGAACCTATAATACATCTCCTTCCTGGTCACCGAGGGGCGGCAGAATTGCGTACGAAGGGTTGACGAACGGCCGTTTCCAGATATTTACTGCTAACGAGGATGGCAGCAGCCCCTTGCAGCTTACTTTTGATAACATTGATCATGAGTCCCCCTCCTGGTCTCCGGATGGCAGGTACCTGGTTTTCAGTACGAGGGGCGGCAGCAAACACAGAATTTGCGTGATGAATGCCAATGGGTTAAACGTGAGAACGTTGTATGAGAGTGTAAGCGGCTGCATGAGCCCATCCTGGTCGCCAAAAATAAAATGATCTTCCGAAGGCAAGTTTTCAGAGTATGCCGTGAAAGAGCCAGCCGCAGTTGACCCTCCTTATGACCTATCATAATGTAGTATATTTCCGTATCCGGAAGGTGACCGTGATGCCATGAAAAGGCCTTTGAACTGGCAAGCGGGACGGATACTAAACAATTTGTACAGCGTAGAGCAGGAGAAAATTGAAATTTTTGTGGTTGACCTTTAGGATGGATTGTGGTTTAGAAGACATCGAATCGGTAAATAATAAATTTCCTTAAAAGAACTAAGAGAGGAGAGGATACAATGAAAAGGAGCCTTGCAATAGTAGGGATTATTGGGTTGATAGTATGCTTTTCGTTTGTAGTTTTGACCGGATGCGCAAAGAAATCCGCGGTGAAAGAGCAGTCAGTTTCAGCTGAAGACAAGGCTGCTGCGGACAGGGCAGCGGAGCAGGCAAAGGCCCAGGCGGATGCGGATGCAAAGGCGCGGGCTGAGCAGGAAGCCCGCTTAGCTGCTGAACGGCAGGCGAAAGAAGAGGCCGAAGCGAAGGTAGCTCCTCAGGCAGAGGCTGCTGCGGCAAAAGAAGAGATGACTTTTAAGGATGTACTTTTTGATTTTGACAAATACAATCTCAAGCCTGAAGGCAGGGACATTCTCAAACAGCTTGCAGAATGGCTTATCAATAATAAAAATACCAGTGTTCTCATTGAAGGTAACTGTGATGAAAGGGGAACGACTGAATATAACCTTGCCCTGGGAGAAAGACGTGCCAAGGAAGCCATGAAATACCTCGTCGAACTCGGGGTCGAAGGGAAAAGAATAAAAACGATCAGTTACGGCAAAGAAAGACCCTTGGATCCCGGACATACTGAAGAAGCTTGGGCGAAAAACAGGCGAGATCACGTTGTCGTCACAACCAAGTAGTAAGGTTATGATGGGGAGGTCCAAAGATTGAAGAGATTTGTAATTTTGCTCTTACTCTCATCTATAATCTGCACAGTAGGTTGTGCAACTACCAAGGATCTTCAGCGCGTTCATGGGGATTTTGATAGGCAGGTCTCGGCTCTGAAAGAGGAAGACGCTGGTATCAGACAAGATATTGTGAAGATTAAAGAGACACAAGCTTCTTTGCAAAAGAGCCAGGCAGAAATGCGCGCAGACATCACTGAACTGAGAGATGGTATCCAGAGTTTGAAAGGTACAACTGAAGGACTGAGAAAGGATGTGGCGACAACAAAGGATGTGGCGGCAATAAGGGAAAAACTTGATAATTTATCCCTGAAAGTAAATTTCATAGAAAACTTTCTTGAAATTGGAAAGACGGAAAACCATTCGGAGGGCGAGAAAGCGGGAAAGATCGCTGCGAAAAATGCCACAAAAGGGAAAACCGACAAGGAATCGGCATATGCATTGGCATATGAAACTTTCAAGGAAGGAAAGTACGAAAAAGCCAGGGAGGAGTTTCAGAATTTCCTGAAGCAATACCCTGGCTCAGAATATTCTGATAATGCTCAATTCTGGATAGGTGAAAGTTATTATTTTGAGAATAAATATGAAAAGGCGATACTCGAATATGAGAAAGTGGTCAAGAATTATCCCAAAGGCAGCAAGGTTCCCTATGCCATGTTGAAGCAGGGACTGTCCTTCTTGAATCTCGGCGACAAAGCGAGTGCGAGACTGATTCTGCAGCAGATAATAAAACAATATCCCGACACGAACCAGGCAAGAATAGCAAGGGCAAAACTGATAGAGATTAAGTAAAAGAACACAAAAGGATTATCCCCTTCTTGTCCTATTCATTTCATCGATCTAGGGAGATAGGAATGACTCCGGGAGGGGGTTTGAGATCAAAGATCGCCGCATCAATTCCCTTCGCAGGACCGATATCAACGTAACGGATGATGATATCGGGCTTATCATTGTCACCATATGAAATCGTAACCTTGTGTGGCACAGCTATATTCTCTATGCAGTCCCACTCGATGAATCGGGCGCTGAACAGGCGGGAGTTGTCGCCTGTATATGAATCGACTCTGACGAGGTGACCCTCGTCTGGGTCTACCCAGAGAGATTGAATTTTTCTAGTCTCAGAGAGGATGTCAACTCTGTAGAGGCTCCCATCGGAAGAACCGTCTAAGGTAATCGTTTCCCCTTTGACCTCAGGGCGTGCACCCAGCAGGATAGACGTCACGTCCTCCATCCTGAGCACTGTCTCTGCAACAGGAATAAAATATGCGAGATTTCTTGTCGTTGCCTTCCCTACGTAGAATTTTCCCTTCTGTGGCACAAAAACTTTCAGGACATTCTCGTGGACGGTCAAGAAAAGATCTGCTGGACCTATGATAGGCATTGATTCTAATCTCAATGATGATGGCCGCTTCAGTACTAAAGCCGCTTTCAGGGGATAACGGCCCTCAGGAGTGTTAACTTCGATACGCGCAATGGCTTTAACGCCATCTTTAAATTGATTGTCTCTATCGATCTTTTCCAGGGCAACGAGGGGGGAGGGAAAGCTCTGTGTCGAGCCTCCGCCGGCCTTCTGTGTTTTGGTGATAGCGCACGCGGAAAAAATGAGGAAGACGAACATGATGAAAAAAAACGACGGCAATCTTTTTCGCATCAAGGTTTCTTCTCTTTGATGAGTTCATTAAGCTTTTTTTGCAGATCGCCATTGGCAGGGTTTAATTTCAATGCCTGTCTGTATATTTCGACCGCCTCACTTGTCCTGCCTGCCTTTGCATAGGCGTCTCCCAAGTGCTCGGCGATAGTGGGATCATTGGGAAGGCCATCTGAAGCTTCTTTTAGGTATTTTATGGCCAGGTCCATCCTGTTTTGTCTGAAATACAGCCAGCCGAGGCTGTCAATCATGTAGATATTCCCAGGCTTCAACATGAGGGCCTTCTTAATCATCTTTTCAGCTTCATCAAGACGAATGCCTCTGTCCGCCAACGTATAACCTATGAAGTTGAGCGCATCTGCATTCTCCGGGTCGATTTTTAGAACTGACTCCATTTCATTTATACTTTCATGAAGGCGGTTTGTCTTTTCATAGAGGACACCCAGACTATAATGTAGGTCGCTGCTCTCCGGCAATGCGGCAAGACCTTCCTTTAGTATTTCCTCGGCAGACGATAATTTCTTGTCCTCCTCGTATAGGGAGGAGAGATAAATATAGAGCCCCGGCATATCTCGATTATCACGAATGGCTCTTTTCATTAATTCTATGGCCTCAGCAACCTTACCCTCCTTCTTCAGGATGATTCCCATATTGATCTGTGCGTTTCCGTAAAGCTCTGAATCCGGGGGTATCATCTTAAAACCTTCAATCGCCTTGCCGTGCATTTTCTTCTCTTCATAGGTTGAGGCGAGCAGATATCTGGCTCTCTGGTCATTTGGATTTCCATCCAATAAAATGCCAAACTCGCCAATAGCGTCATCAAGTTTACCTTTTTCGAGGTAAAGGAGGCCGAGATCCAGTCGCGCTTCCCTGCTGCTATTATCGAATTTCAGAATTCGCTTGAATTCTCTCTCTGCGTCATCTTCCTTGTGCGCTCTGAGAAAAATTTCTCCCAGTTTTATCCTTACGTTTGTGCCCGGCGGATAAAGATCAATAAAATTTCTATATAATTCTATTGCCTGATCAGTCTTCTTTTCCTTTTCGTAGAGGAGCCCCAAATCGATCAACGCCGGTTCAAAAGTGGGTTTTATCGACAGAGTCTTCTTGAAGCTTTGTTCAGCTTCGCCATAGCGCTTCATATCCGTTAATATCTTTGCCAGATAGTAGTTACCGGTAAGATGGTCCGGACTGGTTTTGAGCAGATCTTGGAAAGTTTTTAAGGCCTTCCTGTAGTCTTTAGTTTCGGCGTAGATGGTGCCTAGGTATATGCGGGAAAATGTATTAGCAGGATCAAGCTCAATAACCTTCTCATATTCTGCTACTGCGTTCTTATAATCCTTCCTATTCAGATACAGTCCGCCCAAGAGAAGATGTGCGTTCACATTGTTCGGATGTTCTGTGAGATATTTCTTGCTCAGAACGATGGCTTTTTCTATCTCGCCTCGTTCAATATACAGAGATATGAGCTCCGTCTCAAGGTAGGAAGACTGAGGATCGATGCTCACGGCCTTTTCATATTCCTTTATGGCTCCGTCAAGGTTATCATCAAGGATATGCAAGACACCGAGGGAATAATGATACATCGAATCGAATGACGGTCGTTCCGTGGCGGCCGAGACGGCCGGAATACTGCCTTTCACAGGTGAAGACGCACATCCGGCAAGGCAGCACAAAATCAGGATCAGAAGATATCTGTTGTACAAAAAGTTTCGCATATTAATAAATTCGTACCATCTCTATTGCATCGAAAAAAACCGCACGCCCGTAAAGAAACAGATGCCGGTTCTCTTAGAGATCATCGAACGAGCGCTGATACAGGAACGACATCGATGCCCCGGGCTTTTAAGACGGGTATCGCCTCCTTAAGAGCCTGGATAGTTTTCACGTGCGGATGCCCTATCATTACCACCGCTTCTGATTCATCGGAAAATTCTCCGCCGCTTAGGTTCGTCAAGTTTCGAAAAATTTTCCTGTAGTCATGGTCGTTATCAATAAATATTTTTCTTGAGACAAAGCGAAGTCCTAACTTTCTCGCAATGTCTGGACCCTTAGACAGTGGGGTCGTCCGGCTGTCGACAAAAAAAAGACTCCTTTTCTTAATTTCCCTAAATACAATATCAAGTTTTGCTTCGTCCTCCATGAACTTCGATCCCATATGATTGTTTACGCCGGATAGATAGGGAATTGCATCGAGATCCTTGTCAACCTCCTCCTCAATTTGCCGATCGCTCATGCTCATAAGGAGGGCTCCCCTTCCCGGGTTTACATCCGGGAAGGCGTGAGGCTCCATCGGGAGGTGGAGAAGAATTTCTCTGTTCGCCCCGTGCAAAATATTTGCCGCATCGACTGAATGTGCATAGTGAGGAAGAATGGCAAAGGTCAGGGAGGCATCAATCTTAAGAAGCTCATAGAGTGGTGAAAGATCATAACCAATATCGTCTATGAGGATGGCGACCCTTTTTCTTGCTTGGCTAATTTTATCTTTAGGGATAGTGCTGCTCGTCCCGTATCTCTCCGGTGAGCCTCCCATGGGTGTTTCCGGGGGAGCATTCCTTGGCTCAATTCTCGGGATATGTTTTGACTCTTCCACCTCCCGATTTCCGGCATGGAAAATGTATAGCGCCGTGACAGCAATGATTACCGCTGAGATCGTGATAAATGCTGTCCAGCCCTTTTTTCGTCTCTTAGTCATCATAAACTTCCGCCGGGTTGCACTCTACGTCAGCTCTTGAGATTCTTTTTCATTATATCCCAGCTCTTTATGATGTCCAAGGCGGTCTTCAGCTGATTATCCTGCATTAAATTATCTTGCTCTTTTTTTGCACCTTCATCTTTGTTTGTATCATCTTCATTTTTCGGCTTTATGTGACCCTTGAGGTCTCGTTCCCTGATGAAATCATCCGTCACCTCTTTTTCCTCAGAAGGTCTGATGTATTTTACAATGATATCCGGCTTTATTCCCTCGGCCTGAATTGATCTCCCGCTCGGCGTGTAGTATTTCGCCGTGGTCAGTTTAAGGGCAGACCCATCTTCAAGCGGAATAACAGTCTGTACCGATCCTTTCCCAAAGGTCTGGGTGCCCAGTACCAATGCCCTCTTGTTGTCCTGCAGTGCTCCTGACACAATCTCAGCAGCGCTGGCGGTGCCCTCATTAACCAGGGCAATGATAGGACACGTCGGCTCATCACCGTCGTCTTTCGCGACCGATATCGTTTCCATGTTTTTTGTTCGTCCCCTAGTTGTGACGATAACACCCGATTTGAGGAAAACATCGGCGACTGCCACAGCCTGATTGAGTAAGCCACCAGGGTTATTTCTTAAGTCCAAGATAATACCTTCAAGAACACCATTTCTTGCTTTGATATCCTTTAGCACTTTCTTCAAATCATCAGCTGTTCTTTCCTGGAATGAAGCCACCCGGATATATGCGATGTGGTCATCGTAAATCTTCGATTTGACGCTCCTAATCTTGATAATGCTGCGGGTTATAACATAATCCTTTGGCTTGGTCATATCCTCCCGCATAATGGTAACAGTAACCTTCGAGTCTTTCGGCCCCCGCAGTTTCTTGACCGCTTCCATTATAGTAATATCCTTCGTCGATTTCCCATCAATCTGTATTATATGGTCGCCGGCTTTAATGCCTGCATCGTAGGCTGGCGTATCCTCAAGGGGCGACACGACCGTTAGGACATCTTTCCTTATCGTGATTTCAATACCGATGCCGCCAAAACTCCCGCGTGTTTCCACTTCCAGATCTTTGTACATTTCGGCGGTCATATACGTGCTGTGGGGATCCAGGGACTTCATCATCCCA
Organism: Syntrophales bacterium; assembly: GCA_052144335.1. GTDB lineage: Bacteria > Desulfobacterota > Syntrophia > Syntrophales > UBA2185 > Fen-1135. The sequence continues at coordinate 172,158 of JBKQQP010000029.1, forward strand.
TTAATGGCCCCCTCTATGAGTTTTTTTGAATCCACATCCTCGACGTAGTTCTTCTGCACCATGTCGAGCACTTCATTGAAAGTCTTGAGATTCTTGTATATACTTCTTTCCAGTGCAGCTGATACTTGAGAATCTCCCTGAAGTCCAAGCAGGAGAAAGCATGCAAGCATGCACAGAGACAAAAGCACTTTCTTTGGCAAAAAGTTTTTCATTCAATCCTCCAGCGCGGAAATTGATTCAGTCCACATCACATACTTATTAGCGGGACGATAACACTATTCTTATTCATTTTTCCATAACTTTTTAAAATATCCTATAAAAGTGGATCCATGATGAGCATCTTAATACGACAGGTCTTATTGGGAGACTTTTCACGAAATGCAAGAAATATCGGTGCCCGGCACACTAGACGACGGTGCCTTCGCAAAAAAAGAACGGTTGCAGGGGAGCCGGGCGTTATCTGTGGACTCAGATCGTTTCCGAATTTGTTCCCACGGGCCTGTGCAGCCACTCCGGCGCTCTTATGACGCGGCGCTTTATTTTATCCAGGTCACGACTCGCCTTGAGGCTATTGCTGCTGTGGCTTTAAGAATATCGGGGTTCAATCACGGGGCTGCTGTGAATACTTTCTGCTGATGTGAATTTGACGCTGCCATTTATGGTTCCGCCTTCATCTATAACCAAGTTGCGGCATCTGATATCGCCTCTGACATCCGCCGATTTCAAAAGTGTAAGAGTGCCTGTGACTTCAATGTCCCCTTCAAAATAACCTGCTATAGTCAGGGAAGTCGCGCTTATCTTCGCCGTTACATTGCTGTCTTTTTCCGTGAAAACGGTTTCCGCAACGATCGTCCCTTCTATGGTTCCTTCCACAATCAGGTGCCCTCCGAAATGCAGAATCCCTTCAATTTTGCAATTCCTGTTTATTATAGATATATTGTTACTCTTTAAGTTCACTTCAGGTATCCCCGCGTTTCTTTCGCCCGTCAGGTTTTCAAATTAAAAATCTCTCTTAGTACAAGTTTGCCGTCTTCTGAAAAGACAAATATTGAGGCGGAATCATAAACGTGTTGTACGGAGATGTCCTTCGTTATGACCTTATGTCTCGTTATGGAAAAGGGATCACCATCCCTGAAATTTTGTGGGACTCCATTGGACAGATTAGTTTGTGGGTCAGTGAGCCAGCGTTCTGTCCCCGAACCGTCCGATTTCAGAATGAGGAAGATGTATCCCGACGCCGGCGCATTATTCGAGATCTTGTTTTTCAGGAGAAACGAATAGCGGAATAATTTTCTCGAAAGATTGAAGTTTGCTTCGAAATTTTCTATAGACAAGCTGTAAGACTGTGTGACGGCGACTACCGTTGCCGCATCGGATGAGACCTCGCTCTTCTCTGTATCGAGGGGTTTAGTTTGAGTTCCAATATTAGCTGCGACCTCCTCTTTAAAGCCCCCCATCCGGTTGTGTAGGACAACTGCGGCGAAGGAGATAACGCAGAGGCCAATGACCATTACGACACAAATGGTTAGGAAGTTCAACGGAAGCTTAAAGGAGCACAGTCGCCTCTCGTCTTGGATTATAATGATGGTAAACTTCTTTTGTTTCTTGTCTATGTGCATTTAAGAGAGGTTTCACGAAAAAAGTCTTCTAAATCCACCTGTCAGGAATCAAGCTTCTTTTTTACAGTATCCTGTCCCTCTTTTACGGAAAGATTGAAACATGTTGGTTGCGAGAAAAAAGAGATTTTAAGGCATCAGTCAAATATCTGGTATATTTATCGCATGCATTCTCATAATGCCTTACATATAAGTTGTCAAGGCAAAATACTGGTGAGGGCTATTTGTCACCGAAATCTTTCCATCATCCGGTCGTACTCTAAAAACGGCCTCATCAGTTTGCCACGGCAAAGGCAAGAAGAATCATTTTTTACGCCCGTGAAATCCTGTATGAGCGAGCATATGGCGACTTTTCCCGGAGGTAACAAGAAAAAGGAACGAAGATGAGAAGATTGGTCAGTTTCTGTAGCAAAAAATTCTGCGTGTCTATTATTATTTCCGTATTTTTCTGTATGAGTGCCGTGGCAAAGAATATGGGTGACACTGGCCAGTCTTTATGGTCTGCCTCCCCCGTGCTTGCCCAATCTCGTCCGAGTGAGGCTGTAGCTCCCGAAGATACCAAGTCTCAATCTGCGCAGGAGAACAATCTCATGCGTAATTTGTTGGAAAAGCAGAAAGAACTTGATAACCGAGAGAAGGCGTTAAAAGAGGAAGAGCAAAAGATCGAGGCTTTAAAAAAGGATGTAGTGGAAAAAATGGAGACCCTCAGGGTTCTCGAAGAAAGAATGTCGCCGACAATGGAAAGTCAAGATGGTGAGAGAGACAAAAGATATCAGGCGCTGGCAAAAATATACGAAGGCGCTCCTCCTGAAAAAGCTGCAGCCATATTCGAAAAGATGGATAGAAAGATGGCGGCTGAAATCATGTTGCGCATGAACAGCAAGAAAGCCGGTGCCATTTGGGCGCATATAAATCATGAGGCAGGCATACAGATTGCGAGAGAGATGACCTCATCACAGAGTGTGGATGCCACTAAAGCGACAAAGATTGCTAAAGAAATCACCGGAGCCGAAGTGGTTAAAAAGGAGGCCGCGCAAAGCCCTGGTGGCGGTGCCGCAGCCTCTGCCGAAGATATCAAGGAATCGGAAGCTGTGAAACCGGAGACTCTGCAAAGTCCCGATACTGTCAGTCTACCAGGGGTTGCTAAAGAAATTACTGCGGAGAAGGCAATCAAACCTGAGTCTCCGCAAAAACCATTGGCGGCGAGCTCCACGAAAAAAGAAATAAAGGTTGCGAAATCCAAAAAGACAAGATTAACGAAGACCCATCCCCAAGCATTGAAACCATTTGCCATACAGATCAAGGCTGTGCGCGGTACTGAGATGGCTACAGAGTTCACGAAGGTGCTCAAAGATGAAGGCCTTGATGCCTACTGGTCTGAGATGCGCACGAAAGATGGCGGGACTTTATACAGAATTCTGGTCGGCCGTTTTGCAAGCCGTGAGGAAGCCCTGACTTATGTGAAAAAGAAACGCGTCGATATTAACTATCCAGGTAGCTATATTCAAAAGAGCGGACAGGCAATTCCCCCCAAAAAGGAAAAGAAAAAATAACATCAGCGTCTCAACAAATGAAATCGGCCATGCTAAGACATTAATATTTGTTTTGGCCCTATTATTTCTCGGCAGATCAATGCGAGCGCAAAATTCTTTCTGCAGTCCGAAACGCCATGCCGCGACAGGTCGAGAGGCTTGATCCGCGGGTGACCCAGGCATTGCCATCACTGTTCGGTTTCCGACGATGTCTTATGTGGTGAACCGGCGTTTGCTGTATTCTTTGTCGGGACCTTTCTCCGCATGCTTGAGTCGCATGCATCCCTGAGCGCAGCGCCGTGTTGCTGCCGCGAGTCTTACGATACTGTCAAAGCCTAACTGCTTCAGGTATGGGGGGGATGAAATAAGACTTAAAGGGTGATCTACTCACGGCTCACTGGCTATGCGAGCTGCCCCGTATCAGACAGAATCCCACGGGGTGAAATGGTTGATGGCTGATGCAGAGCGTTTATAAAATATTCCACTATTTCTCCGTCAAACTGACGATTAATATTTCTCTTCAACTCGGCAACAGCTGCCTCTATCTCCATTGCTTTTCGATATGGCCGGTTATTAGTCATGGCGTCGAACGCATCTGCGACTGCCAGCATCCTGGAAAAAAAGGGAATATTGGAACCCTGAAGGCCATCGGGATAACCATTGCCGTCCCAGCGTTCGTGGTGATGGCGGATTATTAACCTTTCCGTATCCAAGATGGGAAGGGGCTTTAAAATATTTTCTCCAATCACGGGGTGATTCTTTATGACATCGAATTCGTAAGTGGTGAGTCGGCCGGGTTTAAGCAGGATATCATCAGGTATGGAGATCTTTCCTATGTCATGAAGAGCGGCCGCTATTTTCAGAGATTCTATTTCACTGGGGGAGCAATTCATTGATTCTGCTGTCCTGATAACGATATCCGTCACCCTCATGGAATGCTCTTCAGTGTAGTAATCACGCGCTTGGATGGAAGCAACGAGTGATTGAAACGTACTCAGGAGATTCGTATACAGACTTTCGTATAGAAGCCTGTTCTCGATATTGAGAGAAGCTCTATTAGCGATACTCTGGATATAGTAAAGATCTCTTTCCGTGTAGACATGTTCGTTGCTTTTTCCAGAAAGAACGATGATGCCGAAGACTTGGTCCCTGATTTTTAGGGGTGAACAGATGACAGATGAATATGCCGAGTTCTTGACGATGTTTCGCAGCAAGGGCTCCTTCTTGCGGACGGTATCCGCCAGTATAGAATACAGAGACGGTATTATTACACTTTTGAAAAAGGTTTGTGACACTCCTTTTACAACAACAGCATCAAATTCCTGAGAGTCCCGATCATACAAGAGTATAGAGCATGCCTCGCCGCCAATGACTTTTAGGGCGAGATCAACCATTTCCTGAAAGATTTCGTCATTGTTTTTCGTGAGTTCGATCTTGTCGTATATGTAGCTGCGTGTTGATAAGTCACTTATCTTGGTGGTTAAGGAAGTGGCTGTTGTCTGCTTGTCGTATTCACCAAGAATTGTTTTTGCCCTTAAATAGACGTCAACCTTGTATAAGAGATCATCAATATTGAATGGTTTCGCTAAAAAATCTACTGCGCCGGTCTTCATCGCGGAAACGGTCAGTCCGATGGTCGGGTAGGCGGTAATAAGGATCACGTGCGTAGTCGGTTTGATTTCCCTGATCTTATCTAGGAGATCCATGCCATTCATACCTGGCATCATGACGTCGCATATGACCATATCAAAATGGCCTTCCCCCAGCTTTTCCAGGCCTTCAACGCCATCGGACGCCTCGGTAACTGCATAGGCACCTGCCTGACATATGGCATCCACAACTAGCGATCTGGTGCCGATGTCATCATCGACTACCAGAATGGATTTTTTTTCTGTTTCATCCACGCTTAACATACGCGCTCTTTCGTGGGTATTGTCTGCAGAAGAAAGCAAATGATCCTGCTCAGTCATTACTCTTCCTGGATTTCAGGAGAATGTCCATCAGGCTATATGAAATTTTGTCGTATGCCGCTGTTTTATCACCGGAGTCTAGAGTCACCACGTCCGCATACTTCGTACCTTTGGCCGCATCCGGTTGAAGAGATGATCCGACCTTGACCTTGTTCTGCTTACTGTAGGCCTTGAGGATATTATCAATTTGATAAGATGAAATCGTCATCATTCAACTCCACCGTATGCATTCCCATCCTTCATTTATTCTATCGGAAGAAAGCAATAAAACTTTAACTCTTTCTTTAGGCAATGCATGAATATTACAGAATCTCAATAGTAAGAGGCTATTATGCTAATATTCTATTTGACTATTGTTAAATTTTTGTTAACATTGACCGTCTTTTAATCCAGCTAAGTCTTATATCGTCACTGCAGAGGAACTTCTTAAAGAATCTATGTTGAAAGATGCGAAAATATTAATTGCTGAAGACAACGAACTAAGCAGAGAGAATCTCTCCGAACTTCTAAAAAGCCATGGCTGCGAGGTCACGTCTGTCGAAGACGGCAGGCAAGCCAGGGATGCCTTTATCGAAGGTAAATACGACCTCGTGATAACTGATTTGAAGATGCCAAATATGGATGGTCTTCAACTTCTGGAGTTTATCCAGGAAATCAGTCCGGAGAATATCGTAATTATAATTACGGGCCACGGTACTATCAATACTGCCGTAGCGGCAATAAAGCTCGGCGCTTTTGACTACATTACCAAACCGCTAAAAGATGATCTCGTGTCACTGACGATTGAAAGAGCATTGTCCTATGCGAAACTCAGGCAGGAAAATATAGCCCTCAAGAGAAGTCTGAAGAAAAGATACGATTTCGACAATATGATTGGCTACAGCGATGGAATGAAGAGGGTCTTCGATACCATCGAAAAGGTCGCTACTTCGGATAGTACGGTCATGATCTACGGTGACAGCGGCACAGGCAAAGAATTGGTTGCCAAGGCCATACATTTCAACAGTGAGAGGATCGATTTTCCCCTTGTTGCCGTAAACTGCGGGGCTATTCCCGAAGAGCTGCTTGAAAGTGAGTTATTCGGCCATGAGAAAGGCGCTTTTACAGGAGCACTTCGCACTAGAATCGGCAGATTTGAATTAGCCAATGGCGGGACGATATTTCTTGATGAGATTGGTGATATGAGTCCTGCACTGCAGGTGAAGGTGTTAAGAGTGCTTCAGGAGAAGCAATTTGAGCGTATCGGAGGAGTGAAGACACTACAGGTAGATGTAAGAATTATTGCCGCAACCAACCAAGATTTGGAAAAAGCGATAGAGGAAAAGAGATTTCGGGAAGACCTGTTCTACCGCATAAACGTCATACCTATTCATCTGCCGCCTCTGAGAGAAAGAAAGGTTGACATCCCGATATTGGCCAATCACTTCTTGTCGAAATTCAACAAACTGAAGAGGAAGGGGGTGGTACGAATCACCCCGGAAGTAATGGAGTACCTGCTCAAGTACTCATGGCCTGGAAATGTCAGAGAACTCGAAAATCTGATCGAGATGCTCGTTGTCTTGAAGGAGGAGGGTGAAATACAGGTTGCTGACCTTCCGGGAAAAATAGCAGTGGCCTCCTCCCATAGTGTTGTCAGAAGCGGTGTGGAAATAACGGATGAGGGAATCAACTATAATGCCTATATTGATCAGCTTGAAAAGGACTTGCTTTCCAAGGCTCTGGAAAGGGCTGGTGGAGCAAAAAATAGGGCCGCAAAATTACTGAACTTAAATAGAACAACTTTTGTTGAAAAACTAAAGAGATTCAAGATTGGTCAGTAGCCATTGACCGCGTGTACAAATGTTTTCTCAAGGTGCGGGTATTGGCCGCTACCGAATTCACACCTCATCCTTGCTTCGCTGTATATCATAAAAGAATCTCTGATGCTTGCGCGAACGCCGAGGAAGCCTCTCATAATAATTAACTAATAACTTCCCAATTTTCTCTCTCACCGGTCTGTTCATATCCCTAGTTTTCCCAAGGCATTCCCTCAAGAACCCACATACCCGCCTCAGGTTCATGATATTCCCGCCAAATGGACGAGGAGATACGGTAAGGGTGCATTTGCGGTCGGAATCTGGTCAATAAATTGGCCACTATGGTGACTATTTGACGTAAGTCAGCTTACACAGTTGCACAAGTGATTGCAAAAAACATCCTTAAGCTTCTGTTTATTAAGAGGAATGCCCAGTTTTAGGCAGATGGTATATAAATTGCTCAGGAAAAGAAGCTGAAGTCCGATAAAAGAATATTTCTGCTCAGCACGGGAACATCTCTGAAAGGTGCAAGCGGAAAGAAGGCCCCGTGGTAGTTGTGATTTCTTCACACACGCGTTATCTGAAAGATAGCAATTTACGAGCCAATGGAAGTACTGCAGCCAATCGCTATAGACACAGTTGAAATGTAGAAGAATGAAAAAATTCATAATCTCGTTTGCCTTAATATCGATGCTCGTGATCCAACTCAGTGGATCGACTCACGGCAGCGACGGCAATGGCCTAGGGCAAAAAACAGATCAACCGAATGTAGTGACAACTGCCAGTTACAGCGCAGAACCTAACAATTCTCTTTATGATCAGGCCATGGGAGACTTTCAAAGGGGAGACTATGCTGCGGCGCTGGAAAAGTTTAAGATTGTCTTGCAGCAGGAACCCGGGGAAAGTGCCAAGCAGGAAAAGGTTACGAGAGCCATGGCAGAATGCCATTATTTCCTCGGAATAAAAGGGAATAAGAATAATCTCTTAAACGCAGTTGACCTTTACAAGAATATCGTGCAGAAGTATCCCGATGCCCATGATGACAATGTCGTTGCCTTATACAGAATAGCGAATTCCTACGCCGCGTTAGATTTCTACTATGAAGCGAAGCGGGAATTTGAAAACCTCTACGCAAAGTATCCTAACTCCCATTACATCCCAGAGATTACGTTTAAGATGGGTGAAATGCTCTACAAAGCGAGAAAATTTGACGAGAGTGCTCCTAAGTTCGAAGAATATGTCCGCAAGTTCCCAGCTGGAGAATACATCAAGACAGCCTACTTCAATCTTGGTGATTGCTACTCACAGATGCATCAGGAGGAAATGGCCGACAAGTGGTATAGCAATGCCTTGAACAAGTGGCCTGAGCTAGACAGCATCCCCGAAGATGTCCTTCTTAACATCGGGTATCATTACTTCCGGAGCATGAAATATCGCGATGCACTGAAAATTTTCTTCTTCTATGTCAATGTATTCCCGGAAAAGGAGAGCAATAAAGAAGTTCTTTTTGCCATTGCGCGTTCCTTTATGGAACTAGATCAAATTCCCCTGTCGCTGAAGATTTTCAGTCTCTTGCTAGAGAAATTTCCTAACACCCGTGAAGCGACAGAAAGTGCAATTATCATGGCCAATCTGGGTGTAAAGAGACCGCAGATGAGATTGCCGTCGTACTTTCAGGGAATGCGAAATTACCAGGACCCGCTTAAAACTTATAATGATCTGCTGGCCGGATCCCCTTCCGGTGACTATGTGGAGGAACTACTGTTTCAAAAAGGTTACTTCTTGTACAAGAATGGCAGGCACAAGGAGAGCTTTGATACCTATGCCCTCCTGCTCTCTCGCTTTCCCAATGGGAGGTACAAGGGAGAGGTCACAAAGTATTTCATGATATCTACTGATCGGATCGTAGATGAGAATTATGCGAGCGGGGATTATCTGGCGGTCTCAGAGATATACTTTAAGTCTCGAGAACACGGTCTGATCTCAGGAGACAATTTCAAAGTGGCGTACTATATGGGTGACAGCCTCAGACGAATCGGTCTCAATGATGAAGCGGCCGAAGTCTTTGAAAAACTCCTAAAAACCTCCGGGAGTGTCGCCGATAGAAATAAGATTTTGCTCGCTCTTGCTGATATCGACTGTGAGCGACGGAATTATGATAATGTTGAAAGGATACTCCAGCGATTGTCAGTTACTCCGCAGGAAAAAGACCGAAGATCGACGATTGGCAGCCGCCATACCAAATCTCAGGGTAACGCGGTTGTCAAACCCGCATCACCGGACGGGCACATGCAGGTGCAGGTAAGCAGAATACTGGGGAATGTTTACTTTAAGAAGGGTCTGTTTGATAAGGCTATATCGGCTTACGCCAGGGTTTTGGCTTATGGAGGAGGTATTGAAGATATGGCCGAGGTCTACCTAAAAAATGCTGACTGCCTGAAGGCGATAAATTCTCTGGATGCAGCGATGGTCAGTTATCGCAAGGCTATCGAAGACTACAACAGGGAAAGCAAGAAATACTCCGTTGATGTTCTAGCTGCTTCATACAGGGGTCTCGGCGATTGCCTCTTTGAAAAAAAGGATTACCAAGAGGCCATATCTATGTACAGGGAATCGGCATCTCATCTTGGTGGGCGCGCCGAAGGCTTATGGTCACTCTATGAGATGGGTAAGGGATACGCAGGATTAAAAAATTCTGAGATGGCGGACAAGATTTTTTCAGAATTGAAGAATAAGGGTGGCGAAGGTTTCTGGTCCAATCTCGCTGATTACGCACTGAGAGAATATGGCTGGAATGAGAAATACGCCGCTAATCATCCATAGAGCACGGTTGTTTATAGGGATTGAACGTTATCATGAATGATCAAGAGATGGCAGAAGACCAGTATCTCTACTTGCAAAAATCCTTCAACGAATTTAACCAGGCGACAGAACGGCTCCAGAATTCTTTCGCAAGTCTTGAACTGAAGTTTCAAGAGATAAACAGAGAATTAGAACTGAGAAACGAGGAGCTTAAGCGAACAATAGCGGAAAAAGAGGAGGTAAAAAACTATCTCCGAAACATACTTGAAAGTCTGACCACCGGCGTTGTTGTCACGGACACCGCCGGCTGGATAACAACGCTAAACAAGTGGGCAGAAACGTTTTTCAATATCTCACAGGATGAGGCTACGGGAAAACATATAAGTGTTTTATTTAGTGACCTGAAGGGTCTGGACAGAAACGCATTCTCCTATGCAGATTATTTTACGGACACTGGCAAAAAAGTAAATATGAAAGACAGGATCATAGAGATTTTCGCGTCCCCCATGAGGGCTGAACAGGGCAAAATCATAGGGGAAGTTTTTATATTGCGCGATGTCACAAGAGTCGAGAAGCTGGAGGAAATGGCGAAACGAACGGAAAAGCTCATAGCCATGGGTGAGATGGCAGCAAATATAGCGCATGAGATGAGAAATCCCCTTGGGAGTATTGAGCTATTCGCTTCGTTGTTAATGAAGGATATGAAAGAGAAAAGGCATCAGGAAAGATTGTCGCATATTATCACCTCGGTCAAGAATATGGACAACAAGATTTCCAACCTTCTGCTGTTTACAACACAGAAGCATCCTATGATGAGGAAGGTTAACCTTCATCGCATAGTGAAGGAAGTGCTTCAATTTTCCGACCCAATTATCAAACAGGAAGACATATCGCTGTCGGTTAAGTATTCAGGCATTGATCCCTTTGTAAGAGGTGACGCGGAAATGCTCAAGCAGGTTTTTCTCAACATTTTATTAAACGCCATACAGGCGATGACAGATGGTGGGCGTCTTGGGATTGAAACAGTTGTATCTCCTTTATGCTTTGAAGACGGCCTCGGAATCGTTGAAGTCAGAATCTCTGATACGGGAGTTGGTATCACAAAAGACAATTTAAAAAAGATATTTGATCCTTTTTTCAGCACCAGAGAGAGGGGCTCCGGTCTGGGCCTTGCGATCGTTCACAATATTGTTCATGCCCACGGCGGTTCTATTGATGTTGAGAGCAGGGAAAAGGAAGGGACCGTCTTTAGCATTACCTTGCCTCTGTTCCGGCAGACTAGTAGGTCTGAAGTCGTTAAATATCAAAAAATCTTAGGTGATAGACATGCATGAGAGGCCGGTTTTAGTAGTTGATGATGAACCATCTATGAGGATGGCTTTATCTGAATCTCTCCTGAGCTGCGGCTACCAAGTGGAAGCGGCAGTGGATGGCGCAGATGCCCTGAAGAAATTTAGCAAAGGGCAGTTTGACGTCGTTATCACGGATATGCGAATGCCTAAAGTGGGCGGAATGGAATTGCTGAAGGGTATCAAGAAGATTTCACCGAGAACTCATGTCATCGTGATAACTGCTTACGGTACCGTTAATACGGCGGTTCAGGCCATGAAGGAGGGTGCTTCTGATTTTATAATGAAACCCTTTTCCCTTGAAGACCTCGAGTCGGTTGTAAAAAATGTATTATCGCATCACGTAACAAGTGAAGGAGAGTCTAAAGATAAAGAAGAAGCGCAGTCATCTTCCAAAGAGATTATTACCTGCGATAAGAAAATTATTTCCTTGCTTGAATTGCTGAAGTGTGTGTCAAAAAGTAAGTCCAGCGTTCTGATTCAAGGTGAAAGTGGCACAGGCAAGGAGCTGTTTGCGCGGTATATTCATCGTCACAGCAATAGAGCACTTATGCCCTTTGTTGCCGTTAACTGTGCCGCCGTTCCCCATACTCTTCTGGAAAGCGAAATGTTTGGATACGAGAAGGGAGCCTTTACCGGCGCAGTGCAGAGACGATTAGGTAAATTCGAACTGGCTGACGGGGGGACTTTGTTGCTGGATGAGATTAGCGAGATGGACATTCAGCTTCAGGCGAAACTCCTCAGGGCCATTCAGGAAGGAGAAATCGATAGATTGGGAGGAAGAGAAACGATTCCTGTAGATGTTAGGATTATTGCGACAACAAACTCAGATTTAAAAAAGGTCATTTCAGAAAAGAAGTTCAGAGAGGATCTCTTTTACAGACTGAATGTCATTCCCGTGAGTGTGCCGCCTCTCAGGAGCAGGGTGGCCGATATTCCTCTACTGAATGACTATTTTCTGAAAAAATACAGTGAGCTTACGGGAAGAAAAAAACCTCTGCTGTCTGAGGAGGCGGCGGCGTTATTAAAGAACTATGCGTGGCCCGGGAATGTCAGAGAGCTTGAGAATGTTATTGAGAGGGCCGTTTTAATGGCCGATAAAGGCCCGATACGGCCCGAACATTTATGTCTTGAGGGAAGTGAGGGGGAACCATTGGAGACTTATTTGTCAAGTGCCCCACTAAAAGGGTCAACTCTATGGGAGGTAGAGAAGAACCTCATTTTCGACACCCTCAAAGAGGTGAATGGGAATAAGACGAAAGCTTCAAAAATTCTGGGCATAAGTGTTCGTACGATGCGCAATAAGCTTCACGAGTATAAAATGACGAATTTATGATCATGGCAGTCAAAAAAATGCCCCTCCGGGGAATTTCAAAAAGTTATGCGTGATCGCACAAGATATTTTTTCGGCTCCGCGTTGAAAACAGATAGCCCAGCCGGAATCGGTAGTGTCTTAAAATAAATATGGCAATTGAAAAAATCTCTTCATCCATCATGGTGCATACCTCTTTGAAATTATTCAGAGGTCCTTCTCTAAGAGATGGGAAAAATTTTCCTGGTTTCTGCAATGGCGTATGTCATTTATCAGTTTCAGCACTTTCCACAAGGCATTCGTCTCGATCAATGCATGGTGTCTGATAACGTAAGAGACCGGTAACATGGATTGTCGGGGACTTAATAGTCGGGTTAACCTATGATAATGGATGTGCCTATAAAGGCAAACTGAGCAGCGTCGCCTGATCCTGCGTAGCGTGACACAAAGTGAAGCAGGATATACTGCTTGTCACGAGGTCGTCGTGTTTCCATGAAATAGAGGGCTCGTGTCGAAGTTTTAAAAATATTCATTTCATTTCTTTTAAAATGCGCACTTTTGGGGGCAGTTTTGGTATATCATTTGCACATATAATCCGAAAATGCTTTTTTGTACATTTTTTCACGGCGGGTAAACGTTAGGAGGCTTATGGATTTTCAGTTTGATAAGACAATGAATCTTTTGTCGTCCATGATGGATTTCAGGTCTCAGAGGCACCAGTTAATTACTTCAAATGTCGCAAATATCGATACGCCAGGATACACATCTAAGGATTTGCAGTTTAAAGGTATTATTGGGGAAGCGATGCAAAAAAAATTAACAACTACGGACAAAAAGCACTTTTCTGGACAGTTTGCAAATGCCGGTTCAATAGACTGTGAGGTCGTCGATTCCGGAGAGAGCGTAAATCTCGATACGGAGATGGCGACTCTTGCAGAGAATCATCTCATGTATAATACGTCAGTTGAGCTTTTGTCCAGAAAGCTGAAAAGCATGAAAATCGTATTTAATGAGGTAAAATAACATGGATTTTCTTACGCCCTTTAAAATATGTGGAGACGGACTTGCCGCCCAGCGGGCGAAGATGGACGTCATTACAAGCAATATTGCCAATATTCACACGACCAGGACGCCGGAAGGCGGGCCGTATTTGAGACAGGTTGTTGTTTTTTCATCTGAAAATATCAACGGCAATTTTGACTCTCAGCTAAAAGATGCCGTAAGAACGGTAAAAGTAGATGGTGTTCAGGCTGCTCAAGGTGATGAAGCCGTTAAGATGATGCATAATCCCGGCCATCCTGATGCTGATGCAAAGGGCTTTGTGGCCATGCCGAATATAAACACGGTCACAGAAATGGTAGATATGATCCAGGCTAACAGGGCGTATGAGGCATGTGTTACAGCTTTCGATACGTCGAAGAGTATGGCACTTAAGACATTGGAAATGGGAAAGTAGTAAGCAAGTAAGAAACAGGAATTACGCCCGGACGGGTGGGAGGTAATCTAACAATGAGCGACATTTCGATTAGAGGCGACGCCCTTCAGCCTTCATCAACGACCGGTAAATTAAGAGGTAGTGGTCAGGATGGCAAGACAGAATTCATTACGATTCTTAAGGACAAGGTGAATGAGATCAACCAGCTTCAGCTGGATGCTGACCAGGCTATTACAAAGGTCGAAATGGGGAATTCCGGAAGCATCCATGATGCAGTCATTGCACTGGAAAAAGCAGATCTCTCGTTCAGGAAAATGATACAGGTGCGGAATAAGATTTTGGAGGCATATCAGGAAGTCATGAGAATGCAAGTATAATCCATCATTAAATTATTGCGGTAAATACTATGAATCCTATCACTCAATTTCTTACCCAGATCTGGAAAGGCTTCAATACATTAGAACCTTCAAAGAAGATGTCTCTTCTCCTTATAGCTGCGGTTGCTTTTATAGGGATTGGAACTATGGTCTACTGGACCAGCATGCCGGAGTATCGTGTACTATTTTCAAATCTTAATTCTGAAGACGCAGGGAATATTGTTGGAAGACTACAGGAAAAAAAGATTCCCTATAAGATGTCCGCTGCAGGTGATTCCGTCCTTGTGCCCTCTGAGAAGATCTCTGAAATGAGATTGGAATTGGCATCTTCCGGACTGCCTCAAGGCGGGGGCGTCGGTTTTGAGATATTTGATAATAAACCTCTTGGGGCAACGGAATTCGTACAGCAGTTGAACTACCAGAGGGCTCTTCAAGGTGAACTCTCCCGCACCATAAACGGGTTGGACGAGATACAGCAAAGCAGGGTGCACCTAGTTATACCAAAGAAATCCCTTTTCATAGAGGACCAGAAAAAGCCGACTGCTTCCGTGATTGTAAAATTGAAGTCGGGAAGAACCTTGCGTCCGCCACAGATAGAAGGCATTGTTCATCTTGTGGCAAGCAGTGTGGAGGGGATGAATCCTTCTGATGTAATGGTCGTTGATAATAGCGGGAAGGTGCTGTCTAAGATACAAGATGAATCAAAGCTGGCGAGGATGTCAAATTCTCAGGTTGAGTATCAGAGGAATGTCGAGCAAGACTTAACTGGCAGAGTACAGTCGATGCTAGAGAAAGTGGTGGGCGAAGGACGAGCAGTGGTCAGAGTCTCTGCTGATCTTGATTTCCAGATAACGGAAAAAACAGAGGAGAAATATGATCCCGAAGAGCCCGTGGTTAGAAGCACGCAGCGTCAGTCATCGAAGTCAAGTTCCACAGCCCCAACGTCGGGCGGGCAGTCATCAGTTGCTCCTGTTGGTGGAAAGCAGGCTGGTGCGACAACGGCTAAGCAGGGGACTGGCTCTGAACGCCTGGATGAAGTTGTAAACTATGAAATAAACAAGGTTATCAGCAAGACGGTGATGCCAACAGGGGACATAAAGAAACTGTCCGTAGCTGTATTGATAGACGGGCCATATGTGAAAAATGATAAAGGGGTCGAGGAGTTCCAGCCACGGTCAAAGAAGGAACTAACAGATCTGGAGGAACTGGTGAAGAAGGCGGCAGGCTTTGATGCAAAAAGGGGTGACCAGGTTGTCATTACCAACATCCCCTTCAACAAGGGTGAGTTCGAAGCTGGAGCGGCCGGCAAAGAGACATGGCAGGAGAAAATTACGGTATTTTATCCGGTAGTATATCCTATAATGAAGTACATTGTAATGATTATAGGTATTTTTCTGGCGATCATAGCTATACGGCCGCTCATCACTATGTTAATGGCGCGGGGAAAGATGCCCGATTATGCTACCAAGGAAATTGCCGCACCGACTGTGGGTGAACTGGAAGGAACTGCGAGTCCGTTGGCTTTGGGAGAGAAAACAAGAGGGACAGAGACCGATGTTGTAAGGCAGATGGCCAGTGCAGACGCAAGGCGCTTTGCTGAATTATTGAGGATTTGGTTACGGTAGAGTAAATGGATCATGGCATTATGAATGATGAAAAGGTGGCAATTCTGCTCTTGTCTTTAGAAGAGGAAGTAGCTGCAAGGGTAATGAAGAATTTTAGCTCTGCGGAGATCGAACGCATTGGCAAGCATATGAGCCGGCTCGACAGTGTGTCTATGGAGGAAGTTAGTAATGTGGCCAAAGAGTTCTGCGGCTTAGCTAGTCAGAGAGGAGGGGTTCTGCCGGTTCACGGGGACACCCTGCGGAATCTGATTGTTAAGGCCGCGGGAGCAGATATGGCCCACGATATATTGGTCAATATTGAAAGGACAGCGCCACAGGGCGGATCTTATAATAATCCTTTGATCCAAAAACTGCAGGAAATAGATCCCCAAATACTGATCGATTTTACAAAAACTGAACATCCTCAAACGATTGCCCTGATCCTTTCTTATATGGGAACTGAACAAGCGGCAAACGTCCTCGAGGGTCTTTCACCTGAGCTGCAGAGCGACATTATAAGAAGGATGGCTACTTTAAAAAGTGTTCCGCATGAGTTCATAGCGGATATTGCGAAAACCCTTGAAAAAGAGATCATCGTCGGTGGCGTGAGCAATCTTCAGCCCGGGGGCGTTACCCTCGTGGCTGACATAATGAACAAGTTGAACCGGGGCACCGAGAATGCCATTATGAAATCACTTGATGACAATGTTCCGGAAATTGCGTCTGAGATACGCAAGAAGATGTTCACATTTGAGGACATTCTCAAGTTGGATGATAGGAGTATCCAGGAGTTGCTGAGGGAGGTATCCACGGAGGATCTGGGGCGCGCACTTAAGGTTGTAGATGAAGAGATGCGAGGTGTTATTTTCAAGAATATGTCCAAGCGCGGTGCGGAAATGCTGAAAGAGGATATAGAGATGATGCCCCCCATAAGACTGTCGGAGATAGAAAAGAGCCAGAGAATCATTATCGATGCGACGAAGAAATTAGAAGGAGAGGGCAAGATTGTCATTATCCGCGGCGAGGGGGGCGACCAATTTGTCTGATAAGGTCATCAAATCTGAAGACATCGATCTGGTGAGTACCGCACTTGGCAAAAAAAGAGAATTCGTAAGATTCTACTCTAAGGAGAAGGGTGATGTCGGCAGGAGCGGCGGGAAAAAGGGTAGAGCCGGAAATAATTCAATTCATGCCGAGCCAGCATCGAAGACTGAAAAGGCTGAAAAAGATGCCTATGCCAAAGGATTTACTGAAGGTCTAAGAGCAGGTGCTGAGGGTGAGAGAAGAAGGCTATCTGAGAGCATGGAGGCCCTTGCAAATTCCATGAGGGAGCTGGATAGATTACGGAATGGATGCTTGGAAGAAAATGAAGAAAAGATTTTGAACCTCGTCTTTTCTGTGACAGAAAAAGTCATCAACCGCGAGATTTCCACAAGCAGGGACGTAGTCCACGGTGTGCTGAAGAGTGCAATAAAACACGTAGTCGACAAGGATGGGATAACGGTCAGACTGAACCCCGAGGATTACCGATATATGATGGAGACAAATCGCGGGATGATTGATGGTTTCGATGAAATAAGGAATATGTCTATTGTGGAGGACAGCAGTATCAGGCGGGGGGGTGTTGTTATAGATACATCATCTGGCGAAGTGGATGCGACATTGGATCAACAACTTCAGGAAGTCAGGAAAGCCATGTCCGGCAAGAGATAGGGACAGGGAGAGGCACAAAGAATGAATCAGGCAAGAGCCGGCACGCTACTTGATTACGATAGATATCTCAGGTTAATTGCACAGGCGAACCCTATTAAGGTTTACGGTAAGGTAAGCCAAGTCATTGGTTTAGTTGTGGAAGGCCGTGGTCCCTGTACTTCAATCGGAGAAATGTGTGAAATTCTTGCGGCCAGCAACGGCGAACCTATCAGTGCCGAAGTTGTAGGTTTCAAGACCGACAAGGTTCTCATGATGCCGCTTGAGGGTATACGCGGAGTGGGACCGGGCTGCAAGATTGTATCACTTGGGAAGAAGGCAGATGTCAGGGTGGGGAGAGGTCTGTTGGGTCGAGTGATTGACGGCATGGGGAATCCTATTGACGGAAAGGGGCAGATCGAATTTCAAACAGAATATCCCATTTATTTCAGTCCCATCAATCCGCTACGTAGGAAGAGAGTCACAGAGGTTATGGATCTCGGAATAAGATCTATAAATAGTCTGCTTTCCTGCGGGAAGGGACAGAAGATGGGTATTTTCTCAGGATCGGGCGTTGGTAAGAGTGTTCTTTTGGGGATGATGGCCAAGAACACCAGGGCAGATGTAAATGTCATAGGCCTCATCGGTGAGAGAGGACGGGAAGTTCGGGAGTTCCTCGAGAAGAATCTCGGTAAAGAAGGTATTGATAGATCGGTCATTGTTGTCGCTACATCGGATACACACCCTATCATAAGGATGAGGGCTGCTTACGTAGCGACATCTATTGCAGAGTATTTTCGGGACCAGGGCAGTGACGTGCTCCTTATGGTTGATTCTCTGACCAGATTTGCAATGGCCCAGCGAGAGGTCGGTCTTTCCATCGGCGAGCCGCCAACAACGAAAGGGTATACCCCTTCAGTATTTAGTCTTATGCCGAAGCTACTTGAAAGGGTAGGTGCCGTAGAAGGAAAGGGGAGTATAACAGGTCTTTACGCAATCCTGGTTGAGGGCAATGACTTTGATGAACCAATAGCTGATGCGGCAAGATCGATTTTGGACGGTCACATTGCGCTGTCCCGCAACCTGGCGGCGAAGAACCATTACCCGGCGGTGGATGTTCTAAACAGTATCAGCAGGGTCATGATTGATATTGTGGATAAGGAACACAAGACGAAAGCCAATCACATCCTAAATATCCTCGCAACATACAGGAAAACGGAAGACCTCATAAATATCGGAGCTTATGTTAAGGGAAGCAACCCTGAAGTGGATTATGCGATGGAGATGATTGACAAAGTAAATGCATTTCTGATGCAGGCGATTGACGAGAAGGTAGGTTTTGCGGAAAGCAGAAGGGATATGTTTAACCTGTTTGCATAGGTTCGGGCAGTATGTTTCAATTTGATCTGGAGGAGGTATTACAGTACAGGATACGAATAGAGGAGCAGTGTCAAGTCGCACTGGCCGAAGCAGCAAAACGTCTACAGCACGCCTCGGATGTCTTGGAAGCGTTGCAAAAGGAAAAAAATGATCTAATTCGGCATTTGGCAAAAATGCAGGAAAAAGCTTTAACTTCGGATGTCATAGCGCGGCACTTTATCTTCATAGAATATCTGAAGTCCAAAGAAGAAAAGCAGGAAGCTATTATCACAGAAATAAAAGAGGAAGTGAGTTCTAAGAGGCAGGATCTCCTTGAAGCTGCTAAAAAAAGGAAGGCGATGGAAGCTCTCCGAGAGAAGAAAAAGGTGGCATACGTCTCTGAAATGGCAGTTAAGGACCGTAAAGAACTGGATGATTTTGCAGTAATCAAATTTGGCAGTGGTATGAGAAAATGAAAAAGATAATTATCACTATTGAAATTCTCGTTCTATTTCTGTTTATAGTAAAGATTATTGCCATAGGAGAAATTGTGAAGAGATCGGAAATTTCCGACTATCTGTTATGGTCCGTCAAGTCCGCACTCGCTGATTCATCGTCACAAGCAAGTGTTGACTCTCCGTCAAGAGATGTTTCTATAGATACATTGGCTTCAGAAAGAAACCTTATGTCCACCTTGGCGGATAGACGGAGGCAATTAGAAAATAGGGAAAATCTTGTAAAACTTGAGGAAAAGAAGATCAATTTACTGAGGAACGAGATAGTAGCAAGAATAGAGATGGTCCGGGGTCGAGAAGAGAAAATGACGTCTCCTCAGGAATCTGCTAGACCGGAAGATAGCACAAGGTTCAAAGAATTGGCCAAGGCGTATGAAGCGACCCCTCCCGATAAGGTCGGCGCCCTATTGAACAAGATGGACAGCAAAACGGCAGCGGGGATTATCATGCAGATGAAAGTAAAGAAAGCCGGTGCGGTATGGGGACAACTCGATCCGGAGAAGGCCGTAGAAATCACCAAAGCTATCGCCCGTATATGATACATTAAAGCATTCTTTTCATATCATAACAAATTAACTGCGCCTTGGCGGTTGATTGCGCGTCATTTTGCTTCTGTAGAAAAAAAGTAGCCCCGTCTTCCTTGCACATTATGGCCTTTCCGCGGTTACGTGATGCTGGCACGGCAACCGGAAAGACCATCGCCTAATCATTCTTCAGGCCGCTTCTGAAAGCTCCTACCCTGAAAAAAGCCTTCTTGAAAAGAATAATCTACAATACGCTTAGCAGTTTATTCCGCCTGTAAGAGGGAACTTGCAACATGTACTCCCTGTCAGTCCCGTGAAACGCTCACCGCTTTTTATGGTTATGCAGGTATTTTTTGTCGATGACCTAGCGAGAGGCTGGGCAATATTTGCCTTCTTTGAAACTCTATCAGTTTTATCTTTCTATAACATATCAAAGTTGTTCATTATTTAATTAGCATATGCCATGGCACATCTCTTGCTCAAGCCCACTTTAAAAATGCCAGAGGATAAAATGGATTCTTCAATACCCCAGGTGACGTTGAAAGGAAGCACGAGCGAGCAATCCGCTGGCCAGAGCTTGGCTTCTGTCAAGAAGAGTGGAAAGGCAAATGGTAGCCCAACAGGCCCTATCGACCTGATCGGAGGGCTGGGATCATTTGCAAGTTTACTCAGTAATAAAGGCTATGGCGAGAAAGAAGGCGCCGCAGGCCCGCAGGTGGAATCAGCCGCCGGGAATAATGAGGTCGGGAATGCTTCAATTAGCAGTATTAACGGTAGCAGCCAATCTTTCTTCCTCAATAGAGCAATGGGACATGAAGGAATAGAGGCTATTCCGATCGGAACGGAGATATCATCTGATAAGAATGCTAAGACTTCTTCCGGAGTGCCGATAACAGGGGACGTTTCAGAGGCTCAGACCAAAGGAAAATGGGATCCCGAAATCTCCGGGAAAACCCAAATCCTCAAGGGTGATGAGATGACGGGTGAAGAAACTGCGGCGAATTTGCCTAAGGGGTCGTATGCTCAAGAAGAAGAGGCTTTGCGTAGCGGATCAGTTTCAGAATTGGGGAAGAAAATATTATTGAAGCAGGGATCGGGGGGATTTAGCAGTGCAGAAAAGACGGCTTCAGCGGAAGCAAAGCTCTCTGATGGTGAAGCAAGCAGTGAGTCAGCAGTACTATCAAAAGACTCCTTGGAGGGTAACAGCTTTACTGGAAAGAATGCAGCCGATAGAGCAAAAGGCTTTTCTGGCACTGAAACGGAAGATCAGAAATACAGGCACGACCTGGACCCATTGAAGGGATTAGATGTCACCGGATCGAGTAACAGCAAAGTTTCGTCGGATCTCAAGGGAAGCGAGATGCTATCGATAAATGAAGACACCCAAAACCCTGCTGATGTTGTGAAAAACAATTCGACTTCCGCACATCAGGTACAGGCAGACACTGAGAAGATAGAGAATTATAAGAATCTTTCCACGGCGATTCTTAAATCAGGAAGATCTCTGGAGAACGCAGCCAATGACACACAGACAGGCAAGACTGGATCGCCGCTGTCAACGGCACAGACTGATTTATCCATGGTGAATGGTGTTTGGAATGATGTGAGGACAAGCACGAGTGATAGAATTGCTGCCACTCTTAGTTTCCAGAAAGTTGCGGGTCAAATCATAGACGGGGCCTCGAATATGCTAACGAAAGGTTCCAGCAGGATCGTCATCACCTTGGAGCCACCAAATCTTGGTACATTGAACATGGATGTCAGTGTCCAGCATGATAAAGTCAAGATGTCGCTTGTTACAGATAATTACGAGGTTAAACAGGTTCTGAATTCTAATCTCGACCAATTGAAAACTGCACTGCAAGGCCAGGGGTTAAACATTGACCGCTTGGACGTACTTGTCCATGACAGATCATATGGTGGTAATCAGGGGTTTCAGTCGAGTGGCGGTGCCTTATTTGATGATGGGCGGGGAGGAAGCAACGATACAAGAGAGGAACATCCTGCCCATCAAATATTACAAGCAGGCTGGAATGAATTGAATGAACCATCTTCGGGCAGTATCAGTTTATTTGTATAACTAATAAATAAAGTAAACGAGGTAAACAGTATGAGTACAACTACAGTAACAGGTGTCAACAGCGGAACCACGGTTGCCAGTACAGCAAGTAATCAAGTGTTGACGCAGGATGATTTCCTCCAAATGCTGATTGCCCAGCTTCAAAATCAGGACCCTCTCAATCCTATGTCCGGTACGGATTTTGCCGCCCAACTCGCCCAGTTTTCGAGTCTTGATCAATTAACGGATATAAATTCGCAGCTGACCTCTCTGGCATCTACCCTTTCATCCACGAACAGCAGTCAGGTGGTCAGCCTCATCGGAGATCAAGTTGTTGCGAATGGAAGTGCTGTCACGGTTAGCGGATCCTCAACAACCCTTGCCTATAATTTGGCGCAGAATGCCAAGAGTGGAACCATCCAGATTTATGACAGTAACGGAAATCTAGTAAACACCCTTACATTTGGTCAGGAACAATCAGGTAACAACACTGTGAACTGGAACACCTCGAATGTGACTGCTGGGACATATACATTCAAGGTATCTGCTGTGGACAGCAACGGGAATGCCGTGACCGCAACCACGATGATGAGCGGTACTGTGACAGGGGTTACATACCAAAACGGTGTCCCATATCTTTCAGTGAACGGACAGAATGTCGCTTTAACGGATGTACAGTACATCACTACACAGGGGAATTAGGGGAATTGAAGTCATAGATTATGGGTTTCAATGATTGGCGTAGGTTATTCAAAGGCATTCAAATACACTTAAATACACAAAGATTGAGCAAACAAATATAAGGAGGTAATTAAGATGGGAAGTGCATTATACACAGGAATTTCGGGCTTGAATGCAAGTTCCACAGAGATGGATGTTATAGCTAACAATATTGCTAACGTCAACACGGTCGGTTTTAAGGCTCAAACAACATTTTTTGCTGATGTCTTGAGCCAGAGTCTGTCAGGCGGTTCGGGGAATATGCAGGTTGGTCGTGGTGTAGAAGTGTCGGACCTTGAAACTCAGTTCGGCCCCGGTTCTTTTGAGAGCACATCAAATGCGACGGATTGCGCCATAAATGGGGATGGATTTTTTATAGTGAACGATAAAAACGGCGCTTCGTATTACACACGGGCAGGATCCTTCACCCTTAATACTGACGGCGATCTTGTCGATACGAACGGTTACACGGTTCAAGGTTACAATTTTTTTGGTCCTGATAAAAACGCTATTGCAAACATAGACCTGAGCAATGTGCAATCGGCCCCTGTGACGACCACCACCTTCTCCGTTGGCGCAAATCTGGACGCCGAGACAGCGACGGGGGGCACCTTTACGACTACACAGACGGTGTATGATTCCCTAGGTGATAAGCACACCCTCGGTATCACATATCAAAAGACGGAGGCGAATAATGCGTGGGGTGTTCAGGTCGCCTTAGATGGGGTGGATGCGACAAAACAAACCTATGACGGCTTCCAGTTTAATAGTTCGGGGGCTCTCACGAAAGTTTATTCAATGACCCCGGGCACAGCGACAGGTGATGGTACTGATGTAGTCGCCGGTACCCCGGTATTCAATAACTTGGGAGCATTGTCTGATCAATCTGCCAGTATCGTCCTGACAGAAGGAGCCACTGCCGGAACATGGACAGTAACAAGCAATGGCGGTTATACCAATATGTCGGTATCGTCAAGTGTAGCAGGTACGGTTAACATTGACCTCTATGGTACGGGCAACACCGATATCACAGTGCCTTTGACAACAGATAAGGGAAGTGGCACCCTCACTATCACCAAAGGTACTGAAGCTGCTGTTAATCCGGTAGACATTCCCGTTACCTTTGCCGCACTTCCCAATGGGGCGACTATCGGCAGCGGTAATGTGGTCACGTGGAACATGACCGGGAACTCCGCTTTGCCGATTACGGATTACGCCAGTACGTCCGTCATAAACTCGCTCGCCAATGATGGCTATGCCTCCGGTCTCTTGCAAAGCGTTTCCGTAAAGTCTGATGGCACAATAAGTGGTTCTTTCACAAATGGGCAAACAGCAAACGTGGCGCAGCTTGTCCTTGCGAATTTTGCCGCCCCCGAGGGTCTACAAAAGATGGGGTCCAATCTGTTTGGTGAAACGATAAACTCAGGACAGGCGGTCGTGAACGTCCCCGGCAGTTCTGGAATGGGTACTGTCACGTCAAACAGCCTTGAACAGTCAAATGTCGATATCGCAACGGAATTCATCAATATGATAACAGCTCAGAAAGCCTACTCGGCAAATGCCAGGGTCATAACCACTGAAGACCAGATGCTTACGGATCTGATAAATATCAAGAGGTAATGTAATAGCTTGTCAATCTGGAAATAAGGGCTGAGGATGCTTCCTCAGCCCTTATTTTTTTGTCAATTTTCTGACTATTTGTCAAAAAACCCTTGTGAAAACATCTGCCGCAACTCTTCAAGGATTTAATTTAAAATGAGGCATGGATGCGGCCCACCTTCCAGGTTTGTAAAATATCAGCAATATCAAAGAAATGAATGGTTAATGTAGTCAGGCTTATACCCTTGCATTTGGAGCCGTGCGTCGGGCTTTCATCCGGCCGTGAGCATCCTGTTTCATCCGTCTGGTATATTATTTGCTACTACAGTTAATGAAGATTTAACGTAAAGGTGTTTCAGGTATGTATAAAATTTTATTATGATTACGAGGGGGCGATGGCAAGAGAAGAAAAGGACGAGCAGGCCGTAGAGGATGTTCCACAAAAGAAAAAATTACCTCTTAAGAAACTTATTCTTATAGGTGTTGCCGCACTGATAGTGGTGGCTGGCGGTACTGCAGGGACTATCTATTATAAAAAGATGTCCGAAAAGAAAGAGCAGGTGCAGCAGCAGGCGCCGGTGGGAGCCGTGTGGCCCATGGAGCCTTTTATAGTGAATATATTAGATCAGGGTGCCGATCGCTATTTGAAGATTATTATAGAGCTCGACATTTCGGATAAAAACTGTATCCCCGAATTGAATCAGTTAAAGCCAAAACTCAGGGACAACATTTTGGATCTTCTCTCATCAAAATCCTATAAAGATATTGTTGATGTTAATGGTAAGCAGCACCTGCGAGACGAGATAATGATGCGGCTCAATACCTTTTTGACAGGAGGGAAAATAGTCAAGGTTTACTTCACGGAGTTCGTTGTGCAGTAGTTAATACCAAGGACTATGATGATACATTGTAGGCATGTTTCTGACGCAAGAGCATGAAGAAGAAACGTGGCGTGATTTGAGGTTGAGTTCTTCAAGAAGAGATTTTCTAATAAAGACTCAATTACAAAAAAACCGATCGAAGACAGCCCATCATTCAGGAAACAAGGTGCAATAAAGGATTTTCTTATGTCCCAAATATTATCACAGGAAGAGGTAGATGCCCTTCTCAAGGGAATATCGGATGGTGATGTAGAGACGGAGTCACAGAAAGAAACCGACCCCTCTGTCGCCATTCGCTATGACCTGACCAGCCAGGATCGCATAATCCGCGGGAGAATGCCGACCCTCGAGATGACAAATGAAAAGTTCGCCCGCTTCTTCAGGGCCTCTCTTTCATCATTGCTGAGAAAAATTGTCAGTGTCAGCGCCCTTTCTATTGATACCATAAAGTATGGAGACTTTCTTAAAACATTGCCCGTTCCCACGAGTCTGCATCTTTTCCGAATAGATCCATTGAGAGGAAATGCGATCATCGTTATTGAGTCAAAAGTTATTTTCAGCTTGGTAGACATAGTCTTCGGAGGTTCGGGAAGAGAGGTGTTCAAAGTCGAGGGTCGAGAATTCACGGCCATTGAGAATAACCTGATCAAGAAGGTTGTCCTGAGCGCCCTGCTTGACCTGGAAAAGGCATGGAAGACGCTATTAGATGCAAGAATGACCTACCAGAGGTCTGAGGTCAATCCTCAGTTTGCTCATATTGTTCCTTTATCTGATGTTGTTATAGTCGTTAATTTTGAGATCGAGATGGATTATACCTCAGGTGTCATGTCTTTGTGTATACCTTACTCCACGCTGGAACCGATCAGAGATAAGTTACAAGCAGGGTTTCAAAGCGATCAACTTGAGGTTGATAAAGATTGGGAAAAACGTCTGAAGGAAGAGCTGATGTCTTCCAGCCTCGAGATGGTGGCCCAGTTGGGTCGGACCCATCTTTTGACCAGGGATGTCCGCGATCTTAAAATAGGAGACGTGATCCTTCTCGATCGATATGCATCAGACAGCATAGATGTTTACGTGGATGGCATTCCTAAGTTTAAGGCTTACCCAGGCGTACACAGGGGAAATCAGGCATTACAGATTCAACACTTAAATAGCAGAAAAGAGGTTACTCAGTATGGAGCAGAATGAAATAGATAATCTGACGAAAGGGCTGAATTCTGACAATAAAGGGGATGAGAACATTACTTGGGATGACGTCAAAGAGGATATGGACGCATCGAAAAAGCAGACGAAAACTGCGGTAAGTGCGGCAAATTTTGAGGAGCTTCATAATACGGAACGAAAAAATAGTGGAGCCATAGATATTGACTTTATTCTGGACATTCCTCTTACCGTAACCGTTGAACTGGGCAGGGCAAGAATGTTGATCGGGGAACTTCTGCAGCTTGGGCAGGGATCTATCGTGGAGCTGGCAAAATTCGCCGGTGAGCCGATGGATGTCTTTATTAATCAAAGACTGATAGCCAAGGGTGAAGTGGTCGTGGTCAATGAAAAGTTTGGCATCCGCTTAACTGATATTGTCTCCCCTGCTGAAAGAGTCGGCAAGCTCAAATAGGAGAACTCAAATGGGTGCAGTAGATTTCTTTTCGTCACTGGTGAAAATGATCTCGGCTCTTGCCGTAGTTTTAGGGATAATGATAGGCGTTATGTTTTTCCTCAGAAAGTTTATAAAAGGCACAGGAACGAACCTCGATGACGGGAACTACATCAAAATCATATCAACCAGATATATAGGACCGAAATGCAGCATAATGCTCATGGACATCCTGAATAGCATCGTAGTCGTTGGCATCGCAAATAATCAGATTACCATGCTCACGACAATTTCAGATCCCAAATCTTTGGAGCAACTGAAGGATTCTGAAAGAGAAAAAAAGAGTCCCATCTCCCTTCTCAATAATCTGAGTTCGTACAGAAGCAGGTTGCTCGCCCAAGGCCACAAGAGAAAAGGTTCAAGAGATAATGAATAGGCGGGGCCATAAAAATCGAATGAGGTACGTGGCTTCCTTTCTGGTACTTGCCGGGCTCATGTTTTTAATTGTCCCCTCCGCGTTGTCTGAACCACTCCCTATTCCAACTATTAATTTGAATATCGGCGGTTCCGGGGAATCAGGCCAGGTTTCGACGGTTCTTAAGCTCCTTTTGTTGCTTACCATATTGGCACTCGCTCCTTCTATTCTTATTATGTTGACTTCGTTTACGAGAATCGTCGTTGTGCTCTCTCTTCTAAGGCATGCCTTAGGTACGCAACAGCTGCCCCCCAATCAGGTCATCGTCGGGCTGTCACTTTTTCTCACCTTCTTTATTATGGCACCCGTCTGGGAAAAGGTGAATACCCAGGCCCTCCAGCCGTATTTCAATAATCAAATATCGGGCGAAAGGGCCTTTGATCTCAGCAGTCAACCGATCAGGGATTTCATGATGAAACAGACGCGGGAAAAGGATCTCGCCCTCTTCGTAAAGATGTCCAAAGCGAAAAGACCCGAATCACCTGCAGATATATCGCTGTCCGTATTGATTCCCTCTTTTGTGATCAGTGAGTTAAGAACGGCCTTTCAGATCGGATTCTTGATATATATGCCGTTTCTAGTACTGGATATGGTTGTTGCCAGTGTACTTCTTTCCATGGGAATGCTTATGCTTCCACCTATCATGGTAAGCCTGCCCTTCAAGTTGCTACTCTTTGTCCTTGTCGATGGCTGGTATCTGATCGTGGGCTCTCTGGTTCAAAGTTTCGGGCCGTCTTAATTCAACTTCGGAGGATACTAGTAATGTCCAGTGATTTCGTAATAGGCATGGCAGTGGAAACCATAAAAGTGACCCTGTTGATATCGGCTCCGATGCTGCTTATGGGTCTTATTATCGGACTCGCCATCAGTATATTCCAAGCCGTTACACAGATTCAAGAGATGACATTGGTTTTTGTTCCCAAGATCGTGGCCGTCTTGATTGCTCTTATCATATCGTTACCTTGGATGTTGAATATAATGATCACATATACCCAAAACATATTGTCAAATTTTCCGATGTACATAAGGTAATCTGAAGCGAAGATATTTTTGACACTAGTATCAAGCATGAAAGCCTCAGATTAGTTCATCTTTCGCATATGCCAAACATGTCAGCACAACAGATGGAGATTTTAGCTCTGATTTTTCTTCGAGTCAGCGCAATGATCGTGACAATGCCAATAGTGGGAGACAGTACGGTTCCCTTCAGGGTCAAAGGAGGGATATCGCTATTGATTACACTTCTCCTTTTTCCCGTCGTTCCCACGGCGGCATGGAATCTGAGTTCTGATGTTGTTTCTCTGGTATTACGCATGGCCGGTGAGATTATGATCGGTGTCATGGTCGGGTTCACTTCCCGGTTGATTTTTGATGGGATACAGCTGGCCGGACAGCTTATAGGTTTTCAAATGGGCTTCTCCATTGTGAACGTGATCGATCCCATCAATAATGAGCAGGTGTCCATTATATCTCAGTTTCAGTATCTTGTTGCTGTCTTGATATTCCTGGTCATGAACGGTCATCACATTTTCTTGTATGCCATAGGAGAAAGTTTCAGAATAGTTCCCCCTCTCGGGTTTCATTTTTCGGGCGAGTTGATGCAGTTGATTCTTGGCTTCGTGAATAATATGTTGGAAGTTGCAATCAAGACAGGAGCGCCGATAATTGCTGTTTTGTTATTTATGAGTGTTGGTCTGGGATTGGTGGCAAGGACGGTGCCGCAGATGAACATATTTATAGTCGGATTTCCCTTGCAGATAGCCATAGGTCTTATCGGTATCGGATTAACGCTGCCGGTCTTTATGCGAGTTGTGGAGAGTTATTTCTCAAATCTTGAGGGAGAGATTATATCGCTTCTCCGTCTCATGCAATAAATGAAGACAGTTTTTTGACTGGAGTGTCATCAAATATTCAAAAGGCGCATACATGGCGCATACATGGCGCATACTTAATTAAACAGCCATAATAATTTTTCTGATCCACAGTCCAGAGGCATCGAAGAGACCAAGTCATGGCGGACAACGATAGAGACCAGGAAAGAACAGAGCAGGCAACGCCCAAAAGGCGGGAAGAGGCAAGAAAAAAAGGGCAAGTTGCAAAGAGTCATGAAGTAGCGTCGGCTACAATACTGCTTGCTTGCCTGACATATTTTAATTTTGATTCAGAGCGCCTAGTCAAGAAGATGATGGGTAACTTGAGCGGGTTTCTAAGATCATCCGGAACCTTGCTTATCAACACCGATAATATTCAATCACTTGCCCTGAAGTGGACGTATGAATTCTTTATCCTTATTGCCCCACTCCTGCTGACTGTCCTTATCGCGGGACTCTTGGCCAACTTTGTTCAGATTGGCTTCTTATTCTCGCCAGAGGCAATCGCACCGCGGTTTTCCAAGATAGATCCTTTCAAAGGATTTCAGAGACTGTTCTCACTGAAATCATTTGCCGAATTGACCAAGAACATAATGAAGCTGTGTATCGTAGGTTATGTTGCCTATGTGACGGTAAAGGGCGAATTAGACGGACTTCCCTACCTGATGGATAGGAGTATTGGGGATATAACAGTCTATATAGGGAAGATTTCGTTCAAAATTATCTTGAGAACATCTTGGGTGCTGGTCGTCCTGGCAGTCCTGGACTATGCATATCAGCGTTGGGAGCATGAAAAGGGACTCAGAATGTCGAAGCAAGAGATAAAGGATGAATTTAGACAGACGGAGGGAGACCCTCTGATAAAGGCGAGGATAAAGCGGATTCAGAGGGAAATGGCCAGAAAGAGGATGATGGCTAGAGTACCGAAAGCCGACGTTGTGATCACAAACCCTGACCACATTGCAGTGGCGTTGGAGTATGATCAAATGAAGATGTCTGCCCCGGTTGTTGTTGCCAAAGGAGCGGGTTTTCTTGCTGAAAAGATAAGGGAGCTGGCGCGGCAAAATAATGTGCCTGTAATCGAGAACAAGCCTTTGGCACAGGTATTGTATAAAATAGTGAAGGTGGAAGAGGTAATACCGGAAAATTTGTACAAGGCCGTGGCTGAGGTATTAGCTTATGTTTATGGCTTGAAGGAAAAAAGGGTAGCGGTGTAAACCAAGATGACGACTAACGCAAGGACTGATTCTCTCCAAAGGTGGGAAAGCAGCGGAACGGCCCTTCTGGGTATCGGTGTTATCGGTGTGCTTGTAATCATGATCGTACCGTTGCCGAAATTCCTTCTCGACTTACTTCTTTCATTCAACATTACCGTCTCCATTGTTATTCTACTTATGTCAATGTATGTTCTGAGACCTTTAGATTTATCTTCTTTCCCGTCTATTTTGCTCACTGTAACCCTTCTTAGGTTATCTCTGAATGTGGCTTCAACTCGTTTAATTTTGCTTCATGGCAATGAAGGAACCGCCGCCGCCGGCCAGGTCATCAAGGCCTTTGGTACGTTTGTGGTCGGTGGAAATTATCTCGTCGGTCTCATAGTTTTCTTCGTTCTTACCCTCATCAATTTTGTTGTCATTACCAAAGGTGCCACGAGGATAGCAGAAGTTGCAGCACGGTTCACATTGGATGCCATGCCGGGCAAGCAGATGAGCATCGATGCGGATCTTAACGCGGGCCTTATCACAGAGGCGGACGCGCGAAGGAGAAGAGCCGATACTGAAAAAGAGGCGGATTTCTACGGGGCAATGGATGGAGCAAGCAAGTTTGTCAGGGGTGATGCAATCGCGGGAATCGTCATCATCTTGATCAATATTGTAGGCGGATTGATTATTGGGGTATTACAGAAAGGCATGGACGTTGCGGACGCTGCCCAAACATATACTCTCCTTACCATTGGTGACGGCTTGGTAACTCAGGTACCTGCTCTCATTGTATCAACTGCCGCAGGTATGCTGGTCACGAGATCTACAGCTTCCTCCAATCTCGGTGCTGACCTCACTGGCCAGCTTCTTGTCCAACCGAAAGCTATAGCAACGGCTTCTGTTATGCTTTTTATCTTTGGCCTAATTCCCGGTATGCCGAAAGTTTCTTTCATGATCATTTCCCTGCTCAGTGGTTTCTTAGCGTTCAATCTCTTTAGGCTCGCAAAAAAAACGGAAGCGATCAAGGAAGAAACACCAGTTGTCCCAACTAAAGAGTCTGTAGAAAGGCTCTTGGCATTGGATCTGATGGAACTTGAGGTTGGTTATGGTTTGATTCCCCTGGTCGATGCGGCGCAGGGCGGGGAACTGCTGCAGCGAATCAAGTCCTTGAGAAAGCAATTGGCTCTGGACATGGGTTTCATTATACCGGCCATACATATCAGGGACAATCTTCAGCTTAAACCCAATGAGTATTCTTTTCTCTTGAAAGGAGTTGAAATAGCAAGGGGTGAATTAATGCCCGGATGCTTTCTTACAATAGCACCCGAGGAGAGAGGAGCAATCATAAGGGGTGTGGAAACGAAGGAACCGGCATTCGGACTTCCTGCGTTCTGGGTAAGTGAAAAGGAAAAGGAGAATATCCAGTCGAGGGGTCTTATAGTTGTTGACTGTGCCACTGTAGTGACTACTCATTTGACAGAAATAATCAAATCAAATGCCGACGAGTTACTTGGCAGAGAAGAAGTCCGAACACTTTTGGATAATTTGGCACTCAGTCATCCCAAGGTCGTTGAGGAACTCGTTCCCAATGTAATTCCTCTGGGAACAGTTCAGAAGGTCTTGCAGAGACTCCTCAGGGAAAGGATTTCCATTCGCGACCTCCTTACGATATTGGACACTCTCGCAGACTACATGGCGATCACAAAAAATGTGGATTTGTTGACCAGTTATGTGAGGCAGGCATTAGCGAGGACTATCTCAAAACAGTACAAAGACGATAAGGGGAATATTTCTGTCGTGATTGTGTCACCGGAGATTGAAAATCAGATCAACAATGCTATCCAGCATACCGAACATGAATCATACCTTGTTGCAGATCCCAATTTGATACAGAGAATTGTGAATAATCTGCAGAGGTTTATCGGTACATTTACGACAAGGGGACTCCAGCCGATAGTGCTCTGTTCGCCAAAAACAAGAATTCATTTAAGGAAGGTGTTGGAAAGGTTTTTCCCAAATATTGTTATCCTTTCCCACAATGAGATCACGCACGACGTGAATATAAATTCGCTGGGCATGGTGGAGTTGTAAAATGCAGATCAAAAGATATGAAGTGAGCAGTATTCAGGAAGCAATGAATAAGATTAAGATGGATTTGGGTGAAGAAGCCGTTATCCTGTCGACAAAAAGGTTAAGAGGCGGGAAAGTACCGCTCTTTGAGGTGACTGCTGCCAGGGACGAAAACAAGAAAAAGGTCGATTCCCATAAGCAACGTGAGACGCATGAGGGCGGAAACCAGCGCATGAGTGCCTCAACCGAGATGGATATGATCAGAAACGATCTTATTGAAATGAAATCTCTCATCAGGGACATAAGAAGAGAAGATCCCATTCGTAGAGAACTGGGCCAATTAAGAGAGTATCTGAACAACCTGATGAATGTCCTGGGCCATTGGGAGAAGAATTTATTTCCCGGGCCTCCGTCGAAGATCTATTATCATTTGGTGGCAAATGGTGTGTCCCGGGAAAGGGCCTACAGGCTGGTCAATACAATAGACAAAATAGATAATTTCGAAAATACATGCAAAGCATTGGAAGATAAGATCACAAGTTCTATTCCTGTTGCAGATGGAAGGAAGAGAAAGGGTGTTATAGCCTTTGTTGGTCCCACAGGCGTCGGAAAGACGACAACCGTGGCTAAACTGGCGGCACGGTATTCAATGAGTGAGAGGTTAAGAGTCGGCCTTATATCAGCAGATACATATAGGATAGCTGCAGCCGATCAATTAAAGACCTATGCAAAGATTATGGGGCTTCCTATAAAGGTGGTTTCTGAGAAAGAGGATTTCAAAGAGGCCCTGAGCAGATTTTCCGACAGAGACGTCGTCATGGTTGATACGCCGGGAAAGAGTCGCAAGGATCAAGGCTATATAGAAAAACTGCGCGATTTGCTCAGTGTCGGTGTCCCCGTGGAAACTAACCTTCTTTTGAGTTTGACGGCAAGCAGGGAAAACATGCTGGAGGCTGCTTCCAGATTCTGCACGGTTAATTATGATAACATAATATTTACAAAAGTAGATGAAGCAACGGGCATAGGTTCCATGTATGATGTGATAGATCAAATTGGCAAACCAGTTTCTTATCTGGCCGTTGGGCAGAACGTACCTAATGATATAGAAGATGCTAATCCGGGCAGAATTGCAAGACTCATAATGCATCAGTCATATGATATGGAGGGTTAAGGTGGATCAGGCTGCGGTTCTCAGAATGATGAAGGAAACAGACAAAGGGGTTCATAAGATGGCGCCAATAATCAAGCATAAAAAGGATGTTGCCGGTGACGGGGAAAAAGAGAATATAAGGGTTATAGCAGTTACCAGCGGAAAGGGAGGGGTAGGAAAGACGTTTATAACAGCTAATCTCGCCTATATTCTCTCGAGAATGAAGAAGAAAACCTTAATTATTGATGCAGATATGGGGCTGGCGAATATCGATGTCATCCTCGGAATTTCCCCGAAATACAACATGCATCATGTCTTCCTAGGCGAGAAGTCAGTATCGGAAGTAATTGTACCTGGACCGGGTGGCATCAAGATCCTCCCTGCCGCTTCTGGCATCCAGGAGATGGCGGAACTTTCTAAAGGCCAGAAGCTTGCATTGGTTGACGAACTGAATGACTTAAATGAGGGTTTTGAATTTGTGTTTATCGATACGGCCGCCGGCATAACGGGTAACGTTCTGTATTTTAATATGGCTGCGAAGGAGATAGTTATAGTTGTTTCGCCTGAACCTACTTCTCTCACGGACGCATATGCCCTGATTAAGTTGCTCTATCATGGTCGCGCGGAAAAAAGAATCCTGCTTATTGTGAATATGGTGAAAAATTCCCACGAGGCAAGGGAAGTTTTCACTAAATTAAGTAAGGCTACGGAACACTTCCTCGATCTTTCAATTGAATATCTTGGTTACATAATCTATGATGATAAAGTGACAGAGGCAGTCAGGCAACAGAGGATGTTCACGGAAATCTACCCTTATGCGCAAGCGACCAAATGTCTGTCATCAATAGCTAAGAAGATGTGCCGTGAAAGACCAGAGAAGTACAATTTCGGAAGCATGAAATTTTTTTCGCGAGCCATCGTTGGTGGAGATCATGGATAAGATAAAGTGTGATGAGCTTGTCACGGACAGGAAAAAACGTGATGAATTCATTATGAAATATGCTCCGCTTGTGAAAAATATAGTTGAGAGAATTTCTGCAAGGTTGCCATCACATTTGAATGTCAAGGAAGACCTGATAAATGTGGGTATCATAGGTTTAATTTCGTCCATCGAAAGGTTCGATAAGAAAAGAAACGTAAAGTTTGAAACATATGCCAGCTTCAGAATCCGGGGTGCTGTGCTCGATGAACTGAGGGCGAGGGACTGGATGCCCCGCTCGACAAGGAATAAGCATTCAAAATTAGAAGAGTCCTTTTCCTCTCTTCAAAAGATGCTGGGGAGGCCGCCGGATGAAGAAGAGATGTGCCGACATCTCAATATTTCTCTTGAGAAATACCATAAGGTTCTTGATGAGGCAAAGGGAATAACTCTTCTCAGCAGCGAGGATCTTCCTCCCGATTATCGTGAGACTTATACGAACTATGATTTTCTCGAGGACATAGAACAGAAAACCCCTTTTTCATTTCTCGCAACTAATGAATTGAAGAGCAAATTGAAAGGGGCCATAGATGCTCTACCTGAGAAAGAGAGATTGATCTTATCTCTTTATTATTATGAAGAACTGACTATGAAAGAAATAGGCAGGGTGGTCAATCTGACAGAGTCAAGGGTCTGCCAGCTTCATACGCAGGCTGTATTGAGATTAAGAGGCACCCTCAAAGAACTCCGAGGGGTATATCGCTGAAGTCTGTTTTGACATTATAAAGGTACCGTAATATGGTGCGAAAAGTAGATATTGATCTCTTGGAAAAACTGGATATTCCGGGTGCGGAAGGCCCTCTTGAGGGGGGGGAGACGGCAGGAAGAAAGAAAGGCTGGAAATGGCTGAAAGGGAAAAAGATTATCGTCACAGCCATCCTTTTTACATTTCTTTGTGTCATGGGTATTTCTCTCATGATATTTCCTGCAAGGGATAATTCACATATCGATTCGGAGAGAGAGATTGTAAAAGCGAGCCCGATAGCGGAGAATATAGAGACGCTGGATAATTTCATGATTGACCTGCAGGACGAACAGGGACACTACAGGGTGCTCGTCTGTGATATTACGCTTGTGATGGATCCGGACAAGAGTATTTCGGGAAAAAAATTGGACGCGAGAAAGAAGACATACGATGCATTAAGGAATAAAGGCAAGTTTGCACTGGTATCCTCAAAATCATACAGCATCATAAGAAAAGAACTGCGGGATGAATTAGACCGTCTCCTGGGTGGAGGAATAAAAGAAGTATATTTTACAAAATTTGTGTTACTATAAGGCATCGGCTTTATGAAGTCATTGAATGAATAAATGTTGGTTTTCCCAACTGAACGGAAGGAATGCCATGAAAAAATATGTTCTTTTTGCTCTGCTACTTATTTTCATGAACAGTTTTTCGAGTCCGTGCCATGCATTGACGCCCGATCAGATCATAAAGTTAAAAAAGGCAGGCGTCAGTGACAAGACGATTCAAATGATGCTCGAGCAGGAGAGGGATGCGAAACAGGAGAATCCCTCAGACGCGATCGGCGTGAGGGAAGTGAAGGATAAGGATGGCAACATTGTTACAGTATACTCTACCGGCCGTCCTACAAAAGAAAGCCCTGGTGATACTGAAGAAGCGAAGGTGGAGAACGCATGGAAGATGTTGCAGAACATGGTCATCGATAATAGGAATAGGAAGTGAGATTGTGATTAGCGAAGACGGTAAAGATCAGGGAACAAGAAAAACGAAGCTCGCTGAACAGAAAAATAATAAAAACATTTATTACCAGGAAATGCATGGTGTTCTGGAGAAGGCGTTTCAGGATACATTTACTGAAGAACTTGTACCCGGCATCGTTCATAATTTTGCTAATCCTTTAAATGGCATCATGGGGCGCTCCAGGTTGCTGCAGAGAAAATTAATGGATATTATGAAGAGCCCAGATGTAGAAAAGGATATATCTTATCAAGAGAATAATAAAAAACTAGTCCGTGACGTTGACTCTATAGCGCGTGAGGCTGATAGACTCTCTGGCCTTCTTCAGACCGTAATGGGGAAATTTTGTGCAATCAGTGATCGGACTGTGCAGAAAGTGAATCTATCCGAGATCATCGAAATGGAGATGAAGTTTTTCGATTTTTATCTGGATTTCAAGCATAGCGTCAAGAAAACTTTGCAACTCGACAGAGAACTGCCGGAGGTCAGGGGAGCACCTGCTGACTATTCCCTAGCCTTTTCTACATTGATCAGGTATGCAACGGGCGCCATGAAGGACAGCGCCCTAAAGGAATTACATATTTCAACGCAACTTGAAAATGGACAGATACGCGTGAAGATCCAGAATCGAGGGGGTCCCATTTCCTATGATCTGAAAAGCTTATTGCTCGATGAAGCGCAGGAGTGCGCTTCTTCTCCCGCAGGAACCGCGGAAAGGACACTGTTATGCGCCTTTTCGCTGTTAAGGAAATGGGGTGCCAGCTTTGACATAACGAGTGAAAATGATTTGAACACTATTATCGTATTGATGCCTTTTTACCAGGCAAAACATCAATTCGGCGATTAAAGTTAAAGAGCTGTTATGACGATTAATAATATACGTATCTTTATGTTGTATTGCCGTAGTGAGCCTATGGCGGGTTGCACGGAGTAAGATTGGCAGAAGGCAATTCATTTCTTACTGATTGTGCATCACATTGTCCTGGAGGAAGGGAATGCTGTGATAGCGAGGAACGCAGATTTTCCCAGGTCGCTGAGGATGAAAAAAGGGGGCTCTTGAGTCATGCTTAGACCCGTTGATTTACAGCAAATATTGACTCAGTCCAATTCCATGGAGCGTATCCAGCAGACGCAGCAGCAGCATCCGGACATGCAGCAGAGGTATTTTAGTGTTCAGTTGAGTGAGGAGAGGAAGCTTCTGAAAGAGACAGTAAAAAACTCTGAAGAAACGGAAAAATCCAAAATAAGAGATGAAGAAGGTAAAGAGGGGCATCAGAAGAAGACAAAATCAGAAGCAGAAAATACAGGAAAGATGGAAATGAAGCAAGAGACTGGAGATACTGATGACGCTAATCAGGGTGGTCTGATTGATATAAAGGTCTGATATGATCACGAACTTACTGCTTGTTTGCTTGCTTATTGCTGATGTTATCTTGTGTCTTGCAATTATAATTCTAATTGTCATAGTCAACAGGGGGCTCAAGAAAGGGCGAGGAGGACCTGATGAAAACTCCCTTATGGAATTTAGGAACCTGCTTAACGAGTCTCAGGTTTCTACGAATCATCTCCTGGAAGTCATGAACGACAGCAGGAGGGCGCTAAAAGAGATCGCCTATGTCCTGGAGGAAAAAGAAGGCAAGTTGAGAGCCTTGGTTGAAGAATCAAAGACTGAATATGAAAAGCTCTTGGCCGTCGTTCCTCATACCGATAAGGATAAGTTGGATAAGGGGTATGCGGATGTCATTGCCATGGTTAAGCAGGGCCTGGCTAAAAAGGAAATATGTAAGAGATTAGAACTGACGGAAGGGGAGATAGATCTTATTATTGATCTCGATAGTACGAGGCATAAGTCTTAAATATAAGAATATCTGATGGCTTTCATTGTTATTCCAACGATTTCCAATCCTAAACTAAATCAAGCACAGTTCCACAGCAAAAATTCAATCCCTTTTCCGGGCATATCAATTGGTGAAATACTGGAAGCTGGCGTTATCGATAATATGGATAATCAGAAGATGCTGATAACGCTCAAGGGTGTCAGTATGTCGGCGGATTCTGAAGTTCATCTAAATGCCGGTGATAAGATCCAGGTAAGGGTGGAAACCACTTATCCTCAGTTAGTCTTACGCATCATTGGAGGAGGGTACTCGGAGGAATCCAATCTTGCAGACTACCTGAGATGGTATAGGTCAAATCCTGAGGCTTTATCAAACATGATGACAGAGGCCATCAAAGAATTTAATTCAGCCGATCTCGGCAAGCTCTCACGTTATCTTCCTGGGGCGGATTTTCAGAAAATATTCGCTATGCTAAAATCACTGCTCTTTTCGACGGAGACAAAGGGCAGTAATTTTGTCAGGGACTATCTTAGCAACCTTGGTCTCACGAGGGAAAGTCAGTTGAGAAAGGTTATTGAAGGAAGATCTAATATTGGCAATGGCGATCTTCAAGGTGAAAGTCTTAAGGGGCTGTTGACAAAGATGTCTTCCGATCTTCATAATCTTTTGATGAACAACGACTGCCTTGACGGCGAAGAAAAAATCGCACTGGACAGTCTCTCTAAGTATGTTAATTCGTCTCTTAAGACAATTGAATCCCATCAGATTATTAATATCATTTTGCAAGAGGCCGAGAACAAGTATCTCTTCCAGATCCCTATTGTCTTCCCTGAAGGCGCAAGAAAAGGGGACATATTTGTAGAATATGACGGTCATTCCAAAAAAAAGGGAGAGAAAGATCGATATCGCATAATTTTCTTTTTGAGCATGGATGTTCTGGGTGACATGATGATCGATGCAGGGATGAAAGGAGACAAGATCGACTGTATTGTGAAATGTGTGAATAGGGATGTGTGTGAATTTGTATCTTCCTTCCTCGAAGAACTTCGGGAAAGCCTTCTCGCTCTCGGCTGCAAGATTGACATGGTCAAATGCATTGCGGAAGGGAATTTAGCAAAGGAAAGAGTAGATTATTATCAAAATAGCGTATTGTATAGCAGGGGAGTAATTAATCTCTTTGCGTAAGTGATGTAAGGAGCTTTCCCGGAATCGTTATTGTTTTGGCTCAATATTTTCCCCGACCGTGAGAAGAGAAGCCTCTCTTACCGGGAATTTCGCAATTGAGTTCAGACAGGAAATCACAATGGCAAGAAAAGATGAAAAGGTACGTATGGCGGCGGCTCTGAAATATGATCCCCAGAAGGACGCTGCTCCACTACTTACTGCTAAAGGTCGCGGCTTTGTCGCGGAAAAGATAATTGATATAGCAAAGAGAAACAGGATACCTATCAAAGAAGATGCGAATCTCGTCCAGATTTTGAGTAAACTTGAAATTGATGAGCAGATCCCCCCCGTCTTGTACAAGGTTGTTGCTGAGATACTTGCCTTTGTCTATTCTCTTAATGAGAAGCTAAGAGGGGAAAAATTTTCCCGGCCATAACTATTTGCCTACCCTCATCGGATCCGGCGTGATCCACTTTGCCGGATGGCTCGTCCTATTACTATGTGCCCCGATGACATCTAAGAAATATTCTTTAATTTCCTGAACTTATACTCCATATGGTTTTGTCTTTGCAGCTCATGATCCCAGCGTCCAAGATACGCAGTTCTTCGCTCATTGGCATGTGAATTGCAGTTTGGAGGCTCAAAGGGAGAGAGGTTAAGAGTAATGATCTACGGCATCATGGCAAATGTTTACCAGCAGACATTCGATCAGCTGGATTTCATCACAAACAATGTCGCCAACAGCAATACCAATGGATTCAAGGTGGTGAAGTTATATCACAATGCGCCCGATCCGGAAAAAGAAACGGCATTTATTCCTCAGATCGTCGTCGATTATTCCCCCGGCACGATACAGAAGACCGACAATCCCCTAGATGTTGCTGTTGATGGTGAGGGATTTTTTGCTATTCAGTCTGAACAAGGCGAGAGTTACACAAGGCAGGGCAATTTCACAATCGACAAAGATGGTAATTTAGTTACGGCGGATGGTGACTATGTCCTTGGTAAATCAGGTAACAAAATCAAGATTACTGATGGCGAAATAAATATAGGCGAAAAAGGTGGTATTTCAGTAGCTGGCAATCCTGTTGATACTTTGAAAATAGTGAGTTTCAATAATCCCCAGGCGTTAGTGAAGGTGAAGGGATGTCTTTACGCAGATCCCGGTAACGCCGGCCTTGCTGACAAGAATGACCCTTCAGTCAAGCAGGGGCATATTGAACTCTCAAATGTGCAAATAGTAAAAGAGATGGCAGATATGATCGATCTTCATCGTTCTGTGGAGATATACCAAAAGGTCATACAGACAACGGCGGATCAAGACAAGTTATCGACAAGTCAACTAGGAAGATTAGCAGCATGATGAGATCATGAGGGCATGAATAGGGAGGTTTTACATGATAAGGGCCTTATGGACAGCAGGAACCGGGATGGAAGCGCTACAGACCAATCTGGATGTGATTGCGAACAACCTGGCCAACGTAAATACCACAGGTTTTAAGAAATCACGGGCTGATTTTCAGGATATGCTCTACCAGACAACTAAGAAAGCCGGAACGGAAACGTCTTCAGGGAGCCAGTTGCCAGTCGGTGTAGAAGTCGGTATGGGTTCAAAAATAATGTCAACTACAAGAATGTTTACACAGGGCGATGTCCAGCAGACTGATAGTCCATACGACTGGGTCATTCAGGGTGATGGTTTTTTCCAGCTGGTCGATAACAATGGGCGCACGATTTATACAAGAGCAGGGAGTTTCATGACCAACAACAATGGTACTCTGGTCAATGGTAATGGCCTCACGCTAACTCCTCAGGTGAGCATTCCGCAAGCAGCTGTTAGCTTTCAGATACTCGATGATGGGACATGGTCAGCAACGGATGCTAATGAAAACAAACTGGCAACTGGCAGAATTCAACTTGCTCGTTTTATCAATCCTTCCGGCCTGAAAAGTATAGGCAACAACTGTTACGACATAACGGACGCTTCCGGATCTGCTGTAACGGGAAACCCGGGTGTCACAGGGTTTGGCACCATCCAACAGAATGCCGTCGAGATGTCTAATGTCAACGTTGTTGAAGAGATGGTCAATATGATTGCCGCGCAGAGGGCTTATGAAATGAACACTAAAGCCATACAAACAGCCGACCAGATTCTGCAGATGATAAGCAATTTGAAAAAGTAAAAGGGTGGTGAAGTTTGAGGAATAGGCAATGAAGATTCGGGCATTAACTATCATGGTGTTTTTTTTCGCAATGTATTTTCTGGCTGGTGTCGTTTCATCGTCGCTTGCGGCACAAGATAGGGTCATCAAAGGAGCAGAGATAAAGGCGTTGGTAAAAGATTATATAGAAACGAATATGCCTTGGCAGCAATATGGCATGAGGATA
Organism: Syntrophales bacterium; assembly: GCA_052144335.1. GTDB lineage: Bacteria > Desulfobacterota > Syntrophia > Syntrophales > UBA2185 > Fen-1135. The sequence goes on from JBKQQP010000029.1 coordinate 213,730, forward strand.
GATTTCTTGAATAGAATATCTGACCTGCATGTGCAGGGAGAGAAAATCAGTTGCAGAGTCACAAGTGGGCAGGAAGAAGCCTATATAGGCGATTCAAGCTTTACTGTGGGTGTCTACGATGACTGTACACTTTTGCGTGAGGAAAGGGTCCATGTTAGGATGGCAGTAGAAATGGACGTCGTGATGAGTACTAAATACCTGATGAGGGATAGGGAAATAGATTCCGACAGTGTCAAGCTTGTACGGAAGTGGTTTACCCAGATGCCAGTTTATGTGGTGACACAAATAGAGGATGTGGTGGGGAAGCAGCCCTATAGCGATATAAGACAGAATATGGAGATCAAGAGAAATATGCTAAAGGCTGTTAAGACCATGAAACGGGGGAAGATGGTAAAGATAGTACTTGAAAAAGGTTCCATGACGATCATAACATTTGGCATCTGCGAGGAAGATGGAAGTCGCGGCGATTACGTAAAAATAAGGAATACATCGTCAAATAAAATGGTTTATGCCAGGATTATGGACGATTCTTCCGTCAGAGTAGAATTTTAAGGGGCAATAAAATGACAGGCTACAGACGGATTAAATCTTTATTCATATTTTGTGTGTTGATCTGCGCTGCAGGGTGTTCATCCAACCTTTATGTTAAGGCGGATTACCCCCAGAACATTTCACAAGAGACTAAAAGGGAACCTCTACCTGGATCTCTCTGGGCAGGCGAAAATGCTGGTAATTCACTCTTTTCCGACAGAAGAGCACGGAATCTAAACGACGTCGTAACAATTGTGGTGAGTGAGACGGCCACAGGGAGTAATAACGGAAACACAACTACCAGCAGGGACACAACTACAACTGCCGCGGTTACGAATCTATTGGGACTAGAAGCGGCGATACAGGATATCCTCAGAAAGGGTACGAGCGGCATAAACGTCGCTGGCACGCAGTCGAATTCTCTCAAGGGAGTGGGATCATCAGAGCGGGACGGCAACTTGACGGCAACAATATCGGCGAGAGTTGTGAAAATTATGGGAAACGGCACTTTTCTTATAGAGGGGAGAAAACAGGTTACTATCAATGCTGAAGATCAGTATCTGATCATCACTGGTATTATTAGACCTGATGATATCGCATTAGATAATACTGTCCAGTCGCAGTATATTGCCGATGCCAAGCTCGTTTACACAGGAAAAGGTGTAGTAAATGACAAAATGAGGCCGGGTTGGCTCACTCGCATTGTGGACTGGGTATGGCCGTTCTAGCAATCTGAAGGGTGGAAGAAGGCATGTTGAAACGTTCGACAAATATGATCAAAATATGTGGAATAATAACGTGTATCCTTTTCTATGTAATTTTTGCCGGCAGCGTGCATGCAGCGAGAATAAAAGATATTGCGAGCATTGGCGGGGTCAGGGATAACCAACTGATCGGTTATTCATTGGTTGTCGGCTTGAACGGCACAGGTGATGATTTGACGAACGGATTTACGGCAATAACGCTAATTAATATGTTGAAGCGACAGGGACTAATGATACCTAGCAATACAGATATGAAGGCGGACAACATTGCGGCGGTCATGGTAACCGCAAAATTGCCGCCTTTTGAAAAAGCAGGTTCAAGGATTGATGTCGAAGTTTCCTCTATCGGTAATTCGAAGAGTCTTTTGGGTGGTACGTTGCTAATGACTCTGCTTAGAGGCGTAGACGGAGAGGTTTACGCTGTGGCCCAAGGACCGGTTGCCATTGGCGGCTTTGCGGCGAGTGGTGCTGCAGGTGGAGGTGTTACAAAGAACCACACAACTGCCGGGCGGATTACAAACGGTGCCATCGTTGAGAAAGAGCTACCATACGAATTTGGTAAAAACAGCACTCTCTCCATAAATCTCTATCAGTCTGATTTCACGACATCAGCCCGCTTGGCGGAGGTTATCAACAGTTCATTGCACGATGTTGAGGCAAATCTTGTAGACTCAAGCTCTGTTGCTGTAAAGATCAAAAATAATGTGGGAATGAATGTGGTGCGACTTGTTTCGCTTATAGAAAACCTCGATGTTCCAGTTGATTCTGTCGCTGTTGTAGTTATGAATGAAAAGACAGGCACCGTTGTCATGGGTGAGAATGTAAGGATAGCCACCGTAGCTATAGCTCATGGAAACCTGAGCATTCAAATAAAAGAGGAGAAAAAGGTTTCCCAACCGCTTCCATACGCTCCGGGGGCGCCTGCCGGGAGTGCTGCACCAACCCAAAAAGGAGGTGTGATAATGGCTCCTGGAGGGCAGACAGTGGTGACTCCTGAGAGTCAAGTGACCGTGGCAGAGGAAAAGAAGAAATTGCTTGTTGTGCCGAGGGGGGTCACCATTCAGGAAGTAGTGAGTGCTCTAAATGCAATCGGCGTTTCGCCGAGGGATCTCATTACCATTATGCAGGCTATAAAGGCCGCTGGGGCACTTCAGGCTGATTTGAGAATTATATAAAGGAAAATGTAGACTTTTTATGAAGTTCTCATAAAAGATGAGTGAGCCATAAGAAGGTTAGGTATCATGGCCGATGTTGCAACAGTTAAAGCACAGACTACGAGCCAGGAGATTCTTCAGAAAAGAATTGGTGCAGTGGAGAGTGAAGATGCCCTTAAAAAAGAAGAAAAACTGAAAAAGGCTTGTGCCAATTTCGAATCTATCCTCACCTATTACATGTTTAAGACAATGAGGCAAAGCATTCCCCAGAATGGTTATTTTAAACAGAATCCCGGCAAAGATACTTATTATATGCTGTTTGATCAAAAAGTTGCCGAAGAGATGTCAAATAAAGGGAAAGGAGCGGGCTTACAGCAAGCCCTTTTCAACCAGTTAAGCAATCATCGCTAAGAGCGATATGAAAGGTTTTATTAAAGTTTTGCTGTCTTCTTGCCGATAAGTGTGATAAAGAGAGAATCATAAGGAGATTCGTAAGATGAAAATTTCTAAAGTCGATGATGCCGCGATCCAGGCTCTTCAGCAGTACCAGAAAGCCGAGAAGGTGCAGGAAGGATCGAGCCAGCAGGTTGGCGGAAGTGCGGCACCAGAGGAGAAAGTAAATCTTTCCACCAAGGCAAGAGATATCCAGCAATTGGGTGACGCTGTCAGCCAGCTTCCTGACGTTCGCGAAGATAAGGTTAGCGAATTGAAGGATAAGGTTGATAAGGGCGCTTATGATGCAAATGGACAGAAAATTGCTGAGAAAATGGTGTCAGAGTCTCTTTTAGATATTTTTGCTTAAAAAAATCTTTCCATTTTCTTCAGATATTTCATCCTTAAGAGCCCGCCGCATCATTTGTGTAGACTAGGGTTATATAACCCTGGTTTACAGAACAGCTGAGATTGTATAGACCTGCGAATATATTTGGTTTTGTCGTTGCGAACGGGAATAACCGTATTGCTTAGGCTCCTTCTCAATAACATTAAAAGCGATCTTTTTGAAGTTTTAAGACGATTATATATTAGGATATGGATATGATACAGCAGAACATTGGCCTTTATACAGATGAATTGCCAGCGCTTCTCGATTCACTGATAATTCTCCTGAAGAGGGAAATAGTGATTTATAGAGAGCTTCAGTCTGCAATCTCACATGAAAAGATAATATTAATGAAACCCTCCCTCGAAAGGCTCCTCGAAAGTAACAGCAAGAAGGAAACTGTAATACTGAAAGCGAAAATGTTGGAAGAGGGGAGATTAAATCTTGTCAAAAAAATAGCAAAAGTACTCGATCTCGAAGAAAATGAAATCAATCTGACTGTTTTGTGTTCTTATGCGGATACTGATCAAAAGAAATATCTACAGGAGTGCCAGTCTATATTGGGCGGTCTCCTCGCTAAGAGCCGGGAGATGAATAGAAACAATAAGGGATTGATTGATTACTCTCGCCATTTTTTGCAGGGCTCCATCGATTTTATTCACAGTCTCCTCTCTTCCACTTCGGCCTGCTATATGCCTTCGGGGAAAATGAGGCCGGTTGCACGGAATGGAAGGATGATACAAACAAAAGGGTGAACCATGGGAAATATCAGTAGTGTCTTAAATATTGCGAGGGATGCAATTTTAGCCAACACAACTGCTCTTAATGTTACTGGGTCCAATATTGCCAACGCTAATACAACAGGTTACTCCATGTTGGTTCCAGAATTTGGCTCTATAGGTGTCTTTAGTGATGATGGAAGTCAGGAGCAGGCCGGGGTCCAGATTACATCCATAGAAAGGATGAACAATAAATATCTCGATGCCCAGGAGATTCAGCAGGAGCCGAACGGGGCGTACAGTCAAGCTCAATTGAATGTCTTGAATGACGTGCAGAGTATTTTCAATGAAAGCAGCACTGGGGGCATCAATAGCTTGTTATCGCAATTCTGGAGTGCCTGGTCGCAAGTGTCCTCAAATCCCACCGACCTTACTGAACGGGACAACCTGGTATCCGTATCTCAGAGCCTTGCTTCCACGTTCAATCAGAACGCGAACGAACTCATTCAGATCCAGAGTGATACAAATAATCAAATTTCTGACACTGTGACGCAACTGAATGGTTACCTTGCCCAAGTGGCCGATTTAAATAGTCAGATTACTTCGGCTCAGGCGGCAGGCAACAACGCGCCGAGTCTGGAGGATCAAAGATACACACTTTTGCAGAACATCAGCAAGATCGTACAAGTGAATTACAATGAAGATGCAAACGGTGCAATGGATATTTATATTTCCAACGGCAAACCACTTGTAGACGGTTCCACCGTCTACAAGCTTGGCGTGCAAGCCAACTCGAATAACTCGAATTACTATGATGTTGTTTTCCAGAACGCGCCGACGGTAGCTATCAATGCCAACCTGCAAGGGGGAACACTGGCCGGGCTCCTAGACGTTAGAGATACGGATGTTGGCGGTTGTCTTCATAACCTTAATAAGTTAGCAGCGGCAATAGTCAGCAGTGTCAACACTCAGAGCAGCTCGGGCTACGATCTGAATGGCAATGCCGGAGGTAACTTCTTTGCTCCAGCAGGGGTGGGTTCCCCTGTAGCGGCTGGCGGGAACGGCTATACAGGTACGGTGACTGCCGGAGGGGCTTATACGGGGAATACCAGCACAACCTACGAAGTGCAAATTATGAGCGGCGGGGCGCTTGGAACTGCAACCTATGAAGTTTCATCCGACGACGGTCAGACTTGGGGAAGTGCCCAGCAAATGCCCACGAGCGGAAATATAACACTGGGTGACGGAATAACCTTAAACTTTGCCGCGGGCACCTTTAGTGCTGGCGATGTATTCAGTGTTAATGCATCTTCTGCCGCGGCGAATATGCAGGTAGATCCGGGCATTGTTGCTGATGTGACGAAGATTGCCGCATCAGCCACTGTCAATCAAGACGGCGACAATGCCGGTTCGATTGCTGACATCCAGAATCAGAACAACTCATCATTGGGTGGCATAACAATAGATAATTATTATGATTCTCTTGAGACAAAAATCGGCCAGGATGTCTCAAATGCACAAAACAATAACGACCAGCAAACTGCCATCCTGAGCCAGATAGATAATCAGAGACAAGCCGTTTCAGGTGTTTCCCTTGATGAACAGATGATGAATTTGATCCAGTATGAGACCGCTTACAATGCCGCGGGTAGACTAACAGAGGTTGCCAATACGATGTTTGGTACCATAATTAATTTAGGGATAGACACGGCCATAACCACCACATGAGGTTCATGTTTTTGTTGAGATTATGGACACTTTTATTGATTTAGGCAGGTGCAGGGGGTAGGATTATGATTACACGCGTTACAAATCAAATGATGACCGATTTACTGAATAACAGTATGTCCACCGTTGACACCCAGTATTATAATTCAATAGAGGAAATGTCTTCAGGGAAGCAGATTAACAGTCCGTCTGATAATCCCATCGGTTTTGGTCAGATTCTCAGTTACAGGAGTGGGTTGGCGCAGATCAGTAATTACCAACAAAATATTAGCAGCAATAACTCATGGCTTTCTGCCACAGAATCGGCTTTGACACAAGTGAACGATATTTTGACAAGTATTAAAACAACGGCGATCTCACAGGCCAATGCGACGGCGAGCGCTTCAACGAGACAGGACGCAGCTGATTCCCTTCAGCAGCAAATCGAACAGATCCTTTCTCTTGCTAATTCACAATCCGGAAACAGTTATATCTTCGCCGGTACAAGTACAGATGCAGCGCCATTTTCTGCAACGGCAAGGTCAGCTACCGAATATACTGTCACCCCGGCAAGTGAAAACACTTATAGCAGTACGGTAGATACCTCAGGAGGCACTTACTCAGGCAATGTGAATAATGCCTATGTAATTAAAATTGTGCAAGGCGGGACGCTTGGAACTGCAACCTATGAAGTTTCATCAGACGGTGGCAAGACGTGGGGGAATACACAGACAATGCCCGCGAGCGGAAGTATCGCAATAGGTGACGGAATGAACTTGACATTCCCTGCCGGCACCTTTGCGGCTAACGATGTCTTCACTGTCAATGCATATGCAGCCGGCTATTACAACGGTAACGGTGCAGAACTTTCCAATGAAGTTAACAATGGTGTCACAAGTAATTACAGTATCACGGGAGAAGAGGCGTTCACAGATCAGCAGGGCAACGGTACTGTTGATATTTTCACGGTATTAAACCAGTTGCAAACAGCACTGCAGAACAATGACACAACAGGCATAACGAATTCACTTGATTCCCTCACTAGTGCTGGTGATCAAATTACCCGTTATATTGCGCAATGTGGCACCAGGGAGAACTCTCTGACTACCGCAGGGAACGTACTTACTGATATGAATACACAGCTAACGACCGATAACTCGAATATCGAAGATGCTGATGTGGCAACGCTCGAAACAACTATTCAGCAGCAGCAATTGGCCTTAGAAGCTATTTACAAAACAGCAAGCGATGTAGAGAGCATGTCAATCCTTAATTTCCTTCAATAGGAAGGATGATTCCATATATAATAAGAGGGTATGATGTTAATCCTGACACGGAAGTTGGGTGAGTCGATAACGATCGGTGATGATATTAGGATTACCTTTCTCGAAGCAAAGGGAAGACAGGTCAGGATTGGAATTGAGGCCCCACCCCATATTGCCGTTCATCGTGAGGAAATATATCAGCTCATCAGGGAACAGAATATCAAGGCTGCAAAGGGAGACAGTGTAGAGAAGGATACTTTGCCCGATATTTTGAAAGGGTTGAGAAATTTGCTTTTAAAGGATCAACAACTGTTTTAAAAATACCATAATTACTGGTTCGCAGATATACTTAGCGGGGAGATTTGTATAGTGAATATAACTACCAGCCGATTTGGGGAGATCGATGTAGATGAATCCAAGATCATTGATATGCGGGGAGGGATCCTGGGTTTTGAACATCTGAAGAAATACATATTGCATTTGCAGGATGAAAATAACCCGTTCTGGTGGTTCCAGTCACTTGAAGATGGCAAGGTTGCCTTTGTCGTGATCAATCCATTTATCACAAAAGCTGACTATGAGCCGGTCATAGACGATAATGATACGAAACTCCTCGAAATGGAAAATGCAGAGCATGTGGTAATGCTGGCGATTGTGACCATCCTTCACAGCCCTTTTTCGGTGTCTATCAACCTCAGGGCGCCTATAGTGATCAATACAGAAAAAAAGATTGCTAAACAGGTTGTCCTCGAAGATCAGACGTATCCTGTTCGGTATTACCTGACAGCAGCTGGTTCTCACGACGAGGCTTCTGCAGACGGAGATAATAAAAGACGGAATAAAGTTAAGGCAGCTTCCCTGTGAAAAGAAGGTATGATCAATATGGTGCGGCGCTATTCTTTAAGCAGGACGGTTAAAAATAATGCCGATTAGCTCTCCCAGTTTCGTATATAAATTTTGAAGGTCTTCGGGGGGGATTTCTCGTATAACCTTTCCCGTATCTTTATCTGTAACGATTACACTTATGTCATTATTTTTGTCCCCGTATGTTGAGAAGCTCACACTGATATTCATGGATTGAACCTCATTCTGAATTTGCTGGAGCGCTTGGTTTACTGCTTCAGAGCTCATAGGTTGGGATTCTTCAGGCGTCTGTCCTGGGGGCCGGTTATTTCCAGATACTGAACCCTGCAACGAAATTCTGGGCACAATTGACCCCGCCCGATTTATGTTTGAAATAGCCATATCCATTTTTACCTCAATGCTACTCCTCTCCTTTTATTACATATATCGGCATTTCTACGAAAAACTTTATAGCCTTTAGCTCAGATTCAACGACAGAGGTTTTTATAAGAAATAGCCTGTAAATCAGCTAGATACAGAGCTCGTTTGTGACATGATGAGAGCGATAAAGCAGTAAAATTTTCTTAAAGAGGCAGGCATGGATTTTCAGATTGGATTTACGGATAACAGATATTACCGTGGAGCGGGATGAGCCGATCAGTTACATTATTGCGGCCAGGCTGTACAAGCCAGTGCAGATGAAGGTTGCCGGGCAGAAGACGTGATTTGTGGTGGATAATGTGATCAAAATAGGGGAGACGGGATATTTGGGTGCAGAGTTAGAAGGTGCGGAGTATGGTTATCATCAGGCAGCAGATACACTGAGGAACTAAAGCTGCGGGAAAGAAGTTGAGACTTTTTCAAGACAGAGACATGCACAACAATTACCGCTATGAGTGTTTCATTACAAATATGACGTCGCCTGCGCAGCAGGTGTGGAATCTCTATCGGCATCGGGCAGATGCGGAGAACCGTATAAGGGAACTCAAGTGTGATTTTGGTTTTGACAGTTTTAATATACAGAGTTTCTAAGGCAGTGAGAGGCAGCTTTGAACATGGTCATGATGGCCTATAATCTGATAAGTCTTTCGGCAAGTGGTAATGAGGGAACAAGATACGAGCGAAGCTTTCGACACTGCGATACAAATTTTTTGCAATAGGCGAATACATGGTGAAAGAAGGCAATAGCCGCATTTTGAAATTATCTTTGACTATGAAACGGAGGGCTTGGTTTCTAGGGCTTTGGGAAAAGCATCCCCGTTTGCCATACTCGTTTCCTTCTCTCCACCCTATTGCGTAATCTGGGTTCAGCCATAACGCTTCGAGAATTTTGGGCCCACAAAAGAGGCCCGTCTGAATCATGCCGAAAGAGCCCCTCGCAGCAGGCGAAAATCGGATTGCTTAACAGGCAGATTGGCCAACCCGATACACGCTTTCCATTGTCACCGATACCGCACTCGATATTTTGTAGTCAAGATTCAATTGACACACAAGATCATTCCCCATATGCTACATTGCGAAAAAGCAAAGCCTTATCAATTCGATAAGCGGAATGAGATTTTAAAGATCCTCAACTCGCGCAAAACGATTTCGTCAACGATATAGAAGCAAAAATTAAGGATGACCATGCCTTCCCTTATTGCACAGATCGAACCGCCCCACGCCGCAGGGGGTGGTGACCATTTCTACCGCGCCTATGCGCCCGGATTGGCTATGGCACAGGTGGAGGGGGTGTATGTTGTTACTCTGACGAGCCAACACCGCCAAAGGGAAGAGATTGCGGCAGAGGCCGATGTCCTGATCTTGGACAATATCTGCGATCCGGATTTCCTGCCTTGCATTCAAAAGAGAAGAGAGCAAAGAAAGCAAACATTTTATGAGATTCCGGATGATCTCAAGGCCATCCCGTCCTGGAATCCGGTTCACTTCTTTTTTCGAAATACGGAAAATCAGAACTTATATAAAAGATTAGCGGGAAGTTGTGACGGTCTTCAATTCACTTGCAAGCGACTTGAAGAACTTTATGGTCATCTAAATGCCTGTTGCCGAGTATTTCCCAATCAGGTCTTGGAGCTTCCACCGGAACGATCATTTAGACCGCCTGAACAAATAACTATAGGTTGGGGTGGATCGCATGGGCATCTGGAGGACCTAGCTGATATTGCAGAAGCCCTGACTCAATGGATTATCACGCAACCGCGGATTTGTTTGCATCTGATGTGTTCTGACTCGATTTGGGATCTGTTTCAAGACCTTCCGCCTGAAAAGAAGAGACGTACTCCGACCGGAACGATTGCAGACTACTATCATTTTTTATCCCAGATTGATTTGGGGATTATCCATCTGAAAGACACACCCTATAATCGGGCGCGCTCGGATATCAAGTTCATAGAGCATGCTGCATCAGGGGTGGTTTCGGTGATCAAGCGACTGGATCCTTATAACGAGAGCGTAAAACACGGTGAGACAGCATTGCTTTATGATGATAATGATCAAGCCATTGCATCGTTGCAAGCATTGACTGAGAATTGGGTATTGGTGAAGAAGATTGGCAGGGAGGCGCGGGAGTATGTCAGGCATCATCGGATGCAAAACGACCATGCTCATGAAAGACTCACCTTTTACACCGGCAATCTACAACAGAACAAAGATCAGGCTTTACATTCAATCCATGTGGGTGAATGCTTTGAAAGATGGTCGCGTCTGGAAGGAGCCGTTATAAAGGGCAGGTATATGCAACTCAATCCTTCAAGATTCGAGCATCTACTGCATGATGGTCTGGTAGTGATGCAAATCCATAAGGATAAGATTCTGGCTCAAAGTCTTTTTGAGGCTGCCGGACAACTGGAGCCGCGCAACTATTTACCTCGTTTATTCGGAGCAGAGATTGCCTTGAATCCCGTCGAGAAGTTGCTGGAAGCCCTTGCATTAAAGCCCGATTCCCTTAGGGCTTGGATCATGCTGGGCGAGCAATTTGTGCAGCACACAAAAATTAAAGAGGCTTTTGAATCGTTTGAGAAAGCGGCTAAGATTTATCCTGAATATGAGATCCCCTATCTGAGAGCCGCTGAACTACTGGACCGCATGGGCCAGAAGGCAGAGGCCCGGAAACTTTATGACCGGGTGACTGAATTGTTGAAGAAGAATTCGTGATCAATCCCGATAAACGAGGGTTCGATGGCCGTATGGCTGAGGACGGGACTTACTCCCTTTGTTGCCTTAAATTACCGAATAATTTCAATATATTGCATATATAGAGATATTTTTTCAGTTACCATTCCGTCCTGCTTATTTTATAATCTGGGTTACAAAAAAGTATGGTTTTTGTTCCTTATTTATTGATTAACAAGATGATCGTCTATCGGGAACTTTTAAAATAAAAAGGAGACTTTAATTTAAAAAACCCCTGTTTTTGATAATAGTGAATTTGTCCGTTCCCCCGTCTCTTTTTGCTTCAATCTCGAAGCAAAAATACCGAGATGGGGTTGTTTTCCTACAACAGCAACGTTAAGAGGATTTTGGCTGCATACAATGACTTCATGGCCGTGATTAATCATCAATAAACCTCGGTCCATAAAAGCGCTTTTAGCCTTCCCGCAAGTGCGACCATGCCGGATTTCAGGTTCTAAGCTTTGTTGGAATTATGGGTCAAAAAAACCGGCGAAGATAATAGAGGACAGCCACTAATTATAATTGGCGTTTTTATTGTATTAGGTTGATGACTTTCAACCTAAAATCATGACTATCGGTATGGATCTATCCCCTCACTTTGCAGGCGCATCAATAACCCGAACATTTGATCTTTTCATCATCGCTATGTCTTGACGTCGAGGAAGCGGGGCACTCCGGAATTTCCCATGTAACCTCTGAACCACGTTTGACTATGGCCGATCCGGGATAAGTGGTTTTTCAACTTATCGAGTTCATCTTCCGCGGCGGCTTCACAATCATGGTTTAATCGCATGGTTTTACTAATCATATTTTCGAGGGTCTTCATGAGGGATTGAATACGTTTTCTCGTTGCCGGTAATTCATAAAGAGGATGCGCCTCCCTGATGCTGCGGATTGCACCGTCCAGTCTGCCGATGAAGGTTATATAATCGTGGCGCCGGGCGATCAACATTTCAATCGCTTCCACGTTATGCTGTTCAATCATATCCTTCAGAACCGCGGTTGCAGACATGAAATCTTTAAAAGTAGCAATTTTTTTCTCTAATAATTCGCAGAGCCTGGAAGGATCGGCAAATGCCGCTGATGATTTCTGATCTGTCATTTCTATACCCTCATTTCTCTTCTGCCGGTTTCTTTCTCCAGATCACTGACGTAACGGAAAACTTGGTTCATATCCTTGTACTGACCATTAAATATCTCTTCCCATGCCGATTTCAGTTCTACCAACATCCAGACAACGTGGTCCATCATTCTTAAGTCTTTTTTCAAGTCCGCTTTCAATAAACTACACGTCATGTAATTGTAAAGGGCTTGCAAGTTTAAGGCTATGTTGCCTCCCTTTTCAAAATCAAGTGAGGTGTTAAGTGCAAAAATAAAATCCATTGCTTTTTGTAATGCTCGTCCTTTTTCTTCGTAATCGCGGGAGATTAACTTTGCCTTGGCAATCTTCAGATTCCGTATCGCTTCTTCATAGCACATTAAAACCAGCCTTTTGGGATCTGCTGTCAATACTCCTACTTGCTGGTAGGCTCCGATGCCTTTCTCATACATACGACCCATCCTCCTTATTGGAAGTCATAGAATATTCACCGTAATTGCCAGCCGTTCGATGCAGCAGTGAGCTGCGAGGTAAGCCGGCTGCTTTTGTTTTGAATAGTGTTTATTGCAGTTTCCATTGTCACAAACTCGTTGAGCTCGTTGCAGCAGTGAGCTGCCAGCCGTTCGATGCGGCAGTAAGCTGCGAGGTAAGCCAGCTGCTTTCGCTTTGAATAGTGCTAATTGCAGTTTCCATAGTCACAAATTCGTTGAGCATCTGCTGTTTCTTTTGTGCAAGCTGCTCATTCATCTGGTTGATTTCTGTTGTATAGTTATTGATACTATTTTGAAGAGACGTCTCCTTGAAAGCAACATATCCACTGTAAGGATCAGTAATATTATAAAGGGCACGGTCAAAGAGGGCTGCCACACCGGTCGTTAAATTAATTGTGCCCGCATTACCGGTAGATGATCCCGTGTATTCTACTGATAGACCGTCCGTGTTGGCGTTGCCGGCATTTCCCCTAAGAACCTGTCCTGAGCCGGTTGCCTCCTCGCCACCGATAGTTCCTTCCACGTCCTTCCCGGTGAATGTTTGCGGTGTTGTTGAATTCCACAGCACCCCCGCGTCTGTGATTGTAAAATCGGATGCACTGCCGTAATCGGTACTGGTCAGGACAATCTGGTTTTGAGCATTGCTGGAAGCGGTCATGTCCATGGCATAATGGCCGCCGGTCTGTCCGCTAGAATTTGTGGCGAGTTCCGCATTTATTGCATTGATAATGTCATTCATATTCATGCCTGCTGTCAGATTGATAGACGCCGTATTATTTCCTTGCTGAATGGTAATGGTATCGCTACTGCCGAGAGTGCCATTCACCGCGTTGTCAGACGTTGCTGAGCTCTGTGTCGCCGCCTGAGTGATATCAACGGTGTATGAACCGGCCTGCGAGTTCTGCGTATACCCTACATCGGAAAGACTGTTCGATGACGTAGTGCCCTGACCGACAAAGAGGGACATAACGTCATTGAAGTTGGTCTGGAGGTACCCTGTCAAAGTTGTATCATCGACACTCATTTGTCCTGTATCATCGACACTGATCCCGGCTTGGGCCAAAATGGAGAACTGGCTGTTGACGCCCGATATAGGAGTGGTAAGGACTGATGTAAGAGCAGACTTCACGTTAAGAAGTGTATTATCTCCAAAAAGAACGCCTCCTGTTGTATCTGTCGTTGTGTTGTAAGAATCCTGTGTACTGATAGTGGATGCTACTGCATTATATGCGGTCACAAAGTTATTGATCAAAGTCTCGATGGCTTTAGTGTCCTTTGTAACGTTGAGGTTGATTGTTGTGGAATTGTCTGCCTTGAGAAGATTCAGGGTGACGCCGGGGATAACGTCATCAATGGTATTTGATGACGATGTAACCGGTACACCATCTACTTCCACAGTAGCATCTTGACCGGCAACTAACACTGCCGAGGCGTCACTAAAGGCGCCAAAGTCGAGAGAAGTTGCAGAACTTTGATTTTTGATCTGTAAGTCAGCTACACTCAGTTGAGAAGGTTCTTTTCCACTCAAGTCGTTCACCTCAATCTTACCGTCAGAGGTAACATAGGCCAAAACATTTCCGTAAGATGTATTAATTTGGTTTAGAAGATTCTGAACCGTCGTCGAACTCGTGATAGTCAAATTTGCACTTACTGAGTTGCCTGCCGTATCAGTGCCCGAGAGGGTAATAGAGTCGCCAGGCTCAAAGTTGTAGCCGTCAATGTTCTCCAAAAGGGTCGATGCAGTTATATAGGAACCATTGGACGTCATGGCGTTCCCCGAGACGACGCCTGTACTCGAGTTGCTCGTGTGATCCAGGATGCCGAGAGTGTTAAGGATATTATCCGCATCCGTAAATGTCGGGGTCCCACTCCCACTACTCTGGAGGATCTGGAGGCTGTAAGACGTGGCCCCGTTTTCCGTTTGAGAGACAACAGAGGCTGTCACTCCCGCATCTGCCTTGTTGATAGCGGTTGCGATGTCTGTAAGGGACATACCGTTATTTAAGGATATCGATTGGCCGTCGATTGACACCTTCCCCGACTGAGTGGTAGTGAGGCCCAGAAGAGAGTTAATCGCCTCAGTTGACGAGGTAAAGAGATCACTCTTTGCGCCATTGGTGACGGTATTTTTAATTATTGGGGCTTCATCGTCTTTCCAGCCGAACTGCTGCACAAGGTTTGCAGATGATCCGTTAAGAAGACTGATTCCTGCCGCACCGGTCGTATCACTGGTGAGAATCAACCGGCTGTCATTGGTGCCGAAGTTGACAACGGCTGCTGTCACACCGGAAGGTGATGCCCCGGTGTCAGCCTGGTTAATGCTTGCCGCAACGTTTGCCAGTGTGTCTGTAGCAGTGACTGTAATGACTTTACCATTGATTACAATATCACCAGCATAGCTGCTCCCCAGGGCTGTTGAGGAACTGGTGAAGGGATTAGAAGCTAATTGCACCGCCTGTGCCAGATTGTCTACTTGTATAGAGTAATTTCCCGGGGATACTGTGTCACTGGTTGAAACGGAGAGCAGGTCACTTGCATTTGAAGTGCCGCTAATAGTAGACAAGTTTGATGTGAAGGCAGAGAAATCGGAAGGGTCCTCCATGGCATCCGCAGCTGTCTTCAAAGAGAGAAGTTGGGTATTTAAAGACTGCCATGCTTGGAGTTGTGTTTGGTCGGCACTTTGTTTATTTTGAATAGTAGTAACTCTTTGCTGATCAACAGCAATCAAGTCATCAACCATGGAGGTCCAGTCAATTCCGCTGGCAAGACCGGTGATATAACTGGTTCCTGCGTTGCCGCTAACATTGCTGGCAGAAGTACTAGTTGTAGCCATGCGAGAATCCTTTCTGATGCTTTCATCAAGCTTTAATCATGAGCCTTAAGCGCCGCATGTTTTATAGTCATTATCGGTAAAATTTTCCTGAAACTTGAGTCCTTTTGAAACATTCGGAAAGTTATAGGCAATGTAATTATGACGAGTTAATCTCATTATTTATCAATGACTTATGATATTTATCCTTGCGGCCGAAATGACAATTTGGCACTTTCTCAAAGCATGCTTTATTTATCTGTCGAAACCACTCACATTGTCGGTGGTGGGGTCTGGGGTGGAGGCCCCACACCTAAAGTAAACAAACAATTCTGGTGAGCAATATTTTGATTAGACGTTTCAACCCTTATCAGGAAAGGCGAAGGACATTGTCCGTAGGCTTGCTGCATTTTCAAGGCACCGACAAGGTCGGTGGGAGTTTACGTACACCTGGCATGACGCACTGTCTAACTTATCGAATAAGGAGACGGAAGAAATAAAACGCCCGCTGATACTGGACGGAAAGGCAACGCCAATAAGGCAAGGGCATTACCGGAAACGGGGTGTTCGGAGAAAGCATGAGGCAGAATCCATGTACGTAGGGGACAGCGAACCTGCTAAATGACTAGGGGGAGTAGGTAGCCCTCGCATGGGTAGGCGAGATCTGATATCCGGCGAGCCAAACCATGATGAGGGGGACGGGAAATGGAGAGGTGGTTCGTCTTACCCAGGGAAACCTTCCTCCGATGGCAACAAGGGCCATAAAACTTAAGCCAAATAGGAGAACCCGGAGCGGTGGTGGGTGCAGAAGGTGGCAGATTCACGGGTAGTACTGAGGACTCAGTGTCGATTAAGTCTAGTAACAGAGTGGAGGAGAAAATACTGACGCCTGGGTAGAGATCAAGAGGGGGAGAAACGGGAAGGCAGAGAACGTGCCGTTTGCGACCGTTAACAAACAACTGACCACACGTTTCAGACGCGCAAGAGAGCAGACCCGGATGAATCGAAAACTTCGTTGAGAAATGGGGAACCGAAATCGCATTATGGAGAAAAGGATCAGAAAACCCCATTAGGGGGTGCAGAAGGAGATGTATCCGATCCCGGGCATAAGGCATCCATAATCCGGCAATCCTTATCGTTGAAGACAATCACGGGGTAGTGGAAGTGAAACGAGAGAATGTATTAGAAATGGTCTATGAACCGAGACGACTGCAATGGGCATGGCAGGAGATAAGAAGAAATGTCGGAGCAGTGGGAATAGATGGGATAACGGCAGATGCGTTTGCGGGAGGAGGGGGCACTGTTGCAGTCTGTCCACGAGAAGATCAAGAGCGAAACATACCGTTTTCGACCTGACCGACGGTGATTGATACCGAAGGAAAGAACCGCTGAGATGCGGAAACTTGGGATACCGGCAGTAACTGACCGAATCGTCAGCCAAGGAATGAATCTGGTGTTTGAGGAGATATTTGACCATCACTTTACTGCATCCAAACATGGTTTTCGAAGGGGGAGAAGCAGGCACCAGGCGATCGAATACATTTGGGAGAGGGTGAAGCAGTGATACGGGTGGTACGCATCCATTGATTCTTAGAGTTTTTTCGACGAGATTCCTCATGATTTGATCTTGAAACTCATGTGGAATAGCGGACGAGAGGCTAGTAACGCGGATTGCAAGAACATTAAAAGCAGGAGTCATGGATAAAGGGGATATTCGAGAAGACGACGAAGGGATGTCCACAGGGATCGCCGCTTTCACCGATGCTGTAGAATATTGTCTTAAATGAGCTGGATCATGAGATTGAGAGAAGGTGGCTAAGATATTGCCGGTGGGCAGATGATTTTCTGATTATGATAAAATCGGAAAGAGCCGCAGACAGGGTGATGGAAGGGACGATTCGTCACCTGGAAAGCGAACTCAAACTTCCTTTCAACGGGGGGAAGGAGCGAGGTGGCGAAGGTAAAGGATGTTGCCTTTCCCTGTTTCCAGATTCTCAAGGAAACGATACGGATCAGCAAAAGGCGAGAGAGAAGTTCAAGACCAGGGCGCGGGAGCTGACCAGAAGAAACAACCCGATGTCGATGCACCAGATGATCCAAAGTCTTAACGAGTATTTACGGGGATGAGCAGCTTATTTTCTGGTTCAGGCGTTCAAGAAGATATTCAGTGAGCTTGATTCCTGGATGCGGGACCGGGTTCGCTCCATGCAATTGAAAAAGTGGAAGAAGCTGAAGCGATTCCAGAGCATGATGATTTATTCTGGGTACGAACCCCATGAAGCTCACAGGGTATGGGATGAGATGAATGAATAGCAATCGGTGACCCGGAAGGAGGTTAAAGTTGTGATGAACCCCCAGTGGCTCAGAAGGCAGGAAGTAACCCACCTCCATGATCTCACGAAACGAACTTGTGAATTGAATTTCAATCACTAATTGAAGAGCTGCTTACCTGGCCGGTACGAGCCGTTCTTCTGGGAAGGGGTGACCCTAAGGCCACTTCCTACCAGATTTAGAGAACAAAAAATATGCCAATAAAGAAGCCCCGCAATCAATGAATTGCAGGGCTTTCTGCTAAGGGTTGGAAGTCACAGTTACTTGAACAGTGCAAGTACCTGTTGTGGTGCCGTGTTTGCCTGAGCTAACATCGCTGTACCAGCTTGGACGAGGATCTGTTCCTTGGTGTAGTTCGTCATTTCCGAAGCCATATCAACGTCCTTAATGGCCGAGTTTGCCGATGTTAAATTCTGTACGGTAGTTGTGAGGTTCTCTGATGCATAATTCAGACGGTTCTCGTAAGCGCCGTTGGCAGCCTGGCTGGTAGACAGGTTGTTGATAGCGCCGGCTATATCAGTCATGGCGGTTTGAGCATCGGAAGCCGAAGCCCATGCTGTAGCACTGAGCCCGAGAGAGGCAGCTGTTATGCTATTGAGTGAGACACTCAGTTGTGAATTTGTGTTATTCGTATAGCCGATCTGGAACGTCTCGCTGGGACTTCCACCTGCAGCAACGACTATAGCAGCACCGATTGAAGCCGCGACAGCGGTTGTGGTAGCTGCAGCCGTAGTCTGGAAACTAATACCTAACTCCGAAAAGTTATACGTTTGTGCCCCAGCACCAAGAGTTACTGATTGTGATACTGTGTCTGACGGATTTTCTATCGTTAATACACCACCAGTGAAGGTGACGGCATAACTCCCGGTTGCCGCCGCCGCCACATTAACATTATAAATGTTAGCCCCTGTGGCTATTGAAGAACTAGTGGTGTTGTCACTGCCAAAAGTTCCGTTGAGCAGATTTGTGCCATTATACTGCGTCGAATTGGCAATCCTGTTAATTTCGGAGTAAAGTGTTTGATACTCATTACTTAGCGGGGTAACATCCGCTCCTGCAGACGATGCCTCCGTAGCAAGTTCGTTCATACGTGTTAAAATGTCGCTGACGGTGCTCATTGCCCCGTCCGCAATCTGCAAGAGGGAGGTTCCTTGTGAGATGTTTTGCTGGGCAATATTTGCCGCGGCAACATCCGAGGTTAAGCTATTAGAAATGGCCAGACCTGATGCATCATCCGAGGCTGAGTTTATACGATAGCCTGAAGAAAGTCTTTCTAATGATTGGCTCATTGATGCAGAGGAACTTTGCAGGTACCCCTCTGTTTTTAATGCTGCACTGTTATTTTGAATGTCATATATCATGATTTTTATCCTCCTTGATTTTGTTATTTTTGATTTGTGGCATCCTTGCCAATTGTTTGGAAAAAAAGTTATTATTCACAACCAGGGTTTCTTCGTATGATTTCCCGGTCACCTCATCCTTCTTTCTTTCACCTCCTCTCTTGCTTATTTCTTCATCTTTTGGCATAATTATCGGCAGGGAGGAAAAAATACTTTAATTTTAAATAAAAAGTGCATCCGATGGTTGTGGCGAATTATGACAATTGGTTATTCCACTGTCTGGCGTCCACAAGAAGCCGGTCGAACTTACCGTGATCAAAGATGGTGGGATCGATCCGAATCGCTAGCTGGAGGGCTGGTTCGGCTAAGTGCCACTGTTTCCGGCGGCAAAATTCCTCAGCGATGTCGTAGGCGATCCTCCCCGTATCCTCAATCGAATAGAGGCAGCGGTTGGTATTAATGCCCAGCGTCCGCATGAGTGATTCCAGGGATTTAATTAAATCATCCGTTGCTTCGACCTGCCAGCAGATCTGTGTTTGTAAAAGCCTCTTTTCAAGTTGTTCATCCGCCGTGAGTCCCTCATCTCCGGCTTTATGCAGGCAATCGGCGGCGGCTTTCAGATCGCCATGCTGCAGGAAATCTTTGCCGATTTTCAGACAAAGTTTTTTGCTGTCCCGCAAGAAGGCGGGGATATTTCCGGTGCAAATACCGGTCTCATAACTAATTTTTAACCATTTCATCCCTTTTTCAATCATACGGTGCCCGAAATAAAGGTGGCAGATGTTTTCCGCCTTTTCCATTTGCCTTCCTGAATTTTCGAATGCTTTTAGAAAAAAGTCGTCAGCAGTTTGAAAATCCTTTTCCAGGAAATGAATCAAGCCCAGACCGAAAAAGATTTCGTGTCTCTTAGCAAAACTGTAAAAGCAAGAATCTCCTATGAGCGCCGGGTTTCTTTCAAATTCCTCATAGATTGAAAGATAACGTTGGGACGTGGCCTTGCACAGATCAAAGGACTGTCTCTTGAAATAAATAGAGGCAAGGATATGACACATATCCAGGTGCATGGGAAAAGAATCTAGGGCTTCTAGACATACGCGTTCCACATCCTCTAATTTCCCCAGGGTATTGTATCCCTGAGCAACTGTATAGAATACAGTTGTAAAGAACTCATCTCGTAACCTTTTCCGACGCATGATTTCCAAGGCCATTTCTCCATGCTCAACAGCCTTGTCAAATTCCCTGTGCATGGAATAGGAGGCGGCCATTTGATGACGGCTGTAAGCATCTTCGGGATTGGTCTCGAGCATTTCTTTGAGCAGCGTTGTCGTCCTGATATGCTTCGCTTCCATCTGTTCCGGTGTCAGATCATACCCGTAGTGCCGGATCCGAATCGCGCTGAAAGCTCCATCCCCCCGGACTTGCAACTGGTTATGGACCTTACGCT
>JBKQQP010000030.1:0-88285 GCA_052144335.1 Syntrophales bacterium
AAAAATCCGCAATCGCATTGATAAAGGACGCCTTTGTGGCGACGCGCTTGGAAACAAAGCTCATGCCTGCATCCGCCAACTCCTCTATCATCAACTCTGCATCCGTGGGAACATCTTCAAGGATTAATATTCGTAATTTCTTGCTCATGGCGATATCCGAGACATGATCGTCATATTAACACCTTGTCGCCTGGAGTCAGACTTCGCTTTTTCATTGCCGGTTTAATTGTTTATACTTAAACTGTTCTCTTCTGGCATCATTGATGAGGGAAAACAATGGGGATTCTTAAGTAGAGAAATGGTAGGTAAAAACTATCAGAGGCAGGCAGAAGTGTTGAGGGATCTTTTAATTGTAGCCCAGGACGTTAACTTGAGAAAAACGAGGATAAGCTGTAAATGTTTATTATTCCAGGTCAAAACGGGAGAGATCGCGTTGTCCCGAAATCCGCGAGAAATTGTACTATTGCTGTTGCGGGTTACTCTTTCATTGACGGCGGTTGTCCGGTTGTCTCGAGCACTCGCATCCAGATATTACCCTCAGGATTGACCTTTGATCCCGACGTAACCATCTGAAATGGAAGATGTACGTATTCATCCTTTATCAGACCTACTAGCATGCTCGTTTTTCCTGCCATACCCGCATGGGCGGCATATTGACCGAGGGCGCCGCAATAAATACTGTCGCTCGCATTGGCCGGTACGCTCCGAATCATGTAACTGGGGTCTATATATTTGAGGTTGATCTCCAAGCCGGTTTTCTTCAAGTGTTTTTCGATCTCTGTTTTGAGAAACGTACCGATGTCAAGCAGCTTTACATTTCCCGAAGCATCTTTCTCAATGGTGTCGTTTGTCTGGCGCATGATTTCCTGTCCAGCTCCTTCTGCGACGAGGATCACGCAATGTCCACTTCTCTTGAGACGATTCTCAAGAGCCTTAAGGAAACCATTCTCTCCCTGCAGATCGAAATGAACCTCGGGAATGAGCACGAAATTGACGTCACCCTGAGCCAGAGCCGCACCGCAAGCTATGTGACCGGACTCGCGCCCCATAATCTTGACCAAGCCGATCCCCATAGGGGCACCCTTGGCCTCTGCGTGGGCGCACTCGATAGCTTTGACTGCCTCGGAAATAGCCGTATCAAACCCGAATGTTTTCTGAATGTGGTTGAGGTCGTTGTCGATAGTCTTCGGAATGCCTATCACACTTATGTCGAGGTTTCTCTTCATTATCTCTTCTGTAATGGATCCGGCGCCTCTCATGGTGCCATCCCCCCCTATGCAGAAAAGAATATCAACGTTCATGCGCTTTAGAGTATTTACCATTTCAGCCGAGTTCTGCATTCCGCGCGATGAAGACAGAATACTTCCACCGGATGTATGAATGTCTTTGACCATGTCGGGCGTCAGTTCCAATACCTGGTGGCCAAATTTGGGTATTAAACCCTGGAATCCATATTTAATGCCTACTACATTTTTCACTCCGTAACGGTGAAACAATTCCATGAAAATGGCCCTGATAACGTCATTGATGCCGGGGCAGAGGCCGCCACAGGTGACAATGGCCGCCTTCGCCTGTGCAGGGTCAAAAAAAATCTTTTCCCGGGGACCCGCCACTTCAAGTGAGAGCGGAACACCGCCCGCAGTAATCATATCTTTATAATGTTCAAGATAAATATTATAAAGAATGCGTTTGCTATCTGGCGTATAATAACTGACGTTTACCGGCGACGGTATGTTTCTCTCCCCCAGATCCCGGATTATAAAATCGTCAAATGTACTATCCATCCTTTTCTCTCTCCTTCGATATGACTAAATTAGCAGCATTTATGCCAGATATTATTTCCCCTTGAAAACCCAGACCTGCCAGCAACATGCCCCCCGTCATAAAGACATTACGACGTGGGGTCTTATTGGAAATCTTCGACATGCCAAAGAAAGAATTGGATTGCATTGCATACTTGTGGTCTACTAACCCCTGCGCCTTTCTTGAGAGCTCGATGGACATGCCGATATCTAGGAAATCAAGATTTTCCCTGAGGAAAGGAAGAAACTTTTCGAGGGCGCAAAAGACTACTTGAGAAACTTCCTTTAGTTCGTCATTTGTCAAGACGAGCGGATTTTCCTTCAAGAAAACAGTCGCACTTAAGGCCCTCTTGCCGGCAGGGGCTCGGTCTTCGCAATCTTTGGCGCTTATCTCCGCAAAGACGAGATTATCATCCATGACCGGTCTATTCTCATCAATGACGATGGCAACATATACGGCTGTTTTTTCGGGGATGCATTTTTCAAGTATACCCATGTGCAAGGTAAATGGATAGTAGGCGGATTTTACCAATTTAAGCCTTCGCTCCATGCGCCTGAACTTTCTGTCACTGAGCAGAAGCAATCTGAGTTTCTCCCATTTTGTACTCGCTATAAGATATTGCCCACTTATTTGAGACAGTTTATCGGGTATGGAAACATCAACATCAATTTTTTTATTAATGTTAATTCTCATGACAGAACAATCCTTTATGAGATGGCCTCCGGAGGACTCAAATACAGTTTTCAGTAGTCCCGGAAGCACTTCATTCCCGGCTACACTATGATACAATCCCTGCAGAGGCAATGACAGCGCATACGCGGCCGCGATCGAAGCGGGCAGGCCCTCCTTGTTGCTCCAGTTTGAAAGAATGTTGCTTTTTGCCTCGAATACTCTGGTCAATGAGGGATTGTTTGAAATTGCTTTAAATCTTCTTGAAAGCAGTAATTTTTCCTTCAGAATTGAGGGCATGCTCTTGAGAAGGGAAACAAACTCAGCAAAGTTTGTTGGGGATATAAATGGTTTTTCCGTGATTGTCTGCTCCACAATACTGCTGATCTTCAGGATAGATGAGTACAGCTTGCGAATCTCTTCTTTCTCATCGGAAAATTCTCTCTCCATGTCATGTAGAAATTCTTCCAGGCCATTGAAGCAATCTATCCTGTGCTCAGAAAGGATGATTTGGAGACCCGGATTTAATAACTGCAGACCCGGGCATTCCGTGACCGCCATGCCAAGATTCGCCAGAAGGCGTGAACATGTCTGTGCCCGGCCAAAACCGGTCAAGGGCGCGGGATCGATATTGAAAGTGTATCCATAATCCGAGTGGACGTATTTCGCATCACCCTCAGACACGAGCGCCGTCTTTCTGCCATGATGTGAAACTATGGCAGCCGCGACTAACGAGCTTAAATCATCACCGATGACGACAGTATCGTACATACTCTAAGAAAAATATCTTGAAATCCCAGCAACGCCTGCTGCCTACGCTTCTTATACTTAATCTATTTCTGAAGATAGATATAGGCCATAAGAGAGGGCAAGTCAGAAGGCTGTTACGGGAGGATTATGAAGAGGTGTTTCTGGGATCCGCTTACTGCTCCTTATTCTGACTTTTCTTCCGATCACTTCGATTCTACCTTCCGCATAAAATTGAATGGCTTGCGGATATATCCTGTGCTCTTCCTTTAATATTCTGGCAGCGAGAGTATCCTCAGTATCATCATGATAGGCAGGAACTATGGCCTGGATAATTATAGGGCCGGAGTCTACCCCCTCGTCGGCAAAATGAACGGTGCAGCCCGAGAATTTTACACCGTAGTCGGCTGCTCGCTTTTGCGCATGAATGCCGGGGAAGGCGGGCAGGATCGCAGGGTGTATATTCATTATTTTCATGGGAAACGCATTCAGGAAAAGGGGAGTCAAGAGTCTCATGAAACCTGCCATCACTACCAGGTCAATGGAAAAGGAATTAAGGACATCTATCATCTTCTGGTCAAAATCTTCCCGGCTCTTAAAATCGGAATGCTTGATAATCACGGATGGGATATTGTGCTTCTTTGCCCGCACGAGGGCATATGCATCGTCATTATTGCTGATGACGACCTTAATCTCCCCGTCGAGGCCGCCTTTCTCTATGTTATCTATGATCGCCTGCAGGTTAGATCCGCTCCCGGAGACGAGCACTCCTAATCTTATTTTTTGTTTCATACCGTTAGATAAATGATACGGATGGTTGGTCTTCGTCTTTTCGATCTATGAAACCAATGGCATATGCGGGCATGTCCAAATGTTCGAGTCGCTCTATTACTTCGGGCGCTTCTTTCTCAGAGGCAACTACCATCATGCCTATACCCATGTTAAACACCCTGTACATTTCTCCATCATCAATATTTCCCATTTTCTTGATGATCGTAAAAACCGGCGGTATATCCCAGCTGCCTCGAAGAATAACGGCACGACAGGCCTTAGGCAAAATGCGTGGAATATTGTCTATGAATCCGCCGCCGGTTATGTGGACAATACCTCTTATGTTGAAATTCTTGATCAGATTCAAGAGGGATTTCACATAAATCTTTGTCGGACGTAGAAGTTCCACGCCTATGGAATGCGGAAGATTATCGAGTCTATCGTCAACACCGAGTCTCCCATTTTCAAACAGAACCTTTCTCGCCAGGGAAAAGCCGTTGCTATGGATGCCATTGGATGCAATCCCGATGATCCTGTCCCCGACGCGGATCTCCGAGCCATCAATTATCTTTTCGGACTCCACGATACCGACACAAAATCCGGCCAGGTCATAATCATCGTCTTTGTAAAATGCTGGCATCTCGGCAGTCTCTCCCCCGATGAGGGCGCAACCAGCCTCTTGGCAGCCTTTAACAATGCCTTCGATGATCTTAATGTCTCTTTCCACATTGATCATACCAGTAGAAATGTAGTCCAGGAAGAAAAGGGGTTCAGCTCCCTGCACTACGACGTCGTTCACCGACATTGCAACAAGGTCGATGCCGACAGTGTCGTGCTTCGCCATCATCTGGGCAATTCTTAGCTTGGTTCCCACACCATCCGTAGATGAAACCAGAACAGGATTATTATATTTTCCGGCGTCCAGACGAAATAGACCCCCAAAACCGCCGATGGGGCTCAGTACTTCCTTGCGAAAAGTTGCTTTTGTAATGGTCTTAATCCTGTCGACAAAGAGATTGGCTTTATCTATATCGACACCCGCATCTTTATAAGACATTTTTCCCTGCATATGACTTCCGGTGACCTTCTGCGTCGGGGATGACTTGTATCGCAGTTGCTCTCCAAAGTCAATTCTTTACTTGCGAAAAGATTCGATATCTGTTAACTCAATTCAACCGTTGTATTTGATATTATTATATTTATGTTTCGCTTTGAAGATTTGGCGTCTAATGAAATCAATAATTGCAATACTTGAGAAGATTGAAGCTCCCTTATTATTCTCGTCGAGAGAATCATACAGGCATCTGCCTCTGATTAAGGACTTTGAAACAACGATGAGAAGGTTCTTGGATCAACTAAAAAATGTCCTGCCAATAAATGCAGATGGGAGTGAAGCAGATGCAAGATATGAAGATATGATTTCTGGTTTTGAAAAAGCAATCGCGGGCTTTGACGAGTTGCCGCTCGAAGATAAAAAGGAGCGGATCAAAAAGGTCATGTTCGTTGCAAAACAACTAAAGGCATTTGTCGCAGAATCTGCAAGCGAAACTTCTTACATGCCAGAGGAGATGGAAACGCAAAATTCTGAAAATAGCGAAATGAGCATAGAGCAGCTGTCCCTGCCTTTGAGGTTTGTAAAAGGCGTAGGACCGAAGATGGCGTCATTGCTTGAAAAGAAGGGCCTGAAAACTGTTGCCGATTTACTTTATTTTGTGCCGCGAAAGTACGAAGACAGGCGTACGGTCAGAGATATTGAATCGGTCACGGTGGGCAAAAGGGAAACGGTAGTCGGCAATGTCGTTAGCGTTCAGTACATACCTTACAGGCATAGAAAAGCATTTGAGGTCACCATACGGGATGACAGCGGATTGCTTACGGCAAAGTGGTTTCGAGGCAATCTAACTTACTTAAGAAAGATTTTTAAAAAGGGTATGCGTGTGATAATGACGGGCGAAGTCAGTATCTACCTTTCCAGTAAGGATATGGTGCACCCCGATTTTGAGATTCTTGACGAAGATGAAGAGGCGGAGGATTTGATTCACTTCAAGAGAATCGTACCAATTTATTCAGAGACAGAGGGTCTTCACCAGAAATACATAAGAAGGATTATGGCGTATGCCGTCGATAGATATTCGCAATATCTCCTCAGCCCCATACCTCGCGAAATTTGCGAGAGGCGCCATCTTCAAGACATTAGGGATGCCGTGCGTAGCGTTCATTTTCCTTCGATTAATGAGCACATTGAGACATACAATGAAATGCGCTCAGATGCACATCGAAGACTCATTTACGACGAATTCTTCTTTCTGCAGTTGGGTATGGCTTTAAAAAGAAAGGCAAAAACGATAGACAGCGGCATAGCGTTTAAGACGAAAGGTCAGATCCTTCATAAGTTCTACAACGTTCTTCCCTTCACGTTAACCGATGCGCAAAAGAGGGTCATTGAAGAAATCGAGGGTGATATGGAAAGACCCTCCAGCATGAACAGGCTTCTGCAGGGTGATGTGGGATGCGGTAAGACCGCCGTTTCCATGGCAGCGATGATCACTGCCTGCGACAACGGTTATCAGGCTGCCATAATGGTGCCTACTGAAATACTTGCTGAGCAGCACTACAACCGCATCAAAGATTGGTCTTCCGAGCTTGATTTAAAGGCTGTCTTGCTGACGGGCAGTATGAAGAACATGGAAAGAAAGGAAATTTTTGAAGGGATAAATAAAGGGAATACTCACATCATATGCGGAACTCATGCGTTGATCCAGAAGGATGTGACTTTCAGTAGGCTTGGTTTGGTTGTCATCGACGAACAGCATCGCTTCGGAGTTGTACAGAGGGCCTTGCTGAGACAGAAAGGCGTAAACCCCGATGTATTGGTTATGACTGCCACTCCCATTCCGAGGACACTTGCCATGACCGTATATGGCGATTTGGATGTCTCAATCATTGACGAATGTCCTCCCGGCAGAAAAGAGATTAAGACTAAGGTATTTTTTGAAGAGAAGCGTAAAAGGGTTTATGACATCATGAGGATGGAACTCATGAAGGGAAACCAGATTTTTGTTGTCTATCCGCTGGTTGAAGAATCTGAAAACCTGGATCTCAGAGATGCGACGAAGATGGCCGATTATCTGCAAGGGGAAATATTCCCTGACTATAGAGTGGGGCTGATTCACGGTCGTATGAAAGGAAAGGACAAGGATAAAGCGATGGCAGGTTTTCTGAACAGAGATTTAAATATCCTTGTTTCCACAACAGTTATCGAAGTGGGAATTGACATACCACAAGCATCCCTAATCGTGATAGAGCATGCGGAGAGATTTGGGCTGTCTCAATTGCATCAATTGAGAGGCAGAGTAGGGAGGAGCGACATTCCTTCATTCTGCATCTTGATGGCGCAGCGTAGAAGCTCAGATGATTCGATGAGAAGACTACGGGTCATGGAAGAGACAAATGACGGTTTCAGAATTGCCGAAGAGGATTTAGCCATCAGAGGACCCGGTGAATTTATGGGAACCAGGCAGTCGGGAGTTCCCGATTTCCGCATTGCTCATATTCTGAGAGATGCGCACATTCTGTTTGAAGCAAGAACGGATGCTTTTTCGTTTGCGGAGGACATTTCCGATCTGAATAACAGCGAGCATGCATTACTAAAAAAAGTCCTCCTGGACAGATGGGGAGGCCGCTTTGAGCTCGCAAAAACCGGCTAGGCAAGAACTTAATTTGTTTTGACAAGCGGGTGTTAACTGTTATAGAAGTGACGACATTTTGCCACCGAGATGCATGGATGCTCTTTCGCTTAGGTTCAAATGTACGACGAATTTGGAACTTGATACGGACACAGTTATGAAAACAATAACTATCGGATTAATCGGTTTCGGCACCATAGGAACGGGTGTCGTAAAGTTGCTTCAAGATAACAGTGAGGTCATCGAAAATCGCATAGGTGCAAGACTCTTCTTAAAGAAGATTGCGGATCTTGACATTACAACTCCAAGGCAGGTTGCCGTAGACCGAGAATTGCTAACCACGGACGCGAAAGTGATTCTCGATGATCCTGAAATATCCATAGTCATAGAGCTGATAGGTGGCTATGAACCTGCGCGCTCTTTTATCCTTGAGGCTCTCAGGAAGAGAAGACACGTAGTGACTGCCAATAAAGCACTTTTAGCTACCTACGGAAACGAAATATTCCAAGCTGCTGAAGCAGAACAGGTAGACATCGGCTTTGAAGCCAGTGTAGGCGGTACAATCCCCATTATTAAGACCTTGAAGGAAAGCCTAGCGGCAAACCGCATATTGTCGATTTTCGGCATTATCAACGGAACGGCCAACTACGTACTGAGCAAAATGACCGACGAGAAGAAGTCCTTCCAGGTTGTGCTGAAGGAAGCTCAGAAGCTCGGATTCGCGGAAGCCGATCCGACATTTGACATTGAGGGCATCGATACGGCTCACAAGCTAGCCATCACGTTATCATTGGCATACGGCAAAAAGGTAAAGCTTGAAGAGGTTCACAGAGAAGGCATATCAGGTATTACTCAGCAGGACATTGAATTTGCCAGGGAACTTGGTTATCGGATCAAACTGCTTGCCATAGCTATCCTCAGGGATGGCTGCATAGAAACAAGGATTCATCCTACTATGATTCCGCTTAGCCACCTTTTGGCAAACGTCAATGGAAATTTCAATGCATTCCATATCGTCGGTGATGCTGCGGATTCCGTGTTTCTCTATGGCCAAGGCGCAGGAATGATGCCCACAGCAAGCGCCGTAGTAGGTGATGTTATAGATATCTCGCGTAATCTGCTGAGAGGCGCATCGGGGCGTGTGCCTGCCCGCTCTCTTCGGGAAAATGTAATCGATGACATCAAGCTAATGCCATTTGAGGAAATTATTACAAACTATTATATACGTTTTTCTGCCCTGGATAGGCCGGGCGTCCTCTCCAGAATAGCGGGGATTCTCGGTGCAAATGACATAAGCATTGCCGCAGTTATCCAAAAGGGAAGACAAAAGGCAGGGCCGGTTCCCATAGTCATGACTACGCACAAATCGAAGGAGATGGATGTTCAGAAAGCTATAACAGAAATAGATAGACTCGAAATCATTCACGGAAAGACGATACTGATAAGAATCGAGGACGAAAGGCTGTAACGGTTTCGAATGAATGACCTTTTTTGATCTTATCCCATGCGTTTATTTTTGGAGCAACTAAGCTGTAATGAAATATATTATTCTCCTCGGCGATGGTATGGCGGATTATCCCCTAGAGCAACTTGGCGGTAAGACACCATTAGAATACGCGCATACCCCTTATATGGACACGATCGCCAAAAAAGGAACATTGGGCTTGATCGACACCATACCTG
This sequence comes from Syntrophales bacterium, assembly GCA_052144335.1. GTDB lineage: Bacteria > Desulfobacterota > Syntrophia > Syntrophales > UBA2185 > Fen-1135. Next base: position 9,360 of record JBKQQP010000030.1, read on the forward strand.
CCGGTCTGTCTCCGGGCAGTGATGTGGCGATCATGAGCCTCCTTGGTTATGACCCGATGAGATGCTATACCGGTCGAGGACCGTTGGAAGCGGCCAACATGGGCGTGCGGCTCGGAGTCGATGACGTAGCCTTCCGCTGCAATCTTGTGACCCTTAGGCGAGATGCGGAATATATAATGGAAGATTTTACGTCAGGGCATATAACTACTGAAGAAGCAAAGATAATCATAAATGATATTAATAACGAGTTTGGCGGCACAAACTTTCAGTTCTATCCCGGAGTTAGTTATAGACATCTGTTTGTCTGGCGTGATGGTAAGGTACTGCTTGAGACCACTCCGCCCCATGATATCACGGGCAAGGCGATCAGGGATTATCTGCCCCGGGGAGAGGGAAAGGAAGACATAAGAAGGCTCATGGAGCGATCACAGCTCTTCTTGAGTGATCATCCTGTAAATAAGCTGCGCATCGCGGAAGGCAAGAGGCCCGCAAATTCCATATGGCTGTGGGGGCAGGGAAGGGCGCCGAAATTTACGAAACTCACAGACAAATATAGCTTGAGCGGGGGCATGATATCGGCTGTCGACCTTCTTAATGGCATCGGGATTTACGCCGGCCTCAAAGTCATACGAGTCGAGGGTGCGACCGGCTATGTAGATACCAACTATATGGGAAAGGCACGAAAGGCACTCGATGCCTTAAGAGACATTGATTTTGCATTCGTCCATGTCGAGGCCCCTGACGAGATGGGACACGAAGGAAATGTGGCCGGGAAAATCCGTGCGATTGAAGACTTTGATGAGAAGATCGTGGGTGCCATCTTGAATGAAATTTCTGGGCTCTCTCCCTTCCGGTTGCTGGTCTTGAGCGATCACCCCACGCCTATCACTCTCAGGACCCATTCGTCAGATCCGTCTCCCTTTGCGGTACTGTCGTCTGCGAGAGACGAAAATTTGAGCAAGGGCGTACCGTTCAGCGAAAAATCGGCGCTGCGACATGGCGTAAAGGTCTCTCCTGGTTACCTTCTGATGGATCGCTTCATAAATAACTGGAGGGCATTTATTGAAGAGAAGCCATGTTAATATACGTGTCATTTACGCGGACACCGATGCCATGGGAATCGTCTATCACACGAATTATATTAAATGGTTCGAAATCGGCCGAACGGAACTCCTCAGAGGTGTGGGCATCGTCTATGCACAGATGGAAGCGCAGGGTTATAATCTTCCCCTGACGGAAGTGTATTGCAATTATTTGTTTCCAGCAAAATATGACCAGATCGTAGTTGTGGAAACCGAATTGGAATATCTCAAAAGGGCGAGCATGAAATTTATCTATACGATCTGGGATGAAGATAGAGAAAAGGCATTTGTTGAAGGCTACACGGTTCATGCCTGCACAAACAACTTAGGCAAGATCGTAAGGATTCCACCTTTCATCCTTAAAAGAGTCAACGAACAATTTGAAATAAAATTTTGATAGGAAATCGATATGGCAAGAAAAATCACAAAAAAGGAAATTGAAAAACCGGATTCCTTCCAGGCCGCCCTAAAGAAGGTCACGGCATACATATCGGCTAATAAGTCAAAGATTTATCTGGCGTCGGCAATTGTAGTTTGCATAGCCATAATATCCGCCGGCTGGTATCTATACAGGATGAATTATGAGGATAAAGCGCAAAGGATTTATGTGATAGCCAATATCGCCGGTATGAAAGCTGCCCGTCAGGGAGGCGGTCCCGATCAAAATAATGTACAGATGTATAATGACGTCATAACTCAATATCCAGGATCAAAGGCCGCCATGATGTCATATTATCAAATGGGAAATCTGTATTACACCCTCGGAGATGTGGATGCCTCGATAAAAGCGTACGTGGAATTTCTAAAGGATGTTCCAGATGAGAGCGATCTGAGAATCCTGGCATACAATGGTATCGGTTACTGTTACGAAAAAAAAGCGGACTTTCCGCATGCTCTGGAGTCATTTGAGAAAGCGGCAAATTCAAAAAAGGGCGTGGGCTTTGAAGGGATGACTTACAGAAACATAGCAAGAACTTACGAAGAGATGAATAATAAAGAGAAAGCCTTAGAGTACTATCAAAAAGCGCTTACCAGCACTTCCGATCCGTCCATGGAGCTTCTCTTGAAAAAAATAATGGCGAGCATCAACTGAAGACAGAGCTCACTTAGGTTCCAGGTGACCTTTTTCCTTTGATGTCGCAAGGACAGACAGGTATCTATGAAAGTATTGTTATCAGGAAATGAGGGTATTGCAAGGGGTGCATACGAATGCGGTGTTCGATTTGCATCCGCGTATCCGGGGACACCAAGCACAGAAATCATCGAGATTTTTTCCCAGTATGATGGTGTCTATGCCGAATGGTCTCCTAACGAGAAGGTGGCCCTCGAGGTGGGCATTGGGGCGGCATTGGCAGGTGCAAAGGCCATGGTGACTATGAAGCATGTCGGCGTCAATATAGCCGCTGATCCTCTATTCACTTTGAGCTATACGGGAACTAACGGAGCTCTTGTTATCATTACTGCCGATGACCCTTCGTTGCACAGTTCACAGAATGAACAGGATAATCGGAACTATGCGAAATTTGCCAAGGTACCCATGATTGAGCCTGCAGATAGTCAGGAAGCCAAAGATTACATCAAAATTGCGTTCGACATTAGCAAGAGATTTGATACACCTGTTTTCTTGCGGACAACTACACGTGTCTCGCATTCAAAATCCGTTGTATCTTTGGGTGAGCTATCAACCGTCGAGGATTCCACTGCAATACAAATCAATGCAGCTAAGTATGTCATGGTACCTGCATATGCGCGTGTCAGAAGGAGAGTGGTAGAAGATAGGCTGCATAAACTCAGAGAATTTGCTGAAACTTTTCCCGGAAACAGGATAGAAATCAATGATCCTAGAATTGGTATTATTACAGCCGGTATGCCGTATAATTACGCAAGAGATGCCTTTCCCTCTTTATCATATTTGAAACTAGGTATGGTTTATCCGCTGCCATCCGGCCTTATTCGTGAATTTGCGGCAAAGGTTAAGAAAGTCTATGTAGTTGAGGAACTCGATCCTTTTATTGAGGAACAAGTCAAGGCAATGGGTATCAAGGTGATAGGCAAGGACGTCTTTCCTTACACAAATGAATTCGATCCCGGAGTCATTCACGCGGCCCTTAAGCGTAAGAGAATTTCCAAGTCAATCGTCCCGGAGGTGGCAATCCCGCCGAGGCCGCCGAATCTTTGTCCAGGTTGTCCTCACAGGGGCTTGTTCTATGTTCTGGGAAAACTAAAAACCTTTGTGGCAGGCGATATAGGCTGTTATACTTTATCTTTCATGAAGCCTCTCGAAGGTCTTCATGCATGTATCTGCATGGGTGCCAGTATCGGCATGGCGCATGGCATGAGCAAGGCTTTAAAGAATAAAGGAAAAGGTAAGGTTGTCGGTGTCATCGGAGACTCCACATTCATTCATTCCGGTATCACGCCGCTGTTGAATATGGCCTACAACAAGAGTGATGCTGTCATTATTATATGCGATAATAGGACAACGGCCATGACGGGCATGCAGGACCATCCAGCTACGGGATTTACGCTGCAGGGGGAAAAGACAAAGGAACTTGATTTTACGAAGCTGGCCTCGGCACTGGGGATAGACAGTGTCCGTGTTATAGATCCCTATGATATCAAGATATCGCGGAAGGTGTTGAAAGAAGAATTGGCAAGGCCGGGTGCCTCTGTCATTATATCACAGAGACCCTGCGTGTTGTTCAAGCGAAATTTGAAAGATATCCAAAAGAAGTTAACAGTTGATGTAAATAAGTGTGTCGGCTGCAAGGCCTGCATGGGTCTGGGATGTCCTGCAATCTCATGGATAAGGTTCGACGATATGCCGACTCAAACAGTCAAGAGAAATGCGAAGAAGCAGGAAGGTGTGGCATTCGTTGATAGGGAACTCTGTACGGGTTGCACACTATGCAAGCAGGTGTGCAATATCGGCGCTGTAATTGAGGTGATATGATTGTATGAAGAACAACGGCGATGTGAGAAGCATCCTCTTTGCCGGAGTCGGCGGCCAGGGAATACTTCGCGCAAGTGATATCTTGTGTCTCGTTATGATGGAAGCCGGCATGGACGTCAAGAAGAGTGAGGTCCACGGGATGGCGCAGCGGGGCGGCTGTGTAACCAGCCATGTGCGATACGGAAAGAAGGTCTATTCTCCCATCGCAAGAAAAGGAGACGTCGATATCCTCGTCTCATTTGAAAAACTGGAAACGCTCCGCTATCTCGATTTTCTAAAGCCCCGTGGCGGCATTATCATAAGTGAGAGGGAAATCTATCCACCATCGGTGAACCTCGGTGACGCCATTTATCCTGACAATATTATCCAGATGGTAAAGAAGACCTTCAAGCGAGTGAAAGTCGTTAATGCCAACAAAATGGCGCTAGAAGCGGGAGACGTAAGAACAGAGAATACGGCCCTCTTGGGCGTTTTATCATCCTCTCTACCTCAGATTGATATTTCACTCTGGGAGAAGGTCATTCGTGAATCCTTTCCCGAGAAAGCCATCGAAGTAAACCTCAAAGCCTTTCACATGGGACGAGCGGCATAAGAAAGTAAGACCAGAAATTTTCATTATCCATGGTTGTCTCTGCCTTCTTCTGTCGTTGCTATTGAAATAGGAATCCAATAACTAATTCTTCATGAAATTATTTGATTGCATACATATATGGCTCATCGCTTATGCGATGGCGATGACGGTTGCTTTGATTACACCGGATATGGCCGGGGCAGCAGAGACACGCAGCATCGAGGCTGATAAACAATTTTCCTTCGCGGAAGCGCTCCTTGCCGAAGGGGATTATTATAGGGCCATCAGCGAATACAAGAGATTCGTTTACTTTTTCCCCGATAACAAGCTCGTTGAGACATGCAATTATAGGATCGGGGAAAGCTATTACAGAGCAAAGAGATGGGAGGAGGCTCGCGAGGCATTCAGTACTTTCATTAAGAAATACCCCGAAAGCCCGATGATACCGGGAGCCCTGTACTTAAAAGGTATGGCGGAAAAGCAACTGAAACGATATATGGATGCACTCTCAACCTTCGAAGAGGTAATCAAGTCAAAATCTAAAGAGTTTGGCGACAAGGGAGTTTACCAGAGTGCGATCGTTTATATCGAGATGGAGGAATGGCAGAAGGCAAGAGAAACATTTTCTCTCGTTCCTAAAGACAGCCAGCTCTCCGGGTCGGCGAGCATCATAGCCTCTGAGCTTCTTCATATAGATGATCTGCCCAAGAAATCGCCTGCCATGGCAGGTACTCTTGCAGCAATTCTTCCCGGTGCCGGCCATCTTTACACGGAAAGACCAACGGATGCCGTGGTGGCATTTTTTTTGAACGGCGCATTCATATTGGGTGCTATAGAGCTTTTTCGCCACGAGAATTACGTTGCCGGGGGGATCGTCACGTTCTTTGAGCTTGGTTGGTACACTGGCAACATCTACAGTGCAGTGAGCAGTGCTCACAAATATAACATGAAAACGCGAGAGGACTTCATAGAGCATCTGAAACAGATAAGCTCCGTATCCTTTGGGCACGATTCTGGGACGTCATCAAACTACATGATGTTTAACTTTAAATTCTAGTTGTAGTATCCCATTAATAATGGAGTTTCTTTTTCATTATTTGTGATCACGATAAGACTTTGTCGATTCGCAATTTTGTAATTCCAGAAGTTATTGTTGAACTAGGAGAGCCACGATCCCATGGTAAGCCTCGGTAATGGTAATCGCGGGCAATCCTTGACAATTAGAAAGGAATGGGTAATTTATAAGCGAGGAAAGGCATGTCACATTTTCTCATGCTTTCAATAAATTACACCTGAGTTGGAAAGGTAGTTTATGGCAGAAGACTATTACAAGTTATTAGGCCTCGATAAGAAGGCGACCAGCGAAGACATAAAGAAGGCTTACAGAAAACTCGCTCTAAAATGGCATCCTGATAGGAACCCGAATAATAAGGCGGCCGAAGAGAAATTTAAGAAGATTAGTGAGGCCTATGCTGTCCTCAGCGATCCCAAGAAAAAAGAAGAATACGATACCTTCGGATCAGCGGACCAATACAGGCAGAGGTACACGCAGGAGGATATTTTCCGAGGCTTCGATCTGAATGACATCCTGCGAGGTTTCGGCTTTGGCGATGCGGGTGGCGGGCCAAGAAATTTCCGGACGAGCAGGGGAGGGGGCTTTACTTTTAATCAAGGCGGTTCCTTTTCTGATATGTTTGAAGGCGAGCGGCAGAGATTTTCCCGGGCGCCCCAAAAAGGACAAGATTTTGAATATAACCTATCAATAACATTAGAAGAATCCGTATTAGGCGCCGAAAAGAAGCTGGCTCTACAAAAAGATGATACAGTCGAGGAAATTAATTTCAAGATACCGCCGGGCATGAATTCAGGAAAAAAACTGAGGTTGGCCGGCAAGGGAGGCCCCGGCAGCGATGGTGGCCCTCCGGGCGATCTATACATAAATATCAGCATAATCCCACACCCAATTTTTGCGCGCGACGGAAACGACATCTATATCGACAAGATGATCAATTTCTCACAGGCCGTTCTGGGAACGAGTATCGATGTGCCTACAATAGAAGGTGCAGTAAAGCGTATAAAGATTCCACCCGGGACGCAAAACAATACGAAAGTTAGGATGAAAGGCTTTGGAGCTCCACGTTTGAAAGGCTCGGGGAAAGGAGATCAATACGTGAAGATAATTGTCGATATTCCCAAGAAGCTCTCGGAGAGGCAAACGGAGTTGGTCAAAAAGTTGGCTGAGGAAGGCTTTTAACGATGGCCGGCCTCCTGTATGTCTTATAAGATATATTATGTAAACTTCTAAGTCAGTTCGACATCCCCGATGACGCCAAAATGCTCTCCTATCACGATCAAGCAGCCCAAGACTCCAGGTATTTTCATTCCCCTTTCGAGGGCACTCCGAATATCTCCTTTCCCTTTCACGAGATTTCCGATTGCAGTGGCCGCTGCATCAGCCATAGTGGATGACTTGGAAAGCACGCAGACCGCATCAGCTTTTCCAAAACTAAGCGAATGGCCTACGGTTCCGGAGGATGTACAAACGCCGAAGGGCATTTTTTCGGGTGGCAATAATAGACCGATCTTGTAAGTTAAAGGCGAATTGCCCGCGAATACCCCGACCCTCACCTCTTCTTGACATTTTAGAAAAATGTCGCCCCCATTTTCGACGATGACGCTCCGTGACATCTGGAGCAAGTCGTAACCTACGTATTCGGAAATCGCACCTGCGACAGCGGCCATTGGTCCCACATTGGCGGCAAAGGATGCCTTGAGCATGTCTCTTATTATGGGAGGAGCGAGATCATCGTCCGGGATGGGCGCAAGCGACGTCAGGAAGTGGGGATGCTTATCGATATACTTCTCAATGAAGCTCCGATAGATATAAACAGATTCGAGGGCTTTGTGAGAGAGGTCGGCATCGCAGTGAATTAAAAGGTCTGTTTCACGTACGCACAGATGAAACGATATCAGGCTATTCTGCGTTACCCGATTCCTGTAAGTCCTCTTTTCGTAGTTCATGGTGAGACACAGCAGGATGACAGGTTCTGTTACCTTGTTTATTTTGTCTCAAGGGCCTTGTAACTGAAGCGGGTGGCTCCGGCACCAAGAAGACGATCTGTCTCCGCCTTTAATTCATCGGTTAACGCAAGCTGAAGATCCTGTCCCAAATAAACAATGACTTCACTATTGCCATTAACAATACGGATAAAACCGTCACTCTTGCCCTTGTGATAGATAAGCAATTTATGCAAGGACTCGATGTCTATTGCTGAAGATTTTGAAGTATCAATGCTAAAGAACACCACATCATAAGGTTGTTCCACTGCATCGCTCAGAGGGATGATGTCTGAGGCGATGACTTTGATTCCTTCCTCGCCTGCATCTATGGCTCCTTTGATTAGGATCGGCTCTGCGGAGTGCAGGATCCCAAATGCCTTATTGTACAGATCGGCAAAGCATATCACCGTTACGGAACCCCTCATATCCTCGACAGTTACGTAGGCCATAACCTCTTTCTTCTTCGTTGTCACCTCGCGAATATTGTTCACTACACCACCAAACGAAACCGTGTCACGATCCTTCCTATCATTGATGCTCGAAGTGTCGACGTTAGCTATTGTACTGAGCTTTTCTGCAAATCTGAAAAGCGGATGACCTGTGATATAGAATCCCAGGGTTTCTTTCTCGTGCGCAAGCAATTCCTTATGATCCCACTCGGGTATATCAGAGAGCGCATACTCTGGCATTGTATTGAGATGTGCCAATTCGTCACCTTCCATGTGGTCGAAGAAACTGGTCTGACCGCTCGACCTCTCCTTTTGGCGTCTCTGTGCAGCATCGACGATTCCGTCATAATATTTCATTAGGTGGCTTCTTCTGTAGCCAAGGGAATCAAACACGCCGCACTTGATGAGGCTTTCAATCATTCTCTTATTGATTTTCCGAAGATCGATACGGGCACAGAAGTCGTCAAAAGTTGTAAACTTCCCCTCATTTTCCCTCACGGATATGATCGAATCGATAGCTCCTACGCCGACATTCTTGACAGCTGCCAGACCGAAACGAATATGCTCTCCTGTGACGCTGAAATCACTCTTAGATTCATTGATGTCTGGGGGAAGCACATTTATGCCCATATCCTTGCAACTGTTAATATATTTGATGATCTTGTCCCTGTTGTCCTTTTCACTCGTGAGCAGAGCCGCCATAAATTCCACGGGAAAATTAGCTTTCAGATAGGCAGTTTGGTAGGATATCATGGCGTAAGCCGTGCTGTGAGACTTGTTGAATCCGTATTCTGCAAATGTCTCCATCTGTTGCCAGATTTTCCTGGCCTTCTTTTCTGGTATATTTCTGCGTCTCGCACCTTCAAGAAACTTGGGCTTTTCTTTCTCCATCTCTGAAGGTTTCTTCTTGCTCATGACCTTGCGCAGTATGTCAGCTTCCGCCATGGTATAGCCGCCGATGGCGCCGGCTATCTGCATCACCTGTTCCTGGTATACAATGACACCATACGTCTCTTTCAAAATCTCTTCCAGCTGCGGTATTTCATAAGCAATCTTTGTCTTACCTTGTTTGCGCGAGATAAATTCCGGAACCATATTCATCGGGCCAGGTCTGTATAGGGCAATCAGGGCGATTATCTCCTCAATACAGTCAGGTTTCATATTTACGAGGATATCCTTCATGCCGGCGCTTTCCAGTTGAAATATGCCGTCTGCATTACCCTTCATTAACAATTGATACGTTTTTTGATCGGTGAGGGGAATTTTATCAATGTCGATTTTATCCCCCCTGCCCTGCCTTATGAATTCCAGCGTGTTCTTAATGACCGTAAGAGTTTTCAGTCCCAAAAAATCAAATTTTGTCAGTCCTACTGCCTGGAGGTCATTCATGGAAAACTGAGTCACAATTTCGTCCTTGGGACTCTTGCAGAGTGGAACACGCTCAACAAGGGGCACATCGGATATAACAACACCCGCCGCATGGGTCGATGAATGACGATTTAAACCCTCGAGCGCTCGTGACAGTGAGAGAAGTCTTCTCACTTTCTCGTTTTTTTTCTGCTCTTCTTGAAGGCGTGGCTCACTCTGGATGGCCATATCGAGGGAGATGTTCAAGATATTGGGGATCAACTTCGCAATACTGTCAACTTCACCATAGGAAATGTTCAGTGCCCTTCCTACGTCCCTGATGACTGCCTTTGCCTGCATCTTGCCGAATGTGATGATCTGCGCAACTTTATCGCTCCCATATTTCTCCGTTACGTACTTGATGATTTCGTCGCGACCATCCTGACAGAAATCTATATCTATGTCAGGCATGCTGATACGGTCCGGATTTAAGAACCTCTCAAAAAAAAGTCCATACCGTATGGGATCTATATTGGTAATGCCTATCGCATAAGCAACAAGACTGCCGGCGGCAGATCCCCTGCCGGGCCCGACGGGGATGTTCCTTTGTTTGGCGTAGTTCACAAAATCAGAGACAATAAGAAAATACCCGGCAAATCCCATGGACTTGATGATCTCCAGTTCGTCCTGCAGGCGCTTCTCATATTCTTCACGTACGCCCTTGCCCTCATGACCGTTCATGATCACGGTCAGTAAATCGTCCAGTCCCTTCCTCGCGAGCCTCGACAAGTGTTCATCTAGCGATTCACTCGTGCTGACCTCAAAATTTGGCAGACAAATCCTGCCAAAATCGAAAGTCAAGCTACACCTCTCAGCAATAACCATGGTATTGTTAACGGCCTCTGGAATATGCTGAAACATGCGACTCATGGCCTCGGGTGAACGGAAAAAGAATTGGTCTGTCTTGAATTTCATTCGGTCAACGTCATCCATGGTCTTGCCAGTCTGGATGCACAGGAGGACTTCATGCGCCTCGGCATCTTCTCGGTCTATGTAGTGGCAGTCATTAGTTGCCACAAGTGGAATCGAGAGTTCCCGACTTATTTCGATGAGACCGCTATTTGCAGTCTTTTGTTCAGGCAGACCGTTCTCCATGATTTCGAGATAGAAATTGTCTTCGCCAAATATTCTTTTGTAGTCATCAGCAACCCCTCTTGCCGCTTCCTTATTCCTTTTGAGTAGTAGGCTCGCTATCTCCCCATGAAGACATGCGCTCATTCCGATAAGTCCTTCGCTATATCTTGCCAGTAGCTCCTTGTCTACGCGTGGTCGATAGTAAAATCCCTCCAGGTAAGCTGCGGTAACGAGCCGCATGAGATTCTTGTATCCTTGCCCGTCTTTGACAAGAACCACCAAATGGTGCGACCCCTCCCCTGCGACTTGCGCATTCTTATCAAAGCGACTCTTTGGTGCAACGTATAATTCGCACCCTATAATAGGCTTAATACCGTATTTCTGTGCATGTTGATAAAAGTCAATGGCGCCGAAAATATTGCCGTGATCTGTCATGGCTACTGCCTGCATCTCGTATTCTTTTGCTTTTTTGAAAAGATTGTCGAGACGAATAGTTCCGTCGAGGAGACTGTATTGCGTATGCACGTGCAAGTGCACGAAATTGGCAGGCTTCATTTAATGTTTACCCCTTGACAAATTGAAATCGCAGGAACCCTGGAATAGCAAGTAAAAGATCCGCAAGCAAGGCGGGGGATTCGTGAAAAGCTAGGCACGAGGATGCGTCACGCACCTGGCGCACCGCGGCACATGTAGTTCTTACTATGCCGTTTCTTATTCAATCCAGCCAGTAGTTCGGCGCTTCTTTGGTGATGATAACATCGTGGACATGGCTCTCACGAAGCCCCGCAGACGTGATGCGGATAAATCTCGTCTTCTCTCTGAGCTCCTTGATTGTTCTGCAACCTACATAGCCCATGCCAACCTTCAGTCCGCCCACGAGCTGGCCTATGCTTGCAGACAAGGGTCCTCTGAAAGGTACCCTGCCCTCTATGCCTTCCGGAACCGTTTTCAGGCTGCTTTCTATATCGTCCTGATAATATCTGTCCATGCTTCCCATTTTCATGGCCTCGAGGGAACCCATTCCCCTGTACATCTTGTAACTTCTTCCTTGAAAAAGAATTGTTTCTCCCGGACTCTCTTCCGTTCCAGCAAACAGGCTGCCTATCATTACCGTGTGGGCACCTGCGGCAAGCGCCTTTACGACATCGCCTGAGTACTTGATGCCTCCATCGGAGATGACGGGGATATTGTATTTCATTGCCACCTTGGCCGCATCTCTTATGGCGCTCATCTGCGGTATCCCAACCCCCGCGATTATCCTCGTGGTACATATCGATCCGGGGCCAACTCCCACCTTGATTGCATCGACCCCCGCTCCAATCAGGGCCTCTGCCCCCTCTGAGGTAGCTACATTACCGGCAACCAGTTCACAGGTCGGAAAGTTGATCTTTGTATCTTTAATGGCATCCAAGACGCCTGCAGAATGCCCATGGGAGGTATCTATAACAATTACATCAACACCGGCAGATAATAAGGCATCTACCCGCGCTTCCCTATCAATGATCCCAACAGCGGCGCCAACACGCAGCCTGCCGCGGGAATCCTTGCACGAATTAGGATATCTCCTTATCTTCTCTATGTCCTTGATGGTGATCATCCCTTTTAAGTTATATGCTTCGTCTACGACAAGCAATTTCTCTATCCTGTGCTTATGGAGCAGCTTCTTTGATTCTTCCAGGCTTATATTTGATGAAACTGTGACGAGATCATCTTTTGTCATAACATTCGCAACAGGCTGATCGAGATTAGTCTCGAATCTGAGATCCCTGTTTGTCAGGATTCCTACCAGCCTATGTTTTTTGACTACCGGAACGCCCGATATCCTGTATTTGTTCATGAGTTCAAGGGCATCGTGAACCCGACGCTCAGGTTCGATTGTAATCGGATCGACAATCATGCCACTCTCCGATTTTTTTACTTTATCAACTTCGATTACCTGCTTTTCGATGCTCATATTGCGGTGGATGATCCCTATCCCTCCCTCTTGCGCAAGACATATAGCAGTCCCGGATTCAGTAACCGTATCCATGGCAGCGCTCACAATCGGGATATTGAGCGCTATATTATTAGTGAGGAGTGTCGCTGTTTCTGCATCCTTGGGAAGAATGCTCGATTCGCAGGGAACGAGAAGAAGGTCGTCAAATGTCAAAGTCTCTTTTACATGATCATCCAGCATGGCGCGTCTCCATATGTTTCATTACTGTTTCACGCAGCGATTGTTATGCCGAAACGTTTACCGTTAAGCGAAATAAAGTACTCATCTCCGCAGTCACTACATTCTATGAACACTGCAATTTGATAATAACTCGCCCTTGAGAAACGTGCGCTAAACGCGTCTTTCTTCACGGAACAGTAGAGCACATTGTCCTTTCCTGCCCACAGAGAATCGCAATTCAGTTTCTCGATGCTCTGATCTGATAAGAGCAGGTAAATGCATTCTTCATTATCTGATTCAGCAGTACGTCTATATATTGCTTTTACGACATACGGCGTATCTTCCACCTCAAGATAACAGCAGTCGTTTTCAAGCTCAATCAAATATCTGCCGGCTTCATCTTTCTTCAGATTTTGGTAGAATAATTTTACGATTTCATTTCTGAAAATTTCATTGCCCTTGTAATACCAGACGCCTTCTTTGTCTATTTTTATGTTACAGGGCGGGATTTCCTTTTCCATAGTTCCTTACTTTTTTTCAGAGCGCTTTTCTGCTGTCGAGCAGCAACGTTACGGGGCCATCGTTTACCGATTCTATCTTCATCATGGTTTGAAATTCACCAGTACCGACATGGCTAATTTTTTCGCGGGCCATACTGATGAAATACTCATAGTGCTTTTTTGCAGCTTCGGGTTCTTCCGCGCAGATAAATGAAGGCCTCCGCCCCTTTCGGCAATCAGCAAGCAGCGTAAACTGAGATACGATAAGAATCTCTCCGGATATCTCGAGGAGAGATAGATTCATCTTTCCCTGCGAATCTTCAAATATCCTCAAATGGATTATTTTTTCAAGGAGAAAATCTGCGTCGCGATAACTATCTCCTTTTTCTATGCCCAAAAAGACGAGGACTCCCTTTTCTATACTGGATATTATCTCTCCTTCAACAATGGCTTTCGCCCTGTCGACCCTCTGGACAACGCATCTCATACCTTCCTCTTTCTCCGTTGTAGCGGCATGCTAGCAATATTCAATTAAGGCTTCAAGTCTTTTCTCTGTATTTTCTCTGCATCAGGCAACAGGAGATGACATTATATTGTCTTCTATGCGAAAAAATTATATATATTTAAAAAAACATGACTGTCTTCAAGAAAAAAAACATCCTTCTCATCAATCCTTGGATATATGATTTTGCCGCATACGACTTGTGGGTGAAACCGCTGGGACTTCTCTACATTGCGGGTCTCCTTCGTGCGAACGGCTATGCCGTGCATCTTATCGATTGTTTGAATGCCCGCCACCCCAAGTTAGAAAGTTGCCATGAAATTAGATTGCCGAAGAGGTATATCACGGGTCATGGCAACTTTCCCAAACAGACAATTCCTAAGCCGCAGTCTCTGAAGGGAATTAAGAGGAACTATAACAGATATGGAATCACGTCTGATATTCTCACTAATGAGCTGAATTCATCTGACAGTCCCCATTTGATTTTTGTCACGTCCATGATGACGTACTGGTACCCCGGCGTTTTTGAGGTCATAAGACTTGCGAAACAGACTTTTCCCGGCGTCCCGATTGTCCTAGGTGGAATATATGCAACCTTATGCCCCGAACATGCGATCACATCAGGTGCCGACATAATTGTTACCGGTGCAGGCGAAAAACAGCTCTCTGCCCTGCTGCACAAATTTTTTGGTGATGACGTACTTTATGCGCCGGATCCGGATGATCTGGATTCACTGCCCTACCCTGCTTTGGATCTCCTGCCACTAAAGGATCAGTTTCCCATTCTCACCTCGAGGGGCTGCCCTTACAGCTGCACGTATTGCGCTTCCGGCCTATTGACTGATAATTTCAGACAGCGGAACCATGCGAAGATAGTTGATGAGATCCAATTCTGGCATGAACATTTCGGCGTGAGCCAGTTTTCCATTTACGATGACGCACTTCTGGTGAACCCTCACGAACGGGCAATCCCCATGCTTAAGGAAATAATCGGAAGGGGGTTAAATTGCCGATTTCACTGTCCGAACGGCCTCCACATATCTCAAGTCACGCCGGAGTTAAGCAAGTTAATGTATATGGCGGGGTTTACCACTATGCGTTTTGGCTTCGAATCATCAAATCCGCTGACGCAGTTAAGTACGGGAGGCAAAGTCAACAACGATCAATTGCAAGCCGGCGTCCGCTACCTCATGGAAGCAGGCTATAAATCCGAGGATATTGGCATTTACCTCCTGTGCGGCTTACCAGGGCAGGAGGCCACAGAAGTGAGGGAAAGCATACGCCATGTGCAATCCTGTGGAGCAAGGCCGATCATCGCGGAATATTCCCCCATCCCAGGTACGGCACTCTGGGAATCAGCAGTGAACGCATCGCATTTTGACCTCAAGGGAGAACCTCTCTTCCATAACAACTCTTTACTTCCATGCAGCAGTGAGAAATTAACGCCCCAAATGTACGAAGACTTGAAAATTATGTCGAGAGCGCACTGATATTTGACATTGTTTCGCGTTTAGAATCATGTTAGTTATACACCTTAACACGGGGACAAATTATGAGGACCTGTTTATTCCTTTTTATTTATCTGTTTGTGCTATTAAATACTGACGTTTATGCCGGCTGTATCAAGGGCAATTGTTGGAATGGCGAAGGGACGTATGAACATGTCGACGGTTCGGTCTATGAGGGCCAACATAAGAACGGCAAACGTGAGGGTCAGGGAACTTACACATACACCGATGGTACTAAGTATGTCGGCCAGTTTAAAGATAGTAATTTTGATGGGCGCGGCGTCTATACAGTTCCTAACGGTGAAAAATATGATGGTGAATTTAAGAACGGTAAGCGCAGTGGAACTGGAATATATTTCTATGCCAATGGATCAAAATATGAAGGACAATTCAAAGACGATAAGGAAAGTGGAACAGGAGTATTGCTCTATGCCGACGGTACTAAGTATGCCGGCCAATTTCAAGACAATTTACTGAACGGCCAGGGCGTTGTGGTTCTTCCGGATGGAAGAAGAATAGAAGGCCAATTCAAGAACCACAAGCTCGAGGGGACGGGCATTCTGACCTATCCGAACGGAAAGGCAGAAAAAGTGGTGCAGACGGGTGGCAATACCTTTACGATTGCTCCTGGGAAGTGAAGATACAATATTGCTCACTATAAGGGACACGATTTGTATAGCAGGAGCTGTTTTATGGGTTCAGGGGTACGGTGGGGAAAGAATGTATTGATAGCCTTCTTATCGCTATTTTTCTTAGCGTTCGGCATCAACGCCCTCATAACCGCATATAGCACGAAGAATCCTCTCGAGTTCATCATGTATTTTTTTTCCTCAAGCCTAATTATTCTAATCAGTATGGTGGGAATCATTTACCCCGTCTTTCGCATAAGAGCCATGCTAAAACCAAACAAGATTGATGAAAATGACATATAGGACCACAGGGAAATTGATGCGCATATTTGCATCTGCCTTTCTCATTATTGTCATGCCTTCCCTCGGATTTTCATATGACATGGGAAACAGAGTCCTGTCCTATGAACTGAAAAATGGTTTGAAAATACTGATGGTGGAGCGACACTTGAGTCCCACAGTTTCCTTCTATATCAGACATCGTGTGGGTGCCGTCGACGAAATCGATGGCAGGACCGGCACCGCTCACCTCTTGGAACATATGCTATTTAAGGGAACAAAAACGATCGGTACAAAGAATTTTAATGAAGAGCAAAGAATTCTCAAATTGATAGCCCATACCGGCAAAGCGCTTGATCTTGAAAAGATGAAGGGGAAAAATGCCAATAAGAGCCGCGTCCAGGCTTTGTCCGAACGGATGGAGGTGTTGCAAAGAAAGCACAAGAAATGGTTTGTGGAAAATGAAATTGACAGGCTTTATGTGGAAAACGGCGCAGATAATGTGAATGCATCCACTGGACCTGATCTTACAACATATCATGTCAGTCTTCCTTCAAACAAAATCGAACTCTGGGCAAGGATCGAGGCGGATCGGATGACCGAGCCAGTATTCCGCGAATTCTATTCTGAGCGTAATGTGGTCATGGAAGAACGCAAGCAGAGGATTGAATCGGAACCTTATGGCCAGTTGTACGAGCAGTTTCTTGCCTCAGCATTTATTGCCCATCCATACAGACGGCCAGTCCTAGGCTGGCCGTCCGATATGCTTTTTTTGAGCCTCGAGTATACGGAAGCCTTTTTTAAAAGATATCACGCTCCGAATAACACCGTAATTGCGGTAGTGGGAGATATTGATCCCGCAACTACCCTTGCCATTATCAAGAAGTATTTTGGCCCCATACCGAGCCGCCATTTAGACCCCACGCCTATTACAGAAGAACCACCTCAAAAAGGCGAAAGGCGGGTCGATATTGTCTCGGATACAAATCCTCAAATGGTTATAGGCTATCATAAACCGGCGCTGCCGGACTTTGACGATTATGTGTTCGATGTAATTGAATGTGCTCTTTCCAAGGGGAGGACATCGAGATTTCATAAAGTGCTTGTCGAGGAAATGGCTATTGCCGAAAGCGTTCACGCCGTCAATGGCTTACCAGGAGCGAAATATGATAACCTGTTCGCGATATTTGCGAAGCCTCGTCATCCGCATACCAACGCCGAAATAGAGTCCGCTATAAATGACGAAATCGAAGAGCTCAAGATTAAACCTGTCACCGCGAGGGAATTGGAAAAGGTTAAGAATCAAATCAGGGCTGATTTTATACGAAGTCTGAATTCTAATTCCGGACTGGCGAATCTGCTCTCTTATTTTGAAGCCGTCACCGGTAGTTATCAATACATAACGGATCACATCAAAGTAATTGAGCGGGTCACATCCGAAGACATCATGCGTGTGGCAAACAAATATCTCGCCCCTGACAACAGGACTGTTGTGCAGCTTGGCTATAAGAATTAGACGTATGAATAATTTATTTTCGCGTGCAATCTTGATGTTCTTTTTGCCTTTTTGCATACTGTATAGCACTGTTGCCTATACAGCTGAAAGCACCCGTATCCCCCTGCCCAAACCCGATAAACTTGAATATCCCCCAATCCATTTCTCTCCACCCCGAGCAGAAAGAGTGCTTTTGGACAACGGTATCGTACTCTATACATTTGAGGATAATGAACTCCCTCTTATAAATATTTCCGCCGTCATCAGAACCGGCTCCAATTATGACCCCATGGGAAAAGAGGGGCTCGCGGAACTCACAGGCACGGTTATGCGGACGGGAGGAACTAAAGCGCTCACTGGCGACGCCGTTGACGAAAATTTAGATTTCCTTGCCGGCTCACTTCGCATCTCCATGAACCGTGATTCCGGTTTGATTAACCTTTCTATTCTCAAGAAAGATTTAGACGCAGGACTGGACATTTTTTCTCAGATAATTACAAAGCCAGCCTTTGAAGAAAACAAACTGCAACTGGCAAAGAATTTGTTAATCGAAGAGCTGAGGAGAACGGCTGATGATCCCAAGAAACTGGCTTTTAGGGAATTCAAGCAAGTTCTTTACCAGAATAACCCTGCGGGGAGATTTCCTTCAACAACATCAGTCGATAGCATCAGAAGAGATGACCTGATAGAGTTTCACAGACGATTCTTCTACCCGGAAAACATTATGATATCAATCACCGGAGACATTTCTAAGAGAGAGGCCATCACAAAGATTAAGCAATATCTCGGGTCGTGGCATGTCTCCACTAACCATAACGTCGTTCCTCCTACACCTGCAAAGCAAAAGGGGCGTATTTATTTTCTGACGAAAGATACTCCTCAGTCCATAATCATCTGCGCCAATTTTGCTCCCGGCGAGAAGGATCCAGACGCATACCCTTTTGAGGTCCTTGATTTTATACTCGGAGGCGGAGGTTTCAAGAGCAGAATCTTTCAGGAGATAAGAAATGACAGGGGGCTCGCATACAGTACGGGTAGCTTTTACACAAAGAGAAGCGACCATGGAGTTTTTGGCGCCTATGCGATGACAAAATCTGCATCAACGGTCACAGTGCTTTCACTCCTGCGGTCAATTGTACAGAATGTGAGGATGAAGGCCGTTGGCAAGAAAGAAGTCGGATGGGCGACAAAGTCCATTAATAACAGCTTTATTTTTTCGTTCCAGTCTGCAGATCAAATCGCTGCTCAGCAATTGATGATAGAATACGATAAACTGCCTTCTGATTATCTGGCGACCTACAGAGACAAGATAGCCAAGGTAGAGCCGGAAGAGCTTAAAAGAGTCGCTGTAAAATACCTGTCTCCGGACGAAACTGTTACCTTCATTTTAGGAAATGAAAGCGCTTACCGAGAAGTCGTTCGCGCCTTCGGAAATGTTTCCCGAATTGACGATCAACTGTGAGTGACATGACACCTTTCCAAAGAATTATTCGACGGATCGATTCCTATAAAGATGCCATGACCAAATTTCAAATCGATCTGACTGCCATCCCCGCCATGTCTCCTGATAATGGCGGCGATGGAGAATTTAATAGAGCTCAATTCATTTCCAAGTTTCTTACTGGCATGAATTTTCCCAACCTTGTACAAATAGACGCTCCGGATAGCAGGACGTCTTCTGGTATCCGTCCCAATCTCGTCGCCACTATACCTGGCAATAATCCTCAAAAAACCGTCTGGATTATGACGCATATGGATATAGTCCCACCCGGCGAGCTGGAACTTTGGTATGAAGATCCCTTCAAGTGCTATGTGAAAGACGATAGAGTCTACGGGAGGGGCACGGAGGATAATCAGCAGGATCTCGTGTCATCCATATTTGCAGCTAAGGCCTTTCTCGACGAAGGCATTAAACCACAATCTTCGATAGGTTTAGCATTCGTCGCCGATGAAGAAACAGCGAGCAGCTTCGGCTTATCATTCATCTTACGAAGTAATGAGAATCCATTTCGCAAAACGGATCTCATCGTGATTCCGGATTCCGGAAATGAAGATGGAACGATGATTGAGGTAGCGGAGAAAAGTATCCTGTGGCTCCGCTTCAAGACAATCGGCAAACAGTGCCATGCCAGCAGGCCCGGCCTCGGGAAAAACGCTTTCCAGGCGGCATCTCATCTCGTAGTCTTGCTCGACAACCTTCATCACATTTTCTCCGCTTCTGATCCTTTTTACGATCCCCAGATCAGCACCTTTCAGCCGACAAAGAAAGAACCCAATATCCCGAACATCAACACCATTCCCGGAGACGATGTCTTTTATATGGACAGTAGGGTTCTGCCTCAATATCGCCTGTCCGATGTGCTTCGTGAGGTTAGAGGGATTGCTGACAAGATCGAAAAACAATTTGATGTATCCATAGAGATCACGGCCGTTCAGGAAGCTCAGGCGCCGCCTCCAACACCGCATGACGCCCCCGTTGTCATGGCACTTAAGAAAGCCATCAGGCGCGTTTATGTTGTCGAAGCAACCCCTCAGGGAATAGGCGGAGGAACCATTGCAGCAATATTTCGTGAAAATGGCTACCCTGCCGCAGTGTGGTCGAGGATGCAGCACACAGCTCATCAACCCAACGAAAACTGCCTCATTTCAAACATGGTCGGAAATGCCAAAGTGTACGCTAATCTGTTTCTGCAAGAGCAGTAAACGTCAAGATCAAAACCGATTGCAATAGGAAATATCGCGTGATAATATTAGCTACTTTATTCATATATTTTAAAAGAAGTGTTGAACACTATTAAGTAAGTTGTGACGAGGTGGCTTATTTCATTGAAGCAAACTGCCGATTTCACCTGGGTTAAAAAGATAAGCTTTACAGATAATGACATCTTGAGGAGCCTCCTCGGCGAACACGACAGGAACATAAAGCTCATTGAGAAATTTGAGCCCGTGAAGATAAGTGTGCGCGGCAATATTCTATCTATTGCCGGGGAACAGCTTGCTGTCGACCTTGTCCATGATCTTATTCTTCAACTCTATGCGTTACTGGAAAAAGGATATCCCTTATATCCGCCTGATATTGACTATGCACACAGGATTCTTTCCAGTAACGGCTCCGCAAATCTCGAAAAGATATTCCTTGATACAGTCTTCATCTCTGCAAAAAAACGCTCAATTACTCCTAAAAGCATTGCCCAGAAAATATACATCGATCTGATCAGGGGTTACGATATTGTCTTTGCGATTGGTCCCGCGGGAACAGGCAAGACATACCTCGCTATGGCAATGGCCGTCTCCGCGCTTCTTGATAAGAAAGTTAATAGGATTGTTCTGGCAAGGCCTGCTGTTGAAGCAGGTGAAAGGCTCGGTTTCCTTCCCGGCGATCTTGCTGAAAAAGTTAATCCGTATCTGAGGCCACTCTATGATGCTCTCTTTGACATGATTGATTTTGACAAGGCGTCTGCCCTTATTCATAAAGGAGTCATCGAAGTCGCTCCTCTGGCATTCATGCGGGGGAGGACCTTGAATGACTCTTTTGTCATTCTCGATGAGGCGCAAAACACGACTTCTGAACAGATGAAGATGTTCCTGACGAGGCTGGGATTCGGATCGAAAGCCGTCATTACAGGTGATATAACCCAGATAGATCTCCCGCACGACAAGATATCCGGCCTCGTAGAAGCGGAAATGATCCTTACGAAAGTAAGAGATATCAAGTTTGTCCATTTTTCCGAGATCGATGTGGTCAGACATCCGCTCGTCCAGGATGTGATACGGGCGTACAACCACTTGGATAGAGGGAAGAGGAAGAACAAAAAATAATAGTGCTCATGATATCAGAATTATCTCAGGCTAGATGTTGTAGAAGCCTCATCGCGGGCATTATCCGCTCTCACAGCGGCGAGAATCGGGAACCTCATGATAGAAAGGATTGAAAAGGTATTTATGGATGGTCAGCTCGATGAATGCGAGATTACCCTTCATGATCGAACAAAATAGCAGAAAACTTCACGAGGATGCTAAACGGTATCTTCCATGAAAGGATTTACTATCCCGATCCCGTCATACGGGAACTTAATGCCAGCAAGAAAAAACCGTGCCAATTATAATAGAAAATAGGCAGAAACAAATAAGCATTGACCGGCGCAGCGTGCGAAATGCAATGAGTAGAATTATGAAGTATCTTTGTTGCAGTGATAAAGTTATCAGCCTGCTGTTTGTTGACGACAACGAGATAAGGGAAATTAATAGACGATATTTAAACAGGGATTATCCCACAAATGTTGTATCGTTCTCCCTTAGTGAAGGGGAATTCGGGGATATCAATCCCAACATCCTGGGCGATATTGTAATTTCTGCAGAGACAGCCTTCAAGGATGCCGAGGACTCTGGTATCGTCCTTAATGACGAACTGGCATTCCTCATGATTCACGGCATTCTTCATCTTCTCGATTACGATCATGAGAATACCGATGAGCTGAAGACTCAAACGATGAAGAAAAAGGAACGGGAGCTATTCCATATGCTGAAAGGTTACGAGATTCAATAACGTGTGAAGGTTAGGACTCGACTTTACTATGATGTCAAAATTAACAAGTTGCTTCCTTAGTAATCCACAAACTGCAATCTTTGACTTTCATTGTAGATTTCAAGGCGTTTCGTTCCGTCCCTTTTAGTGACCTCCGTCACGGTCTCTATGGTTTCATTATGATAGCTTTTATTCCAAGAAAATAGACGTTTGGCACCGAAGCGCGAAATAGTAGTATCTTATCATCGTTCTGGTTCCAGGAGCGATTTAATATGACTATAGTGAAAAAAAGGAACTTCCCGCGCATTCTGCTCAACGTAAAGGTCGAATATGATGCATTCAAAGGTTCTCCTCGCGGGGCAGGAGAAACTCGATCTAAGAATGTAAGTGCCGACGGGATATGCCTGACGATTCCTGAAAAAATTGACATTGGTGACGTCCTGAGACTTAAATTGTCTCTTCAAGGTGAGAATGACTTTATTATCGTTACAGGTAAGGTGGTTTGGGTTCAGGGATTTTCTATAACCCAAACTATCTTTAACCATGCGTCTCATTATAAAGACTATGATTGTGGAATAGAGTTTGTTGATGTCGACCCTAAAGATCAAAAAAAAATTAGCCGCTACTTAAAATTGCCATCTTTGGGTTAGGCTCACTACAGCCGCCTCTTGTGCGGGGAATCTGCTTCTTC
Source organism: Syntrophales bacterium (assembly GCA_052144335.1). Classification (GTDB taxonomy): domain Bacteria; phylum Desulfobacterota; class Syntrophia; order Syntrophales; family UBA2185; genus Fen-1135. The sequence continues at coordinate 32,240 of JBKQQP010000030.1, forward strand.
CTCCTATGTAAAAAGTATCAACCTCAACCAAAATTCAAGACTTCTATCAGTAATAAACATAAATCACGCCAGACGACAGATATTGGCACCTCATATTTTGTGCTCAATGTCTATTCTCATAAAAGACAGTCAATTCCTAATTTCTCCGATTTCTGTTTCTTTAATCCAAAGGATACGTGAATTTAAGGTTTTTCCCTATTGATTTATCGTTACCCTAGGTTATAGACTAAATAATAGAAGCTCTCCTTGGAATCTACCTAACAGCACTATAATTATATATTACTCGATTACTTGATCGATTAATCCCAGTCATATCAAAATTGCCTTAATTCTATGTTGACGAAGATGAAAAAAGGTCGGGTACTCCTTGCTTTTCTTTTCCTTCTATCGCTCGTCATACTTTCCGTCGTAATTTCTCTGCGGGACGCGGGGAGCGACGATGGTTATGTCGGTGTTGAAACCTGCAAGGGCTGTCATAAAGACCGCTATGACAGCTATATAAAATCCAACCATGGAAAGAAAGTAATTCCCGGAAGCCCCGCAAACAAAAATGGCTGTGAGACCTGTCACGGCCCCGGTCTGGCGCACGTACAGAAAGGGGGAGGCAGGGGGACAGGCATGTTTGCATTTGTCAGGCAGACCGATGCCGACCAGAAATCAGCAAGATGCCTCGTATGCCACCAGGACTTTAGGGCAATATCTTTCTGGAACATGAGCAGACATAAGGTGAACGGAGTTTCCTGCGATAAGTGTCACAGCGTCCATTCGGGAACAGCAAAGAACCTCAGGGCCAAAGAGCCTGCTCTCTGCATCACCTGCCATCTGAGTATAAGGGCGCAGCTAAACAAGCAATCGCACCACCCATTGAAAGAGGGCCTCATGAAATGTACCCAGTGCCACGATCAACATGGCGAGTTCGGGTCGAAGATGATCAAGGCGGATACTGTAAACGAACTCTGCTATAAATGCCACGCGGAAAAGCGCGGGCCATTCATGTGGGAGCATCCCCCTGTGGAAGAAAATTGTCTGACCTGCCATGTACCTCATGGCAGCAACCATACAAAGCTCCTGACCTCTCGGCCGCCGCTTCTCTGCCAGAAATGCCATGACGTCTCTCGGCACCCCGGCAGCATTTATACCAGCTTCGAAACCTTTAAGGGAACAGCGGCATCGGGTAAGAACCGTATGTTTGCCCGCGCCTGTCTGAACTGTCATTCGAATATACACGGTGGTATGGGGCCGTCAACGAGGGGTCAAGACTTTCTCAGATAATAGAGCGCGTATATGAAAAGATGGATAATCTCATCATTGCTTATATTCAGTATGGCCTCATTTTCCTTGGCTCTCGCTGAAGACGATAAAATATCGGGTGAAGTCTCCGCTACCGGTGCGCTCACGAGCGTCGGCGGCAATAAGGCCAAGTTCAATGAATACGGGGATCTTCGGGATGGTGTCTATGGCGACGTCAAGCTCAAGTACGAAGATGAAAAAAATCACATGGATTTAAGCGCCCAGGACATGGGCTACGATACACAACGCTACAGCATGAGAGGCGGCGTGTGGGGCGACTTCAAGTTCGACCTCAATTATGAAGAGTTGCCTCACAATATCACCTATGATGCCAAGACCTTCTATTCCGGTGCGGGTTCTTCCAACCTTACCTATCCGATACAACCGCCCAGTACCAACGCCAATACCTGGAATACCTTCGACTATTCGACAAAGAGAAAAAATTTGAGCGGGGGGGTGCAGATCGATACTCTCAAACCTTTTTTCTTCGACGTTTCCGCATCAAGTGAACAGAAGGCCGGTATCTATCCCCTCGGCGCCGCCGGGACGACCCCGGGGGGAATCGACATAGAACTGCCGGCGCCGGTCGACTACAGGACGGACACCGTGAATATGGCGGCGGGCTACATCCGGAATCCGCTGCGCCTTTCTGTTGGCTGCATGTACAGCGGCTTCAGCAACAACAATCTGGACCTGAATTTCCGGAATCCGTCAACGGCCAATACAGCGTCGGCAACGGATACCTTCACGCTGCCGCCTGATAACTATGCATACAAGGTCAACTTGATTGGTTCCCTCAGACTTCCCTTGGACAGTAAATTAGACATGAAGGTTGCCACGGGGAGCAGCAAATCGGATGCGACCTTACTCACTTCCTACGTTGCCGATGTGCCCGGGGGGCTGACGAACATTGCACTTAACAAGACAAACTATAACGGCCAGGTTGATACGCGCAATCTTGCCATGTCAATGACTTCGAAACCCCTTTCTTTCCTTGATGGGAGGCTTTTCATCAAGTACGATGAGAGGGAAAACAAGTCGGACCAGATTCAGATAACCGATACAACGCAGTCACCTGCGACTTTTACAAACACCCTTTTTGATTACAGGAAAGTGAAATATGGCGAAGAGCTCGGCTTCCGGCTGCCGGCAAAATTCTATCTCAACACGTATTACAGCTACGGGACAATAAGCAGGCTGAGGGATGACATACCGGAGAACCGGGACAACACGTACGGTGCCGAGTTAAAATGGACGGGGCTTAATTTCATGGCTGCGCGGGTCGGTTATGAAAGATTGGACAGGAAGGCGGATTTTAATACTCCAGCTGGCGGGACGAGCGACATCGAATATTTCATCAGGCGGTTCGACGCAGCCGCAAAATACCAGGACACTTACAAGGCCAGTCTGGAGTTCTTCCCCATGGAAAACCTGAATTTCAGCCTGATCTACAGGTACATGGAAACCAATTATCCGGACACGACCCTTGGTTTGACTGGGGAAAAGCATGACGAATTCGCCATTGACGCGGATTACCTGATGGGCGGATGGCTAAGGCTCTTCGCCTTCTTCGATTACGAACGCATCCGGCAAAGCCAGTTCCAGAGACAGTTTACTACCACTGTTGATCCATCAGTTCCGCCGACATCCACCGACTTCAACTGGAGCGCAAATCAAAAAGACGAATCATACAGCTATACCTTAGGGACGGACATCTTGATCATCAAGGACAAACTCACACTCCGGCTGCAGCACAGTTACCTTGAATCCAACGGCTCTGTGGACTATACCTATCTCCTCGGCGGCAATCCGTTACCCGCAGGAAGGACACAGGACAATATAGACATCTCGAACCTGGATAATTACAAGCTTCGTTACTATCTCATCAAGCTTACCTACAATGCCACGAAGTCTGCGTCCGTTGCACTAGGTTATGCCTACGAAAAATATATTTACAGCGATGCTGCATATGACGGATATCAATACGTCCCGGCAATAACAGGCACGAACGGGGGGTATCTGACTGGAGCTTACAGCAATCCCTCATATGAATCTAATGTGGTATTTTTAACTGCATCTTACCGGTTCTGAACCGCTATTTGAATGAAAGGGAGGTATTAGTGCAAAATGGAATCCGTTTATCAGTTTTTATATAACCATGGTTATAATCTCCCGCTTCATCCTCCGGTTACCCACATGCCGACAGGGCTTGTCATCGCAGCCTTCCTGTTTTTTATCCTCGCTCTTATAACCAAGCGGAGCAACTTCATGATCACGAGCCGCTACTGCATATTCACGGCCCTGATATTCTTCTTTCCGGCCCTGATTCTCGGCTTCACAGACTGGTATCACTTCTTTGCCGGGGCATGGGTATTCCCGATTAAGATGAAGATTATCCTGAGCGGCGCGCTGCTGGTTTTTCTTGCGGCCGCTGCCATTGTGGAAATAAAAAAGATAGGAGGTCCTATGGTTAGATTTCTAATTTATTTGCTGTGTGTCATTGCCGTTGTTGGAGTGGGGCATTACGGGGGACAATTGGTTTTCTGTGAAGCCGGCGTTGCCTCCTCCGGCGATATCGAGCAAGGAGAAAAGCTTTTTGCAGCAAACTGCGGTGGCTGCCATCCCAATGGGGGGAATATTATTAATCCCAAGATTCCTGTCGTCGGTTCTCCCCAGCTCAACAATCTGAATACCTTCGTACAATTCAACAGGAACCCCTTGAGACCCGATGGATCAAAAGGAGTGATGCCGGCTTTTCCGAAAGAAAGGATTTCCGACCAAGAAATGAAACACATTTATGAATACATCACAAAAGGTCTAAAGGAAAAGTAGTCGGAGGCGCGATTTTCTATCTTTCGCTGCCTCCAGCACAAACTCCTCTGCAGTTCCTGGAACTGTAGGAGCTTATACGTTATGTGGTAAATGATTCACTTATAAATAATGAACTACTTTTTTACAATCATTTTTTATGATATGAAATCAAATGCGTCCGGTTAATATTCGAACAAATTTAGTAGCTTACACAGTGGTTCTTTGAATTCCGGAAATTGTTTGTAATCGTAATTTGCAAATAGCTGAACAAGCGGCACTTTTTCGAAGAGTGTAACGCTGAGGATCTGCAAAATTGTGTAGAGATTCAGCTCCAGGTTGAGGCGTTTTCGGATGATGGCAACAAGGACATAGGCGGAAACGGCGATCCAGATCTGGGTTTTTACCGCATTGATGGACGTTCCGTAGAAGGCTTTGATGCGGGGATGTTGCTTGATCCATTTGAAGAACAATTCGATTTGCCATCGGCACTTGTAGAGATTGCGATGGTCAACGCAGGAAGGACAAAATTGTTGGTAAGAAAAACGAGCTGTCTTTCCCTTTCGGCATCGAAGTATTTTACACGTCGGAGTTTTTCGGGATAACCAGCCAGCGATTTGGGCGTGACCAGCATGATGGTCAGATTGCATTTCAGGCCGTTGGCCTGATCCACCGGACGGGAGTAGATTCTCCGGAATCTGGTGTTTTCTTTGGCCCGTGTGACGAAAAAAGAGAGGAATTGAGTAAGAACGTAGAGCCTCTCGAAGTCCAGGTAAGCGCGATCCATGATTTAGAAAGATCCCGGTTCTGGAACCAGGATATCGAGGATATTGACGTCGCGGAGTGTTCCCGTGGTGATTTCAATAAACGAGGGGATGTTTCCTCGAAGGTCCAGGAGGGTATGCATTTTGACGGCGGCTTTATGTTTGCGGAAAGAGGCCCAGGGAAAGATAGACAAGCAAAAGTCGATCGTCGTGGAATCCAAGGCGTAGGCGGTTTCTTGCAATTCAACGCCGAAGTCTTCATTGGCGTAAAGGGTCCTTTACTTTTGCCTAGGACAAGTCAGTACCGCCTATCAGTCCACGTTACACATAGGCTCCGCCGGTGGTTATGCAAGAAACACAAGGTTCAAGGCAAGGGGGAAAAGCGCTACCCCAATCAATACCTATATGATGAGCTGGGATTGATCAACCTGCCGAGGAGAACACATGACCTTCCGTGGGCGAAGGCATGACATCTTGTCCGAGAGCCGGATGCGAGAAATCCGCCTGTACGGTTCGATGAGCGGGGTGTGGAAACGGAACTATGGCAAGGCTAAACGGGCACCGTCAGACGAAAAGGACGGAAACAGACAAGCCAATACCTACAGCAACCGCGCCACATCTCGACTCTACACCACGACTTGATATGACAATGCTTGTAAAGTCAAGTATGGCTCAGGACAAATGATGGTACTATCATCATCTCAGGATTATAACCTGTCCCGGATGTATACTATCTTCACGCGCCAGTTTATTCATTTCAAGGATTTTATTGAGACTGATTCCATTCCTCTTGGCAATTTTACCTAGGTTGTCTCCATCTCGCACCGTGTACGTTTTTCCACCTTCCTTAGATGCACCTTCTTTGTTCCTCTTGGCGAGTTTCTTACGAGTTTCTTTTTCTGACGCGCTGCCTTGTCTATTTTCTCCGTTCTTGTTACTTACCTGGATGATTTCGCCGCCTTTGAGGCGTTTGCCCTTTTTGAATTTGTTTAACCTTCTAATCTCATCAACAGTTGTATCAAAACGGTTTGCGACAGACGCGAGGGTATCGCCTTTTTTTGCCTTGTACTTGATCGTGTCGCCGCTTACCTGGGCATCATCCTTGTCTGATTGTTGAGCTGATTTAACCCTCGCATAGCCCGTGCCATGAACAGGTATGATTAAATGCTGACCAGGTTTCAGCCTTTTTCTACTGGATACATTATTATATGACATTATCGCGCTCACGGATGTCCTATATTTCCGTGCGATCGATACTACTGTCTCTCCGCGTTTCACCTTATAATGCACAAATACCTCATGTGGCTTCTCACATGTGGGAACTTCATCCATGATCGTGGCACATTTTTCGGCCATTCCCGGAGGCACCTTGAGATTATATTCTTTATCAGGCGTAATATTTTCTCTTAGCTCCGAATTAAGTGTAGTAATTGTCTCCTCCGAGATTCCAAGGTGGTGTGCTATATCCTGCAAACGCATGGACTTATCAGTCTTCACAGTTTCATAGCGGTATGCATATTGCTTTTCAACATTCTCTTTAAGATCAAAGCCGTAGTTCTTCGGACTCTTTATAATTTGCAGAGTAGCCAGGAAGCGTGGTACGTAACGCGCCGTCTCATAAGGAAGTTGACGATACAGGTCCCAGAACCTGTCGAAATAGTTGATATGTTGCCTCGATATGACCTTGAGGACCCTGCCTTCCCCACAATTGTACGCAGCCAGAACGGTGAGCCAATCGCCGAACATGCCGTGCAGTTCCTTCAGATAATCAATGGCCGCTCTGGTTGATTTCTCAACATCTAATCTTTCATCGAGCCATTCGTCGCGGTTTAGGCCGTATTTATAGCCTGTAGAAGGGATAAACTGCCAAAGACCAAGGGCGCGTGCCGTTGACAAAGCCCGAATTTTAAATCCGCTTTCAACCAAGGGAAGCCATGCCAGCTCCTCAGGCAATCCCGCCTTTTTCAACTCTTTCAAGATTATGGGCCGATAGAAAGCGGAACGCTCGTATGACTGTATAAAGAAATCTCTTTCTATTGTTTGAAAGAGCCTGATTTCCTTCTCCACATCCGAATTGACAACGTGTGGTATTTCACTGTGTTTGCCGCTTGTCGTAGTATGCATTGACGAGTAGATAGCAAGGATTTGCTTTGATATGAGCAGGCGTATGTCATCCTTCTGCCGAGCAATGTCAGGCTCCCCATTTGCATCCAGAAGCAGGGCATAAGCTTGATCGAGCAAATCTAAGGCGTTTTCAAGATCACCCTTGACCCAATATTCTCGCGATTCGTCAAGCAGCTCAAGCGCCTCTTCCATTATGTCCCTGCCCTTCTCTCCTTTCTGTTCGTTCAGTGCACCATTCGTAGGAAATTCATTCCCAGGCGACGGGGACACTTCTTTTATGTTCTTGTCTTTTGATTTTTCCGGATCAACAATGACGGACTGTTTATCTCCGGCCGTCATTTGTCCGCAGGCATTACCGATAGGAAATATTTCGCAAAAAAACAAGCATATGAAAATAAGTAGCAGGAGAAATCGGCTTTCTCTTGACATCTCCATGAACTCCTTTCTGTTCGTCTACAACTATCGGCCTTCACATCATCACTGCAGGATGCAGGTTCCCTATATCATATTCTGCCGATTCATTGCACTTTTAATTCAGCAGGTATGCTTCAATAAAATCATCTATGTCACCGTCCAAAACTCTATTCACATTGCCGACCTCGAGATTTGTCCGATGATCCTTGACTAATTTATAGGGATGAAGAATGTACGATCTTATCTGGCTACCCCAGGCGATGTCTTTTTTCGATTTGTTCAGTTCATCTATCTTCTTTTTCTGTTCCTGAAGCTGCATCTCATAAAGACGTGACTTCAGGAATTTCATTGCCATCGCTTTATTCTTGTGCTGAGAGCGCTCATTCTGGCATTGCACCACTATCCCCGTTGGCAGGTGGGTGATCCTGACGGCAGAATCCGTCTTGTTGACATGCTGTCCGCCCGCGCCCGTGGCCCTATAGGTGTCTATGCGAAGATCATTTTCGTCGATCTCCACAACTATCTCATCGTTAATTTCAGGATAGACGAAAACGGAGGCAAACGACGTATGCCGGCGCGCCCCGGAATCGAAAGGCGATATGCGTACAAGCCTGTGTATGCCGATTTCCGCCTTTGCATAGCCATATGCATATTCTCCTTCAATGGTCATGGAGACGCTCTTTAGACCCGCTTCATCGCCGGGTTGATAGTCGATAATAGTAGTCGAAAAACCTTTCCGCTCTGCCCAGCGTAAATACATACGCAGCAGCATCTCCGCCCAGTCCTGAGCCTCGGTTCCCCCTGCGCCTGCATGTATTGTCATTATGGAATTCATTGCATCCTGCGGAGACCCCAACATAAGTTTCAGTTCTGCGTCTCTCACAGATGTTTTAAGCCTGTCTAAGTCCCTTTCGATTTCTTGGGCAGTTTGGTCATCGCCTTCTTCGCGTGTCAGGTCAAAGAGGATTTCTATGTCATCGATGCTATCCTTTAACTTCTTCCAGTTATCGACGATCATCTCGAATTTATTCTTGTCCTTTAGGGTGCCACGCGCCTTATCCTGCTCGTTCCAGAAATTTTCGCTGAGGGAAGCTTTTTCCAGCTCTTGGATCTGCTTTTCTTTTTTTGCGATGTCAAAGGCATTCTCCGAGATGGTCTATTCTTCTTTTCAATTCCAATATGCTTTCATTAATTCCTGTAAGCGTCAACATTTCTCCTCCTCAAACTTATTATTATCGAACAAACCAAGATCGTCATACAAATTAGAACAAAAACATCCCCGTATATCGAGTAAAATGTCTTGTCATTAAGAAATCTTATCGGATTTCTCAATGCCGTTCTTTCAAACAATTCCGTCTGTGCGACGATCCTTCCCGTTGGATCGATTATGGCACTGATTCCTGTATTTGCGCTTCTTACCATATATAGGCGATTCTCCACCGCCCTGAATATGCTCATGGAAAGATGTTGATACGGAGCCGATGTCCTTCCAAACCATGCATCATTTGTGATATTCACAAGCAAATCAGCCCCCTTCTTTTTATACGTCCTGCTCGCCTCGGGGAATATCCCCTCATAACAGATCAGAATGCCAAGCTTATGATCATTCATGGTAAGAGGATTATAGCCTTCACCTGAACGGAAATCCCCCACACCGACGACCAGCTTGTTGATAAACGGAAACATTTTTCTCAATGGCACGTATTCACCATAGGGGACAAGATGCACCTTGTCGAAACGCCCGTGAACCTTTCCTTGCGGTGACAATAGAAAGGCACTGTTTAAAAAAAATGCACACTCCGCATCTGTACCACACGCCGTCGGATAGCTGGGACTGCCGAAGAGGAGCCAATCTTCGGAGATACGGGCAATATCCAGAATCTCACTTTGCATCTTGTTCGCATCCTGGAAGAAGAATGGTACCGCAGTCTCCGGCCACACGGTCAGTCCGTGCATTGACGATGTCTTCGTTAAAGAAAGATTCTTATACACACTGATCGTATCATTCTGAAAGTCGGGATTCCATTTAACGCTTTGATCTATATTGCCCTGAACAACGGCAACATCAATCGTCTCGGCTGCCCGCGATGACTTTTCGATTTGCCCCGTGCGGATATAGCCGTAAGCATAGATGCCGAGCATGACCATACAGCACATGACGACTTCTCCCATCACCCTCCTGCCTCTGAATCTTTTCCTCATGGCATCGTAAATCACAACATTCACGAGGATGATAACGAATGTGATTCCATATGTACCGGTTATGTCGACTGCCTGAATCAGATACCTATTAACATACTGAGAATAGGCAAGGTTCTCCCAGGGAAATCCCGTAAACAGATGAGACTTTCCATATTCCAAACACGTCCACAAGGCCGGCGCTGCGATAATTCTGGCGATGCCTTTACCTGAGAAATATACAACACCTGCTGCGAAAAGAGCAACGTATATGCTCAGGTATGCCGCTACAAGCACCATGAGCAAGATGCCTATGGAATACGCGAGATGTCCATAATGGACAACGACAAATGTAATCCAATACATTATGCCGATGTTGAATGCAAGACCTGCCACGAAGCCTGCGATCAACCCCTCACGTATGTCATCAGTATCACCGAGGGCAAAAAAAAGGGGAATCAAGGCCACCCATACCATTATCCCCGCACCGTGTTTGGGAAAGGAAAGAAAGAGGAGGATTCCCGTAGCAAAACTCAAAAATAATGTTCTTCTATTTATCCTCAAGCTTTGCGTTCTCAATTCTTATCACTGTCCCTCCCCTCTGCGCCTGGGGTCCATTCAGCCTTTTTAACCTGACCTGTTTCACGTTTCGTTCGTCCGCTGACTCAATTGTCATTTCCAGATTATCGACATGAATGACCTCACCAGTCACTGGAATCCTTCTCAGCAGGCTGAGAATGAATCCACCGAGGGTCTCAAATTTTCCTTCCTGAAACTTCAACCCCAAGTAATCTTCGATAGCCTCGATCTCCACCCTTCCGTCAATTAGGGTACAACCATCGCTTAACTCCACTATGCTGCCTTTTTTCGCGTCATGTTCGTCATGGATTTCTCCAACAATTTCCTCAATAAGGTCTTCAAGAGTAACGAGGCCGGAGGTCCCACCATACTCATCTATGACAATTGCCATGTGGTATTTCTTTTGCTTTAATTCATGAAGCAGATGATGTGTGTTCTTCGTTTCAGGAATGTAATATGGTTTTCGCAGACTCGACAGAATATCCGTTTCCGTTATCGGCTTGGACCAAAATTTTAGTAGGTCTTTAACATTCAGTATGCCGAGAATGTTGTCCACATTTGCCGTGTACACGGGCATTCTGGTATGACCAAATTTAATGGTAAGCTCAAGAATCTCTTCGATAGTAGCATCGCTTTTGATAGCTACCATTTCCGTTCTCGGAATCATCACCTCTCTCACTATGGTATCCCGGAATTCAAGGATGCTTTGAATCATCTCGCCAGACTGCTGATCGATAAGCCCCTTCTCTTCTCCGGCGTCTATTATGGACTGGATATCTTCTTCCAGTCGCGCCTGGTCGTCAGCAGAAAAAAAATTTCTGATTTTTGTGATAATTTTATTACCCAACTAGACGAATCTCCTCTATTAGAAGCCCCTCATATATTCCGGCCTCAGAGCTTTCAAATCGTTTTTCTTAATCGTGTTATATATGGTCGTTATGGTCTTTTCCTTTTCCGATGGCAACCTCGCCTTTATGGGGAGATAATTTGACGCATGATTTGACGTAAAGAAACAGCCGCTGAAATCGGACCGTTCGATAATACTCGCCAATTCTCTCAGCAGATCAAACTGACCAGGCAGGGTAAAATTCCCCGATTCGTATTCTGAATACAATGGCGTTCCGGGCATCAGCATAAGCGTCAAGGCACTAGCATATTCAGGATCTATATCAGTCAGCACCCTTGCCGTATCATTGATATGGTCCGCATTCTGATCGCCACCTGCCAGACCCAGTATAACGGTAACAGATAGTTCAATTCCGGCCTCTTTGATTCGCCGTCCGGCCTCGATCATCTGGGCAGACGTGACACCCTTTCTTATTTTCTTCAGCAATTCATCGTTCCCGGTTTCGATCCCGAGATAAACTATTCCGAGACCCAGTTCTCTTAACTCAGCCAGTTCATCAATGGTTTTTCGCAAGATGCTCTTGGCATTGGCATATGTCCCCACCCTCTTTGCACCCTTGATATGTGTACCAATCAGGCCTAATATCTCGATGAGTCTTTCCTGCGGTATGATGAGGGCGTCGCCATCGCAAAGAAACACCTTATCAATAGAACGCCGGTGGCTGGCTTCAATAATATCTTCCAGAATATCGTCGTATGATTTTATCCTAAATTTCTTCTTCTTGTATGCGGGACAGAAGCTGCACTTATTGTGGGAGCAGCCAACCGTTACTTGCAACAATAAGCTGTTGGCCTCACTTGGCGGCCTTATTATATCTCCTTCGTATTTCACCTCGTCCTCTTCTAATCCATTTGAAAGTCTGTTTGTGAGCAGAAACAAAAAAGGAGTCAACCTAATGGTCAACCCCTCTTCATTTTTGGCGGGGTCGATGGGACTTGAACCCACGGCCTCCGGCGTGACAGGCCGGCGTTATAACCATCTTAACTACGACCCCAAAATGACATATTTCTTTAAATTTCAAAACTCTCTTGCTCGTATTCTTAATGCGCAATAATTAATGTGTAGGCTATTACCTATTTTTTCTTTGGTAGGCGGAACAGGACTCGAACCTGTGACTTCCACGGTGTAAGCGTGGCGCTCTGCCAGCTGAGCTACCCGCCTGTGACATTTGCCCTAACAACTGTATCTCATGTTGTCAAGAGATAATTAGTTCAGCTTTTCGTTTGCACTACTGCGTCCAAGGGGATGGATCGCTTCTGTTATCTGAATGGAAGGCAGGCTCACTGAAGCTTCTTCCTCGCGTTCTGCATGCATTTGCAATTCGTCGTCCGCAACGAAGGCAACCTTCATAACCTCATCCATATGATCCACAAAGACAATGTCCAGCGCCTTTAAAACATTAGCTGGTACATCTGCCAGATCCTTTTCGTTATCTTTAGGAATAACTACTGTCTTCAAATTTGCGCGATGCGCTGCAAGCAGCTTTTCTTTCAGTCCCCCTATGGGTAATACCCTACCCCTTAGTGTAATTTCCCCGGTCATGGCCAAATCTCCGCGAACCTTCTTTTTCATGAAAGCCGAGGCAATGGAAGTGGCTACGGCTATCCCCGCGGACGGCCCGTCCTTGGGTATCGCGCCTTCGGGCACATGCACATGAACATCCGTCTCCTTGTAAAAATTCTCATCAAGACCAAATTTCTCCGCCCTGGCGCGGACATATGTCAGGGCTGCTTGGACGGATTCCTGCATCACGTCACCCAGTTTGCCTGTCATTACCATCTTCCCGGTTCCCTTCATCAGGGACGATTCTATAACGAGAAGCTCTCCGCCGACTTCAGTCCAGGCTAGTCCTATGCACAAACCGATTTCGTCCTTTCCCTCAGCCTCTCCATGCCTGAACTTCGGTACACCCAGATATTTGGCCATCGATTTTGAATTGATCTTAACTTTGCGGCCAGCGCCATTTGTTGCTATTTCTTTGGCGACTTTTCTGCAAACTGATGCAATCTCCCTTTCCAGGTTGCGTACGCCGGCCTCCCTCGTATATTCTCTGATGATGGTCAGTAATGCGCCGTCGGAGAATGCTATGCTGTCTTTTGTGAGACCGTTAGCCTCCATCTCCTTTGCGACGAGAAACTTATTGGCGATATTTAACTTCTCCGGTTCAGTATATCCGGCGAGGCGAATAACTTCCATTCTATCCTGCAAGGCAGGCGGTATTGTCTGCAGAATATTGGCTGTAGTAATAAACATCACGTCAGACAGATCATAATCAACCTCAAGATAGTTATCATTGAAGGCATTATTTTGTTCCGGGTCAAGGACCTCCAGTAGCGCCGCGGATGGATCCCCTCTAAAATCTGAACTAAGTTTATCCACTTCATCCAGACAGAATACAGGATTATTCGATCCGGCCTTCTTCATCAGCTGTATTATCTTGCCGGGCAGAGCACCTATATAGGTTCGCCTGTGTCCCCTAATCTCCGCTTCATCCCTGACACCTCCAAGGGAAAGTCTGACAAACTTCCTATTTGTGGCGCGAGCGACGGATTTCGCCACGGAAGTCTTTCCGACTCCAGGAGGACCAACAAAGCAAAGTATGGGACCTTTGTTTTTCTTCACAAGCGATTGAACGGCCAAGTATTCTAAAATCCTCTCCTTCACCTGTTTTAAACCGTAATGATCTTCCTCTAGAATCACCTCCGATTCCTTGAGCGTGTGCTTGTTTTCTGTCTTCTCGGCCCAAGGCATATCCAGAAGCCAGTCGATATAATTCCTCACCACCGTGGCTTCAGCGGACATGGGGGCCATCATCTGCAGTTTTTTAATCTCGTGCCTAACCTTCTTATGCGCCTCTTCCGATAATTTTTTTTGTTTTAGTCTTTTTTCGAGTTCGGTTATTTCATTCCTGAAGTCATCCTTCTCTCCCATTTCTTTCTGGATGGCTCGCATCTGCTCGTTGAGATAGTAGTCTTTCTGGGTCTTCTCCATCTGCTTCTTGACCCGTCGCTTTATCTTCTCTTCAACCTCCATTATCTCGATCTCTCCAAGCATCAACTCGTAAACAGCTTCAAGTCTTTCATTGACATCGAATATCTCCAACAGCTTTTGTTTTTCCTCAAGCTTGAGGCTTATATGAGATGCAACGACATCAGCCAATTTCGAAGGGCTGTCAATGGAAGCAATTGTGCTTACCATCTCCATATGCACTTTCTTGCCCAGCTTTGCGTAGTTCTCAAAAGACTCCCTGATGTTTCTCGTTAGAGCTTCAGCCTTTACCTGATTTTTGTCATCAAGATCCTCGACCTCCTCAACATTTACCAGGAAAAAATCTTCGTTCGCCAGATACTCTCTTATCATCCCCCTCTTCTTTCCTTCCACCAGCACCTTTACTGTGCCGTCCGGAAGCCTTAAAAGCTGGATGATAACGCCTATGGCGCCCACCTTATGAATGTCGCTTTCGGCTGGTTCATCCTTTTGGGCACTCTTTTGCGCCACCATGAAAATACCTTTTTCACTTTTCATAGCGGACTCAAGTGCGGCAATGGACCGCTCTCTACCTACGAATAACGGTACTATCATATGCGGAAACACGACCACGTCTCTCAACGGCAATAGGGGCATTGTCATTGTCGCACGATCGTTTTCCCTATTCTTCAGAAAATCAAACATATCTCTGTTTCCCATATATCAGTCTCTTTTCACGCAGTTTCGGATTTTGTTTCAAAAATCAATATTGGTTTTTCCTTGTTCATGACGACGTCTTCTGTAATTACACACTCCCTCACATCGTTCCTGGAAGGTAAGTCATACATGATATCAAGCATCGTATTCTCTAGAATCGACCTCAATCCCCGTGCACCTGATTTCCTTTCAACGGATAATTTAGCTATGGCTCGCAGGGCTCCGTCCGTAAATTTCAGCTTCACATTTTCGAGATCAAATAATATTTTATATTGTTTCGTGATTGCGTCTTTTGGTTCGATTAATATCTTTACCAATTCCTCCTGATCCAATTCGTTCAACGTGGCAACCACCGGCAAACGTCCGATAAATTCTGGAATCATACCGAATTTAAGAAGGTCTTCCGGCTGAACCTCCGATAAGAGATTACCGATCTTCTTATGCTTTTTGCTCCTGACATCTGCGCCGAACCCCATGCTCGACGCACTGAGTCTCTTCGAGATGATATCCTCAAGATCATTAAAGGCTCCACCGCAGATAAATAATATGTTCGTTGTATCAACTTGAATAAATTCCTGCTGCGGATGCTTTCTGCCTCCTTTTGGCGGAACATTCGCCAGCGTGCCCTCTATTATCTTCAGGAGGGCCTGCTGCACCCCTTCTCCCGAAACGTCCCTCGTAATTGAAGGGTTTCCCGATTTTTTTGCGATCTTGTCGATTTCATCGATATATACAATGCCCTTGGAGGCCCTTTCCACGTCGTAATCCGCATTCTGGAGAAGACTGAGTATGATGTTTTCTACATCTTCTCCAACATACCCCGCCTCTGTCAGGGTCGTCGCATCTGCTATCGTAAACGGTACATTGAGGAGCTTCGCCAGGGTTTTCGCGAGAAGCGTCTTTCCTGATCCCGTAGGGCCGATCAATAAAATATTGCTCTTCTGTATCTCCACCCCGTCTAGGTCCACATTCGAGAACAGCCGACGGTAGTGATTATAAACAGCTACCGAGAGGACCCTCTTAGGCCGTTCCTGTCCTATGACATACTGATCGAGGAATTTCTTTATATTCCGGGGCTCCGGTATGCCCTTCTGAAATTCCTCACTAATTGTCGGTTCACACTCTTCTTCAACTATACACCGACAGAGTTCGATACATTCATCGCAAATATATGCAGCAGGACCGGCAACCAGCTTTCTTACTTCGTTCTGATTTTTTCCGCAAAACGAGCAGAATAAGATGCCTTGACCGCCCTGACTATCTTTGCTTTTTCTCACCATCTGCAATGCCTCTTTCTAAGTTGGGAACTTGCCTCTTTACGATGATCTCGTCGATGATACCATATTCTTTTGCCTGATCAGACGTCATGTAATAATCCCTCTCGGTGTCCATCTGTATCTTTGAAAGAGGTTTACCCGTCAGACCCGATAGAATCACATTCAATTCTTCTTTCATTCTCAGGATCTCACGTGCCTGTATATCTACGTCGGTCGCCTGACCATAAAATCCGCCCAGCGGCTGATGGATCAATATCCTTGAATGCGGAAGGGCCGTTCTTCTTCCCTTCTCACCTGCTGCAAGGAGCAATGCCCCCATACTCGCTGCCTGGCCCATGCAAACTGTGCAGACAGAAGGTCTTATATACCGCATAGTATCATATATCGCCATTCCTGAACTTACATTGCCCCCTGGCGTATTCAAATAAAAGAATATTTCTTTGTCGGGATCATCAGATTCGAGATACAGCATTTGGGCAATAATAAGATTTGCGACATCATCATCGATCGCCGTACCTAAAAAAATTATCCTGTCTTTCAGGAGCCTTGAAAAAATATCAAAGGCTCTTTCACCTCTACCATCTTGTTCGATTACCATCGGAATTAAGGGCATGTTTTCGCCTTCCTTAATCTATTTCTTAACTATCTCTACCGTAGCTTTGTCTTCTATGAATGCAAACACCTTCGCGTTTAAAATCTCACTTCTTATATCATCCATCATATCACCCGATTGCAAAGATTCTTTCAACGAATCGTAATTCTGCCCTCGTAATTGTGCCATTTCTCTTATCTTTTCTTCGACTTCCTGGTCTGATACAGTAATTGCTTCCTTCTCGCCAATATTCTTAAGAAGGAGGATAGTTCTTACTATTTTCGACGCCTCATCTTTATAAAGGTCGTAGAGTTCCTTGTATCGTTCAGGTGTCTCATCCCGTTTCATGCCACGCATGGCCAACCTTTTTTTCATATCATTGATCATATAGGCGACCTGCCGATTAACGAATGCCTGTGGAACCTCAAACTGGTTGCATTCCAGGAGTTTTTCTATTATTAGACTCTTGAAAGTCGAATTTTCCCTGACCACGTTCTCTTCATCAAGTGTTTTTCTGATATCCGTCTTCAGATCGTCCAAGCTTTCATACTTATCAAAATTCTTGATGAACTTGTCATCTATCTCGGGGAGTTTCTTCTCTTTAATGTTTTTTAGTGCCACTGAAAATACAACTTCTTCACCCGCTAAATTTTTCGCATGGTAATCATCGGGTAATTTAATTCTTATTTGCGCCGCCTTGTCCTTTGTCATACCGATGAGCTGATCCTCGAATCCAGG
This sequence comes from Syntrophales bacterium, assembly GCA_052144335.1. Taxonomy (GTDB): domain Bacteria; phylum Desulfobacterota; class Syntrophia; order Syntrophales; family UBA2185; genus Fen-1135. The sequence continues at coordinate 49,595 of JBKQQP010000030.1, forward strand.
CATAAATCTCTTGGATCCCACTTCCAGCAGGTAATTTTCCGCCTTCATCTCCTTGATGGGTTTCCCCTGTACGAAACCCTCGAAATCGATGACCACAAAATCACCTTCCGCTACCCCCCTATCGACCTCTACCTCTTCCATCGTACTGAACATGTCCCGGATTTCCTCAAGTCTTGCTTCGACATCAGAATCCTTGACTTCACGCCTCTCTTTCTCGAGATTAAGGCCAATATAGCCATTCGGGTCAATGACGGGTTCCACTTCGACGATTGCGGTAAAAGTAAAATTCTTGTCCTCTTCTATGCCCTTCTGGTCTATGTCTGGTTGCGCAACCGCATTGATTTTATTATCTTTCAAAGCTTCCCAGTAATGCTTATTTACCAGATTCGATATGGCTTCCTCTTCTGCATGCTCTTTATACAGCGACTCGATGATATTTCTCGGTACTTTTCCTTGTCGAAAACCTTTAATCTTGGCTTTCTTAGCCACATCTTTGTATACTGTGTTTAATTCCTTCTCGACTTCTAACCATGAAATATCAAAAAATATTTTCTTCTTTATGGCACTGAGATCTTCGACTTTTACAGCTATTGTGCTTTCTGACACTGTCTCGTTAACTCCCTAATTTTTATGAAGCTACCACCGAATCTGGTGCGAGAGAGGGGATTTGAACCCCTATCCGCTGAGCGGGCTGGATCCTAAGTCCAGTGCGTCTGCCAGTTCCGCCACTCTCGCTCACTGACTATATATTCATTCGCTCTAGGATTGTCAACGGCTATTATTCCCCATAGGTTCTCAGTTCGCATAAATGATGCCAATTAGCCACGTCTTGCACAATTTTTGGATCATTTTGTCATGTTTATTATGTAATATGATTCAAGCATATTCCTAAATCCTGTTAATCTTGCATGACACGAGGACTTGCGGTTTATGTTCGTATTGTTTACGGGAGATACTTACATGTCTTATCTCGTGGCAGCCTAATTATCGCTCATTGCAGGGGGCAATCAAAAACTGAGAAGTCATTATGCAATTGAAAATAACACATTAATTATCTGCGACAAATAAGCCACCAATCCCGGCGAGGTTTCTGAACAAGATGAGTCCGATGATTATATACATCTAAAGTGCGATCTTATCCAACTGAAGGCAAACAAATATACCAAACAGAGATATTTGATCCATCAATTTTGCAAGCGGTATTTAAGCAGATGCAAAGTGGATATCGAAATGTCCATACATGGTGGCAACACTGCGGAATATCTAAACTTCCTACTCCTACAGGGATTGTGAACTGCGAAGATATGATGTAGACGACGGCGAGAGAGCCTCGCCTGCGAAAAGAGGACGACAGTGCCTTACTGCCCTAATCTCTAGTCTATGGTCATTAAAGACTGCCATCTTTCCCACTCCGTCCCTCTGGGAAGACTATTCTTCTTCAAAAGATCAATGATAGTAGGTTCATTAAAACGAAGGTAAGGATTGACTTTCAGCTCCTCTGTCAATCGAGAAAAAACGTGATCCGGCTTGTAATTATTCGCGAATGTTTCTATATAATCGTTATCCGGTTCAAGCCTCCTTGCAAAACTCAGCGCCTCCTGCACGTAATCATGACCCGCATAAATGACGGTACTTCCAGACAGGGACATAATCTTCTTTATCGATTGATAGAAGCCTTTCAAATCGCCAGAGAAGCAATTGCCGATAGTACCGTTAAAAAGGGTGTCTCCCGTAATCAGGGCGTTATCAACATGAAAGCAGAGGGAATCGGCAGTATGTCCAGGGGTGTCATAGACCCCTATTTTCTGCCCTTCAAGTTCGATTTCTCTGCCATGTATCTCTTCATACCGCAAGAGTCGCGCATTTGACCGTTTGAGAAGGGTTATGTTGCCACTCGTATGGTCCATATGACCATGCGTATTTGTGACAAAAAGCAGTTCTAGGCGACGGCTCTCGACAAAAGACAAAATCTCATCAAATGCCCCGCCATCGACGGCCACAGCATATTTTCCCCCGTAAAGAAGATAACCTAAGTTATCAAGATGATATCGGAATTGTTTTACCTTCAGCATGGATAGGACAAAATGAGATAAGAAGAATTGATTCTAAGATAACCTCTTTCCAATACTCTATCCTAATCAAACCAGCCTGGAGGAATTTTCCGCCATTAAAGTTTTTTGACAGGAAAGACGATTACTATAAATGGTCGGGGCGAGAGGATTTGAACCTCCGACCCTCTGAACCCCATTCAGATACGCTACCAAGCTGCGCCACGCCCCGACATTTGATAAATGATAGTTATACAATCACTAGCACCATGCCATGACTCTGTCAAGGACTATGAAAGCGGGGACCTGTGCTTGGACCAATTACACAAAGTTCTTGAAATCAAGATTGTCCTGTAGTATTTTGGCGCACATGCAGTCGGAAGCACTGGGATTCAGCTTGCTCCCGAATGCCTAAAGATGAGGTCACTATGCAGTTATTTCTCTTCGTTCCATTACTCGTCATTTTGAGTATCGCCTCACCGGCCTCTGCAGATATATACAAGTACGAAGATGCACAGGGCGTCATCCATCTGACGAATGTCCCTACTGAAAGCGGCGTCAAATATGTTCTCATCATGAGGGAGAAGCGCATCCTTCTCGACAGAAAGTTGGGAGATAATATGTCACAATATGATGACTTGATTATCAAGGCATCAGAAAAACATAAGATAGAGCCTGCCTTGATTAAAGCAATCATAAAGGCGGAATCAAATTTCAACCATCGGGCCGTGTCTCCAAAGGGGGCAAGGGGATTGATGCAATTGATGCCGGCGACCGCCTCGTCATTGCAAGTGCAGGATTCCTTCCATCCTGAGAACAATATCGAAGGCGGCGTAAGGTACCTACGGTATCTCTTGAATTATTTCAACGGGAATCTGCCTTTAGCTCTTGCGGCCTACAATGCGGGCGAGAACGCCGTAATCAGGCACAGGGGCGTCCCTCCGTATCGCGAAACACAAGTATATATACAGAGGGTCCTCGGCTATCTTGATAAATTCAGATTATAAAACCCTGTCCCTTTAATCCTTGATATCATCCGTGCAGAAATAGCTTTTGACCTTTTGGAATTTTTCATCCTTGATGCCTTTAACCTTTATCAGATCCTCAACCCTCTGAAACCTTCCAGACTTTTCTCTGAATTAAACAATCTGCCATGCAGTCTTTTGGCCGGCGCCATCAACCAGCATAAGGTCATCCATGGTGGCCTTATTGATGTCAATCGGAATGCCGAGGGCCAGCTTTTCGGCTAATTCCCGCACTGCCGCTGATCCCGAGAACTACGGGGCCGGAACTCTTAGCACCAAACTGTATATCGCTTATTTGTGACGGAAACAGTGAAGAGAGATAGGAAGCCGCAAAAAAATTTGTCGCAATAACAACGATAATGATGGCTGCGTCACGTTGTCCTTCCGTGCTCTGCCGATTCTTCCATGAAATTCCGTGGGATCGTGAAATGGGTATCGTGACATCTTGTTCTATCTCGAGAAGAACTCATTTCTTATCCAAATCGAATGCATCGTGCAGGGCTGAGACGGCAAGCTCCGTGTATTTCTCCTGTATGACGCATGAAATCTTGATCTCAGAAGTACTTATCATCAATATATTCACTCCCTCCTTGGCTAAGGATGAGAACATCTTTGCAGCTACACCCGAATGACTTATCATCCCCACGCCGATGATGGATATCTTAGAGACGTCTGCATCTACCTCCACCCTGTCCGCGCCTATTTGTCTTGCGACTTGTTCAACCAGCTCGTGAGCCTTCTTTATTTCCTTCCGCGAGACAGTGAATGTCAAATCCGTGTAACCCTCGAGGCTGGCGTTCTGTATAATCATATCGACCATGATATTATGCTGCGCGAGCGGGGTAAACAGTCCAGCTGCAATGCCGGGCCTATCAGGAACGCGAACCACTGTAATCTTTGCTTGATCACGGTCATAAGTTACCCCACACACCACTTCTCTTTCCATCTCCATATCCTCCTTCGTCACAAGTGTGCCCCCTTCGTCTGTAAATGACGACCTCACGTAGACTGGTACCTCGTATTTTTTGGCGAGTTCGACTGAACGGGGTTGAAGGACCTTAGCCCCCGCCCTTGCCATCTCAAGCATTTCATCATAAGATACTTTGCTCAGCCTCTTTGCTTTTCTGCATATGTTAGGGTCCGCCGTATAAACGCCGTCAACATCGGTGTAAATATCACATGCGTCAGCTTTCAGCGCCGCTGCCAAAGCGACAGCACTCGTATCTGAGCCGCCTCTCCCCAATGTTGTAATATTGCCATCCTTATCTATGCCTTGAAAGCCGGCCACAACAACAATGGCTCCCTTCTTCAATTCCTTGATTATCTTATTTGTATCGATATGGAAGATTCTTGCCTTAGTATATGATCTGTCGGTGACAATTTTTACCTGATACCCCAGTAAAGATTTGGCGCGGAAGCCCATTCTATTCAGAATTATGGAAAGCAGAGTTACTGTTAACTGTTCCCCTGTCGAGATAAGGGCATCATACTCCCTTGCATCGGGCTCATCCGCTGCCTTATGAGCAAGTTGAATAAGCCTATCCGTCTCACCGGCCATGGCCGAAAGTACGACAACAATATCATTCCCCGCCTCTCTTGATTTCACGATTCGCCTAGCCACATTTTCCATTTTGCTAAGATCTGCAACTGACGTACCTCCGTATTTTTGCACAACAAGGGCCATCCCCTAAGAACCTCCATTCCCCAATTGTTCCGAAATCATGGCTATTTTCTTCTCTTGTCCGGAAATGATTATGTTGCGCTCATTTTCGTCAGTGTAGTCTATCAAGACAAACAAGCTTTCGTCAGGCAGAATGCCCGTCACTTTATCAGCCCATTCAATAACACTGACGCCCTGTCCGAAAAAATACTCCTCGTATCCCATATCATCCATCTCTGAGGCTCGCGATAAGCGATATAGGTCAAAATGGTACAACATCAGCCTGCCCTGGTACTCATTTATCAACGTAAACGACGGACTTGTTATCTGATATTCATCCGGCACGTCAAGGCCTCTAGCGATGCCGTGAGCTAGGCATGTCTTTCCCGCACCTAAGTCGCCGACAAGAGCAACTATATCCTTCTCGATGAGATTCCGGCCAATAATCTTACCAATATGAAAAGTTTCCTCGGGACTCCGAGATCTAACTATCAGCTTGGCGATACGTTCATTCATGACATTTTAGACACTTGATGTAATTGTCCTCTTTGAGCTCGAACCCATCCCCTATCTCAACCTGTCATGGACACTTCGTTTCTTGCCAAGTCACGATCTTTAAGACCTACCTTATCGTTCAAGAACTACAATTGCATGTGCATGTTCCCTCGTATGTGTCATGCTCACATGGACCGCATTCACACCAAGATTATCGAGGATATTGCCTATTTTCTTATTCACTTTCAGTACAGGACTTCCCAGTTCGTTGTTGCTCACTTCAATTTCTCTTAACTTGACTCCCATGCCCAGTCCGATACCAAGGGATTTCAGAAATGATTCCTTTGCTGCAAATCTTGCTGCAAAATGTATGGCTGGAAATGCCTTGTTGTTACAATATTCAATTTCGCCATTGGCATAAACCCTCTGTAGAAATCGGTCTCCCCATTTCGTGAGAATTCTTTCGATCCTCGAAACTTCCACAAGATCTGTCCCTATTCCATGAATCATTTTCAAATGCTTATCCGGTATGCGTTTAATCTTACGTTCCTTCTTTACGCTCTGACAATCGCATCGGCCATGGCAGCCACCTTTTTCATGGTCTTCACGTCGTGTACCCTCACTACATTTGTCCCATTCATGATGGCGGCTGTTACTGCAGCGGCAGTTCCCTCTATGCGATCCGTTGGCCCGCCGTCGGTTATACTGCCAATGAAGGCCTTCCTCGAAGGACCTGTCACTATGGGTCTTCCCAAGACCTTGAACTCTGATAGATATTTTAGTAGCCTCAGTGAATCATCCCCCGTCTTGCCGAAGCCTATGCCCGGATCGATCATGATCTGTTCGGGCGAAATTCCGGCTATTTGGGCCTTTTCCATCTTGTCTTCCAGAAAATCTATGATGTCTCCTCTGAGAGATGCGTATGACAAATTTCCTTTCTGCATGTCTTTGGGGGTTCCACGCATGTGCATCAGGATAATCGCCGCCCCTGTATCTGCGACTACCTTCGCCATATTGAGATCATTTGCCATGGCACTTATGTCGTTGACAATATCAGCGCCGTTTTCCACAGCAAGTCTTGCAACCTCCGCCTTTGTCGTGTCAACAGAAATCGGGATCTTAATGGATTTCTCTAACCCTTTTATGACAGGAATTGCCCTGGCAATCTCTTCCTCAAGGGGAACAGGCAGCGAACCTGGCCGCGAAGATTCTCCTCCAATGTCTATGATGTCTGCACCCTCCTCCATCATTTTCAAACCATATTCGACCGCATCGCCCGTGTATTTGAAACGACCTCCATCAGAGAATGAGTCGGGGGTTACATTAAGTATTCCCATGATCTCGGTCTTCTCTCCTAAGACAATTTCCCTCCTCGGTGTCTTGAGGATAATAAGATCTTTCGAAACATTCGCAAGAAGCAGTTTGATCGCCTTTGATATATTGTTTAATCCTAAAGGCTGGATTGAAATCTTATCGCATAAACGTTGTATCTGCTTCGCCGTACCCATGATAACGCAGTCCGTTTTCTCAACGCTGCATGATACTGCAGCACGCGAAACGGCGGCGTCACCGCCCACAGAGAGCATCTCTTGTTTTATAATATTTGCTATGTTACATTTAATACCTTCAAGCAATACATTATAATGAATCATCTTGGGTAGCATCGCCTCAATGCCATATGGATCGCAATCGATCTTTCGCAAGACCTCAAGAGCTTCATATGAAGATTTCAGATGGAGACATCTGGGCCGACTCTTATCTGTCATTGTACAAGAAATATAGTGAAGGGGGCTTCAATTGCTAATCTGGTCCTCTTTTGGTATCGTATCACCGCTTCCTGCCACCTCCTCCTTGTTCATTTGTATGATCTCATCAAGTTCCGTAGTATTCAAAACTTCTTTCTCCAGGAGTCCGGCTGCAATCCTGTTTAGTATATCAATGTGATCTGATAGCAGTTTCTTTGCTTTTTCATAGCTATCCGATACCAAGCGCGTCACTTCCTTATCAATTTTTTGGGCTGTCTCTTCGCTGTAGTCTTTGTGTGTAGCAAACTCACGGCCGAGAAATATTTGTTCTTCTTTCTTTCCGTAACTTAGCGGTCCCATTTCGTCGCTCATGCCCCATTCACAGACCATTTTCCTTGCAAGGTTCGTGGCTCTCTCAATATCGTTTCCAGAGCCAGTTGTAAATTCATTCAATATCAGCTCTTCTGCCGCCCTGCCCCCCAAGAGAATGGTTATATTGTTCAAGAGATACTGTTTGGGGTAAGTGTGTTTTTCATCCACGGGCAGCTGCTGCGTAAGGCCCAATGCCATCCCCCTGGGAATTATTGTAACTTTATGGATAGGATCACTTCCCGGCAGTAGTCTCGCCACCAAGGCGTGGCCTGATTCATGGTAAGCTGTGTTCTTCCTCTCCTCAATGCTTATCACCATGCTTTTTCTTTCCGCACCCATCATGACCTTGTCTTTGGCAAACTCGAAGTCGCTCATATGAACCTTATCTTTGCCGTATCTCGCCGCATAAAGAACCGACTCATTGACAAGATTTTCTATGTCTGCACCTGAAAACCCGGGCGTCCCTCTTGCTATGACTGCAAAATCAATGTCATCCGCAAGTGGCGTCTTCCGGGTATGTACCTCCAGGATCTTTTCCCTACCTTTAACATCAGGAAGAGGAACTACTACCTGGCGGTCGAACCTGCCCGGTCTCAGGAGCGCAGGATCAAGCACATCAGGCCGGTTTGTAGCCGAAACGAGAATTACGCCCTCATTTGATTCGAAACCATCCATTTCCACGAGAAGCTGGTTCAGGGTCTGTTCCCTTTCATCATGACCTCCGCCCAAACCGGCACCCCTATGTCTCCCCACAGCGTCGATCTCATCTATAAATATAATACATGGGGCATTCTTTTTGCCCTGATCGAAGAGATCTCTCACACGCGAAGCCCCCACGCCGACGAACATCTCGACAAAATCAGATCCGCTTATGCTCAAGAAAGGCACCTCTGCCTCGCCAGCAATTGCCCGCGCAAGCAACGTCTTACCCGTTCCCGGTTGGCCGACGAGAAGGAGACCTTTGGGGATTCTTCCACCCAGCCGCGTAAACTTTTTGGGATCCCTGAGAAATTCAATAACCTCTTCCAATTCTGCTTTGGCCTCGTCAATACCTGCCACGTCGGCAAAGGTCACCTTCTTTGACTTGTCAGTGACGAGACGGGCCTTGCTCTTGCCGAATGCCATTGCTTTGCCCCCACCGGCCTGCATCTGGCGCATGAAAAATATCCATACACCTATGAGCAGAAGCATGGGTACCCAAGAAATCAGAACATTCATATACCAGGGAGACTCGTCCGCGGGCTTTGATGCAATTCGTACAGCCTTATCCTTCAGGATCTGAATCAGCCCTGCGTCCTTCGGTGCATATGTTTTAAAATTCTTGCCGTTGTTAAGCTTGCCAGTAATACTCTCCCCCTGTATGGTTACTTCAACTATCTCGCCTTTTTCTGCGTAACTCACAAAATCACTGTAGATGATATTTTCCTGTGCACTCTTCGGCTGATTGAAAAGATGGTAGAGCAGTACAAAAACCAAACTAATAAAGAGCCAGAGCGCTATGTTTTTCTGCAATGAATTCAATATTACCTCCCTGTAGCCTCCCGCATGCGCGCGAATGACAAAAGTATTTCAAAGTTGTTAATCTACAATTACATTAACAACGGTATTATTTCAAACAAATTTTACTTTGAGTATCTGTCTTGTTCTATCTGTTATTTTAACACGTTCACTCAGTTGCAATCCCGCAATCCAGAGTACTGCCTCCTGGTCGAGTAGTAGGGGAATCTCTTTTCTGCGGCGGAGCGGAATCTTTTCGTCAATCAAGACGGACTTTATCTTCTTTATTCCTCTCATGCCCAGTGGTTGTATTCTGTCACCCGGTCTGACAGTTCTTATGATCAGAGGAAGGCATATCCTATCGTAGTCCATGAAAACGGCATCTCGGGTGTTTGTTCTCACATCAATCGGACTTTTGGCAAACTCAAATATCATCATTTTTCCCAACTCCGCCATTTTCACAGAGGCTGGAGGGGTGACCTCATAATAGAGGTCATCGCATCCCTTATTTGGATTTTCTTCTTCACCTTTTCTCTTCCTGGAAATGACAAGAGTATCATATTCGCGCCTCACTTCGATATCGCAGGGCAGGTTCACATAGGCACCGGGACGATCAGAGCGGATCAGCCCGAGAGCTGCTTTTACGTGTCTAAATCCTATGCCCTTACCGTGCGGACTTAACCCTTCCAGCAGATGTTTTATAATCCTCCTCCGGATGGCTTCATGATATTCCGAGAAGTCAGATATACAAATCTTAAACTCACTCTGTCCGGGTGTTATGTACCATGCTGATACCACTTTATCAGTCGCCATTTCCATATATTCGTTTTCCACACGCATGATCTCCGCCATGCTTTTAATACTTTCGTCCAAATTAGGATTATATCTTGCCTTCAGTTCGGGTACCAATGCATGCCTTATCCTGTTTCTCAGGTAACTCTCATCTGCATTAGATGCGTCCGTCACGAACGATATTCCATGGAATTTGAGGAAGGAGATTATTTCACTCCTCGTCACGTCAAGAAGCGGCCTGATATACCTTGAATCTCTGCCACTCAGCATACCCTTCAATCCAGGCGGTCCGCTCCCTCTCAAAATGTTCATCAGCACTGTCTCAGTCTGATCATTCATGTGATGCCCCAACGCAATTTTCCGTGCACCATGCTTCTTGGCAACATCATTTAGAAAAGCGTATCTCGCTTCCCGGCTTATATCCTCTATGCACTTGCCGGACATTTTCCTTAGCGATAAAATGTCGAGAGATTTACTCTCAAATACAAGCCCCATGTCTTGGGCCAATTTGCGTACGAAGCGCTCTTCGGAGGGAGCCTCTTCTCTGAGTCCATGATTCAGGTGCGCCACGATCAGAGTAAGCCTATATTCGTAGGAGAGCATCTCCAGTACTTTTACGAGGGCAACGGAATCGGGCCCTCCGGAGACGGCCACAACAACCTCTTCTCCCGCGTCAAGGAGATGATTCTCTTCTATGGTGTCTCTAATCTTTCCAATCATACTTGACAGATATAGCGCAGATCTCAGTTAAATATCTCAATCAGTTCCCGGAGTCCTTCACAAGCAAAATCGGGCTGAAGGGTAAGCAGAATATTTCTATGTGTAAGCCCGTTCAAAAGGGCACAACTTAGTACGCCCGAATTCTTTGCGAGCATTATGTCGTTCACACCATCGCCTATCACAACTGTCTCATTATATACGGCATGAAACCTTTCTAGAAGAGGAATAAACAGGCGAGGATCGGGCTTCCTGTATGCCGTGCTGTCTGCCCCGATAATCTCTTGGAAGTATCTTGAAATGCCTAGGGCGTCCGTCATCTTGAGCGTAAAGGATTCCCGTTTATTCGTGATAATGAGCTTCTTCTTGCCATGGAAGTGATTGAGCACTTCAATGGCGGAGTCGCAAAGGCAAGTCGTATCGAGCATGTGCCTCCCATAGTAATCCGAAAAAATATCCATCGCCCGATCCAACAGATATTGAAAATCCTTGCCGAGGGCCCTTTCGATCATTTTGTTCACGCCATCTCCCACGAACGTGAGAATTTCTTCTTGACTTTTAGTCGGTATATCCAGGCTCTTGAGGGTGTAATTGACGGACGCGACGATGTCCCCTCCCGAGTTGACAAGGGTCCCGTCCAAGTCAAATATCATGAGTTCAACACGTTTCATCTTAAGGATCCTCTAAATTCTATAAGTTTTCTTATATATGACAGGTCAGGCAATTACAAGATGACAATAACTCCATCTGTGTGCGACAAATTTGCTCTATTGACTGTGTGAAACATTTTATGCTAATAAACGCTTGTCCGCTTGGATCCGCGACGGATGGACCGAGACGGAATGGTCAAGTAAGAGTGTTTTTGTCTCAAGGCCGTCCGGGGTTTGTCTGGAAGGCCTTTTTTGATTTTATAGACTTTTAATTATGAATACTCAAGAAATAAGAGGGGACACTGTTGCCATCCTTGGTCTCGGTAAGGTGGGTAGGGCAGTGGGATTTCTTCTTCGCCAGGCAGGATATAGAATAGTTGCAGTTGCCAGCAGGTCGAAGGCATCCCTAACTCAGGGTATAGTCTATACAGGAGGCAAATCTTATCTGAATTTTTCTGAGGCTGCTCGTGCGGCTAACTGCATTATTATTGCAACTTCTGACGACGCCATCGCGCATGTATGCAAAGAGATATCGCGTGAAGGAGGTATAAAGCCCGGTGCCAAGGTCATCCACATGAGCGGCGCCGGAGGTCTTGACCTTCTCGAATCTGCTGAGGCTTGCGGCGCTCATGTCGCCTGCATACACCCGCTGCAGTCCTTTCCCGATGTAGATAGCGCTGTCAGGAACATTCCCGGCAGTACATTCGGAATTACGTCGTCCGATGAAATCAAAGAGTGGTCTGCTCAAGTGGTCAGGGATTTGGGCGGCGTACCATTCTTCATCTCGGATGCCGATAAACCCCTTTACCATGCCGCTGCTAGCATAGCTTCAAACTATCTGACGACTCTTATCCATATGGTAGAAGAAATCTATCAATCACTCGGTTTGAACCGTGAAGAAACTATTCGTGCCATCTGGCCCCTCGTTATGGGAACCATCGCTAATATTGAGACAAAAGGCACCGTTCAAGCACTGACGGGACCCGTAGCACGCGGAGATGCAGGCACCGTAAGAAAGCATGTAGATGCCTTGCGACAGAAGCTGCCGGCCCTCTTGCAGGCCTATAGCGCACTCGGCATCTTAACTGCCGACCTTGGATTAAGGAAGAAAACATTGTCTCCGAAAACTGCCCGGCTAATAAAAAAAATACTAAAGTGAGGTAACTAAATGAGCACGCAGACGAGCGCAAATAGAATCACTACTGCCGTGATTCGCGACATGAAAAGAAAAAATGAAAAAATATGCATGTTAACAGCTTACGATTACCCCACGGCTCTTATAGTAGATGAAGCAGGTATGGATATTGTCCTCGTTGGGGATACGTTGGGCATGGTCGTGCTAGGCTATGACAGCACCTTGCCCGTTACGATGGATGAAATGATTCATCATACGAAGGCAGTGTCCCGCGCCGTCAAGCATGCGATGGTTGTCGGTGATATGCCTTTTATGTCCTACCAAATCTCTCCTGACGATGCGCTTTATAACGCCGGCCGTTTTCTTCAGGAAGCGGGCGCCCAGGGGGTCAAACTAGAAGGAGGCAGAGAGGTAGCAGAAATCACGAGAAGGATGACCTCAGCGGGAATCCCCGTCATGGCACATGTTGGCCTGACGCCGCAATCAGTTCATCAGTTTGGGGGATACAAGGTTCAGGGAAAAGAGGAGAGAGATGCCATAAGGATTATGGAAGATGCAAAAATTCTCGAACAAGCCGGGGCGTTTTCCGTCGTATTGGAATGCGTGCCGGCAGCACTGGCAAAGACAGTAACGCAGTCGCTTACAATTCCCACGATCGGCATAGGCGCAGGTGTTGACTGTGACGGTCAGGTGCTGGTACTACACGACATGGTGGGATTGTTTGAAAAATTCATACCAAAATTTGTCAAGACATATACACATCTCAATGTGCAGATGAAAGATGCCGTAAGTCAATATATCGATGATGTGAGAAAGGGTAGTTTTCCCGAAAAGAAGCACTCATTCTGATTCCGTGCTGTTTGCCGTATGCGCATTGAGCCATACTTGCAGATTCCACGATCTTATCGCTCCTGCTCCAGTACCTTGCGAATAGTTTTGGCATGCTTCCCGATCACAAAAGGCTTCATGACAAACTCCCGAATGCCCATGTCCTTGGCCCGCTTTTCATTTATGAGTTCGCTGAATCCAGTGCACAATATAATAGGAATATCTGGACGGACGGCCAGTAGTTCCTTCGCCAGCTCAATGCCCGTCATGCCCGGCATGGTGACGTCGGTGATGACCAGGTCAAATGCGTCAGGCTGGGCACGGAAGGTTTGCAGGGCTTCCAGGCTGTTCGTTTTGCTGGTTACGCTGTAACCAAGCGACTCCAGCATCCCCTTCCCCAGATCAACGAGGGGCTTTTCATCGTCAACAAACAAGATTCTCTCATTTCCCGTAGGGAGTACCTCCGCCACTATGGTTTCCCGTGCGATCTCCTGCTCAATCCTGGGAAAAAGCGCATGAAAGGTGGTCCCTTCGCCAATTTCACTATGGACGGTAATCATTCCTCCATGTCTCTTGACAATGCCCTGGACGACAGCAAGTCCCATCCCCGTTCCCTCGCCCGGCCCTTTTGTAGTAAAGTACGGATCGAATATACGTTCCAATATTGACGGGTCTACTCCATGGCCCGTATCGCTTACTGTCAGTCTCACATAGGGCCCAGGCTTCAAATCTGGATACCGGGAAACGAGATACGCGTCAGCGTTGACACTCGACAAGCTGACGCTTAGTATACCGCCTTTATCCCGCATTGCGTGTGCTGCGTTGGTGCAAAGGTTCATCAACACCTGATGAATCTGAGTCGGATCAGCCAGAATTACCCCTTTTTCCGGTGAGATAGCGATGTCCTGACGAATATCGATGGTGCTGGGCAATGAAGAGCGTAGTAGCTTGAGCGCCTCTTTGATAGTCGGTACTATATCAATGACTTTTCGTTCCTGGTCCGACTGATGGCTGAAGCTAAGGATCTGGTTCACCAGGTCTCTCGCCCTGTAACCAGCCTTGAGTACCTGCTCCAGGTCACGTCTGACCGCAGTTGTCCCTTCAGGCATTTTATAGAGTGCCATCTCCGTATAGCCGATAATGGCCATCAGTATGTTGTTAAAGTCATGGGCTATGCCGCCAGCCAATGTACCTATGGCCTCCATCTTATGCGCCTGGCGGAGTTCCCTCTCAAGTCTCACCTCACGCGTGATATCACGGTGGATGCTTACATAGTTTATTATATTGCCGGCGCTGTCCAGAACCGGTGAAGACGTAACCTCCGTCTCGTAGAAAGCACCATCCTTCCTTCTGTTCACCAGGTGCCCCGCCCATATTTCGCCACGGGCGAGCGTTTCCTGAATACTCTTATAAAAGGCCCTGTCATGCTTGTCACTCTTGAGAATACTGCTATGCTTGCCGATGAGTTCACTCTTGCCGTAGCCGGTCATACGCTCTACAGCCGGGTTGATGTATTGGATTACCCCATCTTTATTGCTCACTATAAGCCCCTCTGCAGTCTGCTCAATTGCGGTCGCCAAGTGCATACGCTCCTCTTCGGCCCGCTTTCGCTCCGTGATATCCGTGATGGTTCCGACATAGCCGCTTATTTCTCCGTCATCACGAAACTCGGCAGCAGCCTGGCCCAGCACCCATGTCGAGGGGCCGTCTGGCCGATGAAATTGATATTCCAGATTAAACGGACGATTTCCCCGGACGCTTTCGTACCATTTTCTGACGACGCTATCCTTCTCTTCGGAGCGAATCGCTTCTGCCCAATTCTTTCCTAGCGCCTTTTCAACGGGCATGCCGGCAATCTCACCCCAGCGATCATTCACGTAAATAAAGTCGCCTTGAGCATCGGTACGAAAGATACCCACGGGAGACACCTGCGCTAAGGTATGAAATAACCTTTCGCTTTTCCTTAATTCTTCATTTGCCGTCATCATTTCAGCGGTTCGCGCCTTCACTTGCTCTTCCATGCCATCACGTGCATTCCTCAGGTCGCGCTGAATATCTTTGTGTGAATTAATCAAATACTGGGTGAAAGTCCCGTAGGTGACAATCAGACTCGCTATTAAGAGACGCACGAAAACGACACCAGAAAGCAATGTATCAAAGGACCAATATACTAACACGGTAGCGATAGATATTATAATTAATCCATTGTTCTCTATTTCCTTACGAGCCCAGTTTCCTTCCATATGGAATAACCCCGATTATGATGATCTATTGTGATAACTATATGACATATGCAATTTCCTTATAAACCAGAGGCGATAATTGCAGGGACACTATTTCTGAGACTCCATCTTAAGTCCAAGCACGGCACTCCGTAAATCAGCATATGTGAGTTCGATTACGAACAATTCTTGCCATTTATTTTACGCACTTAAAAAGCCTTTCGACGATGCGAATGAATGGTTTGACTCTCTGTGTCATCTCAATTTCTGCGCGACGACCGCTCCCCCATCAGTTTCTGTAAACCGTGATTTTCGCCTTCGCCCTCAATTTTTTTAGAATCGCTTCAAAAGTCTCCTGTTGTTTCTGCTGTTCGAGAAAGGCCGAGATATTTCCTTTCACACTGTCATCAAGGGCGAGCGCCTTGGGAGCATGATGCTCCAACACCTGAATGATGTGGAAACCATATTCAGTCTCCACAACAGGACCTATGGCATTAACCTCTTGCGAGAATGCAGCATTTTCAAATTGCTTGACCATTTCGCCGCGGGTGAATACGCCTAGGTCCCCACCCGTTTCCTTGCTGGGACAGTCAGAATTCATCTTCGCTATTTCCGCGAAATTAGCTCCCGCCAGCAGCTGTCTTCGTAAGTCTTCCGCCTTTGCCTTCTTTTCGGCCTTGATCTTGTCGTCATCGCCCGGGGCCTTTGCTACTAGGATATGTCTAACATGAACAGACTCCGGCATCTTGAATTTATCTCTGTTCTTTTGATAGAATTCATTTATCTCCTTATCTGTTGGTTTGGACTTGCTCGACATCTGCATCATAACAAGTTTACTGATTTTTATCCTGAAGCGCAGATCTTCCTGGAATTGTTCCCTGGTCATCTTGTTCTTCTTCAGGAGGTCCTCAATGGTTGTGCCTTTAATAAGAAGATCATTTTTCACCGTCTCTTCAGCCTGTTTGACCTCGGCATCGCTGGCGCTGATGTTTAGTTTCCTTACCTCGTTTGTCAGGAGTGTTCTTACCGTAAAATCACTGAGCACCTGCTTTCTCGCATTTTCTTTTGCCTGCGCGAGACGGTCGGCAGGTATCTGCTTTTTCTTAGCAGTCATTATTTTCTTAATATCTGCCTCAACTTGACTCTGGGTAAGCTTTGAGCCATCTACATCTATAACTACTGCAGATCCTCCCGTTGGTGCAACTCCCGGCGCAGATGGGTTCGCAGAAACTGCTTCTTCTGACGGCGGTGCCTCTGTCTTGGGAAGGTCGGTTTGCGTGCTCGCTTGTTTTTCATCTTTCGATCCGCAACCGCCCAATGTAAGCACGACAATGAAGAAAAGGATAACCAAGTTGCGGATATATTTCTTATCTATCATCACTAATCCTCCACTATGGACTAAAATTATCTGCATTTGAGCTTTTCAATTAAATACTTCCGTACTAGATTTTTTGTTTGCCAGATGAACGCAGTTCATATAGAGATCGTCTCACGCCCTGTTAAAGCAGACAACTATTTTATACTATCGCCTCGAGACAAATGCACGATTTATTTCATCAGCCCGTTTATGATCTCTGCAGCTTTCCCGCAATCGTCGCCGCTTATCCAGTGAATCGTAGTTCCCTTCTTCTCCATATGCCTGAACCACGTTTCCTGCTTCTTGGCAAATTGATGAATGCGTGTATTAAGCTTCTGAAACATCTCACTATAGCTCATCGCACCTCTGAGATAGCATCCGACATAACGATATTCAAGACCGAAATAATCGAGTTTTTCCCATCCGATGCCTGACCGATGAAGCCTTTCCACCTCCTCAATCATTCCCGCCTTCAACCTCATATTAAGGCGATCCGTAATCCTTTTGCGCAGTATGGAACGCTCCCAACGGAGACCCACGGCCAAGGCAGCTATTGCGGGGAGATGAGATTTGTAATTCTTGTGCACGTGTGTAAACTCCATGACTTCTATGGCGCGCACCAGGCGTTTTCGATCCAAGAGATCGGTTGTATTGTGGACAGAAGGCTTAAGTTCCATAAGCCGGCTTCTCAATTCCTCCATCCCTTTCTTTTCTAGCTCATGCCTTAAAGAAGGATTTTCCGGAACTTTCAACAACCTGTACCCCTTTATTGCCGCTTCAATGTAGAGACCTGTTCCACCGACCATGATCGGGATTATGCCTCTCGAGGAAATATCGGCGAAGACACGCGAAAAATTAGCTTGATAGTCAAAGACACTGAATTCATAGTCCGGGTCTACGACGTCTATGAGATGAGAGGGAACAGCCAATCCATTGACAACATATTCCCCTAAGTCTTTCCCCGTTCCTATGTCCATCCCTCGGTATACCTGCCGCGAGTCTGCCGATATTATCTCCGAGCCCCTGTCCCTTGCCAGGCGGGCAGCCAATCGCGTCTTGCCTGAGGCTGTCGGACCCAATATAACAATCAAATTGAAAGTCATTTCCTGTAAGGCCCTCTATCCTGCAAATATACTCTTTGCCTAAATTATGTTGATATATAATCCTAATCCGTGTATGCGAAAGTCCATCATATAATACTATGCGGCCAAGAATGCAAAGATTTGCCGACCCAGATGATCTCTTGCATCACAATAAAGATATATGAAGAACGCCGGTCTTGACCTCGGAAAAGGTCCCATTCTGCCTCTGCTTCTGAAGATGAGCTGGCCATCCATAGCCGCTATGTTTGCTATGGCCCTCTACAATCTTGTCGATACTTTTTGGCTGACGCGGCTTGATCCCCAGGCTGTTGCTGCATTAACCGTGTGCTTTCCCATTCAAATAATATTTGGCGCCATCGGCGTAGGTACCGGTGTCGGAGCTGGTTCGTTTGCGGCGCGCATGTTCGGTGCCGGACAGTATAGGAAGGCCCGTCAAGCCGCCGGTCAGGGAATGCTTCTCTCCGCCGTGTTTGGTTTATTGATTATCCTAATTACAATTATTTATCAGGATAGCATACTGCAAATCTTTGGTGCCACGGAAGATATTCTTCCCCTGTCCAAACAATACCTGGCTACCGTGGTATTTGGTTCTCCCTTCTTACTGTTCCTTATGATTTCCAATAACCTGCTCAGAGCAGAAGGAAATCCGAAGGCATCAATGTACGTCATACTGGTCATGTCATCAGCCGGCGCGATCCTCGATCCCTTACTCATCTTTGGTTTGGGTTTATTTCCGATGCTGGGTATTCTCGGGGCCGCAATTTCCGCAGTCGTCTCATATTTCCTGGCCAGTCTTCTCTCCCTGTATTATCTGAGATCAGAAACTTCCAAGTATAATTTGAACTGGGCACACATGATTCCCAATTTATCCATAATAGCCTCCATATATCAGACAGGATTCCCTTCAGTTATCATGAACTTTGTTTTCAGCCTCGTCATGATAGTTTACAACAATGTCCTTGGAGCCTTCGGACCCATGGCCATCGCAGCCCTAGGTCTCTGTTTCCGCATAAATCAGCTTGTCATTATGGTATTATTTGGCATGGGACACGGCATAATGCCGATGGTTGGCTTCAGCGAGGGCGCCGGACTCCATAAACGGCTCATGGAAACAGTTAATGTTGCCGTTAAAATATCTGTGCTTTTCTCAGCGACGGCCTTTGTGGTTCTCGAAGCATTTGCCTCCCCTATTCTGCTGCTTTTCACCAGTAATCAGGAACTGCTCACCATTGCCGTGCCTGCCTTGAGGATATTTGCCACCACGCTTCTCTTGGTCGGCCCTAATCTCGTCTGGATCAATATGTTTATTGGCTTGGGCAAGGGATTAACGTCCATGGTCCTATTGATGACACGCGACACCATACTTCTGATACCCATGCTTTTCTTTCTACCGACGCTCTTTGGAGTAACGGGCGTATGGGTGGCGCAACCCGTCTCAAATTTGCTTGCTTTCTTTATAATATTATTCTGGAAAAAAAGAGAGTTCTGCATGATTGAAGAAAAGATTTGATAATCTGAAGACTATGTCTCACACCCGTTTCGAAGAAAATGTCGCCCTCGCAAATATCAAAATCTCGGCGCCTCGGGACGTCATCTATGATCACGACTGAGGGGTATGGCTCATCCTTTCATATGGCATGCCACGAAGTGTCCGCCGCCCCGGTCTTTCAACTCGGGTTCTTCTTTGTCGCATATTTCGACCGTGGCCGTGCACCGAGGACAAAATGGACATGTTCCCTGCCCGTTGCTCGTTCCTTTAATCTCTCCCCCCCGCATCAACCGGTGCTTCTTTCTTCCAGGATCAGGCACCGGCACTGCCGACAGAAGCTCTATTGTGTACGGATGAAGAGGATTCTCATAGAGTTCGCTGTTATCCGCAAGTTCGACGATCTTACCGAAGTGCATCACCGCAATCCTGTCGCTCACATGCCTTACCACGCTGAGATCATGGGAAATAAATATGTAGGTCAAATTAAATTCTTTCTGCAGATCTTTCAGAAGGTTCAATATCTGAGCTTGAATGGACACATCGAGAGAAGAGACCGGCTCATCGGCGACGATCAATTGCGGTTTGAGAATAATGGCTCTTGCGATACCGATTCGCTGCCTCTGACCGCCGCTGAACTCATGAGGATACCTATCTTTCTGTTCCCTTGTAAGGCCGACGATATCCATAATACGGGCGACCTCAAGAGCCCTCCCCTCAGGATCGTTTATCTGATTGATGAGAAGCGGCTCACCGATGGTGCTCCCCGCCGTTCTTCGGGGATTCAGAGACGCATATGGATCCTGAAAAATAATCTGAACCTTTTTGCGGTAGGCTTTCAGCTCCTTGCCTGATAATTTGAAGATATCGTCGCCTTCAAAGAAGACCCTGCCTTCCGTAGGCAGATCAAGCCTCATAATCATTCGTGCGAGGGTGGATTTCCCGCAGCCGCTCTCGCCGACAAGCCCGAGAGTTTCGCCGCTGTGAATCTTCAGGGAAACGCCGTCAACAGCCTTGATGGAGGTCCGTTCTCTCCCGAGGAATTCGGCACGGACATGATAGTATTTTTTTAGTTCCTGAATATCAACCAAGACCATTTTCATTTTTGTCCATAAAGCCAGCAATGTACTTTATGCATGGGCAGATATTCTTCCAATCTTGGCTCCTCCTCCCTGCAAATTTGCATTGTGTGAGGGCATCTGTCCTGAAAAGTGCATCCTTGAGGAAGATTATGGAGGCTCGGAACAACGCCGGCGATAACCTTCAGATGGTCATCCCGTCCCCAAGGAGCGTCAATTTTCGGAATTGATTCCATGAGACCTACCGTATACGGGTGAAGCGGAGTGGCGAAGAGATTCTCTGCAGAGGCGTATTCTACGACCTGCCCGGTATACATGACGGCCACATGTTCCGCAGACTCGGCTATCACGCCAAGATCATGGGTAATCAGGATTACCGACGTTCCCATCTCTTTCTTCAGTCTTCCGATAAGTTCTAGAATCTGGGCTTGGATGGTCACATCAAGGGCCGTGGTCGGCTCATCTGCAAGCATAAGCTTGGGACCACAGCAAAGCGCCATGGCTATCATGACCCTCTGGCGCATGCCGCCACTCATCTGATGAGGGTAATTTCTGATGATTGTCTCGGGTGAAGGCATCCCCACAAGCGAGAGCATTTCCAGGGCGCGGTCCATGGCTTCTTTCCGTCCAAGCGCTAAATGCAGCTTTATAATCTCGGTGATCTGATCTCCGATACGCAAGACGGGATTCAGCGAGGTCATTGGCTCCTGAAAGACCATGGAGATATCCTTGCCCCTGATCCTGCGCATCTCTTCATTATCAAGATTCAGGAGATCCACACCATTGAAGAAGACATTACCGGAGACGATCCTGCCGGGCGGGCTTGCTATCAAACGCATAATGGACAAGGCGAGTACCGTTTTCCCACAGCCAGACTCGCCGACTACTCCCAGTGTGTCCCCTTGATCGATTGCAAGGCTGATACGATCAACAGCCTTTATCGCACCGTAGTCTGTATGGAAATGGGTGCTGAGGTTCTTGATTTCAAGAAGCATTCCCATCAGTCGTCAACTATTACTCCGTTTTCGCCAGTCTCTCAGGAATTGCACCATCAAGCGGACGCCAACACCGGACGCCCCTTTCGGGATATAAGGCCTGTCCATTGTAAGCCATGCCGGACCTGCTATATCCAAATGCACCCATGGGTAGTTGCCTACGAACTTGCTCAGAAATGCAGCCGCCGTTATGGCTCCGCCGGGTCTGCCGCCGTGATTCTTGTAATCCGCCACATCGCTCTTTATCATTTCATGATAATCTTCCCAGAGAGGCAGCTCCCAGACTTTCTCGTCTGTAGCATCTGCGGCATCTTTGATCTTCTGCTTCAGCTTAGCATCCGTTCCCATCATTCCCGTCACGTGATCGCCGAGGGCGATAACACAGGCGGCGGTCAATGTGGCAAGATCAATAATAGCCGCCGGCTTGAACCTTCCGGCATACGTGAGCGCATCGGCTAAGATCAGGCGGCCTTCGGCATCCGTGCTTAAGACTTCTATAGTCTGACCAGACAATGATTTCAGAATATCACCAGGCTTATACGCCCTCCCGCCGGGCAGGTTCTCCGTAGCGGGTATCAGCCCAACAGCGTTGACTTTGAGGCCTAAATCGGCCGCTGCCATTATGGCGCCCATGACAGCAGCGCCCCCTGCCATGTCGGATTTCATCTCGTCCATCTTTTCCGATGGCTTTATTGATATCCCCCCGCTGTCGAAGGTCAATCCCTTGCCGACCAAAGCCACGGGCGGATCATGCTTATTTCCGCCCCGGTATTCCAGGATGATGAACTTCGCCGGCTCTTCACTTCCCCGGGCGACGCCCAAAAAGGCACTCATGCCGATCTTATCTATCTCCTTCTCATCAAGCACCCTTAGTTTGACATTTTTTCTCTTGGCTATCTTGCTCGCTTCACGAGCCATATCTGTCGGCGTCATTTCGTTTCCCGGAGCGGACACCATATCTCTGGCGAAGGACACAGCGCACGAGATGATCTCTGCCTCCCTTGCTGCAGCGCTTATAATATTGTATGATTTTTCGTTTTCTTCGATTATTGTAAATTGCTTTGTCGTTCCTATCTTATCCTTGTCGATCGTCTTAAAGGACGTATATTGATAAAGCCCGAGGGAAACACCTTCTACAACAGCCCTGGCTATCTCATCGAGCGGTTTATTGAGAAATATGAAATCCAGGGATGTAGAGAACTCCCTAATTTTTAATGATCTTATGTGCCGCGCTGCCGTCGCGAAGGCGCTTCTCAGTTTGTCCGTTGTAAAATCTACTTTTTTACCGACACCTACCAGGACAATCCGCTTTGCGGGTATGATTCCCCGTGTATAGGTAACAGATACCTGAAGCAGTTTGCCTTCAAAATCGCCTGCACCGATTATCTCCTTTATTAATCCACGGCTCTTCTTATCGAGAAGCTTCACTTTGCCCTGCAGTTCTCTTCCACCTTCAAAGCATGGAACAATTGCCGCCTCTGTTCTGAACTCAATAATCTCCCCTTTGTTAACAGCAATTTTCATTTCGCCTCCTGACTACAGAAAATTAGCTATCCGCATGGCGGAAATTTCCTGACTAAAAAAACTTAATTCAATCTTATTTCTCAGGGCGAGTCCCCGATATGCGCGAAGAAATGGCCTGTGCTGCCATCACGCCGCTCGCCGCTGCCTGCAGTAGGCCCCTTGTGATTCCGGCTCCGTCTCCTATGGCAAAAAGATTCCTCACGCTTGTTTCCATTTCCGGCGTCACTTCGATACGGTTCGAATAAAATTTAACTTCTACTCCATACAACAAGGTGTGCCGAGAAAAAACTCCCGGAGCAAGCTTATCGAGAGCCTGAAGCATCTCGATGATGCTCTGCAAATGGCGATACGGAAATACAAAACTCAGGTCGCCCGGTGTCGCATTGAGGAGTGTGGGTCTAGTGACACAGTGGTCAAGACGAGCTCGCGTGGATCTCCTGCCGGCAAGCAAGTCTCCGAGCCTCTGAACTATCGCACCGCCGCCCAACAGGTTTGCCAGTCTTGCAATGTAGCGACCGTATGCGATCGGATCACGAAAAGGTTCCGTAAAGGTACTGCTCACGAGAATGGCAAAATTACTGTTCTCACTCTTTCGTTTGGCATAGCTGTGACCATTTACGGTTGTGATGCCCTCGCTTTCCTCAATCACTACCTCGCCGTAAGGATTCATGCAAAAGGTGCGGACCTTGTCGTCAAATGTCTTTGAGTAGAAAATCAACTTAGGTTCATAGGTGATGTCCGTAATCCTCTTCAGTATCGTAGCCGGCAGCTCTATACGCACGCCAATATCCACCGGACTCGTCATCGTGGTGAGTCCCAACGCATCTGCCTCTCCCTTCATCCAGTGGGCACCGACCCTGCCGGGTGCAGCAACGACAAAATCACTGCTGATTACCTGACCGCTGGTCAGCTTCACGCCTGCGATTGACTCCTTTTCTGTAAGCAATGATTGCACCTGGCTGCATGTCCTGACTTCGACTTTACCGTCAAGGGCCTTTCTCATATTACTTAAAATGCGCTTGCAGTTATCTGTGCCTATATGACGAATCACCGTAGGAATAAATTCGAGACCAGCCGCGCGGGCTTGATCTGCAATCTCTTCGACTGATATAGCTGCATCGCCGAAGATGCGGTTCGGCGCACCATACTTTACAAAAATTCCGTCAGTACTGTGCAAGAGCGCTATTAATGCATTCTTGTCGAGAAACTCTGACAGGTATCCACCCACGTCTGTAGAGATGTTGAGTTTACCATCGCTGAAGGCACCGGCCCCGCCCCATCCGCAGAGTACGTCTCTTACAGCACCCCGTTCGCGTTTTTCAAGGTCGTTGCCCTGGTCAAGGAGAATGACGTCTTCGATGCCTCGCTCCATAAGGGTCAGCGCCGCAAAGATACCCGCCGGGCCGCAGCCTACTATTATGACCTTGTAGTCCATATATCTAAAGGCCTTCCGTTCTTGTCGTATTAGTTTTGTTAAGGATGTCATATTTCGTTGCTTAAATCAAGCTCCCTGCATGACGGCTGAGTCATTCCACGACAAATCGCGCGACAAATCACACACGACAAATCGCACTTTCTCAAGAGGGAAAAATAGTGTATAAATTCCTATAGCGTCATTCATAAAATAAAATGATAAATTATGGGGCAATGATGAACAAGCGAATACTGGTCACAGGACGTCTCCCGCAAGATATCATGGTGGACCTTTCAAAAAAATGTGAGGCGGACATAAACATTGAAGATACGCCCTTCGATAGGCGGGAACTTCTTTATAGAATCAAAGATAAAGAGGGACTTCTCTCCATGATAACGGATAGCGTGGATGAGGAGGTACTGGACAGGGCGGATCATCTAAAAATGATCGCCCAATTCGGCGTTGGTTACAATAATATAGACGTAAAAGCAGCCACGATACGAGGAATACCTGTCTCGAACACACCCGGTGTGCTTACGGATGCGACTGCAGAGCTTGCCTTTGCGCTGATCCTGGCTATTTCCCGGAGGCTCGTGGAGGGTGACAGGATGACTAGAGAAGGACGTTTCCGGTGCTGGGCGCCCATGCTTTTTTTGGGTCGCCAGGTTACAGGTAAGACACTCGGAGTCATCGGTATGGGAAAAATCGGAAAGGCTGTGGCGCAAAGAGCCAAGTGTTTCAATATGCCTATCCTGTATCACAGCCGCAGCAGGATGAGCAGATCAGAAGAAAAAGAACTCGTGGCAAAATACGTTGATATAAAGACATTGCTTTCGCAGTCGGACTTCATATCCCTTCACGTCCCGCTCACGGACCAGACGAGACATCTCATAGGCAGCCAAGAATTATCCCTGATGAAGCCCACGGCTTATCTCATTAACACATCAAGAGGTCCTGTAGTAGACGAGCAGGCTCTGTTGGGAACGCTTCGAAGTGGAAGAATTGGCGGCGCGGGTCTGGATGTCTACGAAAATGAACCTGCCCTTACACCCGGTTTGGCAGAACTGGATAATGTTATCCTGCTCCCTCACGTGGGGAGCGGCACACTGGAAACGCGCTACAGGATGGCCAGCATGGCAGTTGAAAATCTCATAGCCGGCTTGAGCGGCAAACTACCTCCGAACCTTATCAATCCCGACGTTCTATCGCATCGGCGTCTGTAAAAGCCGGCATACTATTAAGAAGCAAAAAGGCGCTCCGTCAGCCTGGTCAGCATCTTTGCGCCTTTCACTTCCGTCTCAAAGAGCGGCAAGACCGCCCTCACCCTGTCTCCAAAAATCTGCCATATCTCCGCCATATGTTCGTCCTGCATCTGCACGCGGTTGCGAACAAATGCTACCGCATCTGCGCCCACCTGCTCCTTCTGAATGACGCCGTTGACGATAATCCCTCCCACCGGTATTCCGAATTCATGGAACCAGTTGATAAACCTTGTAATGACGGCGATTGGCAGGCTTTCCGGCAAGGTCACAAAAAAGAACGCGGTAAGTTTATCGTCAGTGAGAAGGTCTTTCGCATGCCCCATCCTGTCCTTGAAGCCGAGAAGGTAATCCATGAGGGGATCCTGTTCTTCCTTTTTGGAAAATGACAGCATTTCTCTCAGGGATTTTGCCTCTTCCCTGCTCTTCAGCATCTTCTCCACCCAGAGGGAATACACTTTTGACATGCCCAAAAGCCGCCTCGCGTTTGCAGTCGGTGCCGTATCGAATACATAGAAATCATATTCATCCTTAAACATGATATCCATCATATTCTCGAACATGGCGGACTCTTCGAAGGCGGGATTCATCGTGGCCGATTCTATGAAGTCGTCCGCCTTTGTCGTGATGTCCGCGAATTTAAGAAACCAGTTGATCTTTTCTCTGATTTCTCTCTTGGAGCGCTCCACTGTGTCCTTCGTGTCAATCTCGAAGGCGTAGCATTTCTCTTCATCGCAAACACACGCGACCTTCCCGAAGACATCCTGCTCAAAGAGGTTCGAGAGGCTATGCACCGGATTTGTTGATGCGAGTAAGGTTCTTTTGCCCTGTTTTGCAGACCACAGTGCGGCCGCCCCGGCTATGACGGTCTTTCCGACTCCGCCCTTGCCTCCAAAAAAGATGTATTTCAATTTGGGATTATTCTCCAAATATTTCTTCATGCCCAGCGTGATTTGATCCACTGTCTAACTCCTTACTATTTGAGATCTCCGAACATCGCTTTTGCCATTTTTTCGATCATCGTCAGTCCTGTAACATCACGTTCCATCTCCGGCACAGAGGCCAATATCTGATCCTTGAACGTGGCGTCGATCACCTTTAAATAATGTTCCTGCATGGTGATGCGATTCTTTAGATAGTCGGGAATACCCTTACCCTTCAACTCGAGAGGCAAGACCCGGTTAATAATATAACCACTTAACGGCACGTCAAATTTGGCGAAAAGTTCCGCCGCCTTCAGGGTATCCTTGATTATCATTTCTTCGGCAGTGAGAACAAAGAAAAAAGCCGTCTTCGCCTTATCCGTCAGGATGCTCGATGATTTATTGATGCGGTCTTTTATATACAGGAGTTCGTTGAGAATGGCATCTTCATCGATAGCCTTTTCGCGGCGGATCACGGCGGCAACCCGATCATATTCCCTCATCTGTTCCCTGAGACTCGTGATCTTATCTATCCAGGCGTCAAATACTGAGGCCATGGAGAAATAGTACAATGCATGGCCGAGAGGCACAAGATCATAGATATAGTAGTCATAGCCGCCTGCAACAACGATATCAACGACTTCGTCAAAGATGGCACTTTCTTCCATGGCAGGTTCGGCAGCAGCAGCCTGAATGTAGCTTTCAATCTCCTCGGGAATCTTGTCCATGCCATGCATATCAAGAATCTTCTGGCGGATCTCCTGCTGGTATTCCTTTACGCGGCGGTCCGCGTCTATTTCCTGTGCAAAGAGATTCGGCATAATTTCCGTCGGCCCCTTCCCTAAGATATTCACCTTAAAGATATCACTCAAGGAGGCCTGAGGATCTACCGAGAATACAAGGACACGTTTGCCTTTTTTTGCCAGGTAAAAGGCCGTGGCAGCTGAGAAAGTCGTCTTTCCGAGACCGCCCTTGCCGCCGAACATTATATAGCGTCTATCCGGATACTGGTCGAAAATCTTCTCTAATGAAATTGTAATCACCCCTTTCTCTCAGGCTAAGGCGTCCGTCAGATCCTTTTCTCTCAGCATGCGTCTCTTCCACGTGGAGATCTGGGGCACCAGATAGGGCAGCAAACGCAACGAATAGTAGGGTGGCAGTATGGGCACACCCAGCATATCTCCTACGGTAATCAGTATAAACAGATGTTCCATGCCTGCTCTCGTTCTTAAGGCAAATCGGGCTGAGTCATGAGCGGCAACGCCATAGGCAAATTCCTTGACTGTCTTAAAGAAGCCGCCCTTCTTTTTCTCCGTCATATTACACTCCTTTGTGCATATTGAAGGGGCTCCATGGGGTCAATCCCTGCCCCAATGCCTTTGAACCCCTGAATAATTCATCCTAAGCGGAAGCCGGTTTCGGTTGCAATCTCAGCTTTCGATAACGTTTAAACGCCTTCAATCCTTCAAAACCGAGCGTAAGCGCCGCGATGACGAGAAAGAAACCAACAACACCCATCATGGTATTACCAATCAACGCCTCTCCTTTTACTGAACCCGAAAGCACCTTTTCAAGCAAAGTGTAAGAAGTATACAGCAGAGCGGCGATCGTCGTGACAAACATGAAGATCATGGGGTAAAATGTCCACGCATACGGCTTGCCCTCGGACATCAGATATGCGGTAATAAGCATCAGCGCGAGCGAAGCCATCAACTGGTTCGCCCCACCGAACAACACCCAGAGATATTGCCACCACCCGGTCAGAACAACGGTGATGCCCAGTATGCTGGCAATAATCGTCCCGAAATGGGCGTTCTTGAAGATCGGACTCACATCACTCAATAGCTCCGAAGTCGCAATTCTCATGAATCGGATAACCAACTGCATAATCGTGATCGCCAGAACAATCATCATGACGCTGCCGTATGAACGTCCTACTTCCGCCGGCATGCCTAAGACTCCCAAGAACTTCGATACGCCTGCTGCGAAAACCGCACCCGGTCCTTTCGATATGGCGGCTCCGTATTCCGCAGGTGATGCGTAAATAGTCCCGGCTATAATCAAAGCGAACACAGCCAGCATCATTTCCACAAACATAACGCCGCCGCCCACGGGACGGGCATCCATTTCACTCTCCAACTGCCGGGCCGTCCCGGAACTCGAAACTATGCTGTGCCAGCCGGATATTGCGCCGCAGGCTATGGTCACAAACATGATCGGCCATATTGGACCAATTTTGATCGTAAATTCAGTATAAGCGGGGAGCGTAAAATCAGGATGGAGTACGAATACCCCGATGATCCCGAAGAGAAGACCGAGAAAAACAATATAAGAAGCCACATAGTTAATCGGCAGCGCAAATCTCCAGATGGGCAAAACGGATGCGAAGTAGCAAAAGACAAATGCCACAACTGCCCACAAGGGCCGACTACTTGCGAGTTCGTCTCCCAAAATAGCATTGGAGGGCGCGATTGTTCCAAGATAGATTCCCAAAAGTGCGATGACAACCGTAACTACCGTCGTTAAGATTATATCCTTCTTCCAGCGATAAATCATCTGTCCTGCCAGGATACCGCCGATTGTAAGCAGCAGCCATGCCATGGGAGAAGCCTTCAGTCCGATGGCCGTACTGACAACGACATTGCCGAAAGCACCGGCAATGAGGAGAAGATAAAAATACATGAAAGACAGCAAGATAATTCTCGCCCGTGGTGAGATCAGCTTATGACTCATGCCGCCGAAAGAGGCGCCGTCACTTCTCATGGCGATCATGGCACTTGAATAATCATGAACCCACCCGATGAAAAAAGCCCCCGCTAGGATCCATATCAAGGCAGGCAGCCACCCCCATTGTATCGCAATAATCGGGCCTATAATCGGTGCTGCACCTGCAATAGATTTGAACTGGTATCCGAAAAGAATATTCTTGTTGGTTGGCATAAACTCCACTCCGTCCATGTACATTGTGGCCGGGGTGGCCCTCTTCGGATCAGCCTTCATGACTTTTGTATCGATATACTTAGCGTAGACACGATAACCCAGGAAAGCTACAATAAAACCTAATATTAAAATGTATACTGAATTCATGTCTTACCCTCCTTCCCTCTAGTTATTGTAATATATGACTCATACGCAAACGATGGGCGGTCAAACCACACCGCCTCGAGAATTTGCCTATAATATACAATCGTTTTATATTCAAGACATATTTGAATTCGCAGACATACCCATTAGTCGCGCAGATAAGCCTGAATTATCTTCTGAATCACTTCGAAGCAAAGGATTGGGGGGAATATTGCGGGAATTTCCGCTCTATCGGCATAATGATGTAAACAGACAGCCTATTCATTTTCATTGCGTGGAACAGCTTCTGCCTTCCGTTTTTTCCTCTCTCTTAACAATGGAACAAAATATTGTACCAACAACACCGCCATGATTGTAACTGCCGTGATCGTTATCAGAAAATCGCGATAGATTAAAATTAATGACAACATAATCAGTCCATAAAGCACAAGTGCTATCACCGTAATCTTCTGGTTGTCAGGTTTGACCTTCAATGCTTATTCCCGTCGTCTATTTTATATTGCGTAAACTGTTCACTACATATCATTGATGTCTGGCAGGGTCAATTGCATAGATCAGATTGGCGGATAAACGCAAAGAAAATATACTTTATGAAATTCCAGAGCTCTTGATTGTACGGTGCAGGAAAGCGAGGAAATGGTCGTCCCGGCATGCCCACTTCTTTAGGCACGATGACATAACGAGTTGTGCCTCCCCCGCTATTAAGGTGATTCCCTTCTTATCCGTGATGTCCGTAGACAGCGTAATGCGCCCCTTTTCCGGATCCCAGTGAACTGGCGCGTGCTGTTACTTCGTCACCTCAGCTCACAGGGGCAAGGAATCATGAATGCTCACTTAAGTAAATTACCCCTCGCCCCGGAAGCGTCATTTCAGATTTCTCTTGTCCACAAAGAGGCCATTGCCGGTCCGCCGCCGACACATAACGACGCCCCGCCCAGAGTCAATCCCAATCTCTCCATTTCATAGTACATGGTAACGATGATCCGCAAACCCGTGCTCCCCACAGGATGCCCAAGCGCTATACCAGAACCATTATGATTGAGCTTCGCAATGTCCAGCACCATCCCAAAATCGTCCTTCAGCTTCCTCCCTGCACCCAACCACTGCGCGGCAAATGCCTCATGAAATTCCCAGTACTCGATGTCTTCGAACTTCATCCCTGCCTGCTTGAGACACTTCGGAGCCGCCACCGCGGGACCAAGACCCATAAATACAGGGTCCACTCCCTCACCACAGATATTAATCAGCTTCATGAGAGGCTTGATCCCCAGCTCCGCAGCCTTCTCCTTGGACATCACTACCGCAGCAGAGGCACCGTCATTGATACCAGAGGCATTGGCGGCAGTTACGACACCGCCTTTCTTGAAAACCGTGGGCAACTGACCCATCGTTTCCATACTGGCATTCCTTATAGGATGCTCGTCAGTATCAAATACCTTGACGCCTTTCTTCGTCTTTATTTCCACAGGAACAATCTCCCGCTTAAATCTCCCCTCGTCAATAGCCTGAATGGCCCTCGTATGACTCAATAAGGCATGCTCATCACACTCCCGGCGCGTAATTCCATATTTCTCCGCAACATTCTCCGCCGTCACTCCCATGTGACCCGGAACAAGCTCATCCACTAAACCGTCATGCAGCATGCTATCCTCAATAGTCCCCTGACCCATCCGATAACCCATCCTCGCCTTCGGTATCAAATAAGGCGCATTCGTCATGCTCTCTACACCCACAGCAAGACCGACCTCCGTCTTGCCAAGCATAATATTGTGACAGGCAATCTCCAAAGCACGCATCGCAGAAGTACAGTTCTGATTGACGGTCACAGCACCACTCCTGTGCGGCAGACCTATCCTCATGCCCACCTGCCTCGCAGGCAAGGAACCCTGCATCCCCGTATAAAGCTGGCCCATGCAGATCTCGTCAATCATATCCGCAGGGATCCCAGCCCTCTCTATCGCCGCCTTCCCCGCTGTCATTGCTAAATGCCGGGCAGGCACATCCCTCAACGCACCAAGAAAATCGCCGATCGCCGTCCGACAAGCACTTACCATCACTACATCCTTTACTCCCATATGCGCACTCCTCACCTCTTCAATAAATATTTATTCATGACTTAGCCGGATCCTAAAACCACTTTCATTCCTTCTTTCCAACTCCTTGTCTGCGTCTACCCTCAGTCCCGCCTTGACCTTACGTCGCCTAATGAGGCGCCGCACTCATTAAGATAAGGCTAAATATCGGATGAAGCCCTCTTTACGTAGAATGTAGCTCAATCGGCTTCACTATAGGGATATGCAGGACAGGACTGACTCTCAAATCAGCGCACGGATGCAGCTACTTATGGCACTTGAACTTTGTAACCCATATCTTCCACGGCGCAGGTGAGATCTTCCTGGCATAGGTTGGGGTTGTCATGTTGTATACTTATTATCTTTTTCTGAAGATCGATATCAACTGCCTTGACTCCTGCCATGGACTTTAATTTCTTCTCAATTGCGTTCGCGCAGGATTTGCATTCCATATTCGGGATTTTGAATTTCACTTTTTCCATGAGCTTCCACCTCCTTGCAAAAGGGATCTATGATAAGAAGAGACACCTCTATCGTAGTGGCCCGCTGTAGGCTCCGGGCCGCCCTTCTTTGTCTACAAAGCATTTTTTGCTGACCCCAGGGATTTCACTCTATCAGATAGTGGCCCCGGGGTCAGTTAACCATAACTCCACTCAGCCCTTGGGCTTGAGAAAATCCTTCCGCAGAAATTCGGGATTGGGGTAGGTATAAAATCCCTTCCCGCTCTTTACGCCTAGCCTTCCCGCCTTCACCATTTTGAGCAGCGCATCCGGAGGCTTGTCTTTAGGATCCTTCGACTCGTTGTAATAAACCATCTCGATATCGTAGACTACATCGAGCCCAACCTTATCCATTAGCCCGAAGGGACCTTCTTTCATTTTCGTGAACACCATCCACCCGCGATCGGAGTCACGAAAATCTACAAATCCGTTCCCCCACATGTAGAGGACTTCACGCTTGATGGCGCGCCAGACGCGGTTGAAACAGAACCCGAGGATCTCCTTGTTGACCGTAAGCGGAATGCAGCCGATGGATATGATCCACTCCCTTCCTTTCTTTATCACTGCGGGCAGCGTTTTTCTCCCGCCCATGATATCCACCATATTTGTACCCTGAAGGGGAAAGTAGAAATGAACATTCAGGCAGCGCTCCGGTCTGCCGCTGCTTTTTTCCATTTTCGACACGGGGATGGACGAGCTGTTTGTAGCCAGGATGCAGCTCTTGGGCGTCATGGCTCCCAACTGCTTAAAGATCTTATTCTTTAGTTCCACATTTTCCGGCGCAGCCTCAATCACCAAATCGGCGTCCTTTACCGCTTCGCGAAGGTCCGTTACCTGCACAACGGCCCTCCTTATCCTTTCCCATCTGTCCCAGGGGATAAACGGTGTAATCTTCTTCCCCTTGAGCTCCGCTTTGCGGTTATTGAAAGCACGATCAAAGGCCCCTTCCACCATGTCATAGACCTTTACTTTATAACCGACGTTTGCGGCTAGCATCGCGATCTGCGTTCCCAAGATACCTGTGCCGACCACGGCAACTTTCTTAAAAGGTTTTTTCATCGTTTGTTCTCCTTTCCAATTTCATTCTCAGTAAATGCCAGTGAGCAGGTACAGTGCGATAATTACGAAGACCATGCCCGTCTTAATAACAGTCATGGCAAAGATATCGATGTACGACTGTTTATGGGTCAACCCGCAGACAGCCAGCAGAGTAATGACCGCACCATTATGGGGCATAGTATCACACCCGCCTGATGCCATTGATGCAACCCTGTGCAGAATTTCCGGCGACATCCCTATCGAGTTTGCCCAGGCAAGCCAGTCCTTGGACATGAGGTCGAGGGCAATGGACATGCCTCCCGATGCAGAGCCCGTGATACCGGCTAAGGTCGTAACCGAAACCGCTTCAGATACGAGGGGTGTACCACCGATTTTGATTCCAAGAAGAGCTGCGGCGATGGACTTGAATCCCGGCAGCGCGGCGATGACATTACCATAACCGACCTCGGAAGCGGTATTCATGATGGCCAGGAGCGATCCGATGGCGCCGACATTCAATGCCTTCTGCAATCCACCATCCTTAGGTATATTCTTGAAACCAAGTGCAAGGGCGAGAATAATACCAAAAACAAGGCCAATAACGAGCGACCAGATACCGATGACATTCTTCACAGCGGGCGCCATCAAGGGGAGCTTCATGCCGCTTAAAGGCGCGAGGATAGCAGGATCCCAGGTATAAACCCGTGACAGGTAATAATTGAGACCAAGGACCAGAACCAACGGCAGAATCGCAAAGTACCACTTGGGCAGCTTTACGTCCGCTGCTTCTGCGGGCTCATTCAAGGTGTGCGTGCCATATCCTTCCCCTCTTCCCATTGCCTTTTTGAGTCTCCACTGCAGATAGATCATCCCTACGATAAAGATCAACACCCCGCCGACCAAACCAGCAATCGGTGCCGCATAACCGTTTGTCCCGTAAAATGTGGTGGGGATGATATTCTGTATTTGCGGTGTTCCCGGAAATGCGTCCATCGTGAATGTGAATGATCCTAACGCAATACAGCCAGGAATAAGACGCTTCGGCATGTTCGCTTCTTTGAACAATGCTGCCGCAAAGGGGTAGACGGCAAAAACAACGACGAACAGGCTCACGCCTCCATAGGTAAGAATCGCACAGGACAGTACGACAGCCAGGATGGCTTGCTTGTGGCCAAGTTTCTCCATGATGGCGTGCGAGATGCCTTTAGCCAGAAGGGTATCTTCCATAACCTTCCCGAAAACCGCACCCAGCATAAAAACGGGGAAAAATAATTTTACGTATACCACCGCCTTCGCCATGAACAATTCGGTATAAGACGGCATTACCGGCAGCCCCTGGAGAGCCGCAGCCAGAAGGGCAAATACGGGGGCAAACAATATAACGGAAAACCCCTGGTATGCCATGAACATCAACAAGAAAAGACTCAACAAAATACCTAATACTTCCATTTTAAACCTCCTAATCAGTCAGTTTACGAAATTTTACCCAGCGCGGTGTAGCATATGGTACGTTTATGCAAAACCAATGTCACATCAGAACCCGTACAAAGGTTCCCTTTTACGAACAGCCCTCTTTCTCTATATTGTATAGTCGCAAACAATTAGTTGTGTCACCCAAACGTACGGAAACCTTTCGCCCATCACCTCCCCTCAATAGGTGTCATTGCGACCGTGTCATAGGCAACAATGATGCCAGATGCCGTGCTGTACCAAGTGTCTGAAAGCAAGATGCTTTCTCAATAAAAAAAATCCATAAACGTGAATATATTATCACAGTATGTGCCCCATAACAATGAAATTGATGGACGAAATTGATGGCCTTGAATAGCATAATTTATGCGCTTATCATGTGCGTCAAAATGAAGATTTTTCTTCAAATCGTCAAGAGGCAATTTGTTATGCCTGCCGCTCCCGCTACTGAATTTGATTTGAATTTTTTATGGGATTGCATTAACATCTCATTGGTCGCAATGATTGCGTTCTAACTCATCATGTATTGCCATTCTTTAACTTAATGCGTAATTGCGATTCAGGAGATTTCCTTGATACCAACGAAGAAACTAAAAATTGCTGCATTAGCGTTAATCTTAATCTTCATTATCGGTACATTAGGTTTTCATTTCATTGAGGGATGGAGCCTGACCGAATCCCTCTATACAACGGTCATAACTCTTTCTACAGTTGGATATGGGGATTTCTATCCCGAAACTACTGTCGGAAGACTTTTCACCGTCATCCTCGTTATATTTGGGGTAGGCACCATGCTGTATACGATTGGTCTTCTAACCGAGACCATGGTGGACGCCCGCTTTAGATCACTTATGGGAAGGGGTAAATCGGAAAAAATGATAAAAAAACTTAATCGTCATTATATAATTTGCGGCTGTGGCAGGATCGGATATCTGATTTGCAAAGAATTATCTCAAGAGAAGATCGATTTTGCAGTCATTGATAGCAACCTGGACGTCATTCAGAAGACAGAAGACGAGGGTTTTATTTACTATAAGGGGGATGCCACCCAGGATAAGACCCTCATTGCAGCAGGTATAAAACGGGCCAGGGGTATTGTCTGTGCACTTCCCTCAGACGCGCAGAATCTCTATGTTATACTTACAGCAAAAGAGCTCAATCCGGACATCTATATTCTCTCCCGCTCCGAGGAAATCGAATCTGAACACCGGCTTTTGAGAGCCGGCGCCGATCGCGTCATCTCTCCGTACATTCTGGGGGGAATGAAGATGGCCATGGCAATTTTACGGCCCGCCATGCTTGACTTCATAGAGATCACAACGCGGCGACAGAGCCTTGAACTCCGAATGGATGAAATCGATATCGGAGAGGGCTCGCCGGTCATCGGAAAATCTCTTGAAGGATCGGAAATCAGACAGCGATACGGACTGATTATTGTGGCCGTCAAAAAGGATTCCGGACAGATGATATTCAACCCTCTGGCAAGTTATATCATTTCACAGGGCGACAAGCTTATCGCCCTTGGTGAAGATGATAATGTAACGCAATTCGCCCAGGTGTGTGTTGCTGTATAGACTAAAAGAATTAAACTGTGGAGATGACGAAGGGCTTACTGTGAAAGTCAGGCCTTGACTTTACTGATAGTGTCAAGATTAAGGAGAGCTTCCTGTACTCAATAATCCTTCAATCTTAATAAGGATGCTCTATTTCCCCTGTAAATAGAAGCATAATAAGTTAATATTATGACACTCACCATAAAGTTGTCGACAAGTACTATTTTCATTCTTTTCTGTGACGGCTGGCCGTCATGAGGGTTTCAAACGGTATTCAATATCTTCTGAGGCCCATGTATTAGACTTGCCTTCAAAAAACAAACCTATGGACAAGCCTTGCGTCATTTTTCACAAGTAGCTTATCCCTACCATTATCCTTCCATTTGATCCTTATTGTCTTCTTCTGTAAGTGTAATAACCTATCATCAATAAGATGCGACCGGGCATCGCAGATGAGAAAATTAAAAGGCGAAGAACAATGAATATGAAAGAAGTACGAGGGATAGTGAGGAAAAAAGGCGTTGATATCAAGGTTGGTCGGAAAAAAATAGAGATGATTTGCAATTACCAGATTGCGGAAGGGTACTCACCGTGCTTTCACACTAAAGAGTCATGTTATGAACTTTGTGTATGGAGGGACGATTGTCTTGACATCAAATGACTCTTCATGTGGCGGCCAGTGAACCACTATTATTCATAGCAGCGCTGTTCAACAATTCACGCAACGAAAGGAGGAAATATTATGAATGAAGAAAGCAAGTCCGCGGTAGACTGTTTCGACCTCGCCTGATCGTAGCATGAACGTCTTCGAGGGCTTCTGACAGGGGCAAGTTCTTATCAAAGGAGGAGGCGATGAAGAGGATTATTGTGTTGGTAATGATTTTAGCGATGATGCTTGCATCTATCGGTGGATGTTGTGCATTGAGGGCTGAAGATGGCACGTGTGAAAGTTATAAAGGACGTGACAGGAATAAAAGTTATGAAAATGAAAATGAATATGGTCATGACCTGCGGAATACGATTAATAAGTTTGAACCCTGAAATCAAAGGGCATTATCTGCCCAAAGGCTCCCTACCTGATTTTGTGAGGCCACTCTGTTTGCATCCTTCAGAAGCGGATGTTCTACTTTGTTGAGAACTTCCTGTAAGTGTTAAAATTAAACTTTTGCAATAGATAGAAGGTTACAATTGGGAGTCAGCAATTGTGAAAAAAATAAAAAGCAGGATCATTTCTGACCCTGCTTTTCTATTTTTGGATTGGGACTTGCTCTAGTTCTCAAACTTACTCCTAACCCCTGCCAAACCCACTAAGCCAAGACCAAGAAGCAGCATAGTGGCAGGTTCAGGTACAGCCGCAGCCGGCGCGTAGGTGGTATATATATTTCCTGATACATAATTACCGGCGGTAAGATCGTAAGATGCCGTTTTTGCATAATTTGTTGCCGTTGTATCCAAGAAGAAAAAGAGCGATGATTGCCCCGGCGCCACACCATTACCATTGCTGAAAATGAAATTGAGATAACCCGGCGGGGAAGCAAACAAGTACCCGGTATCGGGACCAATATCACCTGGAGCATCAGTTCGATAGTTTGCATTGTATTCCGGGCTAATGAAATTGCCCAGCCGCAGCGAATCTATTGTCCCTGCGGAAGTGCTATCGTTAAATATACGCCAGTAAAAATCAAGCCCGTCAACAGCCTGAACAATTCTGACCTCTACATCACCAGATATTGCGTATCTCAAAAACGAAAATGGTTGCAAATAATCAACAATGATCGGACCGGCAAGTGAGGGGTCAGCTGATTCGGTTATACCCGTCAGGGTGTTATATCCGACTGATAAGGGTATAGCTTGTGCGTTCCCTAATGTTATAAAGAAAATGATCAGGATGACTAAAGTCTTTGTTAATCGCTTATACATAACATCCCCCTTTTTATTTTTGTCCTTCCTTAACTTTTGGTGAAAAAATCTGCAAGTCCGAGACCGAGAAATGTTTTTTTCTAATATAAGAGCAAAAAGCTTGCCATCAGAGCCGTATCACAGAAAAAAGTGCATAAGCGCGCGACATTACATCCATTATATCGATGCCTTGAAGTATCTCCCGATTCCGGATTACCCTTTTCTTCATCTTGAATTGTAAAAAAATTCGACATTTATGAATGTAATTTATAGTAGCAATTGCAAAAAACATATATTTTACAATATGTTATGAGTAATTTAATTTTCGTAAAGAAAACCGACACTTACAAGTCTTTGATAAATTTAATGTGTGGCGTTGTATTATAAAACAATAGACTGATGATTCAGAGATAGGATTGTTGGCTTATAACTTTGTGTTTTGGAAATTTTATGAATATAATTAAATAGATAACCTCGAATAAAATCACTTTTGCCCTGAATGCAAAAAAATTAAAATAAAAAAGTAAGAAATTAGATCAACTCCAAATTGTAAACAATCCCTACATAAGCTGCTCACTTTCAAAGGGTAATGGCTAATATTAGTTGCATACCAATCCTAATGAGTTGATACTATTTAAGGCCTCCTCCTAAAACATGGTATATTTCGTTTTTAGCAAGACAAAATAATACCAGAAGAAGGAGGAAGCCCATGAGATTTTACACCAATCAGCACAAGTACTACTGTGGAA
>JBKQQP010000031.1:0-81352 GCA_052144335.1 Syntrophales bacterium
TCCATTGCAACTGAAATTATCCAATTCCTGAGAACAAGGAATTACTATATTAAAAACGTTGTCATGTCAACGGATTTATAACTCCCCTCAGAAGCGAGAATTACGCAACATGCACGGCCTTCGGCCATAAATGAATATCGGGAATGGCCATACAGGAAGAAAAAATAAATGCAATTGTGATTGCGAATATAGATTGGAAAGCTTTCATTATTTTCTCCTTAAACAAAAAACCCCGCTCCTTCAAGAAACGGGGTTTCAGTAATCAGCCCGCGTCACCCTCAACTAGGATTAAATGGGTTGGAGCTCTTATATTTGTCTGTTATTCACAATTAGTTTTTGCGCATCACGATTTCTGATAGAACTCTACTACGGAAATAAAAAGTAACAGGTTGATGCAAGGAAGGAATCGGTAAATAAGGGAACGTTGAGTACGCGAGGAAATGGTCACAGTTTATACCATGAATATCCACCTTCATTCGATTATATGATTCTTCAGTGTTTCGCGATCAAGCTTTTTGGGGTTTGGTTCTTGCTTTGTGTTCTGTCGGATCTTTGCAGAAGGTAGCAGACGAGAATTGAATATTACTCTCTCGCAACATATCCCTATCCAACCATCGCCAAATTCTTCAATATTGACCTGGCGATTACAATGATGCCAGATGACTTTGGCTGAAGGCAATAGGGCATCTCATGAAAATGGATTCTGGTTAGGGTTATTATTCTCTGCTATGGATATGCCATGCATATAGAGGTGAATCTTCAGAATGGCAATATTGAATTCAATATAGATAATATGGAGATCAATTAAAAATTAATCGAAGGATTGGAGGTGAGAACGGAGATTCACTTTCTTCCTGCTGATGCCAAGCTTCTTTCTGATCTGGTTCCTGTGGCTGTTAATAGAACTGTGCGCTATTCCGATGATCTTCGCAATTTCCTTGGTTGTCCTGCCGTCATTCAGCAAAGACGCAATTTCAACTTCTCTGGGGGTGAAATTGAATTGATGCATTCTTTTTGTCAGCGACGATGTGATATCACCGAGATGATTATCTATGATGCTCAGATAAGCCAGCTGCTGCTCATCGAGGTGAGTCCTTTTCATTTTTTCCGTAAATGGCATAATAAGCTTTTTGATACTCATTACGAACCGATCTTCCAGTTCTTTCTTGTCCTCTTCCCGGTGTCGTAAGAGCACTTTCAAGGAGATATTGAGTTCCTCAAGGGCCTTTGTTTTGTCTTCCAGCCCTTGCGTCCTTTCCGCGACTAATTGCTCAAGGCCTTTCCGGTACTTCGCCAATTCATCCTCAGCACGCTTGCGCTCGGTGCTGTCGCGTATAGACTCTATCGCACCAACGAGATTGCCCGCTGAATCGCGCAATCTCGAAGCCGATCCAGATAAATAAGCGCCTTTCCCTCCATATGTTTCGGGAACGTAAGCCTCCGCGTAGATCGTATCCGCAGCCCTTTTAGTAATATCATACTTGCTCTTCTCAAATTCAGGATCCTCCAAAAGGGCGAGATCGATGAGGAGCGGCCTTCGTTCACCATAAAAGGGGAGCGCATATTCATATTCTCCCTTGCCAATCATCTCTGCCTTGGAAACCCCGGTCATCTGTTCTATGGCTTTGTTCCAGGCGATGACCTTACCATCCGCTTCAATGACAAACGTCGCATCCGGTAAAAACTCGATGATTTCATCGAGGCGTCTGTGTGCTTCCTGCAATGCGTCTTCCGATTGCTTGCGCTCGGTGATGTCCTGGCTCGTGCCTTCATGGTATAAAATTCTGCCCTGGTCATCTTGAACGATTTTGGCATTGAATGAGACCCAGACGATACTTCCATTTTTATGGCGACACCGCACCTCGAAGTTCTTGATGCAACCATGTTCCCTCATCAACCCGATGGCCTTGTCACGATCCTCAGGATATGCATATATTTGCGACCCTAAATTTTTAATGATATCAATTAATTCTTCAGGTGACTCATATCCGAGAATACGGGCCGCGGCAGGGTTAGCGCTCATGAAACGTCCTTCGGGGGTGACCTGGTATCTACCTTCTATGGCATTATCGAACAGGAGGCGATATTTTTCTTCGCTCTTCCGTAGCGCCTCCTCTGCCTGTTTGAGTTCGGTGATGTCTGACAATATAACAAGCAAATGTACTTCATCTTCGTAGTAAAAAGGCACAAAACGGTAGTCACGCCAGATGTTCTTGCCGAAGGTGGTGTGCCCGCTTGTTACCAAGAACTGGACTTCTCCTGTCTTAAGAGCATTTTCCGCAGCGTCAATCATGCCCGCTCTTTTCCACGTGTCCAACCGACGGAAGTTTTGTGTCAGGAGCTCTTCGGCAGTACTGCCCAATATCTTTGCCGCCGCCTCGTTAGCGGAGACGCATTGACCCGAAGAATTGTAGACAAGAATGCCGATGGGAGACGCCGACAGAATCGACCGCGTAAATTTCAGGACTTCATCGATGTGTTTCTCGGCCCGCTTCCGTTCCGTAATGTTTCGCGCAATGCCCATTAAGCCGAGAACCTTCCCACCGTCACGGATTGGTTTGGAGTGAACTTCTATCACATGCAGGTTCCCATCAGGTCGCTTATAGCTTAATTCATACGGTATGCCGTCCTTGCCATTCATGACGCATGCAAAGTTTTCTCTGGCCAGACGATGGTGTTCGGGCTGGATAACATCGAGAAAGTGTGATCCATATAGCTTTTCCAATGTGATGCCGGATCGTTCTACGATTGTTCTGTTTACAAAGACAAAATATCCGTCAGTGTTGATGCAGTAAACACCATCAATGATATTGTCTGCCAACTCCCGGAATGCTGGTTCATTCCACGAAAATCTTCTGGTGGATTTCTTGCCTGTATTCTTCTGCTTTGTTCCGGACTTGACGCTCATCTCATATTTCCCCTGATTACAGGTGAAATATAAGGAACTCGACCTTCCCTATCAACTATTTTTCATCATGATAAATGATGAACAGGAAGCCAATCATTACGGCAAGATCGCATGAGGGTTAGAAATAAGAATTTGGACACGATCGATCTTCAACCGTTCAGATGCATCTTGGGAGTGTGGTAAATTTGAGGAGTAAACTATCTATCTATCGCGCAGATAAGCGTGGATGCCGGGGCAGCAGGACCACAAATATCGGCAGTTGGGACTGAGGCTTTCCGTCAGTCCATATTCACTTATTGAGAATGATAATCTAATCTCTCGCTGCCATCCTCTTCAG
This sequence comes from Syntrophales bacterium, assembly GCA_052144335.1. Taxonomy (GTDB): domain Bacteria; phylum Desulfobacterota; class Syntrophia; order Syntrophales; family UBA2185; genus Fen-1135. The sequence goes on from JBKQQP010000031.1 coordinate 3,246, forward strand.
CAGTTCTTCGGAGCCAATGACGAAATCGTCCATGACTTCTTTAACAGTCCTAATCCGCCGGACCAGGCCCACCGCCTGTCCGCAGGCAAAAGGGCCGTCCTCGAAGCTCATAGGGTCGCCGGAAAAAATAAATCTCATGATGTCTTTTTTTGTCACGCCTGCAGAGATAAGCTTTTCCAATTCTTCTGTCCATCGATTCGCGAGCATCCTGAGCGGCGCGATTCCCCTGGCGAAGATTTTCGTTGAGACGTCCCTTCCGCTCAAAATTTGTTCCCTCCACGCACTGCCGATTTTTGTGCATTCCACCGTGGCAAGAAAAGCCGTGCCCACACTGGCCCCCTCCGCGCCAAGAATGCGGCATGCCGCATATCCGCGCGCATCGACCACGCCGCCGGCCGCAAGGACCGGTATCCGGACGGCGTCTACGACCTGCGGAATCAGGGCAAGTGTGCCGACTTCAAAAGGAGACGCAAATCCCCCTGATTCGAAACCCTCCGCAATGACGGCATTGACCCCGGCGCTTTCCGCCTTTTTCGCGGCATCTACGCAGGGTATGACATGCACCACGCGGCTCCCGGCCTGCTTCAGGCTTGCTGTGTAGATAGCCGGACTACCCGCAGCGGTAATGACGACGGGAACCTTGCTTTCCATCACCACCTGGATCAAGTCTTTGGCTTGGGAAGCCATGAGGGGAATATTAACCGCAAAGGGCAGCTTCGTTATCGCACGCAGATGGCTGATTTCCGCGGCTAAGCTTTCGGCAGACTCCGTGGCGCCGGCAATTGTACCGAGCCCCCCTGCCTCACTCACTGCGGCGGCCAATTTTGCATCCGTCACGCCTGCCATTCCCCCCAAAACGATGGGACACTTTATATTGAAGAGTTCAGTTATGCGGTTCTTCATGCTGTCATATCTCCTTCTGTGAAATGTGTGGCGCGGTTGTGACGGGATCTGTCGCTCCATTTCCTTACGACGGGCGCTTTGCTATTCCCTGAAATATGGCCATGCATAATTCCCTTGTGAGCTCGTTGGCTGAATATGGCTTTCCATATATGATCTTCGGCAGGCACAGGTGCTCGATCCCGCCCAGCATCACCTGCCTCATGGACGTGACTGGTATGTCATTCCGGATTTCGCCATTCTTTATGCCTTCCTTCAGGAGCTCTGTTATTATTCTGCTGAACCTCTGCACCTGACCGTAGCTTTCGCTTTCAAAATAGCCCGGATAATTTCTCACTTCGAGAAGAAGAATCTTGGCGAGCACCCGTTTCGTCTCATAGAGATTCATCTGTGACCAGACGATCTTTTTCAATTTATTGAAGGTGCCCTTAATCCCTTTCAGCTCCGATTCCATTTGTCCCAGATATTCGTCGAGATAATCCCGGAGCACTTGATGGAGAAGGCCGCGCTTGTCGCCAAAATACTTATAGATGAGGGCTTCGTTGACGCCCGATTTCTTGGATATCTGGGCGGTCGTAATCCGGTTGAATTCTTTTTCTTCCAAGAGCGCTCTGAAGGCCTCTCTGATCTTGACACCCCCGACAGGCAAGGGCCTCACATTCATTCTGCCCGAGCCTTTTTTTATCTTCTTATTTGCCGCCGGCATACGCCCTCCCGTGGAAATCATCTATTAACTGGTTATATATTGTGAGACAGACGACTCAATAGTTAGTATTCTATCGCATACGCATAGGCCGGAGCGCAGGCGTCGCACAACTCGCCCGGCGCCCCAGCCGTGTTCCGTCATCTCCCTGCCTCTCTATCGTCTATCGTGTGCGATATATGTTCAAGGGATCGCACTGTTCCCTCAGGACCTTCAGTTCCTCTAAGAGCAATGGGTCTGCCTCAGTCGCGCGGGAGATATCGATATCGAAGCCCGTGTTCTCCTTGATAGCCTCAGGAGTGACTCCCTGGAAATATTTATCTACATACATGATCTTCGTTTTCGCATCGAATCTCATGATCCCCAGGGAAGAAATAAAGGCGATAGGCCCGCCGGAAAGACCGATCTCTTCCCTTCTGACCATCTTGCCTTCCGGCCATTTCTTTACCATCCAGCCCGGCGTAGTGAGATAATCCACCTTATCCAATACCCGGCGTTTCTGGTGGGCCATAGTGATAATTGTTGCCTTGGCGAATCCGCCGATATCGACAGCGCCTGCTGTGCCGGCCAGTCTCTTCGTCGGTTTGTTGTAATCGGTGCCGATAAATGTTGAGTTCAGGCTGCCGTATTTGTCGATCTGCGCCCCTCCGATGAAACCGAAGTCAATCTCCCCCCGCAGAAGCGGGAACAGGCCTTCCGGGTCGCCCATCTGCCAGGACGAGCCATAGGTCAGGCGACTATCCATGATGGAGAGTGGCACCTCGATCGGGTCCGCATCAGCTTGACCCGTTTCCACAATCATCTTCATGTCCGGCGCATAAAGTATCTTTGCCAGGTGTGTAGCAAGAAGCGGCGCTCCGATTCCGATGATCCCAGTCTTTCCGTTAAATTCTGCGAGCATCCGGGCGCCGTAAATAACCATTGCCTCCGTGGGCTTGTAGTCTTGCGCTTTTGCGTACTGTTCTGTCATGATCGTGCACCTCCTTTCGGTCTCGGACGATAGCCGAACGGCGGTATGGCCCGCAACTTTTCCAAGCGCGAAGCGCCCAGTTTATTCAGATAATCGTCGTGGCCTTTCAGCCCGTGAACCCAGGAATCGGCCCATTCTTTAAATCCTGCTTCTGTTTTGGCTTTTCCGACATAATCCATAAGAAACGGTATATCCATGTCATAAAAATTGAGAACCTGACCCGGATGACCGCCCCAGGGAACCTCAACGACCATGTCGACACTTGTGCAGGGGATCTGATTGCGATTGGGGTCGCGTCTGAGATACTCCTCAGGGACGACCTGTTCTGCTGTAATAATGACTTTTGCGGCGCCGTGAGCGGCAAAGTGGTCGAAGACCAGGCTGCCGTCGATCCGGACCGTCCCCTCTTCGCCCGCGTACTGGACATGGCAGATGAGAACGTCCGATTTCATTGCGGGATGGAGCTGAACCATGCCGCGGCCATAGAAAGGATCCTCCATGAGAACATACTTCTTTTCCGGGATCATCTCTTTGTTTCTCGCCAATGCCCTGATCTTGGCCACGTTATCAAACGCGGGATTCAGCACATCCGTCCCGAATGTTGTTCTGGAGGCGATGAAGGGAGCGCCCGCCATGGCAGCCATGGAGCCGAGACAAACATCTGTGTGTCCGATGTCATCGATGATGATGCGGCCCGCTTCCGCCATCCTCTTCGTGGAAGGGGATATGCCGAAAGCACCAATAGCCGTATAGGTACCGCGATACGCCGCGACACAACCGGCGCCGACGAGCATGTCCTCCGAAAGTGAACACTCCGCAAGCACGATGAGGTTTTTCCTGTCCTGACGTATCAGTTCCAGGGCAGCGGCTATGGGACGACGATCCTCCACCACGCCGCCCATGACGAGACAATCACCATCCTGCACTTCCTGCATTGCTTCTTTTAAACTGACGACCTTGCTTTTTTTCATAATTTCCCTCCTTCCGTGTATCTCAATCAATTGTGACCAGATAACCTTCGTGATCGTCCGATGCCGGTTCCTATGCATCACCTCCCGTCTCATTCAACATGTTTTCATGATCATGCACTCTTTCACAAATATTGCGGGGGCGGTATCCATAGGGTGGAATCGCCCGCAGATACTGAAGCCGCGCCGCTCCTATCCTGTCCAAATATTCATCGTGCGTGTTCATTGATAAAACCCATTCATGAACCCAACTCTCCAAGCCGGCCCCGGTCTTCGCGGCCTTTACATACTCCTTGATAAAGGGCATATCGACATCATAAAATCCTTGCACCTGGCTAGGATGCCCGCCCCACGGTATTTCCACGACCATATCCACGCTCGTGCAGGGGATCTGATTACGGTTCGGGTCTCTTCTAAGATAAGCTTCTGGGACAATCTGCTCCGCCGTCAGGATAACCATTTTCGCCGCGTGAATGAAATAATGGTCAAAGGCGAGACTGCCTCCTATCCGTCCGGTCCCATCTTCGCCTGCCTGCTGGACATGGATGACAGCCACGTCCGCCGGCATGGCGGGCTGGAGTTTTACCGGGCCGCTCCCATAGAAGGGATCATCCATCAACACGAACTTCTTCTCCGGAATCATGGAGGGATCACGCGCGAGCTTCCGGATCTGCTCCGTCCGCGAGAACTCAGGATTGAGGACATCACTCCCTAAAGTGGCGCGGGTGGCAACAAAGGGACTCCCCGCCATGGACGCCATGGCGCCCAGGATGATATCAATATGGCCGATATCATCGATGATGAATTCACCTGCTTCTATTTTCCTTAACGTCGCGGGAGAAAGACCGAAATTCGCCATCCCCGTATAGCAGCCGCGCCAGGCTGCAGCACAGCCCATTCCCACGAGCAAATCCTCCGCAAGCGAACATTCCGCAAGAAGAATCAGCCCCCTCTTTCGCTGCCTGATAATTTCATATGCAGCGGCCATGGGACGCCGGCATTCTATTAAAGAGCCCAGAAACAGGACGTCACCATCCCTGATGCAGCCGATGGCCTCTTTCAGCGAGACTATTTTCCCCTTCGCCATGACTTTCTCAATTCCTTTTTTTCTTCTTGAATCTCTCCAATCCCTTCAAGAAGCCGGGTGCGGTGACACAGATGCTCTGATTAAGGTCTTCCACGCAGATCGCAGCCTCTAGAGACGGTGCCGTTTGATTCCGGTTCAGGGCTTCTTTTGTCAGGCGCAGCCCTAACGGACTCTTACCAAGCATCGTCCGGGCCTTTTCCGTAGCGACGTCCATCAGCTTTTCCTCTTCCTGGACCAGCAAGTTGACCAGACCAATCCGATAGGCCTCACTTGCTTCAACGGTGCGGCCCGTCATGAGGATCTCAGATGCCCGCGCAAGGCCTACCAGCCTTGGCAGGAGATAGGAAGTCCCGAGTTCACCTCCTGAGAGGCCGATATTAATAAAGGAGGCTGTAAAAGCGGCGCGAGGCCCCGCGATGAGAACATCCGAAGCGATGGCGATGCACATGCCGCCCCCGGCCACGCCCTGCAATCAACAGAACCCTCACCTCATGGCAGTTATTGAGCTCACTGAACAAGGTGTAGAGCTCTTCCACCATGTCCAGCGAGAGGGCATTCAGACAATCCGGCCTGTTCAATGTTAAGAATCCGATGCCGGGTTCTGGTTCCTCGAATTGTATGTTGCGAAAGGCCATAACAACCTTCTTCTCCAACCTTCACTGCCCGTTTTTCTTTGCCCGACTGGCAGCTCTATCTTGTCTACGTCAACAGGTCACCTGTTTGTGAAGGCAGGTTTTCGCTTTTCCACGAAGGCCTTCATTCCTTCTTTCTGATCCGCCGTGGAAAAGAGGATTTCAAAACATCGCGCCTCGTAGGCCATGGCAGACTTCATGTCCATATTCATTCCGCCGTTGACGGCCATCTTTGTAATCTTCAAGGCGAAGCCTGGTTGGCGGGTAATCTTCGCGGCCATCTTCCTGGCTTCCTCCATCAGCGAAGCAGCGGGCACGACCTTGTTTACGAGGCCGATGCGATATGCCTCCTGTGCATCGATGAAATCGCCGGTGTAGAGGAGTTCCTTCGCCTTGGTAATGCCGATAATCCTCGGAAGCCGCTGCGTGCCTCCCCCCCCGGGGATCACGCCGATCTTGATCTCCGGCTGCCCGAAGGTCGCGTTATCCGCAGCAATCCTCAGATCGCAGGCAAGTGTAAGTTCACACCCTCCGCCCAGTGCCAGGCCACTCACCGCCGCAATAACTGGCTTTTCCAGGTCCTCGATCCTGTTGAATACTGCCTGGACATCCTTCAGAAACCGGTGGGCATCTACCGGTGTGGCAATCCCTCCGATCTCCGTGATATCGGCGCCTGCGGCAAAGAACTTTTCCGCTCCCGCAAGGATCACCACTTTCACTTCCTCATCACCGTCAATGTCTGCAAGGACATGATCAAGCTCCCTGAATAGCTGGCTGTTGAGCGAATTCATGCTCTTGGGGCGATTCAAGGTGATGACGGCAGTGCCTTCGCCCTTTTCATATAGAATCGTCTGATAGTCCATCCTCGTTCTCCTTTGCTCTTCTATTTCTCACAATCATTATGATGGGCTCTGCGGGCTCTATTTTTTCTATACCTTGATTATGACCGCCTCACCCTGCGCCAGACCGCCGCAGATAGCCGCTACGCCGTAACCGCCGCCGCGCCTTTTGAGTTCGTAGGCGAGAGTCATCGTGATTCTTGCGGCGCTTGCCCCCACGGGATGGCCAATGGAGATGGCTCCGCCGTTTACATTGGTCTTGGCCTGCAGCTCTTTCCACTTTTTCTCGTCGTTATTGGCAAGAATCTTTGTGGCAACAAGGGGCAGGACAGCAAACGCTTCATTTATTTCAATCAGCTTCATGTCGTCGAGTGTCAGACCTGCCTGCTTCAGGGCCTTTTGAATCGTATATGCCGGAATAACGGCAATCTCGCGGGGAACCGTAGCCGACGCCGCTACTGTGACTATAGTTGCCAAGGGCTTAAGACCCTTCTCCTTGGCTTTTTTACTGGTCATAATAAGAATCGCGCTTGCCCCGGCGCTTATGGGGGGCGCGTTTCCCGCTGTCACAGTGGGACTGCCGTAGATGGGTTTCAATTTAGCTAAGGCTTCCATGCTTGTTTTCCTCGGCGATTCGTCCTTTTCGATGACGATAGGATCACCTTTCTTCTGGGGAATCACTACGGGCATGAGTTCCTCTCCGATCTTGAACTTGCCTTCCGCATAGGCCTTTGCGTATTTCTCCTGACTCCCAAGCGCCCAGGCGTCCTGCATCTCCCTTGTCACGCCGTATTCCACGGCCACTTCCCCCGCGTCTTTGGCAACGGGGTTGAACCCTTTAGCCCCGTAGCCAAGCTCAAAGAGGCAATCGATAAGCTTGATATGTCCCAGTCGCACTCCTTTTCTTAAACCGGGGGCCAGATGGGGTGTACGAGGCATGTTCTCGGCGCCCACGGCCATGACGATCTCCGCCTCTCCGGCCTTAATCGCCCTGACGCCTAAGCGAAGACATGTCAGGGACGAACAGCATGCCCTGTCTAGGCTGACGGAAATATTATCCGCCGGGAAACCCGCAAGCAGTGTGGCCTGGCGGGCGGGCACATCCAACTCCAGGGCGACTTCCGCGGGGACGCAGCTCCCGTAACTGATGTCATCCACTTCCTCCGGCTTGATTTTCACCCGTTCGATCACCTCTTTCATGACCATCACACCGAGGTCGATGCTCGGTATATCCGCCATGGCGGAGTCGAATTTACTGAACGGCGTTCTCACCGCACTCACCATAACTATACCATTCTTACTTTCCATCTTTTTCTATTCTCCTTCTTCGTTTCTTTTACGAAATCCCCACAATGCGATGCACGATTTCGTCGTCTGACATTTTTTATTTCGCCGCCATCCGGATGGCGCCATCGAGCCGTATGACCTCTCCATTGAGCATAGGATTCTCAATGATATGCTGGGCCATCTTTGCATATTCCATGGGATCGCCGAGGCGCTGCGGGAACGGTACCATCTTGCCTAATGCCTCGCGCGCCGCCTCGGGTAGTTGCGCAAGCATCGGCGTATTGAAGAGTCCCGGCGCAATCGTCATCACCCTGATTCCATACTCGGCGCACTCCCTGGCGATGGGCAGTGTCATGCCGACGACACCGGCCTTGGAGGCACTGTATGCAGGCTGACCTATCTGACCGTCAAAGGCGGCGACCGATGCGGTATTGATGATGACACCTTTTTCTCCATCTTTATTTCCGGCGTTCTTGACCATCTGCTCCACTGCGAGCCTGATGACATTGAAGGTACCCACCAGGTTGATCTGCACTACGCGGTTGAAGAACGGTAGCGCCATGGGGCCCTTTTTGGAAAGAACCTTTCCGGGATCTCCCACGCCGGCGCAGTTGATCACAACATTTATCGCTCCAAAGGCATCCATCGTTTTCTTGATGGCCGCCTGTACACTTTCTTCGCCCGTCACATCCGTGTTGGCATAGATGACATTGTTTCCCAGCTCTGCGGCAAGTTTCTCTCCCCTCGTCGCATCAAAATCCAGGATCGCGGCCTTGCCTCCCAGACCCACCAGATTGCGGACACACGCCTCGCCGAGTCCCGATGCGCCGCCGGTTACAATCGCTTTACAACCTTTAACGTCCATTTAATTTTCTCCTTTCAACATAATATTTAACTTTTTCAAAATCATATTCCTCATTCAATAAAGAACGCGTTTGGCCTCCTTGCGCAGTTCTGCCCGGAAATCAGGATGGGCTATGGCAATCAAGGCCTCCGCCCTCTCACGCATGGATTTGTAATACAGATCGGCAATGCCATGTTCAGTTACCACATACTGGCTGTATATGTGCGGCACGATCACGAGCGCACCGGGTGACAACTGCGGTACGATAGTGGAAACAACCTGGCCGGACTTCAATGTCCGCGTCGACGGTAGGACGTTGACTGCCCTCCCGCCGTTAGACCAGGCGGCTCCGATGACAAAATCGAGCTGGCCTCCCGCAGCGCCGACGATGCGGAAATCAACCCTCTCGGAATTTAACTGACCCATGAAGTCGACTTCCAGATCCATGTTTATCGATACCAGATTGTCTATCTCCCGGAGCAGATACGGGGCGTTGATATAGGAGGTGGGATAAAAGACACAGTCCGGGTTACGCGTAACGAACTCATACATGTCGCGGTCTCCCATGCAGAAGCTCGCGACCGTCTTTCCTGTGTGAACCCTCTTCAACTTGTTCGTGACGATCCCTTCCCTTACAAGATGCGGCAATCCCATGGGGAACATCTCGGTATGCACACCGAGGTCTTTCTTCCCTTTGTCCCGGAGGAGACGGATAATGGCCTCCGGCAGCGTCCCTATTCCCATCTGCAGGCAGTCCCCGTCTCTTATGAGCGACGCGACGTTTTCCGCAATGGCGAATTCCAAATGGGAGGGCTCGCCCTTGCGTTTGAACTCGGGAATCGGGCTCGAATGTTCGACAAAGCAGTCGAAATCAGAAATCGGCATCCAGTTATCGCCATACACCATGGGCATCTGATCATTGACTTCGGCAATCACGATTTCAGCTCCCCGAATCATCCCCGGGGAAAAGAAGTTGGTCAGTCCCAGATTGACCATGCCCGCCTCGGGACGGCATACGCAGACCATGGCGACATTGCAGACCCGCCCCATGCGTTCGCCGGAATCAGAGCTGTTGACACTTTGATAATCCACATTTTTACCCTGGGCCAATTTCCGGTTGAGAGGATTGTATAATAATGAACTGTAAGTAAAAGAATCCCTGACGCCGTTCATGAAATCAGGGTCGTACAATTTCATTGGCCGGATGGGCACGGCATCTAAAATTCGGACGCCTGTCACTTCCCCGGCCCGCGCCAAAAGGGCGTCTACAAGATGAGCTGTGGGCGCCCCCAATGAGAGCCCGAACGCCACTACATCATTTGATTTCACTTTTTTTACAGCCTCTTCCACCGTCATGAGTTTGCTCTTATATTCATCCTGCCACGACATATAAGTCCTCATTGTCCCTCCTCTTTTTCTCCCTTCTTCTTTTTCATCATCACAGGCCCATCATGCGGCCCACGATTACCTTCATGACCTCCGTGGTACCCGCGAATATAGGAATAACTCGCACGTCTCTTGCAAAACGGCAAATCGGATACTCTTCCATGTAGCCGTAGCCGCCGTGAAGCTGCAAACAGTCATAGGCAACACGGTTTGCCATTTCCGACATCCAGGCCTTGCCCATAGAAACTCTTTTCACAATATCCCTCTTTGCACAGTAATCCATAAGGAGAGAATCGAGGAAAGTCCTTCCCAGTTCAATCTCCGTAGCCATCTCGACAATCTTGAATGTATTATGCTGAAAGGAACTGATGGGCTTTCCGAAGACAGTCCGCTCCCTGCAATACTTAACGGTCATTTCCAGCATGGCCTCCGCCATCGCCTGGGCCATGATGCACACCACGAGCCGTTCCGCCTGCAGTTTCTGCATCAGATAATAGAAGCCCTGCCCCTCCTTTCCCAACAGATTGGAAGCTGGCACACGGCAGTCTTCGAAATTCATCTCTGCCGTGTCCTGGCTGTGGAACCCCATTTTACTGAGCTTTCTGCCCTTCTGGAAACCCGGGGTTCCGTTTTCTACACAGATGAGACTGATGCCCTTAAAAGGAGGATCGGCATGGGTGTCCGTCTTTGCCACCACGATGACTAGGTCGCAGTGAATGCCGTTGGAAATAAAGGTCTTCGCCCCATTGATGACGTATGAATCGCCGTCCTTCACAGCCGTAGTCCGGACCGCGGCAAGATCCGACCCTGTGCCCGGTTCAGTCATGGCTATGGCAGTCACAATATCTCCTGAAGCGCAACCGGGGAGCCACTTCATCTTCTGTTCTTCATTACCGAAAGTGTAGATGTAGGGGACAATGATATCGCTGTGCAGGCCTGCTATGAGTCCATGGCTTCCGATGTAGGCGAGCTCTTCAATGATGATGGCGGAGTATTCGAATCCCGCACCGGAGCCGCCGTATTTTTCGTCAAGCCACGGGCAGAGAAATCCATTGTCACCCAGCCTGTTCCACATTCCCCTGGGAACAATGCCATCCTCTTCCCATTTCTCTAGGAACGGGGTTACCTCTTTCGCCAGGAACTTTTTGAATGAATCACGGAATATCTCATGCTCCTCACCGAACAAACTCCTGCCCATATAAATACCTCCTTATTTTATATCGTGGTTTTCCCAAAGATGTGTCGCCAACTGACATTAATTCTCCGCACCAATGACAAGTCAGGCTTACAAGAATATCCTGCCAGAGAGCTATCTCTCAAATTCGCAGCCGAAATCTTCACAAGAACAAGCTAATTCGCAACTCGAACGTGGAGGTGAAGGTTTTATGCACCCGGAATATGAGTCTTTAATTAGGAAATGCGGCTTCAACGAATACATGAATGACTACCGACAACGAAAAGTTTGAAAGGATGGTAAGTAACAGTTACTTACCGCGTGTTTCTGACTATTATATACCCGGCACGTTGTCAAGCTTTTTCTAAAATATTTTGCTTCCATAATGTTTGGTTTGTTTCAGGCCGAGGTCGCAGCAGGACTGGGCTCCTTTATATTTGTACTTTAAAAGAAGAGGACTTCTCGCTTAAATTGTGTTAGAAATTGGGCAAATGGCTAAGGACTATCGATATTGCTGCTAATACCGAGTTGAAGTCCCCAGGGACGCGTGATGGAAACCTTGCAGGCATGATGATGCCGGAAGAAATGAGGAGAAATGAAGATGGAATTAGGAGATATGGTCATCGTCGATAATCCCAGACATCCCCTCTATGGCTGTGAGGGTAAAATCATCGGAAAGAGGGGAAAGCGGTCGCCTGATGATCTCTGGATACTTATCTATATTGTCTCAAAAATGCGTGACTATCTTGTCCCGCAATCAATGCTCCGTAGTATAAGAAATGAAGCGGATCAGACCCGGATTCAATAGACAAGCCTCTCGAACAATCCCGCGCATCGTGAAATTGTCGGAAGGATGCCAGCAGAAATCATCCCGTTTATGCTTCATAATAACGCTGAACATATTTCTTTCTGACCCCGACTTGTCTGTATCTCTCATCTGGATATCCCAGGGCGATTACGGAATAGACTATCTCGTCATCAGGAATGCCTAAGAACCTCTTGATTCTGATATCCCGCCTCACGGCCTGCACGGCAAAGCCGATGAGACAGCTACCCAGTCCCATACTGTGTGCAGCGAGCAGGATGTTCTGTGTAGCAAGAAGGGCATCTTCCGCGGGGCAGGATGCCCCCGGCCTTGATCCTACAATTATTGCAGCCGTTGCCCCATGAAGCAATCTGTCAATCCCTGAAGTCTTCCAATCGGTAAGCGCCGCTTCGACAGTATCGTGATACTCGCGGTAGTATTCATCGAGCTCCGATCTGCCTATCAGTTTCAGAAATTTTCTGACGTATCTATTTTCGGATACGCGGTTGAGCTTCCCGAAATAGACGGCGATACGTCCTGCCAGATCAACAACGGCTTTCCGTGAGGGCAGCACGGTAAATGTCCATGATTGGCTGTTTGTCCCCGAGGGAGCCGTAACGCCGATTTTGACCAGATCATCCAGAATTGCGCGAGCCACAGGTCCGCTTAAGTAATTGCGACAGGAACGTCGCGATCCCATGAGTCTGACAAGCTCTACCGTGTCAAATTCGCCAAAGGGGAGCCATGAATTTTCCTGCGCGAAAGTACTGAACCGGGAAGACTCTTTATCGACGGCTTCGACCGTAACCGCATCCACCGGACATACCATGGCACAATGCCCGCATTGTATTGATCTGTCTCCGGTAACGACCGCCTTTTCGTCCTGCATGGAAATGATTCTGCGCGGGCAAACCTTTACACATAGACCACACCCAATACACTTCTCACCGTCAATGACTGTCGTCAAGGTTCTGTCCACCCAGTCCTCCAGTATCCGGCAATTCTTTCAGGGATGAATCGCCAACCTAGAATTTGACCTGCGGAGCTGTCTTGGCCTGCGTCGGAGCCTCAAAAAAGGCGGCGCTATGGAAACCAAACATTCCTGCAAATAGATTCCCCGGGAAACTTCTGATTGCGACATTGTAAGCCCTCACTGCATCATTATACCGCTTTCTCTCCACGGCAATGCGATTTTCCGTTCCTGCAAGCTCATCCTGAAGGCGCATAAAATTCTGATTGGATTTGAGATCGGGATATCTCTCGACGACAACTAAGAGTCTGCTCAGGGCCCCGGACAATTCATTATTGGCGCTGATCTTATCCGGCACATTCACCGCGCCACCCACCTTGGCCCTCGCATTGGTAACCTCGACGAGGACATCTTTTTCCTGCTTGGCGTACCCTTTCACCGTCTCCACAAGGTTTGGTATCAGGTCGTACCGTCGCTGCAATTGATTTTCCACCTGCGCCCAGGACGATTTTACAGTTTCATCCAGAGAAACGAAATTGTTGTAACTGGAGTATAGAAAAAGCACCAGGACAAGAACAATCACTCCTGCAATAATAAGAATTTTCTTCCCGCTAGTCATGCCGCACCTCCCGATATATTCTGCAATTTTTATGAATCATACTTAATGTGCTGCAGTTACTGTATTTTCATACACCCATGCCATCAACAATGGCGGATAGTTTTTCAATCTCTTTTACGTAATCTTTAAAGATATTCTGAATCTCAGCAGTAGGGACCTGATCAATGTCTTCCTTTATATCTGCGCATTTCAGAAAAATGGCAGGATCGACCGAATATTCCCCGGCGACAGCGTTGATTACATCCCTTCGCGCCTGAGGTATGTCAATTCCTTTGATGTACAGGAGGGCTCTGAATATGGAGATGAATGCCGTGAAAGATGCCTTGATCAATTCGCGCATCTGCCGTGCCTGCCCTTCCGCTTCGAGGAAGCCCCTCCTCAAGTGAACCAGCTTCCCCTTAAATTCCCTCTCAGACTGCAGGCGTAGATGGGATGGATCGAAGGACAATCCAGCGAGGACATCCTCACCGTTGACTGTAACATAATGTTTTTTCATAGAGAGAAACTCAATGGGATAAGTATCACGGGAAGATAATATTTCCGCCTTCGTCATGAAAAGAGGAATTGCGACCTTACGCTTCCGCCACCGCGCAACAGTGCTGAAGGCCCTATCCAGATTATCGATCCCTCTCTCGGAGAGGATGATGAGAAAATTGATATCTGATTTACCGGGGACATAGTGGCCACTCGCCCCGCTTCCATAGAGAATAATGGATATAAGATCGCTGCCGAAAACCTTCTTGAAGTTGTCGGTGAGCTCTTCAAAAATCTCCTCAGGATTTTTCGGTACCCTCGCCATGTCGATCACCTCTCGTCAGAAGTCGCCGCCCGCTCCACCGCCGCCGCTTGCACCGCCGCCGAAACCGCCGAAGCCCCCGCCGCCAAAACTGCCAAAGCCCCCACCGCCGCCGCCATAGCCTCCACCTCTACCGGTAAACGCGAAGAGCAGCAGCCAGGGGAGCAAGTCCCTTCCCTGCTTGGTTCCCAAGAGTGCTGCCAGTATCAGAATAAGGATGATGAGGGGAAATATACTGCCCCTCTGCCTGACTTTCTTCTCTTCCGGCTGCGCTATGGGTACACCACCCGTGATGGATACATTGGCCGCCTTTGCCACGACGGAAGCTATGGCAGTTACGGTATTGGAAAGTCCCTGCCCAAAGTCACCTTTCTTGAAATACGGAATCGCATACCTGTCACGGATCTCACCAACAAGCCCGTCGGGGAGGATGCCCTCCACGCCGTACCCGGTTTCAATCCTGAATTTCCGCTCCTTCAAGGTGAGAAAGATCAAGACGCCCTTGTCTTCGCCTTTCTTGCCTATACCCCAGGCCTTGTACAAGCTGTTGACATAATCGTTCAGTTCGTTATCTCCGATGGTGCCCATCGTGACAACGACAATGGCAGTCCCTGTTTTTTCGAGAACTTCTCGAGAGAGACTCTCCATGCGGTTCTTATAGTCCGACGGGATCACGCCGGCAAAATCATTGACGGCGCCAACCGGTTTAGGAAAATTGTCTGTGGCCCATGATCCAGCGGCCCCAAAGAGAAGTGAGATAATGCCCGCTGCGAGGATTATTTTCCCGGTTCGTAAGGACACTGACCGATTTGCGATATGCTTAGGATTGGACGTATGCATACCTATTACTTTGAGTTCCTGTAGAGAGAGTTCTTCATAATGTAATGCCGGACCGTCTCAGGAACGAGGTATTTGATGGACCTGCCCTCTCTTGCCCTTTGCCTGATATCGCTGGATGAGATATCCAGGAATGTAACGCCCCTGAAATAAATGACGTGACCGGTGGGCCCCCGGAGTCCCTTGACGCTATCGTCGTACTTAAATTTGGAAGCAAAATCAGCGGGGAGGATTCCATCCAGTCCCCTGTCTTCGTAGCCGGGTCTTGTCATAACGACAAAATTGCATAAGAGCAGCAGCCTCTGCCAATCCTTCCAACTGTGTATGGCATGAAAGGCATCCTGCCCCAGGATGAAATACAATTCCAGATCTTTCATGTATTTTTTGAGAATGTAATCAACGGTCTCCACGGAGTAAGACTTCTCTTCACGCTGCTTTTCCACGTCGGAGAATGTGAATACCGGGTTCCCTTCAATAGCCAGCTTGATCATCTGCTCCCGGTGATGAAATGACGTGATATCGCCATCTATCTTATGTGGGGGTTTCGCAGCGGGAATAAAGATGATCCTGTTCAGGTCAAAAATTTCGAGCACTTCCTCGGCGCATCTGAGATGGCCATTATGTATCGGATCGAATGTGCCTCCCAACAATCCCCATTTCATGTTCTCACCTGTCCATTCCCGTAGATAATGAATTTTGTTGTTGTCAGCTCTTCCAGTCCCATGGGACCGAAGGCATGCAGTTTTGTCGTGCTGATTCCTATTTCCGCGCCGAGGCCCAGCTCAAACCCATCGCTGAAGCGGGTGGACGCATTGACGAGGACAGTCGACGAGTTGACTTCATTTAAGAACCGTTGCGCATTTTGATAGTCGTTCGTGACAATTGACTCCGTGTGCAAAGAACCGTATTTTTCAATATGGGACACAGCCTCATCAAGATCGTCGACGACGCGCACTGATAAAATGAGATCGAGATATTCCTGATACCAATCCTCCTCTTTCGCCTGCTCGACGTCTTTCACGATTCCTCTTGTCCTGTCGCAGCCTTTCAGGACTACGCCCGCCTCCTTGAAATGACGGGCAATAAGCGGCAGAAATTCCCCTGCAATTTCCTGATGGACAAGCAGTGTCTCCATGGCATTGCAAACGCCCGGACGCTGGGTTTTTGCGTTCATGCAAATATCTATGGCCATCTCAATATCGGCGCCGGCATCCACGAATACGTGGCAGACCCCTTTGTAATGCTTGATAACAGGAATCTTCGATTCATTGACAACCGCCCTGATCAGGTCTTCGCCCCCTCTCGGGATGATCACGTCTATGTATTCTTCAAGCTGCAGCATCTCGCGGACGGCCTCCCTCTCGGTTATGGGAATCACCTGGATGGCCTCTTCGGGAATGGCCTGGTTCTTCAAAACGCCCTGAAGGATCTTGGCAATGGCAATATTCGAGTTTATCGCCTCGGACCCTCCGCGCAGGATGACGGCATTGCCTGATTTCAGACAGAGGGCTGCTGCATCTGCAGTCACGTTGGGGCGGGACTCATAGATGATGCCGATTACACCCAGCGGGATTCTCATCCGGCCGACGAGAAGGCCGTTCGGTCGCCGCCACATGGATGTCACTTTTCCGACCGGATCCGGGAGACAGGCCACTTCTGTCAGACCTCTCGCAATGCCCTCGATTGTGCTTTCGTTCAACACGAGCCTGTCAATCATCGCGGCGGAAAGGCCCGTCTGTGCCGCTTTTTCAAGATCCTTGGCATTTTCCTTCATCAGAAGGCCGGTGTGCCTGGTAAGCGCCTCGGCCATTTCGAGGAGGGCCTTATCTTTTGCGTCGGAGGACAGGCGGGCAAGCACTGTGGCCGCTTTCTTTGCATTTCTTGCTATTTCTGCTACATGGGCTTTAATATCCATACAAATTATTTCCCTGACCATCTGCACATATTTTTTGGGGATGCGACCAACAATAGACGTTGACAAAACAGTTAGAGTTTATGTATTAACCGCCATCAAATTGAGCAGGCGGGTAAATGCTATTTAGATGCATTACTTTACCGAACGGCCAGGATAGTGTCAAGGCCATTTGTGGCGATTCCCGGTGATTCTCAAGCATACCCGCAAAAAATTTTACCCGGGTCTGCAAGATTTCGAAGTCATCAACGGTCGATAATAATGAATGGTATCTGTATAAAAGCGGGCAAGCGGGCCTATGAAATCATCCAAGATGGTGGTTTTCATTTAGACCGCGTTACGACCTATTTCGCCCCGGCCACTGGTCCCCGGTGGCTGGTGGCCAGCGGCTTCGATCTGACGCTCCTGACAAAGGGCCTCCTCGGATGCGTGAGGGCGATGCACCTCGTCGGTTCATCGGCAGGGGCAATGCGGTTCGCTGCCTGGCTGCAACCGGAACCGGAAAAAAGTTACCGCACTCTTATGGAATCCTACATCACCACAACTTACACGAGAGCCGACACACCGGCCACTGTTCAGGCATCCCTCTTAGGCATTGTAAATTCGTATATTGAGGACGACGCTCTGCCTTTTGCACTGGCCAGTAAGAAGTACCGTCTTACGATCATTACCGTCCGTGCAAGAAACCTTGTGGCCTCCGAATTGAAGTGGGTACAGCAGCTCGGCCTTGGTATAGGGTTTCTCTTCAATGCCATTAAGAGATCATACATCCATCATTTTGCCGAGCGGGTTGTATTCTATAACGGGCCGAAGCCGCCGCATTTTTGTCTCAGGCCCGGATTCCGCGGCAGATACATCCCCCTCAGTCAGGTCAATTTCAAGTATGCCCTGGTGGCCTCGGGCGCTATTCCTCTGGTGGTTGCCGGCGTCAGAAACATCTACGGGGCACCCTTCGGGGTATACAGAGATGGTGGTCTAACTGATTATCATATCACCCACAACTATGCGGCGACAAGTGATGATATCGTACTCTTCTTTAACCATCAGGAAAGAATTATACCAGGATGGTTGGATAAAAAGCTTTCCTATCGTTTCCCGCAAGCGGATGATCTTGATAATGTCTTGATGATTTATCCCTCTCACGGCTTTGTCGCGCAGCTCCCCAGAGGGAAGATACCCGATCGTGATGATTTTATTATCTACATCGATGACCCATCTACTAGGATCAAACACTGGTGGAATGTGGTGGAACGCGCACAGCCTCTGGGAGAAGAATTCCTGGAGCTTATAGAAAGCAAAAAGATCAAAAACGTTGTGGAGAAGATAGAAATTCAGTGAGGCATAGTCGCAAGTGGACGCTGAAACTATCTCGCGGCAGAGTATTGACCAGCTGAAGGAAATCCTGAAGAGCTGCACACTGTGTCCCAGAAGATGTATGGTCGACAGGACAAGGGGTGCGTCAGGGTTCTGCGGTATTGCTGACGACGTCGCCGTAAGCCACGCCCTGCCCCATTATGGCGAGGAGCCTCCCATTTCGGGGACACGGGGCGCCGGTACAATCTTCCTTTCTTCCTGCAATCTCAAATGCATCTACTGCCAGAACTATCAGCTAAGCCATGATATTTCCGGGAAGCGGATAGACGTTGAAGGACTCTCCGGCATCATGCTGGCTCTTGAGAAAGAGAACTGTCATAACATCGAGTCTGTTACGCCCACCCCCCAGATACCGCAGGTCATGGAGGCCCTTCTCATCGCCCGCCGGAGAGGTTTGCGTCTTCCCCTCGTATACAATTGCGGCGGTTATGAGAACCCGGGAGTTCTGAAAATCCTGGAAGGCATGGTGGATATCTACCTGCCGGACTTTAAATACGGCATCGAGAATGATGCCCTTATCCTCTCCGGGGTTAAGGATTACGCGGCGCATGCCATCCCTTCCATCAAGGAAATGGTGCGCCAGGTAGGAGTTGAACTTTGTACGGAAGACTGTGTAGCAAAGAGGGGAATTATCATCCGCCATCTCGTCATCCCCGGATTTATATCGAATAGCTTGGAAGTCCTCGTATTAATAAAAAAGCATATATCCGTTTCCGTACCTCTGAGCATCATGTCCCAGTACACGCCTATGCCATCCGTTAAGAATCATCCCCATCTGGGAAAAAGGGTCACGCGCAGGGAATATGAGCTTGTTATAAATCATGCCTTCGACATGGGCTTTGAAACCGTCTTCACCCAAGATGTAGATGACCGGGCGCTGGTCCCGGATTTCGCAAAAAAAGTCCCCTTTGACTGGTCATAAATGTGATATGATTAAGCAAGAGTAGCAATGCGATTGCTTCTCTGTGCTTGCAATGACAATTCACGTATAAACATCACCTCGCTCTCATTGCCAGTCTCAGGAGCGGCGCGGTAATCTCTTTTACAAGAGTCAGTATACAAGGAATTACATGTTTGATTTTTCCGGCTTCGGCAAGATTCTGATTATTATCGGCTTGGTAATCGCAGGCCTGGGATTTCTGCTCCTCTTGGGAGGAAAAATACCGTGGCTCGGAAAACTACCCGGTGACTTCTTTTACAAAGGCAAAAATGTCACTTTTTATTTTCCCCTCGCCACGTGCATAATCATCAGTATCATCCTCACGATCATCATGATGTTCATCAACCGAAAATAATCTCTTTTTTTCTCGATATCACGGCCGTGCCGAAGCCAACCTGGTGAATCCGGATGGCTTCGGCATGAGTCTGACCATGATCATACAATTATCAAATATCAAAATAAAGATAGAACTCGTATGGATGCGGCCTGAGACGAAGCGCATCGATCTCTTTTACCTTCTTATATTCAATCCATACATCAATTACATCCTGTGTAAAAACACCGCCTTTGAGAAGAAACTTGTAATCCTGCTCCAAGGCAGCGATGGATTCTTCCAATGAACCTGTTACGGTGGGAACCTTAGCTGCCTCTTCCGGGCTCAATTCATAGATGTCCTCTTCCAAAGGTTCACCCGGATCTATCTTATTCTGTATTCCATCTATACCGGCCATAAGCATGGCAGCAAATGCCAAATATGGGTTGCAGGAATTATCCGGCGGCCTGAATTCAATCCGTTTTGTTTTAGGATTTTCAGTATAAACTGGGATTCTCACGGCAGCGGATCGATTTCTCTGCGAATAGGCTAAATTGACCGGCGCCTCATATCCCGGTACCAGTCGCTTATAGGAGTTCGTAGTGGGGGCACAGAAAGCCAAAAGCGATGACGCATGTTTCAATAGACCTCCCACATAATATTTACAAGCCTGCGAAATAAGCGCGTATCCCTTGGGGTCAAAAAAGATATTCTTCCCTCCCTTCCAGAGAGATTGGTGCGTATGCATACCCGAGCCGTTATCGCCAAAGAGCGGCTTCGGCATGAAGGTAGCCACCATATTGTGTTTCTTGGCTATATTTTTCACGATGTATTTATACATCAAACAGTTATCTGCCATTTTTACCAAGGGACCAAACCTCATGTCTATCTCGCATTGGCCGGCAGTGGCAACCTCATGGTGGTGCACCTCTATGCCAATGCCTGTCTCAATCATCGCCAGCATCATCTTGCTTCTCAGATCCTGAATGGAATCATGCGGTGGGACAGGAAAATATCCTTCTTTATAACGCGGCTTGTACCCTAAATTAGGCTTCTCATCCCTCCCTGAATTCCATTCGCCTTCTATGGAGTCAATAAAGTAATAGCCCGCATTTTCGGTCTGGTCAAACCGGATGTCATCAAAGATGAAGAATTCCATCTCCGGACCCCAATAACTCGTATCGGCAATACCGGTGGCTTTCAAATACTCAGCGGCCTTCTTGGCCACATAGCGAGGGTCGCGAGAGTATGGTTTTTTCGTTAGGGGGTCATAAATATCACAGATAATACTTAAGGTGGGCACATCACAAGCCGGGTCAACGACAGCGGTTTCCGGGTCCAACTGTAAAATCATATCAGATTCGTGAATTTTCTGAAAACCGCGAATAGATGAACCGTCAAAGCCAATGCCTTCTACCCAGATGCTCGTTACCGGATCATCAATCTCGGTTAGCTCGGTCGCGGGAATGGAAAAATGCTGCCACAGCCCCGGCAGATCATTGAATTTAAGATCGATGATTTTAATATCTTTTTCTTTAACTATTTTCAAAACATTCTTGACTGCTTTCTCATCAAAAGAACCTTTCATTACTTTCTTTGGCATCTCAGACCTCCTGGTATAATATTAGCCATAGATATCCTCTAAGGCATGTTGGTTAATAATCTGTTAACAAGTTTCAAGATTCACGATTGATTAAGTTCACGACCGCTCTCCGCGTACGCTGCGGGGAATCTTCGCTTCTTAGGGAATAGTGCCGTTCGTCATCCGCTCGCTGCCGAATTCAAAAATGTCCTCACATGAATTCCGAGATTCCCTTCAGCGGGAATCATCGTGCAACGGCCTGCGATCATGAATGTTATATACATGGCTGCCACTGTCTTTGCCGCCGTGAGGCAGGGATTTCTGCGCGCGTCTTCTCGACTTGAGGCGCGTTAGCCTGAAATCCGTCAAATTGATCTCGTATTTATGAACCTTATAGCTGAATATCCGCCTCGTCGTCTTCAGAACTTTGGCGGCGTCTGACACGTTCCCGAACGTGATCTTCAGGGCGTCTACAATAAGGTCCCGTTCATATGACTCAATGAGATCTCTTAGGCCATTCCGTTCAATTTTGATTTCTCTTGCAGACATCTGCGCATACCCCTTACGACTTCAATGACAATTATTACGCAGTAGAGGAGCATAGATGATATAATCTGTCTGTCAACCTTGGTTAAATAGAGCCACATGCTCTTCACCTCTTCCTACCCAATCGCCTTGTCGCCTTTTTCTCCGGTACGGATCCGGATGACCTCGGGAAGGTCAAAGATAAATATTTTGCCATCGCCGATTTCGCCCGTTCGGGCGCCCCTGATAATGGCCTGAATCGTGCGTTCCACAAAATCTTCATTGCAGGCGATTTCCAGTTTGATCTTCTTCAAGAGGCTCCCCACTTCTTTGGCGCCGCGGTAAACTTCCGTGAGTCCCTTCTGCGTGCCTCGACCGAGAACATTGGATACCGTCATTAGGTTAACTTGAATTTCTTCGAGCGCCGTCATCACCTCATCCAGTTTATGCGGCTGTATAATAGCGACTATATATTTCATTTTCGTACCTCCTATTCAATCAGCGTGTAGCCGGATTCGCTATGCTGGGTTAGATCAAGTCCGATCACCTCATCTTTTTTCTCAGCCCTCACTCCGATGATAGCATCGACCAATTTGAAGATGATCACAGTCATCACTACAGCAAAAATGACAGCCACCACCACGAGAAGACATTGAATCAAAAACTGGTGCGTATCGCCGAAGAATAGACCATTCGCGCCGTCGTTGTTTATAAGCTTTTCGCAAAAGAGTCCGGTTGCAAGCGTTCCCCAAATGCCGCCTACGCCATGGACGCCGAAGACATCGAGAGAATCATCATATTTGAAGATGGCTTTTACTTTCGCACAAGCAATGTAGCAGAAAACGCTTACCAAAACGCCGATGAAGAGCGCATTTACGGGGCTGACAAACCCACACGCAGGCGTGATGGCGACGAGTCCTGCGACGGCGCCGGTGGCAGCGCCTAAAGCCGTCGGCCTGCCGCCGACTATCCATTCGATCATGGGCCATGTGAACGCAGCCGCCGCAGTGGCCGTGTTGGTCGCGATAAATGCATTGGTGGCAAGTTCATTCGCTGCCAGCGCACTGCCCGCATTGAAACCGAACCAACCGAACCAGAGAAGCCCCGCGCCGAGTACTGCGAAGGGCATATTATGTGGCTTATATGTCATCCCCTTATCCATCCCGACCCTTTTGCCGAGCAGAATGGCCATGACCAGGGCGGAAACGCCGGAACTGGTGTGAACTACGATGCCACCTGCGAAGTCTAGGGCGCCGAGACTCTTTAACCAACCGCCGGTCCCCCATACCCAGTGGCCGAGCGGATCATAGACAAAAGTGGCCCAGAGGAGAGTGAAGACGATAAAAGCAGAAAATTTCATCCTCTCCGCATACGCACCGATAATCAGAGCCGGCGTGATTACGGCAAACATGCACTGGAAGATCATGAAAGCCCCATGGGGGATCGTGGCTCCATAGTCCGGGTTCGGCATCCCGCCCACACCCTTGAGGGCAAACCAATCCAGGTTGCCGATGATTCCTCCCACGTCAGGGCCGAACGTCAATGAGTAGCCCCATAACATCCATTGCAGACTAATCATGGCCAAAATTATGAAACACTGCATCAAGATAGATAGAACATTTTTCCTTCGCACCAGGCCCGCATAAAAAAAGGCCAGCCCCGGCATTGTCATGAGTAGAACTAATGCTGAAGAAGTCAATACCCACGCTGTATCTCCTGTATTCATTTTTGTTACCTCCACGTTCATATTTTAGATACTGAACGACCAGTGCTGCGCATAAAGAGCAATTACGATGCCAAGTGCCCTTGAATATTCAAGGTGCGCATTTGATTGGATAATGCGTACTCAATGTCTATTTCGATCTCATGATACAATGAACAATTATGGCGAATCCTTCTGTGAAAGGAACAATATCGTATACACAATTGATGTACATTTTTGTGCATGTGTCTCATTGCCATCCCAGAACAGGCAATACACTATTTTCCGCTCGCAGTCTGTGTTACAGGAATAGTTGAAATAAACTTGTTTTTGAAATGTTGCTGATGAATGGTAAAAATAGACTCCAGCGCAGTGCGTAGTTTACAAACTCGGCCACGATCACCCGGCAGGCAAACAGCATCCCATACAGGGGGAGTGGAAGGATCTGCTTCGATGTAACTGACAGAAACTTGAAAGAGAATTGTGATGCCGCCTTTCGAAAAGCGGCGCTGCCGCAGTGATGCACATGCATGCGGGTATGGTAACAGCAGGCCGAACGCGGCTGCATGGGGGCGGGAGCGAAATTATCCTAAACAAATATAAAATAGCGCGAATCACGCCCAGAGGATAAGTCCGGTTGTGTGTTTGGCGGCAAGATTCTTATGGTAAGGCAGCACCCTGATACCGTATGCATAGGGCCCATTGTTCTTCACGATGTATTCCGCGGAATAGGTGAGGATGCCATCAGACCCCTTCTTGGCTATGCTCAAAGGAATGCAATCGGGGGAATCGGCAAATTCGTACCCGTCCCTTCTTCCTATTATCAGCTCAACCAATATTTCTTCCGGCTCCACCTTCCCCGGATCTATCCTGGCGCTGATGATCAGCGGCTGATCGACGAGCACGGTATCCCCGTGGATCCCTTCAATGCTGGCGTCGAGGAGTCTGAGCGAGGAAAAACGCATGGGAATTTTGCGCCGCCAATCCGCCAGCTCGCGGGCCAGTTTGTGCGCATCTGTATAAAGTTCATGTTCCCTCTCTGCCGTGGGCAGATACATATCGTCGTAGTAATCGAGTAGCATCCTTTCCGTGTTGAATCTGGGCATGAGTGTTTGCAGGGATCTTTTGATCATGCTGATCCATTTCTCCGGCAGCCCTGATATTTCCCTGCTGTAAAATGCGGGTATCACGGAATTCTCGAGGATTGCGTAAAGCGACTGGCTGTCCTCTTCGTCGGCATTCGCCCGCTCTTCAACAAAACCTTTACAGACAGGCCCTATGGTCCAGCCATTGGTTCCGTCATAGCCTTCACACCACCACCCGTCAGATACGCTGATATTGAGCACGCCGTTGGCGACCACCTTCTGCCCGCTCGTACCGCTTGCCTCATAGGGTCTCCGAGGCGTATTCAGCCAAACGTCGACACCCTGAACAAGACGCCGGGCAATGTTGATATCGTAATCCTCGATGAAGAATATCTTGCCTCTGAATCTTTCATCCCTGCAGACGTCTATGACTTTCTTGATCAGGCTTTTTCCCATGCCATCGTTGGGATGCGCCTTCCCGGCCATAATTATATGAGCAGGCCGCGTCGGATGATTCAGGATTCTGTCTAGACGATCCAGGTCAGACAGGAGCATGTCGGCGCGTTTGTAAGGAGCAAAGCGTCTTGCGAATCCGATCATCAGGGCCGCGGGATTGATTTTTGAAAAGAATTCTTCGCGCCACGTCTTCGTATAACCATATTTCACCCAGTGCTTGGAAAGGTATTCCCGCAAAAAGTTGATGGTCTTCTGCTTGAGTTCATATCTCGTGTCCCAGAGAAGAGAATCGGGGATGTCTCTGGCCTTGTCCCATATTTCCGGGTTTCCCATGTTCTTTTCCCAATCTCCGAGATACGCATCAAAGAGGGATTGCATCCTCGGTGCGATATAAGACATCACATGGATGCCGTTTGTGATGTGACTGATAGGAATATCCGAGATGTTGAAACCCTTCCATACATCACGCCACATGCGCTTCGACACTTCTTCATGAACGTGGCTCACGGCATTACTCATATGGGCCATCTTTAGGGCAAAAATGGCCATAAAGAATGTTCTCTCTTCTCCACCTTCCTTCCGTCCCAGCTCCCAGAACTGCGCCCAGGACATGCCCGTTTTCTTGATGAAGCTGGAAAAATAATGCTCCATCAAATCCCTGGGAAACCTTTCAATACCTGCTTCTACGGGTGTATGTGTCGTGAATGCAGTGCTTCCACAAACGACCTCAATGGCCTCGTCCAGGGAAAGGGCCTCCTCCGCCATCAGACTCGTGATGCGTTCGAAGATGAGAAATGCGGAATGACCCTCATTGAGATGGTAGACACGCGGCCGGATGCCCAATTTCTTTATCAGCCTGACGCCGCCCATGCCCACAAGGATCTCCTGCTCAATCCTTATTCTCTGGTCTGCCGGATAAAGCCGCTCCGTTATTCTCCTGTCCTGTACGGTATTGCCCGGAACATCCGCATTGAGCAGGTATAAAGATACTCGGCCGACCTTGACCTCCCAGATATTCGCATAGAGTGTTCTACCGGGCAGTTCAAGAGAAATCTGAACTTCATTTCCCATGTCGTCCCTGACAATTTGGACAGGCATCATGGAGAATTCATTCTCCGGATATTCTTCTGTCTGTATGCCGTTCTTATCAATAACCTGTTTGAAATATCCGTTCTTATAGAGAAGGCCTATACCCACAAGCGGAATATTGAGATCACTGGCGGTTTTCAGATGATCACCGGAGAGTGTACCCAGCCCCCCCGAATAGATGGGCATGCATTCGTGCAGCCCGTATTCGGCAGAGAAATAGGCAATCGGCGAAGACCATTTGATTGCCTGGGAGACATGCACCCTTTTGTCGGGAGTCTTGTCATTCATGTATTCGTCGAACTGCTGCATGATCTGCGCGTACATTGTCATGTAGCTGGGATTTTCTGATGCTTCCAATAACTTCTCCGTAGATACATTCTCCAACATCCTTACTGGATTATTTCCCATTTGCTGCCAAACCTTGGGATCGAGGGAAATATAGAGGCTGCGGGCTTTGGGGTGCCATGTCCACCAGAGATTGTGGGCGAGTTCCCGCAACCGCTCAATTTTGTGGGGAAGATTCACCACGGCGTTAAATGCACGAAAATGCGGCTGCGTAGATACACTGCCCGCGAAGACATATTTCTTTTCCATCCTATAATCAATGAGGACTTGCTTTTCCGCGCGTTCGTGCGCAACGGAGATTGCTCTGTCATAGGCCTGAAGGTAGAACTTGAAGAAGTCTTTCCAGTTTGCCTGCAGGGCCACATGCCTCGCGCTCTTTCGCCTCTCTTCTATTTCATGATCGTTCCAGGACAGAAATCCTTTGAAGATGTTGTATAAATCTTCTTCAATCAAGTCGATCCGCTGCCCCTTGCGTTTCAAGAGGATGACCCCGCTGTTCTCACCCGCCTTCTCCTGGACCCAGAGACCGAAACCGGCCTGATCGGTAGTTATCGTAGGTACGGAGTGGGCTACGCTCTCGAGGGGCGTGTATCCCCACGGTTCATAATATGACGGGAAAACCCCAAGATCACATCCCGAAAGGGCCTCATAATAGGTCATGTCGATCAGTCCGTCATGACCGTTCAAGTATGCCGGGTCAAAGATGACGTAAATCCTGTTTTGGGAGGTATTCATAAGTCCCAATCTGTTGCATGTCTGTAAAATAGGATCGGACGCCTCATAGTGTAGCCGGTGGGTGGCAATGGGAGGGTTGCCCGGTTCGGCTCTTCCGGGCTCGCACTGCAGGGTGGGAATCAGGTCCATGTGTCCTCCCAGCACGAAAAGGCAGGCGAGAACCTCTTCATCTTTGGTCATGTCCTTCTCAAGTCGGCCTAACGCATTTAGAAAAATATCAATGCCCTTATTATGGAATTCGTAGCGTCCCGATATGATCAATATCTTCGTATTCGGAGAGAAATCTTTTCTTAAGAACCGTGAAGCCGCGGCCAGAAGCTTTTCCCGTGCTTTCAGCGCCGGCTCTCTGTTTGCAGTAAGATCGGGAATGTGGTCTACATCGAGACCGTTGGGCGTAATGATATCCGGGTACCTGCCAAGAAAATTCTTCGCCTCGGCAGCAGTTATTTCACTGACTGTCGTGAAACAGTCGGCCTCCCTTGTGGAGGCCACTTCCATGGAATATTTGGCTTTGATGTTATGGGCGCTCGCCTCCGCGAGTGGCGATATATTGTCCATGACTGTGTATATATCCACCCCCGAACCAGCGAGGGTTCTTCCGAGTATAGTTGCGTGTGTCGTAAATATGGTGCCTATTTCGGGAACCCTTTTTTTCACGCACAAGAGGCCCGCGCCGCACATCCATTCGTGAAACTGAGCGATGGCCGGTATATTATTATGCGGTCTGACCATGAGGTTATAGATTGTCTCGATTACTTCACCGCATGCATAACTGAACATCAAAGGCTCCACATAGTCCCATCCGCCGGCTATGGAATCTATTCCGTAGTCCTCCCAGAGTCTGTAAAGCAATTGGTCTTTGTCATATTTCTTTCCGAAGTTGACAAGGATGACCTTCGGCTCCCCGGGAATCTTCCACCTGCCAAAACGGCACGGGATTTCTTTGATGGCCGTACTCTCCCTGATCTTGACCCAGCAGTCCTCGTCTGTCTCTTCAAAATCAGGGTTTGTCTTGAGGTCAGGTCCCAGCAGGAAGTAGCGTTCACCGTAGTTGCGGATAGCCTCCCTCATCTTGCTGGCAATAACGGTATATATCCCTCCTACCTTATTGCATACCTCCCAGCTGACCTCAAATAGATAACCTTTATTCTGCCTTTTCATTAATTGCTCCTCTTCTTGTCCAAATATCCGGAAAAGTCGTCGATGATATTCATATAGTTGATATACGCATCATAGGGCGACCCGTAAGGATTGGCCTGTTTATTATTGTCGTCCCCGGCCAGCCCTCTGGTGCGCATGTAGAAGAAATGATCTGATGCCTGGAGCATGCGCCAGGTGTGGAGAGACATCGCGTCTTTCCGACGCCGAACTTTCGACTCCATACTGTACAAGGCATCAATGGCGTCTTTCTGCAATGCATTTCCAAGCCTCGCATCTAAGTCCCTTTCCGCATCTGCCCATGAAATATAATCTTTCACGTCAAGTTCGTCAATAGGGGCATAGTCTCCCGCAATCTCCAAGGGGGTCTGAAACCTGAAATCGGGATGCGCCAGAATTTCGCGGGGCAGGAGGCGGAGAAAGTCAAGTATCCCCGTTTCATCCGGGTGATGTTCACCAAATGTCTCATAATTCATGAACAGGTTTATGACGTCCCCGGTATTATTCATACTATGCATCCAGTTGGCATATTTATCGGCCACAAGCGGATGTTCAGACCACTTGGGGTCTGAAAAATGAAAGGCAATATCATCAGAGAGACGATAATTTCTCAAGAGCAGAATCAGATTGTTGCACCCTGATGGTCGGTAAACATAGTTGGGAGAACGCCATCCCAGAATCTTGTCTGCCCCTTCGGCCACAATCGCACGATATCCCATTTTCTCTGCATATTTTGCCAGAGCACTGTTATAGATGAGCTCAGTATGGCGAAGTGTCCTCGGCGTTTGCCCGAATAGCTTTTTTATCTTCTTCCTATGCAGCATGATCTGCTCTCTGAATTCCCGGACGGAATATAGAAAGGCGAGCGAATGGTAATAAGTCTCACTGACAAACTCGACGCATCCTGTATCGGCAAGTCGCTTAAAACTTTCAAGAACGTCAACACGATGTTTTTCAAACTGGTCGAGGAGAACGCCTGTTATTGAAAACGCCACCCGGAAATCTCCTTTATAGCGCTTGATCAGATCAAGCATGATGCGGTTCGCCGGAAGATAGCATTTTTCAGCCGATATGTGCAGGTTCTCGAGATTTCTTTCCGAATCCTCGTAGATGTGGTCATGGTCAATATCAAAGAAGGTATAGTGCTTCAGCCAGCGAGGCTTATTCACGTGAAAGAGAAGACAGATGCTTGGCATTTTCCCACCTTTTCAATGTGTCACGAGCCGGTAGATATCGACGATCTTTTCCGCAGCCTTTTCCCAATGAACGTTTCGTATTTGTTCACGCGACCTCTCGACAATCTCCTCTACCAGGCTCGGATATCGCAGAATAGCGATTATCTTATTTGCAATTTCATCCACATCCCAGAAGTCCACTTTCAGAACATGATCAAGAATCTCCGCCGCACCGGACTGTCTGGAAATAATGACAGGCACATCGTATATCATCGCCTCAAGAGAAGATATGCCGAAAGGTTCCGATACGCTGGGCATGACATACATGTCGCTCATGGAGAATA
The DNA here is from genome assembly GCA_052144335.1 of Syntrophales bacterium. Lineage (GTDB taxonomy): Bacteria > Desulfobacterota > Syntrophia > Syntrophales > UBA2185 > Fen-1135. The sequence continues at coordinate 32,798 of JBKQQP010000031.1, forward strand.
TGCGCTCGACTTCTCTTCCCTGAAGAAAACCGGTGAAGTGAAAATTCTTCCCTATATGCAATTCGGCGACCCGCTCGATCATGCGGGGCATCATATCTCCCGCACCCGCCATAACGAACGTGACTTCCGGAAATTCTTTCAAGACTCTTGCTGCCGCCTCGACAAAATAATCGGGGCCCTTTTGGAAGGTAATCCTGCCGAGAAAAAGCACAACTTTCTTGTCAGGATTTTTCCCCCAATGGTAGACCTGTGGCGCTTCGCGGCGCGAAACTGCGTTATAAACCACGGATACCTTGTCAGGATCAATACCATAGTGTTTGATAATCAAATTTTTTGTATAATTGCTGACAGCAATAACATGATCGCATAACACCATGCCGCAGCGTTCCAGATAAAAAATTTCCTGATTTACGTTTTCACCGCTTCTGTCAAATTCCAGAGAATGAATGTGAAGAACAAGGGGCTTGCCGCTGGCCTCCTTCGCATAGAGGCCGGCAAAAACGGTCATCCAGTCATGGGCGTGGATGACATCAAACGACTGATCTCCGGCTATGACACCGGCCGCCCCTGCATACCTCATTACTTCGGCAATTAGATTCGGACCATAGTGCCCTGAGGTTCCCAAGACTTGGGAGCCCTCCGTTTCCATCCGGCCCTTTCCGCTTAACGGCAGGTCCGAATACCGCTGCTGGTGTTCATACTGGCTTTTGTTCAGATACGGCCTCAGAGCAGAATTAATTAATCTGACACGGAGTCCGGCAAAGATATCCATGGCGCCAATATCCCTTACCCTCACCGGAATTGCCGGCGCCGAAATCAAATCCACGTGCGATGGCAAACCTTCACCAGGCCATTTGGGAACGACAAAGGATATCTTGTGACCCAATGCTACGAGCGCCTTTGTAATGCCGAAACAGGCCGTTCCGAGACCGCCACTTACATGGGGCGGGAATTCCCACCCGAACATAAGGATTCTCAAAGGCTGAGCGCCTCCTTGCCGTAAAACAATTGTGCCTGTATCGGAATGTTATTACAGAGATGACTCTTGCACGATACCGCTGAAATACACTTTTTTTATATTGTCATAAGGAAAGGTTAAAGTAAACCAGAAAATCTTTTCATTCATATAAAAGGATTCATGCAACGGGAGTATCATTGAGAAGCATATGCAAACTGATCAATCCGGCGGCGCTCCAGGCCTGTGAAATGCACCCATTGGGGCGATATGGAGGGTCGCCATCAAAGATTTCCGATATGCAGCCGATGCCGGCCTCCAACATATGTCGGCGGATGAATGTTCGCGTATAATCCAGGAGAAATGTCTTTGCCGCTGCCTTGTCTTCTGCGGCCTTCATATATGCCTCGCCAAAATGTGCGATCAGCCATGGCCATGCAGTGCCTTGATGATAGGCCGCGTCCCTCGTCAAACCGTCACCTTCGTACCGCCCTTTGTAGTTTCTGTCTTCCGGTGAGAGGGTTCTCAGGCCAACCGGCGTGAGAAGGTGCTTCCTTACTTTCTCGACCACACTTGCCCATTTAGAGGCGTCCAATACTGAATGGGGAAGCGAGACGGCGAGAATCTGATTCGGTCTGATGGCGCAATCCAGAAAGCCGTCGCGAAAGACATCACCCAGATAATCATCTCCTTCAATCCAGAAGATATCGACAAATGATTTCCTTATCCTCGAAATTAGGTCACGGAAAGAATGCTCATGTTCATCAAAGAGTTCTCCGAGTTCCTGGGCAAAACAGATGGCATTGTACCAGAGGGCATTGATTTCCACGGGATATCCCCATCGTGCGGTAACAGGCGTGCCTCTCACGGTTGCGTCCATCCATGTTATATGCGTGTCCTTGTCACCTGCGTGGAGCAAACCGTTTTCTCCCATATGGATATTGAATGCAGTTCCATCCATATACCCTTTCAGAATTCTCTTCATGACCGGCCACAGGCGGTTTTTGATAAACCCGATGTCGCTGGTGTACTTCAGCATCTGTTGAATGGCCCAAAAATACCAAAGGGACGTATCAACCGTATTATAGGCATTTTCCGTCTCGTCATCGGAGAAATAGTTGGGCAGAAGGCCGTCTTTTTCATATGCGCCAATCGAGTCGAGGACGGCCATCCCCTTCTCAGGACGGCCGCTTAGGAATGTCAAACCCGGAAGCGAAATTAGAGTGTCCCGTCCCCAGTCGCCGAACCAGTGATATCCAGCAATGATCGCCTGTCTGCCTGTGGGCGAACTGATGAGAAATTGCCGGCCGGAAGCAATGAGGTTCTGGACATGAGCCCTATCCTCCTCATTTTTAAACTTCTCCACAGTCTTCTCTTCTCTCAGCATCTCCTTGGCGCGCCTCGCCTTTTCCGTCATCCATATTTTTTCCAGCTTTTGTCGGCAGGCGTCCGTGGATGCAGAAATGATGACTGCGCTTCCCCTTTCAATAGGAATCTCGAAGAAACCGGGACAGAAAAGATCCTCATGCCAGTCAAAGCCTCTCTCTTCCTCTTTCTTATATTCAAAATTATTGTGCCAGACAGGTGCGGGGAAAAAATTCGCTTCTACACTCGTTTGCATAACGATGGGGGGCATACCGTCATAGGGCTGCAGCTTGAATCCCCCTTCCGTCCTGTATGTTTCCGTTTGCAGGAACGTGTTCTCTTTGGTCAAGGAGTGATAGCCCCGAAATGCAACGAATGGCCTCAGGCGCAAGAGGCCCGGTGACTGACAATCTTCGACGTCATACCTGATCAGTACGCAATCCTCCTTATGGATCATCATGATTGCCTTATGGATGCGCATTCCCTCCGCCTCATACGTAAACCGCGGAGAATAATCCACGTTGAATTCCGTGAGAAAATGCTTCTTGTCGGGGAAGAAGACCCCGGGATATTGACAGCAGGAAAGAAAGAGGTCCTCTTTGCCGGAAACAACGGCGTCTTCGAGCCACGAAAGGAGGACATGCCTCCCTCTCGGCATCCTGAGATTTGCCACTAGAAGGCCATGATACTTTCTCGTATTGCAAGAGAGGATCGTACTCGAGGCGTAACCACCCAAACCGTTGGTATCAAGCCATTCTAAGGTCAGGGCCTTTTCAAGATCCGAGGAGGTAGGTTTATCCACCTTATATCGTTTCATCTGTGTTATCTTTCCGCGGGCAAAAAATTACGCCATATCGATGCAAACATTTTCTCACAAGAAATCACAATTGCCTCGTAATAAAATCAGAAAATGGTGAGGAAAGGACGGCTCTGCCAATCAGGGCATGTTGAATACTTCTACGCCTGATGGCGGTTTGAAGTTAAAAAGCTTATCGTCAAGGTTGTTGTTGATTCTTATATCTGCGAGACTGATACGGGTAAGATTTCCGTACAGGTCTACAAAACTGCATTGTATGACCTGAAAATTCTCCTTATCTATGGTGATATGCAATTTACCGACGCCTGTATCCGAAGCTTTGGGAACGAGGGTAAGGAGATAGTTCCCATTTTTGTCCACATTATCAGGTTTTGAAAAGCCTACGTCAAAATCTTCGCTCAACTTGCCTATGCCCGAAAGAAATTTTACGGCCAGCTTCGACTTATAGATATTCTCCGTATCCTGCACGTAGGCGGCATGGTCCTCCGGAATATACAACCACGCTTTCTTGGGATTGATGATTAATTTTTTTGCCTTTGGTTTCGAATAGACCCACAACATTCTTCTAGGATTTTTTACATAAACAATACCTTCTTCCCTTTCTGTCTTGTTCACCGATTTAATCGTCACTTCCTGTATGAACTGCGCTTTGAGGTCTTGAGTCTTTTCGTATCTCTCTTGTGCTTTCGCAATTAACTCGTCGAGGGGTAGAGTACCTGCGAATGATGTTCCGAAAGCAAAAAACAGAAAAAAAGCCAAGTTTATTGCTATCTTTAATGAATAATGATAACCGTAGCTACATTTTTTTTCCATTCTTTTACCTTAAATTAGAACAACGATGGCACTTTTCTCCCGCAATTAGTAGAAATTAAATGACACTTATCTATGATATTGTAATCATTAAACTTATCATATGCCTCAATCATATGCAATGAGGTATAAATTAGTCACTTCTGAGGACTTACGCATCTTATCAACACGTTTATCAACAATCTTTTCCACACGTCTGTGGATTCCCATCGCAAGTGCTCGTATCAAGTGGAATATCCTTACAGAATGCGTGCATCACTCCGATATGAGCACCCTCCAGCCAAAGGGATCGTCCTTTTCGCCATACTGTATCTGAAGAATTTCATTGTATAATTTTTCAGTTAAGGCCCCTATTTCCCCGCCGCTTATGGCCGTCGGCTTACCTTTGTAAAAAATCTCTCCTATCGGGGAAACGATAGCTGCTGTCCCGGAGGCAAAGGCCTCCTTTAGTGTGCCTCTGGCGGATGCATCCATAAGCTCATCGATTGATATGGGCCTTTCGGAAACGGCGATATTCCATCTCCTTGCCATCTGAATAACTGAATCCCGGGTCACACCGGGCAAGATGCTTCCGGTGAGGGGAGGTGTAATCAATTCATCCCCGACGAAAAAAAAGATATTGCTCGTCCCCACCTCTTCAATATACTTTCTGTCGATGGCATCTAACCAAAGGACCTGCGTGAATCCCTTCTCAGCGGCTAATTTGCTTGCGAGGAGACTGGCAGCGTAATTACCTGCAGCCTTAATGAACCCTATGCCCCCGCGCACGGCACGGACAAACTCCTCATCCACATAGAGGCTCGTCGGGCTGAATCCCTGGGGATAGTATGGACCGACTGGACCAACAATAATGAAAAACAGATATGCATTGGAGCTGTGCACACCCAGAGCCGCCTCCGTGGCAATCATCGTCGGCCTGATATAAAGGGATGCTCCATGGGATCGAGGCACCCAGTCCTTATCGATCAGAACAAGTTTTTTCAGCGCCTCCATAAACAGACCGGGATCGACGCGCGGCATACAGAGCCTATCTGCGGAGTTATTCATCCGCTGTATATTCCGGTCTGGTCTGAAGAGGAAAAGAGCATTGTTCTTTCCCCGGTACGCCTTCAGCCCCTCAAATATTTCCTGTCCGTAGTGAAGGCACATGGCCGTGGGATCAATGGACAAAAGCCGATAAGGTTCTATCATGGCATCATACCAACCACGATCCGCATGATATTTCATTGTAAACATGTGGTCCGTGAATATTTTCCCGAACCCCAGCTTTGATTCGTCCTCGGGTTTCGCCTTCATTTGCTTAGGCTTCGCGCGAACAATCTTTATGTCCATATGTTTCCCCCTTTGCTCTATCATCGGCGTAGGTAGAGTCACTTATCACTAAATCATTTTTCTATCAAGGCTTCTGTGTTGGATGGCTTCTGCGACATGGCTAGCACTGATCTTCTTATCTTATTCAATATCTGCAATAGTTCTGGCTATCTTCAGCACCTTGGTATAGGCCCGCGCCGAGGGCCCGAGTTTCTCAATGGCCATTTCGATTAGTTTCTGAGATTCCTCATCGACAGCGCAATATAATTTTATCGCTTTATCTGACATCCTCGCATTGAATTGCATGTTCCGGTCGGCAAATCTTCGCTCCTGCATGGACCTCGCCCGCTCTATTCTTTCCTTGATGGCGCCGGATGCTTCGCCGGAAGACCTTCCTGCAAGGTCCTTATATCTTACAGACGGGACCTCGATGTGAATATCTATTATATCAAATTTATTGGGGAATTTGTAGCCGGAATTTTTTATGGCTGCCTTGATTATGCCCTTGCTTTCCTCTACGGCAACATCGGGAAGTCCCGGTGATATATCTACTTCCACATCGACTGGATACGAATCTACACCGACAACTGTGCTGCTGATGACCTTTGCAACCAATTCGTGCTCCCTGAGAATTTCTCAAGAGTGGGCGAAAATGTTACAGAATAACTTTTCCCCTGGCAAGATATTTCTTTGGGAGATATTTCTTTTGGAAAAGTATTTTTTTAACTCTCTTGACTGTGCAGAGGGGCTATGCTAATTTTGGTGTAACTTTCCACTAAGAGGTTCGGAACATCAGCATGACTAAATTCTCCCACTTTGACGATAAAGGCAAGGCCAAGATGATCGATGTGACTGGAAAGGAACGGACCATACGAAAGGCCGTTGCCCGGGGGAAGGTTCTGATGAAAAAGAAGACACTGAGTCTCATCGAAAGGGGAGAAATGCCCAAGGGAGATGTCTTTGTCGTAGCCAACATTGCGGGGGTCATGGCAGCTAAGAAGACAAGCGAAATGATTCCCATGTGCCACCCCCTGGAATTGACAGGTATTGATATAAGGTTTTCAAGAGATGCGGATCTCGGTGAAATCATCATTGAAGCGACAGTGCAGACCGTGGGGAGAACAGGAGTAGAGATGGAGGCCATGACTGCCGTCAGCGTGGCGGCTCTCACAATTTATGATATGTGCAAATCTGCCGATAAGAACATAGTCCTTTCGGACATCAAACTAATCACAAAACAAGGCGGCAAAAGCGGTCTCTTCATTAGAAGAGATAATTAAATGAGAGATACGAGTCTGTCCACCCACAGAAGCTATGTATCAAAACGTCTACAGAATAAGAAGATCGTTTCTATTTCCCTTTTTCGTTGATTTTATTCTCCTCTTCTTCCTTCTCCTGCTGTCCTACTTCCTGGGTGGGTCAAAATTAGAAAGAATATCGCTCACTGCTATTTTCATACCCGTTCTTTGTGTTCTCTTCGAATCTTCATTTCGTATTGTTCAAACGGGAAACCAGGGCATCATGATCAGGAAATTTATGCGGAAAAAAGAACTCCGCTGGGAGGAGATCACTTATATCGGCGCTCTGATTTTGAGAAAGAGGGTATATCTCCTATTGACTACGGTGAAGGGATTTTATATTCTGTCGAACAGTTACGAAAAATTTTCCACTCTTGTCAGTGATCTTGTCGGTCGCATGGACAACGAAAAGGTGGAAGAAGAAGTCAGGAAACAGATTGAACATCCTGCAAAGAATATGTCGGATATCATTATGACCTGGTTTACGGCTGTGGTACTTGCAGGGATTATAATCACAAAGCTGTTTACCTCATAATTTTCTGATCTTGTAAAAAGTCACAAGCTAAGTTAAGAATCATCAGACTTTCATAACGACAAAGGCACGGGAGAAAGGGCGCGTCGTTATTATGAAACGCAAGAAAACAAAATCTGTAGCTGTGGATCAAAATATTCAGACAAAGCCATACGCACTTATTGAAGAGGCTATGGGAAAAAAGCTTGAAGACATTTCTACAGTCCTCTGTTCAGTCGGTGACGGGAAAAAAAGGAAAAGCAGATTGCATGAAGAAGTTTTGATCATGGTGGAAAGATGTCTTTTCAAAATTGCCCTGAAGCGCAATGGCAATGTCAAGAGTGCTGCAGCCAACTACCTTGGAATCAATAGAAACACATTCCAGAAAAAAATGGCCAAGCTGGGCATCAGTCGTGAAACTAAAAGTTAGCCTGTCGCATAACATAGTTGAATTGATGGAAAAGGGGGTCCACATACCGAGCCCCTTTTCTATTGATGTCGGTGAGGAAATAGTTCCGGAGAGGATTTCCGGCGATGGCGTGGCCATCTATCCCGGATGCAGGATCTATGGGTCAAGAACCCTGATTTCTCGGGGAACCAAGCTGGGATATGAAGCGCCGGCGACCATTGTCGATTGTCAAACAGGACCGGAGGTCGAGCTCCGAGGGGGGTTTTTCAAATCATCCGTCTTTCTGCGACAGGCGACCGTGGCGTGCGGCGCGCAGGTACGTGAAGGATGTATCCTTGAAGAAGAGGCCAATGCGAATCATACAGTCGGATTAAAGCAGACCATTCTCTTTCCGTTTGTAACGTTGGGCAGCCTCATCAACTTTTGTGACTGCTTCATGGCAGGCGGAACGAGCCGTAAAAATCACAGCGAAGTCGGAAGCTCCTACATACATTTCAATTACACACCCAACCAGGATAAGGCCACACCTTCGCTCATCGGCGACGTACCCAGGGGCGTCATGTTAAACGAACCACCCATTTTCTTAGGGGGTGAGGGAGGCTTGGTCGGACCTGTTAGAATCGGTTACGGCAGCGTCATCGCGGCGGGAGTGATTTGCAGGAGGGATTATCCTAAGGGAAATAGATTAATAACGGAAAGAGACCTTGCCACGCACGACAAATCCTTTCGTGCAGGATTTTACAGAAGTATCAAGTATCGGGTTTATAATAACATCTGCTACATCGCCAACGTCTTAGCCCTAAGACAGTGGTACGCCCACGTCAGACAACCTTTTTTTCAACAGGAGCAAATGGGCGAGGAGCTGCATGCGGGCGCCATGGACAAGCTTACGATTGCCCTTGAGGAAAGATTGAAGCGCTTTAAAGACCTGTCTAGCAAAATGGAAAAGTCGATAGAGCTAGGCAGGGATGTCGCGAAGAAGAGCATGCAGGAAGAGCTTCTCAAACAGAAAAAGGAATTGAGCGAAAATTGGCCGAGGCTTGAAGAAACTTTCACGGACGGACAAGAAGTATCTTGTGATCCGAAGAACAGGGATGCCTTCATCAAGATTATTCATAACCGGATGAAAAATGAAGGCGACTATATAAGAGTCATTCAGGGCCTGGATAGGAATACATCAATCAGAGGAACGGCATGGCTGCAGAACATCGTAGATCACGTCATCAATGCGGCATTAATTCATTTGCCATCCTGCAATTCCTGACGCCTCCAATTAAAAGAGATTGGGATTTTGACAAGTATTATATGCAGACATTAAAGAATTGGTACGCTGAAATAGTCAGCTATCTCAGGAAATGGAAGATATATGTAGGAGTTGATTTATACGGGACTCCCAAGTACTCGATCGTTTTCTTCCCGATAATTTCTGACGTCGTCTGCTGCGGGTTTGCCGGAATCCTCGCAATAAAAGGGGCTGGCAAACCCGAAGAGGTAAATCTCATAAAGAAGCTTACCCAGCTTTTCCAGAACGTCAAAAAGACTAACATGAAGGCGCTCTCTGCCGGCTCTATAACATCCGATCAATATCTGGGAGGCGACCGATATCTGAAAGAAATGGAAGAAACCCTCTTCCAACTCAAGGCAGACACCGCATTTCAGGAAATCTATTTCAAACCCATCATCGCCTTTCAACTGTCTGACCTCACCACCGAGATGAAGGTGTTTTTCCTCGAAGAAGAAAAACGCCTCGAAGAAAACGCCGGCAACTTCCCGACGGTGGAAACGGAAACTATAAACAGCAGACATGTCCTGATGAAGGATATTATCTGGGGTCTTGAGAAAGACGTACTCGACAATATAGAAAAGATCAGACGGCTCTCGGGAGTAGCTAGTGTCAAAGAAATTTCTCCCGCATCATTTAAGAAATATAAGAAAATAAATTTTCTTCTGAACTGCCTCGACAGGTTGGAGGTAAGGGGAAGAGATTCGGCGGGGATGCAGATGTCCTTCAGGCTCCCTGATACGGCCCCGTTTGAGAATATCTTGAAAGTGCTCAAGGAGAAAGGTCTGTATGATGATTACTCCGCGAGGACCCGCGCCGGCGACCTTAGCAACGGTTCAATATGTGTCTCTCATGCGATTCCATCCGTGAATAGTCCGCGGGGTAAAGGGATTGATATCGCGTTCGTTTACAAGACATCATCCATCATCGGCGAGCTCGGCCAAAATGTCAGGGATCTGAGAAAATTCATCTCTCACGATAAGATATTCTATGAATTATCCAAGGAGGAGACAGAATTTGAGACGTCGATGGCCCACACAAGGTGGGCATCAGTTGGTTCCATTACGGAAGAAAACTGTCATCCGATTAATAACTTTACGATAAACAGAAATGGCGGCCAGAAAGATGCTCCCTGGCCGGAGATCTTGAAAAAATACCCTTTCTATGGCGAAGGCAGCTGGTTCATTAACGTTATCCTCAATGGAGATATCGACAACTATCAGTCCCTGCGCAATGCGGTTGAAGAGGGAGGAGACCTCATTGCCCCGTATATTACGACCGACACGAAGATCATCCCTTTGCAAATTGAGAAACATCTGCTTGCGGGACATGATCTGGCTGAGGCATTCAGATTGGCGGTAAACGCATTTGAAGGCTCCCATGCCATTGCCATGACCAGCAACACGGAGCCGGGAAAGGTATTTCTTGCCCTGAAGGGGAGCGGGCAATCCATTTATGTGGGCCTCGCCCCTGAGGAGTACATATTTTCATCGGAACTTTATGGTCTCGTAGAAGGCACTCCCTTCTTCCTGAAGATGGACGGTGAAAAATCTTCCTCAGACGATGATCCTGGAGCGTCAGGCCAGATATTTATCCTTGAGCAGAACTCTCAAGGAGGTCTCACAGGAATCAGATCGCTTTTTTATGACGGGACTGCTCTCTCCCTGGGAAACGATTCCATGCAGAAGGCAGAAATCACTACCCGTGATATAGATCGGGGTAATTATCCGCATTATTTCCTGAAGGAAATATCTGAAGCAACTCTCTCCGTAAGAAAGACGCTGCGCGGCAAATATAGAATCTCAAAAGAAGAAAATGGAAGATATAAAATTACCTTCAATCTTGGCGGGGACATCATACCGGAGGGATGGAGACGGGCCTTCTCCCGCGGCGAGACAAAGAGAATTATCGTCATCGGCCATGGCACCGCCGCTGTTGCCGGAGAGGCGGTTGCCGACGGATTGCAACGATATCTGAAAGGCACTCACATCAAAATTGACGCCAAAGTCGCATCGGAATTGAGCGGCTTTTTCCTAGAGGATGACCTGAAAGATACGCTGGTAATCCCTATCACCCAGTCGGGCACAACGACAGACACCAACCGCGCCGTAGCTATGGCTGTGGAACGGGGGGCGACGGTAATCGCCATCGTCAATAGAAGACAATCCGATATAACAGGTAAGTCAAACGGAGTTTTTTATACCAGCGACGGCAGGGACATAGAAATGTCTGTGGCTTCAACCAAGGCATTCTACTCTCAGGTTGTGGCTGGTCATGTCCTGGCTCTCTGTCTCGCCCAGCTTTTGAAGAATGTGTCCGACGACTTTATTGCCGAGGAGCTTCACAACCTCGAACGCGCGCCGAACATGATGACCAGAGTGATAGAGAAGAAGGGGCAAATCAAACAGTCGGTCGATATGCTGGCAAAAAAAAGACGGTACTGGGCTGTAGTGGGAGATGGGCCCAACAAAGCGGCGGCAGATGAGATCAGGATAAAACTAAGCGAGCTTTGTTACAAAACTATTTCGTCTGATTTTATAGAAAATAAGAAGCATATTGACCTGTCTGCCGAACCTCTGATCATCGTCTGCGCAGCGGGCAGCCCGGAAACTGTGACGGGAGACATCATCAAAGATGTAGCCATCTTCAAGGCGCACAGGGCGGGTGTTGTCGTTTTTGCAGATGAAGGTGAAGCGAGGTTCGACGGCGTTGCCGATGCGGTCGTAGAGGTGCCGAGGGCGGCGATGCCCCTGCCTGTAATCTTAAATACCCTGGCAGGACATCTATGGGGTTATTATGCTGCCTGCAGCATTAACGAAGACGCCATTTTCCTGCGGGAATTTAGAAGCCACCTCGATCTTCTAATGGCGGAACATGAGAAAAAAAATTATTCCATTTACGAGAGGCTGGCCGACAGAAATTACCGGAAGCTCGTGAGGGATTTCTCGACTGAGTTCAATCAAAAAAGAACGGATGGCGCCTTTTCATTCACTAATGTCAATACTATATCCGATATAGTTCTCCTTCTCAAATACGCGGCTGGGAAATTGCCCCTTGAGGACTACTGGAGCGATTTCAAGGGTGAGGAGGGCCTGCCGTCTCCTGTAGAGATGCTTGACATCTCTCTTGGCCACTCGGTAGATGAGCTCTCCAGGCCCATAGACGCTATCAGGCATCAGGCGAAAACAGTGACAGTCGGAACAAGCAGAAAGGAACAGCCCCTCAGAGGTATTATTTTCGACATATTGAGGCAACTTGAATTCTCTACCAAATCCATCGTCACCAGGAATGTATTGACCATCGCAAGGATTCAGCCGGCCATTGCCGCATTGAACGGTTACACCCTCTATGACATTAATAATCTGGACGCTGAAGGAAATCCTGTCGATACTTCGACGATAGTTGTTAAAGACAGGGGGGGCATCTCACTCACAATGAAGTCGAGGACAGAAGGTTCGAGTAATCTCATGGGGACCAAGCGGACGATAGTGAGTACCGGCCATGTATATGTTGGCCGGGGAAAGTCCGACGGCGCTTCCATTATTGTTATCCCTCTTCTCGGAAACAAAGGAGGCATAGGGAGCCTGCTCTTGATCCACGTGGAATTTAACGAATCACTTTCCGTTAAAGGAAAGAAGGAAATCTTGGGCTACAAATTTAACGACATCCGCAATCTCGTCAACGAATATAATCTACCGTGGGATGACCGCTATCTGGAAAGCATTTCCACAGGTATTCTCCTTGGCGAGACTGTGGAGGTCATTGCGGGTCAGATAAGACAATCTCTGGGAGGGAACGGCGGCGACTCTCAGGCCAAGTAAATTTCAGGAGCAATCATGAAGAAGACAAAATTTATTTTTGTGACGGGCGGCGTTCTCTCTTCCCTTGGCAAAGGCTTGGCAGCTGCTTCTATTGCGGCCCTTCTCGAAAGCCGGGGTCTCAGGGTGACCAATCAAAAGCTGGACCCGTATATCAATGTCGATCCCGGCACCCTGAGTCCATTCCAACACGGCGAGGTTTTTGTGACGGATGATGGCGCGGAAACGGACCTCGACTTGGGGCATTATGAGCGATTTACCTCGACCCGTATGTCGAAGTGCAACAATCTCACGTCTGGCCAGGTATATTTTTCCGTAATCACAAAAGAAAGGAAGGGAGAATATCTGGGCAAGACGGTGCAGGTGATTCCCCATGTTACCGATGAAATAAAAGATTACATCAAGAGCTGCGCGGCCGGGTTCGATGTCGCGATCATTGAAGTCGGGGGTACCGTCGGAGATATTGAGAGCCAGCCATTTTTGGAGGCAATCAGGCAATTCCGTAACGAAGTCGGAAAACAAAACGCCATATTTATACACCTGACCTGGGTCCCTTTTATTAAGACTGCCGGGGAGGTTAAGACAAAACCAACGCAGCACAGTGTGAAGGCCCTCCGTGAAATCGGTATCCAACCTGACATTCTCTTATGCCGCACGGAAGATTTTCTCCCGGAAGAAATCAAGGCCAAGATTGCCCTTTTCTGTAACGTGGAAGTTTCATCCGTGTTTACGGCAAAGGATGTAAAGTGCATCTATGAAGTGCCTATTGTTTTTCACAAGGAAGGGGTAGATAACAAAATTGTCGACCTCTTAAACATCTGGACGGGCAGGCCTCATCTCCAGGCATGGGAGGATGTGGCAGACAAGATCAAGAATCCTTCCCACGAAGTGTGTATCGCCATAGTGGGCAAATACGTGAATTTGACGGATTCCTACAAAAGCCTCAATGAAGCGTTAGTGCACGGGGGCATCGCGAACAACTGCCGGGTAACCCTGCGTTTTGTCGATTCGGAAAAGATCGAAAAAGAAGGCTTAGGCCACCTTCTGGAAGGCGCCGACGGTATCCTCGTGCCTGGCGGCTTCGGAGAACGCGGCATTGAGGGGATGATTACCGCCATTCAATTCGCCCGTGAGAAGAAGGTCCCGTATTTCGGGATCTGCCTGGGCATGCAGCTCGCTGTTGTGGAATTCGCCCGGCACGTATGCAAACTCGAAAAGGCGAACAGTTCTGAATTTGACAAAGATACCGCGTATCCGGTGATCGATTATCTGCCTGAGCAGAGGTGCATCACGGAGATGGGAGCAACCATGAGGCTGGGCGCTTACGCCTGCCTTTTAGAGGAGGGGTCTTTCGCATTTGATGCTTACGGTATCAGTGAAATCAGTGAAAGACACAGGCATCGTTATGAAGTGAATAACACTTTCAGAGATCTGCTTGTGGAGAAGGGTCTGCATATTACGGGTACGTCGCCTGATCGCCGTCTTGTCGAAATCGTCGAGATCAAGGATAACCCGTGGTTTCTGGGATGTCAGTTTCACCCCGAATTTAAGTCGCGGCCTACGAGCCCTCATCCGCTCTTTAGCAAATTTATCGGGGCAGCTCTAAAGTGTAATTTGAAGAAATAGAAAATTTTTAGCAACTTCCCTTTTTTGTTCTCATCCTAAGATAAGACTCAAGACTCTTCATCGCGCGTCAGACCACGAGGAGAAGCATAACCTTAGCGGAGCGTTCACAAACCCAGCCGCCTTTCGCTTTCGTGTTCAATCCTTGATAATGCCGGGGAGATCTTAACGGGATATGGCGGAGTCGTCTCCAGTCTCTGAAAATGAGCCGGGAGGGACTTCAACTGTGACCGCGTATACACGGCAATCTCTCTCAAATCCTGGCGCCTGGAAATAATTTTACCACCGCTCATCACCTTGGCGAGAAGCGGGGTACCCTCAATTGTATCCCCTTCGATGGTCAGGACATCCCGGGCCATAGTCCGGTCATCAAACTGGCGAAAGACCTGCTTGCGTCCCGGAATGGTGGCTTTCCCCTGTGACTTCTTGAAGCGTGGTGTGCCGGCATACTCCATCAACTTGTAGGCGCATTCCAGATATGGCGCGTCTTCCGAGGTATCTAATTTTGTTCCCACGCCAAAACCGTTTATGGGCGCCCCTCGAAACAGCAGATCACGGATTGCATACTCATCGAGATTACCGCTCGCGAAGATGCGGACATCTTTCAGACCCGCCCGATCAAGGATCCCGCGGACATCTTTCGAAAGAACTAAAAGATCGCCGCTATCAAGGCGTACAGCGCGAACACTTATTCCCTTCTCCTTTAATATGTTCGCCGCTTCAATCGCCTTTCTTGCGCCTTTATGGACATCGTAGGTATCAATAAGAAGAGTCGTATTGTCTGGATTCGCGCGGGCAAAACTGAGAAACGCCTCCAACTCGTCCTCATGGGCCTCAACATAGGAATGGGCCATCGTTCCGAAGATGGGTATCCCGAAGATGGCCTCCGCCAGCACGGTAGATGTGCCGGCAAAGCCCGTTATGTATGAGTCCCGGGCCGCCAGGAGCCCCGCCTCTGCTCCGTGAGATCGCCGGACCCCAAAATCGATCAGGACAGCCTTATCATCTGCGGCCAGCATGCAACGGGCCGCCTTGCTGGCAATGAGGATCTCGAAATGCAGGATATTAATCAGGCGCGTCTCAATCAGTTGCGCCTCCGGCATCGAGGCAACTACGCGCACAACGGGCTCGTTTTCGAAAAATATCGTTCCTTCCGGCATAGCGTACACATCGCCATGGAAGCGGAATTTAGATAGGTAATCCAGCAGGGATTGGGAGAATCTGCCCGTGCCCCCTACGTATCTCATCTCCTCTTCTGTGAATCGCATTCCTGCGAGGAAAGCAAGCAACGTATCAAGACCGGCTGCTACCAGGAAACCGCGGCTCGGGGGCATGCTCCGCACATAAAACTCAAAGACTGCCTCTTCGTGCATACCCACATCCACATAACCCTGCATCATGGTCAACTGGTAAAGATCGGTAAGGAGCGGACTAGTTAGAAGGTTCATTCATTTCCCTCAAAGCGGATTACTTCTTATGGCAAGAAAGTAAGGCTACCATAAAGGATTCGCTTTCGTTTTATCAAGGAAAAAAGATGGCCGCCTGCTTTTCAGTAATAGTGCAGACAGGTTATCCTCCGATCAATATGATTTTGCTGGACATACAATTTTGTTATCACTCCCAAGGGAAATCACATTTTTGTTTCTTTGCCGCACTTTCAGCCAATAGAGAGAGAGGACAAATGCTCTCAATATTCAGCACATTATGGATGTTATCGCACTTTTTTGCATCTGGCATATATTTTGAGTTACAAAACTTCGAAAATAAGATCAGGGGGAATTATGATGAAAAGATATATTTTAGTGAGAAATGCTTTTTTAAGTGTGATTGTGACTTTGCTTTTACTGATAGTGGGTGTGGCCTTCATCTCGGCTGAAGATCAGAAGCCCGCAGCACCAACTCCTGCCCTTGTAACAGATGCTTCTGCACCGGCTGCGCCTGCGGAAGATAGACCCACCGGCTCGTTATCCGTTTCCGCTTTGTCAAAATATGTATGGCGCGGATATGAAAACACCAAGGACAGCATCGTCGTTCAGCCTTCTCTAACCGTTGGTTATAAAGGGTTTAGCGCCAATGTATGGGGAAACCTTGATACAAAGCCCTACTCGACAACAGACGCCAGTTATTCCAGCACCTGGACGGAAACGGATCTTACTCTTTCTTATACCAAAACTTTTGGTATTTTAAACGCCGGTGTTGGTTACATCTATTATGGCTTGGGGGCTCCGAATGCCGGCGCCGTAAAACCTCTTGATTCAGAGGAAGTATTTATCACCTTGGGTCTTAATACGCTCCTTACGCCAACTCTCACGGCCTATAAGGAAATTGATCATTATCACCAGTATTATTTCCTGCTGGGGATTTCCCATACGTTTGAATTTAACAAAATCATTTCTCTACAACTGGGAGCATCCGTCAGTTATTTGCTGAGCGACGATGCCAGTACGTATCCGAAGTATAATGACAATTACCAAGCGACAAGCGACAAATTCAGTAATTTCCATGATGGCGTGCTCACAGCGAGCCTCCCTATAAGTGTGGCAAAGTATCTAACCGTGGCCCCGACAGTATCCTACTCCTTCCCCCTATCTGACGATGCAAAAGATGAGATTAAGGCCAGAGGCAAATTGACTAATCCGGGCGATAACGATAGCAGTTACCTCTACGGCGGCCTGACTGTTACCATAAGCTTCTGACACACCCCCCGTCGCAGCCGGTCATAACCCCCTCTTCCTTCGGGGTTACGGTGGCTGCGGCGGCTCTTCCTGATACCGCGACATCGTTTAATGACGACATAAAACTTTTTAAAGGTCGTCATCTCTTAACGACCAGCTCGGGAAAGTCCGTAAATATCCCATCTACCCCCAGCGACTCCAACCTATGGATATCTTCAGGGCTATTAACAGTGTACACAAATACCTTTAGCCCCCGTTCGTGGGCGCGCTTGACGGATCGCGCGTTGACGAGACTGACATGGATATGCAATGCGTAAGCGGAGTAGAGCCGGGCGAAGCGCGCGTAGTGGCGACGGGGACGATCTATGAGAATGCCGATCCTGATTGAAGGATCTAGTTTCCCCACCTCCTTCAGCTGGCGGCGACTGAATGATGACACGATAAAGTGTTCGTAACTCCATTGCCGCTTCTCTACATACTCTTCTATCAGGGAAACGGTCAGTCCGGCAGTCTTCGGTCCTTTCAACTCGACATTTATCCCTGCCCTGCCATCTACAGAGTCAAGAACCTCACGGAGCGTGGGGACAGACTGACCTTTCCCCGCATCGAGGGAGCGCAGGTATGCAAGCGATGTATGGCTGACATAACCGGCGCCGCTTGTCGTGCGCTCTAGTCGTTCATCGTGTATGACGATAAGCTCACCCGCAACGACATACACGTCCACTTCAATCCAGTCAGAGCCCAGGGCAATGGCCTTCTCTACTGCTGCGAGCGTGTTTTCCGGTTCATGCCCCGATGCGCCGCGATGGGCAAAACAGAGGAATTCTTTCATGGTGAGGGAAAAGTGGTATCGATCTGATGGTTGAGGGTGACTTTGTAATGTACGGTTCTTTTCATAGTCAGTTTCCACTCATAACACCTTATCAATGATTTTTGGTTTGGGCTTAAAATGAAGATTAACATTTGTAACTGGTAAAGGGCAACAGCTCTGTACAACCACTTGTCAGGCGCTTTGAGTCTGTATCCCATCCAACCAATTAACAATCGTCATCAGAGCCAAACCATAATTCCCTACCTGGCAGTGGTTCTGGGCACTCTCACTTGTGGTAAAGAGTCGGGCGGTGATTGAGCGCGCATTGCTCAGCATTTTGATCTGCTGATATAACTGCTCAACGGGCACATAATGGTCTTCGCTTCCAGCCATTAACAGTACGTCCTGTTTGATAAGCCCCGAAACATCCGCCGTTTGCAATTGCCTTATCTTTTGGAAAAACTCATAAGGCGATGATGTCCTGGTCACGTGCATCCCTTGCTGAAGCCCCCATTCGATTACCGGACTACGCCTTGCGACCCTTGCAACCATCGCATTTACAACCACCGAAGCACGAAGATTGAGTTGGGCTTTCAGCAGGCCACGTAGCAGAGGGTTCACCTGGCGGAGGCAGACATCAAAGAAGTCGGTTAGAATGTCATAGGCAATGACGCATTCAACGCGCGGTTCAAATGCGGCAGCACGAATAACGAGACAGCCACCGAGGGAAAGCCCGGCCAGAGTGACACGGTCCAGTTTGAAATAATCAAGGACGGTCTTCACTGGGTTGTGCCACTCCGCAGTCATGGGCAGATCCGCTTCGTCGAGTGCACCACCTTGCCCCGGACCTTCGAAGGCAATCACCTCATATCCAGCATCGCGCAGATACAGGAAAGCTGAGGTCAGTTCTTCAATATAACTATCGAAGCCCCCGAAGAAAACGATCGTACCCTTGGATCGTGATGGTGTGAATCGGTACGCGGGTAAGAATCCCCTAACATGGCCATCATTGTAAGATATCTTGTAGCGCTCCACCTGCTCGAGACTGTAAACCGATCGCACTGCGACCAAGAACTTTTCACGAGAGCTTTTCCGGTCGGTGTCGTCAGCCCTCATGAAGAACTCGGCGGAGCGATAATAGAAACCGGATCTAAGGATGTGCCCTTGCCGTGTGGCGTTATCGGCAAGCGCTAGAAATTCCCGCTTCCAATCGGTATAATTTTCGATATGGGGAGCGACATTACGCATCTCATCCAGCATAGCTTGTTCACCAACCCAACCGAACCAACGGTTCATCTGGAAGTTCATGCTGGTGTCTCGATGTAGCTGGTAATAACCTACAGGGAAAATTGTAAGTGTCATTACTTTTTCTCCAAAATAGTACGTTGACCAACTTTGGGCAGGTCAGGAGCCTAACTGCCTTTTATATGGTTTCCGTATGACGACCTGCCGACACTTGTAACAATTGTCAAGTTAGAGTCCCGCAGTTTTCGATTGCGTCGATCATATTATCCGGCCCTGATTGACTATGGTTTATTGCGAAAAGAAGAAAAAAAATGCAACCGTGTTGCTCAAAACTACCAGGCTTTGATCTAACTTGATGCTGTAGTCCTGATAAAGTCGGAGCAGGTATTCTTGGAGAATCCCCGCTCCATGATCAGAAATGAATTACTATTTGTTGCCTATCTTGACGCGGAGCGAAGCTGGAATAAAGAAATAGGTCGTAACAGCTCCGAGACAGAGTATCACTGCAATAATATAGAGGGCGGCAGACGGATCAGATGAGAAATACTTTGCCCAAACCGGAACATTGGGTCCTATATACCCTCCCAGATTACCTACTGAATTAACGATGCCAATGCCGGCCGCGGCTGCCGTGCCGGCAAGAAACGCCGAGGGCAGGGGCCAGAAAACAGGCATGGAACCGATAACGCCTAATGTGGCGATGGACAGGAATATAATTGCAAGATAAGGATTCGAGGCAAATATGCCGCTCAGAACCAGACCTGCTGCTCCTGCCAAAGCATTGAATACATAATGCAGTCGTCTCTCTCCTGTTTTATCGGAATGATTGCTTATTATTATCATGCCTATTACACATACGGTATATGGAATTGCCGTAACCAAGCCAACCCACAGATAACCCTTAATACCGAAAGCCTTGACGATCGTCGGCAACCAGAAAGCGATTCCGTAAAGTCCGATCATCAATGTAAAATAAATGAAGCATAGGACATAAACTTTTCCGCTCTTGAAAGCGTCAATGAGACTGTGCTCTGTTTTGTCCTTATCCTCTTCGACAAGTTTCTTTTCAAGCAGTGCTTTTTCTTCCGCTGTAAGCCATTTGGCTTCGTGGATACTACTATCCAGATAGTATATTACCCAGAAGCCGACGATTATCGAGGGCAAGCCCTCACCAAGGAAGAGCCACTGCCATCCTGTAAGTCCAAATGATCCGGAGAACATGTCCATAATCCAGCCTGAAATGGGATTGCCGATAACTCCGGACACCGCAATGGCGGATACAAACCAGGCGGTTCGTGTCGAACGGTAAGAAGAAGGGTACCAAAGGGTAAGATAAAAAATTATGCCGGGGAAAAAGCCTGCTTCCGCTATACCCAGAAGAAAACGCATTATATAAAATGTCCATTCGCCCCTTACGAATATCATACATGATGAAATAATACCCCACGATATCATGATCCTTGCTATCCACATACGTGCTCCGTATTTCTTCAGAAGCACGTTGCTGGGAACTTCAAAAAAGAAATACCCGATAAAGAAGATTCCAGCACCTGTCGCAAATGCGGCATCACTCAATGAAAGATCCTTGAGCATCTGCAGTTTTGCAAAACCGACGTTTACCCTGTCCAGATATGCCAGTATGTAGCAGAGGAATAGAAACCATATTAAACGCGAGTCAACCTTATGGTACGTCTTTGCTTCAAATTTTTCATCGACTTCCATACTATCAACCTCCCTGTCTTTTGAATTGTAAGAAAGATTTACTCTTTTTTCAATGAGACATTATTATGGATCATTCGCCGGATAGCACCTATCATTCAGATATTATCCTCAATGGTCACGGACTGTCCCATTCATATCAAATAGCTTTCGGAACCTGTACCACATTTTGAGTTAGAGTTCTGCGATTTTTTTGGAGATTACTAAATGAAATGTTGAATTGGGCGGCTGAAATAAAAAAAACAACAAGGAAGAACACGAGAGGTCTCGTTGCCAATGACAAAGTTTGGACATCAGCTACAGGAAACTCGAAGATTTCCCATAAAAAGGAGAGTTACATCTGAATTTATGAAACCTTAATTGCTATTGCCCCGGCGGTGACCCCCAAGATTGCGAGGTACCGTATCGGGCTGACATTTTCATGAAGTAAGGTGGCTGCAATTATAGTTCCGAACACTACAGATGTCTCTCGAAGGGCGGCTACGAGCGCAATCGGTGCATGGGTCATGGCCCAAAGAGCAAGTCCGTATGATCCAAAGGTGCATGCGCCGCCAGCCAGAACTCGTGTGAAGTTTGCCCGAATTGAAATGGCCATAAATTGTGGTCGTTTTATGAAGCAGGCAATGGTTACCGGGGCGGCAGTCAATAGAATCATCCAGCCCGTATAGCTGACCGGATTTCCGGACAACCTTGCACCAATTCCGTCTACGATAGTGTAGATCACAATAACGCCGGCGTTTGCAAAGGCAAGCGCCGTAGGTGCAAGCCGAAGCGTCCCCGTTCGCCAAGATTCTGCCGTGAGGAGAACGATGCTTGAACAGACCATCATGACCCCCAGCCAACCCACGGGAGAAGGAGATTCATTCAATACAAAAACTACTGCTACTGCCGATATTACAGGCGCAGTACCTCGCATGATGGGATAGACAAAACTCAATTCAGCATTACGGTAGGAAAGTGCAATGAGAGAAAAATAGACTACATGTATCAAGACGGACGCAGCCAAGTTCGGCCAGCTTGCCTCAGCTGGGACTGGAACAAAGGGAAGATAGCATGCCGTCACTAATCCCGCCCCGACAACGATTAAAAGGGTATTTAATGTCTTATCTGATCCCGCACGAATGAGGGCGTTCCAGATGGCATGCAGGAGTGCTCCAAGTAAGATTGCTGCCATAACACCTATCGACAAGGCAACGCCTCCTTCCTGATTTAGGGTTGGTTTAACGGACCAGACTCATCTCAATCAAACGTTCCGGCACCCGTAAGTCAGCTGGCATAAATATCGGCTCCTCAGACCCGTATTCAAGGCCTGAGGAAGTTTTGTTTTCGGGTTAGAATATATAGAATCGAACAGAAACGGTCAAATCAAACTTTCAGAAAGGACTTAATAAAAAAATCTGGGCACTGATTTATCAAGATTGTCCAACTGGCCGAATCGCTGACTCCACCTGCTAGTCCGCAAAAGAGCAACTCTAAAAAAGCGGAATACCTTTTGAAGAAATGGTGAACCTGCTGCTAATTATTTTCGGTCCAGCTCATTCTTTACGGCGAGTCCCAGTTTCTCGATGACATAAGGCTTTCTCACGTAGGCGCCGGCACCGAGGGCCTGGGCGGTACTCACCCTGTCCGTCTCCGAAAAACCGCTCACGATTATAGCCTTCTGCTGCTGATGGATCTCAAGGATACTCCGGTAGGTGTCCAGTCCGTCCATGCCGGGGTCCATAATCATGTCCAAAACCACTAAATTAACATTATGTTCTTTCAGGTAAGCTACCGCCTCCTCACCGCTGGTGACAGTCGCGACGCTGTAGTTCAGTTTCTGAAGTATCGTGGCTGCGAGGTCGCGCTGCCCCTTTACATCATCCACAATGAGAATGGACTCTCCCTTTCCTATGTACTTTGAGATCGAAACAGCATCTGCCTCTGAAGAGATGTCTTCCCTCGACGCGGGAAAATAAAGGGTAAAGGTACTCCCTTTCCCTTCTTCACTCTCTACGTTAATGTATCCGTTATGGTCCTTAACCGTACCCCAGACCACCGCTAAACCCAGGCCCGTTCCACTTCTCCCCATCACCTTCTTTGTGTAAAACGGCTCAAATATACGTTCCAGGTCATTCGCCGATATGCCTTCACCTGTATCAGAAACGGAAAGAACAACATAATCCCCTTCCAGGACTTCATCATATCTATGAATCGGCTTCTCCAGATACTGATTGGCCGTCTTGATGGTCACAATACCACCATTCGGCATGGCTTCACTCGCATTAGAAACCAGATTGAATAAGGTCTTGCCGAGATGCACGGAAGAACCGGATACGTTCAGCAGGTCCGGTTCAAGTTCGGTCCTGATCTTTATAGAGGGATGATAGGAGGATAAATTATCAAACTCCGGGGATTTTTGAGTATCAGCGATGATCTTGTTGAGATTAAGGACTTTCCTGCCCGACACTCCTCTTCTCGCCAAGGTTAACAGATCCTGAACAATCGCAGCAGCCCTCTGGCCTCCCGACATGATATTCTGGAGGTCGGATCTGATCGAACTTGACTTATCCGCATCCATCAGGAGCATTTCGGCATAGCCGACGACAATGCCCAGTACATTGTTGAGATCATGGGCAACGCCCCCCGCCAGGGTGCCCAAGGCTTCCATCTTCTCGGCCCTTTGCAAGCGCTCCGTCAGACTTCGCTTCTCATCCTCTGCACGCTTGCGGTCGGTGATGTCAAGTATCACGCCATCATATACAATCTCGTCGGTCTTTTTTGTGGGAGACGCGATACCAGCTATCCACATGATCTCTCCGGAAGGCTTTCTTATCGCTCCTTCATAGTTCCATTCCGCTGCTTCGCTAATTGTTTTTTCGACGTTCTTCAGGAAATCCTCGCGTTGCTCCGGCAGGATCGCCTCAGTGAATCGTTCAAAAAATCCCTGCGGCTCGGGATCGAGTCCGAACAATCTATTCACCTGCCCGGTCACGTACGAAACTGCCCTTGAGCCATCCTGCCTGGCATGAAACTGAAAAACCAGGCTTGGCAACCGGGATGAGATCTCAGACAACTGTTTATTCTTACTTCTTAATTCCTCCTCAATCCGCTTGCGCTCGGTTATGTCCTGGTTCGTCCCCTCATAATAAATTGCGTTGCCATGTTCATCACGTACGGCCCTTGCGTTGACAGAAACCCAGACTATGCTCCCGTCTTCCTTGTATAGCCTATGTTCAAGATTTTCCACACGTCCGTATTCCTGCAGAAGCTTCTTAAAACGTTCACGATCCTCCTGCATGACGTAGTGATCTTTGGCAATATCATGGATGCTTGAGACCATCTCTTCCGGCGAGGCAAATCCGCATGTCTTTGCCATGGCCGGATTGACGCTTATGAAACGGCCGTCCGGGGTGCTTTGAAATATACCCTCCATTGCATTTTCAAAAATGCTGCGATATCGCTCTTCACTTTTCTGAAGCGCATCCTCCGCTCGTTTACGCTCGGTTATGTCGCGGGCTACTGCCTGGAAACCTGTAATATGGCGACCATCCATGAGCAACTGAGTATTTTGCCCTATCCAGACTTCATGGCCCCCTTTCGTGATAATAGAATATTCAAAATATGTATTTTGAATCCTCTTTACGAACTGACGACCGAAGAACTTACTGGCTCCGTCACGCATGCCCGGGTGGATGAATAACAAATAATGTTTTCCAATAATCTCCGCTTCTTCGTATCCTGAAATACGGACCATTGCAGGATTTACGAATGTGAAGATTCCATTGTTATCCGTCCTGAAGACAGCATCACTCGCATTTTCCACCACTATCCGGTACCGCTCTTCGCTCTCCCGCAGCGCGTCTTCCGCAAGCTTGCGGTCGTCTATGTCCTTCTGCAGCAATTCATTGACTCTTGCCAAATCTTCTGTCCGCTCCTTAATTCGTGCTTCTAACTCTTCATTTGCGATTGAAAGTTTTCCTGCGTAGCGCAAATTTGCCACCATATAGAGGAATGAAAGACCAGTTAGAAGCAGCACAAAGATCAAAACTATCCAAGACCATGGACTTTTCTCTTTTGCAATATAATGAGGGCCTGTTTCAAATATCATTAACCATTCCTGCCCGGCGATATTGAGTGATTTCCGATATTCAAATTTTCCCCCGGGTTCAGATTTCTGATTGCCTCCCTGTGCTTGCGAGCGACTTGGGTGGAAGTAGAGAAGATGATCGTTATCTGGAACGGGCGCCTCATACAGATAGGTGTTGATGTTTTCAGGCTCCAGATAGGTGTAAGATTTGTCCAGAATGTCACTGATTCGAAAAACACCCAGGGCAAAACCCCTCAAGTTCTTTCGGCGTTCGGGAATAGTATCTGTTCGCGAATCTTTGCCATAGACAGGCGCAAAAACCAGGAACCCGAACCGGCCGGTGGTCTCCTGAACCAGTTTTATCCGCTTGGTGGCAACCAGCTGACCCGTATCTCGCGCCCTTTCCAACGATTCTTTCCGCGTAGCATTGGAAGCCAGATCAAAACCAAGAGCGATCTCATTTCCCTTATATGGCTCAATAAAATAGACGGGATAATACTCGCTGCGCCGGGGTGATTCTACCTTTGCACCCTGGGCTGTACGGTCGCTGATTTGAAAGTCGCGGAAGCCTTCTTCCTTCGCCTTTGCCTCGTAAGTAGCCCGTTGTGAATCAGTTATCCTGGGTATCCATTCAAGGGCCTGAATGCTTGGATGACGCAATAAAAAAGGATTTGCCAGAATCCAAAATTCCGATCGCCGGAATTCTCGAGACGCTGCATAATAAGTTCTAATTGACTCAAGAACCTGTAAGTCGGATTCGATTTCTCTTTTGAATGCGGCATATCGCTCGTCTGCTTTTCGCTCAAACGATTCATGTATTCTTTGGTAATCAAATCTATCTATAATGACAAAAGATGCAAGGGCTGCTGCAAGGCCGACAGTGAGCACAGCCACGAGTGGTAGATACTGTTTTTTCTTTTCTAAATATCCCAACATTTTATGGCCTCAAATGTTCAAGATGTTCTGATTGTTGAGGAGTCCACCAGGGGCTAATTATAGCTTTTGGACAACTATATCTTCTGAATAATTACTTTTCATACATACTATAATATAAAATATAATCATACTAAAAGCACACTTTTAAGGATAACGAAGATACGTCAAGACTTCAAAGCCAATGTTGGGAACAGATATCATATAGTCAAATCCGGAATTCCATAGAAGTAATTGTCCGCGCAAATTACTCAATGCCACTTATAATGGAGTATGGAACGATAAAACGATACGTGCTCGCTTACAGGAAGAAGCGGAGCCGTCAGTCATGTCACCTACGAGTCACGCATAAGACTATTAATAAACATTTGATGCTTACGGGTAGAAATCTGTTAAAGGAAAACTAAGCCACCACAGCATCGTTTCGTGTATAAAACAGTAATGCTCGGCTTGAGCGAATCTTGAGGCCACAAAATAGAATTTCAAAACGATGTTAGAATGTGACGACTTTATCTGCCCATTCGACCATATTGAGACAGTCAATCATAGTTGAAATAGATATAATATCGGACACGCTTAGGTTACGATTTTTGATGCAAGTTCCACAAGCAAAGATAGCACCTTTATTGTCAGCGAAGACTCTAAGTTGCTGCTGTGCATTATACTTTGCGTCGGTGATGCTCTCGATTTCCACACCCGCACTTATTAAAAATAGCTTAACATCATGCCCCTCGTTAAACGCGGTGTTGGCAAACCTGATGCCGTTCCATGCCTTTTCTGGTTCGTTTGTTTCAAGGATGATTCCAATTTTCATTTGTTTTATTCCCTTGGATGACTTAGAACAATCGTGATTATATGGCTTAACGATTATTATGCTGAATCGGTTTTATTACTGTAAACTTGCAGGAGACATACTAAATCTCAACAAAAGAAACAAAATAATAATTTCCGTTTGTAATGTAGCGTAAAAAGGCCGAATGGAGAAACAAGGATTTCAGGAAGAAGTTGATGAACCTTTTAGACCCTGTTCCTGATCACATATCATGTTTCGGAAATCAGCGCAGGAAGACTGGGGAAGACGGCCTGATCATGCTTCCAATTGTATGGAAGCACATCGACACCCAGTTTCTTTAGTTTTCGGTGGAGCGTTTCATCGACTACTTCGGGGACAGTGAGAATCAGATGGGGTTGTTTGGGGAGTTCGGTGTTGGCGAGGAGCAGCCGGGCGGCAGAAGACTGTATACTGTGTATTGATGCATCTGTGGTTACTTCGAAGACGGCCGTTATCTCTTTCCTGGCATTCACAACAAGGATGTCCCGTTCCGGGTCATTCCCCGCTTTAAAACCGAGGCGGGCAAGCGTATCGTATAAATCCTTTACAACTAAGCCGTGGTCACACATCGATGCAGGATCGGTCACGGGGTCAGCATCGCGCGCACCGATAAGCTCTTCCCTAAAATGAAGCTCGTCAAAAGACATTTCCAATTGCGAAGTCCGGGACGAAAAAAGATTCTTCATCCTATCGACCTTGCGAACAAATTGACTGACCTGTCTGACAAACCGAGGCAAATTCAGTACGCCTATCAAAGCGACCATGGTTTCCGTGGGACCGTCTTTCATGATTGCCCAAACGCCCCTGTAGTGGTCATCGAATAGGGCCTTGCCGACGCCTTTCTTGCCGCCGCCGATTCTGCCCCGGTGCACCACTATGATGCGGCCGTTGCGGTCTTCAGCCAGCGCCCCGCCCATGCGCCTGTCAATCCCCTTTACAGGGAAGTTGATCTCACATGTAATCGGGATATGAGATGCGCCCGCCGGTTTTTCCGCTCCGAAGGCATGGCCATACCTGTTCCCCGATGTCTTCTCGTTCACCATCCAGATGCCGAGGCGGTCCGACCACAAGACCTTTGCCTTGACCGTCGCTCCGGGATGGCCCAGATTTACAGAGATTTTTTCATCGATGAAAGGTTTGAAGCTTTTTATGAATTGTCGCCTGTATCTTTTAATGGCGGATTCGTCGTCAAGGACCTTCAGCATTGTCCCTTTCTCCATTGACCAGGCTTCGGCGAAGTTTTTGTGCAGATGAGATGTTCAGAATATTTACAGGAAACGCCCCACTTAATCAAGCCGTTTTCTGTGACATTTCATCATGCCAGAAAAGCCTACTTTCACAAATCTTGAAATGACTTTTGCATATCTACGCTCCAGGATGATAATTTGTCATTTCCTTTCAGGAGAATGCCCCGATTCTTATAGTGGACATCACTCACTTTTATATGGAAGTCGGCGCCGGTGTATTCACCTTCTTCTGAGCGGCAGGTAGAGATGATGGTGTCAGCAGCAATGACGATTTGGCCCTGCAGGATACCAAGGTCGGGGTTCACGGATTCCCAGGTCGTCTGGCTCTTGCCTTCCTCAAAAGGAATAATTTCGTAGCGACTGTGGATATTGACCTTATTCTCTCCCATCTTGATTTCCGCTTGCCCTTCATTCAGCCATAGACCTTCCAGATGCGTGATTCTGACTATTCCCTCGAGCGGCAAGATTCGCTCCATATCATCAAAGTAATGGCCGCGGGCGATCCAGACTCCCTCCTGTAGCAAGAAAGTATGTGTCATGGAATCATCTCGTGTATGGGCATTTAAAATGCCCCTGAATCCGCTTTAAGTAAGGGGGAACATACTGCATAGAAAGCGGACCTAAGGGTCTGCACTACATTCCATCATTCCCATCCACGATAAAGACATTCGCAGATAGGCGCCCCTGCGAATCCAGTATCCAAAAAACTAGACTCCCACCACAGCCCGCCCTCGAATGTGCCTGTCGGGGGCGGGAGTGACAATGAATTATTCCCCTCACCGCTTCTTTCTCGCGCGCTTGGAAACGGGACTGCGGCGAAGGAGGACGTACGTTGCGCCAGAGCCGCCGTCATAAGACTGCGCGCTTGAAAAAGCGATCACCCACTTGCGCCAGTGACCGCGGGTAAGCCACTCACGGATGTTATTTTTCAACAGCGGTTCGCCGGGCGAAGAAAGACCACGTCCGTGGATGATAAGGACCGCCCTCCTGCCGGATTTGACCGCCCTATTCAAGAACTCTTCGAATGTCTTCTTTGCTTCTGCTACGGTCTGCCCGTGAAGATCCACGTGAGCCTGTATGGAAAAATCGCCGCGATGGAGTCTCCCGGCAAATTCAGGATGCACGTCATAGCCTGTGCCCTCGATGTATTCCGGTGTATCCGAAATGACGAAGCCTTCACCGTATTTTACGAGATTCGTAAGCTGACCGACGATGGCCGTTTCCGGGGACTCTTTTACGCCCTCCTGCGGCCTGCTCTTGATCTTACTCCCTGCGCGTTTATCCTGTTGCATCGGCTTCACACCCTGGACGGCCTCGAGAAAAACCTGTTCTTCACATACAGGATCACGGACAGGCTCAGGCTCGCATTTGGATGCGGGAGCGGACAATGGCTTAGGCTGCGGCTTGCGTCCGACACAGTTCTTCAGTTCTCCGAAGGGGTTGTATTTTAGAGAAGAATCCGAAGTTGCCATAATGCCTGCACCGTCCTTAATCAAGCCGCTTCCTGAAGCGTCTTACGGCAGCAGTAAACACCACAAGACCGATTACGGTCAATGCGGCACACTGGGGCCAGAGAATTTCAAGACCGATGCCCTTCAGGAAAATGCCCCGGATGATGACTAGAAAATACCTCAAAGGGTTCAGATATGTCAACCACTGAACGAAAACCGGCATGTTGATGATGGGAAAGACAAAGCCGCTGAGCATGAAGAAGGGAAGAAGAAAGAAGAACGTCGTCATCATGGCTTGCTGCTGTGTTGAGGAAACGGTGGAGATAAAGAGACCCACACCCAGAGTGGAGAGAAGAAAGAGGCATGTGGCTATAAAGAGCAGGATGACGCTCCCGTTAAGCGGTATCTCAAACCAGACAACGGCAATGATCGTAACTGCGACCATCTGCAGAATAGAGATGATGATATAGGGGATCGTCTTACCCACAATGAGCTCGACAGGCTTCAAAGGCGTCACAATTAACTGCTCAATAGTGCCTGCCTCTTTTTCCCTGATGATGGCGATCGAGGTTAAGAGCAGGGCGATTAGCATAATCACAAAAGCAACGATGCCAGGAACAAAGAAATACTGACTGTCGAGGTTTGGATTGTACCACGTTCTGATTCTTGCGTCGATTTTGCCGTAATCCATATGCTGGGGATAGAGCTCCTTGAGCAGGTCCTGGTTCAACTTGTCAATGACCTGCATGGTATAAGCTATCCGGATAGACGCCATGTTGCTCATGGTCCCATCGGCAATGATTTGAATCTCCGCTGTTTCTCCTTTTCTGATCTTCTTGCTGAGATCAGGCCCGATCTTGATCGCCATATCGACCTTTGCGTCCAACAGAGCCTGCTCCAGTTGACGGTCGTCTTGTAAAACCTGGGTAATCCTGAAGATTTTGTTGGCGCTGAAGGCGTCAGCTACCATGCGGCTTTCCCGTGTTTGTGACTGATCCAGAATGGCAATCTGTATGACCCTGATATCGTAATTCACGACATATCCAAATAAGAGGAGCTGGATGAGCGGCGCAGAGATGAGAACGCGCCTGCTTCTCTTGTGGCGGAATAGTAGAATAAACTCCTTACGGACAAGTTCCCGGATGCGAAGCCAGTTCATGTTACAGCCCCTCCCTCTTGAGCAGGACGTAGTTCACGACTGCAAGAACGGCGGCCATGAAGAGCATGACTAAATAGCTCGGCCACAGATGGGCGAGTCCGAGGTTACGCAAATATAAGCCGCTCAGAATGTTGACATAATAGGTGGCAGGAACAACGTATGTCACAAGCTGCAAGACCTTAGGCATATTGACCACAGGGAAAACAAAATTCGACAGAAGCAATGAGGGAAGGTAAGTGAGAAGAATGGCGCCCTGATTGGCCAGCAGTTGTGTTTTGGTGACACAAGAAATGAAGAGACCGAGCGTCAACGCGACAGATAGATAAATGGAGGAGGCTAAGATCATCAACCAGAAGCTGGACTTCATGACGACACCGAAGAGAACCTGCCCCATAAGAATAGAAATAAGGACATCGGTCAGTCCGACAAAGAAATACGGGATCGCCTTGCCGATCAGCAAGTCACCCACAGAGAGCGGCAGAGACTTGAGGGTTTCCATCGTCCCGTTTTCGTATTCCCGTGCGATGACCAGAGACGTCAGCATGGCCCCCACGATCATGATGATTACGGCAATGATCCCGGGAACTATGAAATTACGGCTTTCCAGGTCCTCGTTAAACCAGACGCGCACGCGGCCATCGATGGGCGGCTTTATCTGCTCCATCCCCTGGCGGTCAAGGAATGCAACAAGCAGCTTCTGATTATACTGTGAGATGAAGGCATTTACATATCCTCTCGTGATATTGGCAAAGCTAGGGTCGCTCCCATCGAGAAGGAACTGCAGTTGCGCTGCGCGGTCCGAGCGGATATCCCTTGTCCAGTTGGGGGGTATTATCACCGCGAGTATCGCCCGCCCGCGGTCTAAATATTCGGTGGCGGCTCTTGTATTGGGCAGTTGCGCCCCAATATGAAAATACGGGGAGGCGCCGAGATGTTGAATAAAGTCCAGGCTCAAATCTGTATTGTCATGATCCACCACCACTGTTTCTACATTATCGACATCGAGACTCAATGCGTAGCCGAAGAGAAGAATAAGCAACAGCGGGAGGGCAAATGCCAGATATAGGCTGCGGAAGTCCCGTATCAGATGATAGAACTCCTTGCGAGTGACAGCTTGAATATTTCTCAGCTTCAATGGTGAGATACCTCGGCAGAATTAGTTTTTCCAGACATGAGGGTGATAAATGCTTCATTCAGGTCGGCGTCAGGACGACCCGGACATGCCGCAGTAATTATTTCTGCGGGGCTGCCGGCGGCAACTATCTTGCCCTCATTGATCATTACGATACGCCCGCAATGCCGGGCTTCATCCATATAGTGTGTAGTAACAAATACCGTAATTCCCTCTGAAGCCAGTTGACGGATGAAATCCCAGAAGTGCTGGCGTGTAATCGGATCCACGCCCGAGGTGGGTTCATCCAAAAAAAGAATTTCCGGGCGGTGGAGGAGCGCGCAACCCAGGGCGAGACGCTGACGCCAGCCTTGCGGCAGTTCCCGGGTGTATCGGTTGCGCACATCCGCAAGTTGCGTCATATCCAGTATCCAGTCAATGCGTTCTTTCCACTGGTCCTCAGGCACGGCGTAGACGCCGAGATAGAATCTGATATTTTCGAACGGAGTTAAGTCTTCATAGAGGGAAAACTTCTGGGACATGTAGCCTATAGATTTTTTGATTTCCTCTGGCTGCTTTACGATATCGTGTCCCGCAACATGGCCGTTCCCGGAGGTGGGGGTCAGTATGCCGCAGAGCATGCGGATGGTCGTCGATTTTCCGGAACCGTTCGGCCCGAGGAAACCGAAGATTTCCCCTCTTCTCACGGAGAAGGTGATCTTATCCACCGCGACGAAAGCGCCGAATCGCTTTTCAAGCGCCGTTACGGATACGACTTCACCGTTTGAAGGAATCATGAACAATCTCCTTATCCACTTCTACGATGCGGTTGATCATGGCCTCTTCGAGACTTGCAAAACGGCCGCGTATTTCCTGCGGCGTGGCAATATCAAGAATGCGGGAACGATGCATCAGCGCCAGACGGTCGCATTTTTCTCCCTCGTCGAGATAAGCGGTGGAGACCATGATGGTCATGCCGTCCGCGCGCATCTGGGCCAGTATCTCCCAGAACTCTTGCCGTGAAACAGGGTCCACGCCGTTCGTCGGTTCATCGAGGATTAGTACCTTTGGTTCATGGACCAGAACGCAGGCCAATCCGAGTTTCTGTTTCATGCCGCCGGAGAGGTTACCCGCCTGACGATTGACAAAGGGGAGCAGATTGGAAAATCCGAGGTACTTCTGTCTTCTCTGCGCACGTTCCCGTCTCGGGACATTAAAAACGTCCATGAAGAATTGCATGTTTTCGTCAACTGTCAGGTCCTGGTAGAGGCCAAAACGCTGAGGCATATAGCCGATCAGAGGCTTCACACGCTGTTTGTCCTGGACCACGTTGAGAGCGCCGATCAGAATGTCCCCCGACGCCGGCCGGATCATGGTCGCCACCATCCGAAGCAGTGTTGATTTCCCCGCCCCGTCGGACCCTACGAGACCAAAGATGGTTCCTTGTTCAACTGATAGGGAAAGATCATGCACCGCTTCCACATCGCCGAAGCGCATGGAAACGTTCTCTATAGAAATGAGAGATGTGCCGTTTGAAGACAATGCTCACGCTGCCTCAAGAGTTCTTTCTACCGCAGCCAGGCGTCCGCCGGCATGCCGGACTTCAGTTCGAGAGAAGGATTGGGAATGGAGACCTTAACGAGGTACACCAGCTTCACTCTTTCTTTCTTGGTCTGGATTATCTTAGGGGTGAATTCACCCTCAGGTGAGATGAATGTTACCTTCCCTTTGTAAACCTTATTGGGAAAGGTATCTATTTTCACGTCCACATCCTGCCCCGGTTTAACCTTTCCGATTTCCGTCTCATCCACAAATATTTTCAGATCCACCGTCTCGAGATCGGCCATGGTCAGCACCTCGCGGCCGGGGCTCACCACTTCCCCGGGTTCGACGTTGCGGCTGGTGATGATCCCGTTGTAGGGCGCGAGCAGCCGGGTGTACTGCAATTGAATGTCGGACTGTTCGAGAGCCGCTTTGGACTGTTTGATTTGGGAGTTGGCGGCCTCTATTTCCTGTTCCGTCACTTCAATCTTTTTCAGGTTGCTCTTCGCCTGTCTAAATGCGGCTTCCGCGTCATCAAGTCTGGACTTGGCCGTATCATAGCTGAGCTTTACAGAGTCCCTTTCCTTTTCTGTGACCACGCCGCGCTTGAACAATTGCTCGTACCTCTGATAATTCTTCTGCGCGTCATCCATGACGTCCCGGGCGCTTGTGACGTTTGTCCCCGCCCTCACCACGTCGGCGGGAAGCGTGCTCTTGTATATGTTTAGAGTTGTGGTGAGTTGATCGCGTGTCTTCATCGACCGATCACGATTTGCTTGGGCCTGCTCTTTCTTTGACTGAAATTCCGTGGGATCGAGCTCGGCAAGGAACTGATCCCTTTTGACGGCGTAGCCTTCCCGGACGGCCACATTGATGACGCGGCCGCTTGCCTGGAAGGCGAGATTGGAATTCGTCGCCTCAATCGTACCTGAATAATAAAGTTCGCCCCGCTGGGACTGCCACTGTCCGAAATAGACCAGTGACCCAACACCCACAAGCAGAACCACAAAAACTATGATGATTATTCTCTTCTTCATGGCAAAACCTCCCGTACGCCCATCGCCCTCTCCAGTCTGGCTATGCTTATGTTGTAGTCGCTTAAGGCATTGAAGTAATCAGTTTTGGCCTTTGTAAGCAGGGTCTGCGCATCGATGACGTCCGTCGACGTTCCCACGTGCTCCTTGTATCTTTCTGTACTGACGCGGAAATTTTCGTCCGCCTGTTCAATAGATTTTTCTGTAACCGCCACCTGTTTTTCGGCCTCGTGGAGCGCCAACCAGGTGTTCTTGACATCGAGAGAGACCTGATCTTTTATATTGTCCAAGGCGTATGCTGTCTGGTTCTGCCGTGAGCGGCTTGCGTCGACACGATTTTTTGTTCTGCCCCACTCCCAGAAATTCCAAGTGGCCATACCCATGACGTACGAATTATCCGAATTTCTGTAAGGACTCCCGTTCACATTTGCATTATCACCGTAGCGTTCAAAATGGCCGACCACATTTACAGAAGGCAGATATTCACTCTTGGCCAGCTTGACCAGTTTCTCTGACTGTTCGACCTTCCGGACATAGGACTTGACTTCCGGCCTGTTTTCAATCGCAAGCTTTTGGCATTCATCGAAAGTCTTGGTGTACGGCCTGAGGGCAAGAATGTCTTCTACTTCAGTTGGTGTATCGATTTCCCTCCGGAGGACGGTATTAAATTTCGCCTTCGCCATCTCGACGGCGTTCTCCGCTTTGACCAGATTCTGGCGGCTATTCGCGAGCTCCACCTCGGCGCGAAGGAGATCATTCTTGGGGATCACGCCAACGTCAAAGAAATCCTGGGCCATACTGCGGTGCGACTCGAGTTGCTGCACCGATTGTCTTGCCACGTCGAGGCTCTTCTCCGCCTTCAGAACATTGAAATAGGCTACTCTAACTTCCTGAACCAAGTCCGCTACGACCGACGTTTCATCCAGCGCAGCTATTTCATGGCCTATCCTGCCTGCCTCATAATTTGCAAGTATTCCTCCGCCGGCAAATATGGGTTGTTTAACTTCCACGGCCCAGGAATAATTATCTTTTGTCCCTGTGACCAATGTCACGGGACCCACAAACGGGAGGTTACCAGACAGAGTCGGATCCACACTGAGTCTCGAGTAGCTATAATAGGTGCTGAACTTTGGCAGAAATCCCGTAAATGCCTCTCGCTTCTGAGCTTCCGCCCCCTTGACCCCTTCTTGGGCCGACTGGACAAGAACACTCTGCCGCAAGGCTAGATCGATACTCTGCCCGAGAGTCAGCCTTTCGGCAGACAGCGCCGTCTCATAAGTAATACTGAGAAGCGCTATCATCGCAGAAAATATTAGATGCATATTCTTTGTCTGCATATTCGCTTTCCCTTCATTTTTTCACGGCTCTCAAGATGAGATTTTCGATTTCACCGGCGATATTTCCAGATATCCTGTCGTCCAATCTCCTTACGCTGGCAGGCAACCATTTATACCTGGCCCTGATGGGCGTGCTGGTTTTATAGGTTGCCATGGCTCCGACAACCATTAAGTATATCAGGAAGGGCACGGTTTCGATGAAGATTCCCATTTCCACACCTTCTTTAAGGATCCCGCTGAGCATACTTACGATACGGAAAACGTCCTGCGCCACCACTTCCGGCAGATGTTCTCCTCCGGCGGCGACTTCACGCATCATGACCGGAGCGACCTGGGGGTTATCATCTATATTGCGGGCAAATGTGCGTACGCAGACGCGGAGCTTTTCTTCAGGGTTCCGTATGTCTTTTATCTTGCCGGCGATCATCTCCGCTGTGTTGCCGATAACGTCGCTGATGACTTCCGCGTAGAGCTTTTCCTTGTCGCCGATGTGATAATAAATCATCGCCTTGTTGACGCCCGCGCGCTTCGCAATCTCGTCTACCCGCGCCCCGGAAAAGCCGGACTCCGAAAAGACGCTTGCTGCAGCCTTGAGGATGCGCTTGACGGTGACGCTTTTTTTGCCGCTTGATGATGGAAGGTCCATTCTTGCACCTCCGTAAAGAGTCGATTATAAACTAACCAGTTAGTTATACCGTTTAGTAAATAACATGAGCTCTATAACGATGTCAAGTCTTATTGTCACGGGATTGAAATTAGTGAAAAGCTACGAGACACGATCTGACAGGGACTCGTAAGTCAACGAAACAGACGACCCCTGTTGCTAACTTCTTGAAATGTTGTTTTTCTTATTCTGCATTTCCATCAAACATTTCAAGTTGCAATCATGGATAGCTTATTCCTTTTTTGTCATTCTTCTTGAGCCACAACATCTTTGTTCTTGATATGCTTCATCGGTAGAGAAGACACACTGGACCGGAAAGAAGCAATGAATTGAATAAGAAAGGAAAAAAGAATTGACAAATAATTTTGTGGGGTATAAAGAGCCAGCATTCCTCGTTAGCATGAGGCGTTTGCACAAACACAGGCTGCTGCCCGGAAATGTCGAAAGACGCCAATGGGTAGACCAGGTATTGCCGGCTTAAGGCTTTACCTAAAGCAGCTGGTCACAAAGGATCTACGTTGTGCACTGCCGAAAATCAACGAGAGGGGATTCGAGGCATTAAGTACTATCAATCGGCCATGGTATCCCCATGGCCTTGTTTTATGCCTAAATTGTGAATCAAAAAGGTGGTGGTTTGAAAATTGGACGGTGATAGTAGCGATTATTATTTATACATACCGCAATTCCAGCATTAATCACATCGAAGCTCTCCCTACATAACTAACCCTGCTTCGGGTGTTTTCTGCTGCATCTTGCGGGAAACAATCTGAAGCGAGGAATCCTGTGTTAGATTTCATTACATGTTTGACAACCAAGCCATAGCTATTGAGGCTGCCTTCGTTTGCCCTCCAACCAGGGAATGAAGAAAATGGCAATCCATGCACGGGATAATCTAATTTGAGGGATGTGTGTCATGGGAAAGCTTAGAAATACTTGTCTGGCCTTTATTGTCGCGGCTTTGATGGTCACTACTTCACTTGCGGCCCATGCTGATACAGATCAACCGGCAAAAATTGTAAACACTCCGGCACACGTTGATACAGAGGCACCGACACATACTACTTCAGGGAATCCTGGGCTTTCTTCTGTAGAAGCATTGCCTGAATGGATGCCGAAAGTGCTGGGAATGCAATTTAATGAGATATATCAGTATATGCCCGACTTCCACAGCCCCTACTCTGGTCCGAACAGCCTGACGACCGATAATAACAAGGGACACGGATCGACACAAATTTATGGATTGTATTTAGGTTCTCAGGTCACACCAAAATTTCAAATCTATCTTGATACTGAAATGGCACAAGGACATGGAATCAGTAATGCTTCTGGTCTCGGAGCATATACCAATGGCGATGTGATCCGGCAGGGCTCGGCCGACTTGGGGAGTGGGCCGTACATCGCCCGTCTCTACGCCCGGTACGTCTACCCCCTGTCCGGCGAAACGGAAAAAGCGGAAAGGGCTATGGATCAACTCCCAGATTTAGAGTACACAAGCAGAATCGAGATAAAAGCAGGAAGGCTTGCGGCAACGGACGATTTCGACGTAAATCGCTATGCCAACAATACACGCACCCAGTTTCTCAACTGGGGGTTTATCAACAATACGGCTTGGGATTATGCGGCAGACACCAGGGGGTACAGTAACGGTGCCCTTATTGCATTGGTCAAGCCCCAATGGAAACTGGCATTCGGCTACTACCAGATGCCTACCACGGCCAATGGAAATGATTTAGACAGCTACATCTTCCGCTCCGGTGGCTATAACCTGGAACTGACGGTAAAACCCAACGAGAAAGGAACAGTGCTACGCTTCCTAACATTTTACAATCGCGGACAGATGGGAAATTACGATGAAGCGGTTCGCTTGGGACAACTCACAGGTACCATACCGGATGTCAGGGCCAACGAAAAGGAAGGGCGCAGCAAGTATGGGTTCGGAATCAACTTGGAACAACCCTTGGCAGATGAGGGAGAAACGGGACTCTTTGCCAGGGCAGGTTGGAGTGACGGATCAAATGAGGATTTCGTGTATACAGAAGCAGATCAACATCTGAGCGCAGGCATACAGGTAAGCGGGATTCACTGGGGCCGTAAGGAAGACCGTGTAGGAATGGCTTATTTGGTTGATGGCATATCAGGGAAGCACCAGGATTATCTGGCAGCTGGAGGCAGCGGTTTTATGCTCGGCGACGGGCAATTGAATTATGGGTGGGAACAGATATTTGAAGTCTACTACCGTATCCAGCTTGGTTCCTACGTGCAGATCAGCCCGGACTTCCAGTTCATTCAAAATCCCGGTTACAACAAGGACCGTGGTCCGGTTGAGGTATATTCCATGCGTGTACGACTGAGTTTTTGATTTGATCCAGCATTTAAACTCAATTTCAATAGGAAATCATCAGATCATAAAGATAGTCAAGCCTCACTCTTTGATAGGTGTTCTCGAGGATCTCGTTCTCATCCTTTCCTTCCTGAAGACCTCAAATAAGCAGTCTGGCATGGGGTAGCAAATTGCAATCGGAAATCGCGTTAAACAGCGTAAATGGTCCCTGTTTGTAATTACGGAAAATATTTCAAAATCGGCCTGTAATAATTATATTTAACCCGGCACGACCCTCCTCAATGAGTAAAAGAAAGCAGAGTAATGAGTCGGGCTACCGCAGTTGGCTCACATGCCTGTGTGGCGGCTCTCCAAACAGCCGCTTGTATTCCCTATTAAACTGCGTCGGGCTTTCGTACCCCACCGCCAGTGCTGCAATGGCAGCATCTTCATTCTCCGCCAGCATCAAGCGCTGGGCTTCATATAAGCGCAAGCGTTTCTGAAACTGCAAAGGGCTGAGGGTCGTTACCTGCCTGAAGTGCCGGTGGAAGGTGGAAGTCGCCATATTTACCTTCTTGGCTAATTCATCAACCTGCAGG
This sequence comes from Syntrophales bacterium, assembly GCA_052144335.1. GTDB lineage: Bacteria > Desulfobacterota > Syntrophia > Syntrophales > UBA2185 > Fen-1135. Next base: position 71,745 of record JBKQQP010000031.1, read on the forward strand.
GGCTCTTTGTAGTTGCCCCTCAACCATGTGATGACCTTGGCAATCTGGTTGCTTTGAGTGCCGTGCACGTTAATCATTCGCAAGTGTTCTCCCTGAGGTCCAATGAGCAGACGGTAATGAATTTCACGGATAATCATCGGCGCAAGTACCGGTATCTGATCCGGCTTGCCTAGAAGCTCAGCCAAGCGCAGGAACGCACTCAGCACGTCAGGATCAACTTTCGCCACGGACATTCCCTTGTAGGAATCATTTCCAAGTCTGGAGGAAGGCGGAATCTCCGCCGCCAGTTGGGTGATCAGGTATTTATCCAGATCAATAAATAGCCCCAAAAACGGCTGCTCTGGGGATGCGTGAGTGACGTAGTTTACGCTCGGCATGTCCACCCCGGTTACCAGACAGTGATTCTCTCCGTAACGGTACTCCTCCGAGCCTATTACGGAGCGTTTGAATCCCTGGACAATCACCGCGACAAGCGGCTTGTAAAAGCAATTTTCGAGCTGATTTGCCTTGTCTCGCCGGAAGATCGTCAAACCTTCAATAGCGGTCGGGTAGTCTCCGCTCCCAGGCATCCATCGCAGCAATTTCTCTTTCAGCAGGTTGTTGGTTCTCGCTAGGCCTGCACGGTCGCCTTCTATCATATTACAGTACTCCCTTGTTATTATTAATATCCAAGCGGACCATAATTCTCCGCACCGTGACTCTTCTATCACAGGTCATTCTATTTGGCAAGTCCGGTGATAGAATTAGGCAAGAATTGGGTAGAATCGTATCTACCGCTCGGAGCCGGGCAGTGCTAATATTAAAATATCGAGAATTCGAAATCAAGGATCATAAGAAATGACAGACGCAAAAGAAAGGTACTGTCATGAGCAGTGAAACAAAAGACGCAAACAAGGTTGGCCTGTCCAGGAGGAACCTTCTGAAAGTTACGGCTGCCGGGCTGCTTGCAGGGGCCGCAATCCCCTTACTCCCCTATCTGGGGTCAACGCATTCTTACGCATCGGGCACTGGGAGGGCAAAAATGTTGATCATCTACTACTCTCTTACGGGAAACACAAAATACATTGCGGAACAGATACGGAAGAAAACCGGGGGCGATGTGTTTGAAATTGAGACAGTGAAGACCTATCCATCCGAGTATTCCGCACTTACAGAAGAGGCTAAGAGGGAGCTGCAGGAAGGCGACCTGCCGGCTTTGAAGAAAGGCCCGCCCGATATGTCGTCGTATGATCTGATATTGGTTGGCAGCCCGGTGTGGTGGTACACAGTATCAACCCCGGTGATGAGTTTTTTAAAACAGGCGGACTTCGCGGGTAAGAAAGTTTCTGCCTTTTGCACCCATGAGGGAGGGATCGGGAAGTTTTTCCCGCATTTCAAGAAGCAGGCTAAAAATGCCGTCGTCCTTGAAGGTATCGATTTATACAAGCCGAGGCAAGCCAAGAAAGGCGAGGTCGATAAATCTCTCGATACCTGGCTCGGCAAGTTGCGAGGAAAATAATGTCTTACGCCTTTCAAATGACCTCCTGTCGAATGGAGAAAAAAACATGGAAAGGCGAATTTCGCGTCGGAGTTTTCTGAAGACAAGTGCCGTCGCGCTGGGTAGTGTTGCCGTATGCGATTTTGGCAGCGCTGTGCAGGTGAGTGGTTAAAAGGCTTTGTCAGGTGAAGACTTAAGGGAGAAAGAAATGCCTCACGTTATCGTAAAACTCTGGCTGGGAAGATCAGAACAGGAGAAGAAACAACTTTCCGACGCAATCGTTAAAGACGTTGTCGCCTGTGCGAATTCGATGAAAGTTCAGTTTCAGTAGCCATTAAAGAAATCAAACCATCGGATTGGGCAGAGAAGGTCTATAAGCCAGATATTCTTGACAAGCAGGAGAAACTCTACAAGAAACCAGGATATTCCATGTGAATAGCCGGGAATCGACAAGCGGATCATCGGTGCCGGAACCGTAGGGACCCCTTGTTTTCTCATCTCCCGGCAAACCATCTCAAAGAACAATCGTAAGGAGAGAAAAATGAAATACACAGCAATGCTTTTATCACTTTTTCTACTTGTTTCAGCAGGTGCTTTTGCGGACCTGGCAATAGCCGACGAAACAAACAAAAAGTCGCAAACTATATCTCGGGCCGGCTCTCAGCCTTCCGCCAAAGGGCCTGCCGAATATTTTACCGGTAATGTCCGCATTGACCCTCTGTTCCCTGCAAATGATTCGGCACACTTTTCCGGCGCGTATGTCACCTTCGAGCCAGGGGCTAGATCTGCATGGCACATTCACCCTACAGGGCAGCACCTGCTCGTTACTGCCGGCGTTGGCCGGACACAGGAATGGGGAGGCCCGATACAAGAAATCAAAGCGGGCGACGTGATCTGGTGCCCGCCAAACGTAAAACATTGGCACGGAGCCTCACCCACCACCGCAATGACGCATATCGCCATCACGGGAACAATCAACGGCAAAAACGTTGAATGGATGGAAAAGGTCAGCAACGAACAGTACAGTGGTAAATAAAGAGAACAATTATGAACAAAGTTTGGCCTGTTACAGGAACCGTAGCGGCTGCAGTTGCGGTTTCACCTCGAAAAAGCGCTGAACAATGGGCTTAAAAAGGAGGAATTGATAGCTCCGTAGAGCGATGTGAAAACGATGCGCCCTGGGTTCGATACGAAGTGGTTCAGTCCTAAACAGTTATAAGAAATATAGGAGGAAAAAATGCGGAAGCGTAAATTGGGAAAAAGCGGCCTGGAAGTTTCGGCTCTCGGGCTAGGCTGTATGGGAATGAGCTTTTCTTACGGTCCGCCCAAAGACAAGCAGGAGATGACCTCTCTTCTTCGGGCGGCCGTCGAACGCGGCATCACGTTCTTCGACACCGCCGAGGTTTACGGCCCGTTCATCAACGAAGAGCTCGTCGGTGAGGCTCTCGCTCCGTTCCGTAAGCAAGTGGTGATAGCCACCAAATTCGGGTTCGACCTCAATCCGCATTTTGATCCCCGCGGGATGAAGGGTGCGCCGGGCCTGAACAGCCGGCCCGAGCACATCAAGCAGGCCGCCGAGGGCTCGCTCAAGCGGCTCAAGGTTGATGTCATCGACCTGCTCTACCAGCACCGGGTTGACCCGAACGTGCCGATCGAAGACGTAGCCGGCGCGGTGAAGGACCTGATTCGGGAAGGCAAGGTTAAGCACTTCGGCCTTTCTGAAGCAGGCGTGCAAACGATTCGTCGCGCACACGCAGTCCAGCCGCTCACTGCTCTCCAGAGTGAATACTCGCTCTGGACGAGAACCCCCGAGAAGGAAGTGATACCGACCCTCGAGGAACTCGGAATCGGCTTCGTTCCCTACAGCCCTCTGGGCAAGGGCTTTCTCACGGGCAAGATCGACGAAAACGTGATCTTCGACAGCTCCGACTTCCGCAGCACCCTGCCTCGCTTCGCGCCGGAGGCTCTCAAGGCGAATCAGGCCCTGATTCATCTGCTCGGCAGCATCGCGGAACGGAAGAAGGCGACACCCGCTCAGATCGCGCTCGCCTGGCTGCTCGCTCAAAAGCCGTGGATTGTTCCAATCCCAGGCACCACGAAGCTGAAGCGCCTAGACGAGAACATCGGCGCCGCTTCAGTCGAACTCACACCCGACGACCTTCGTGAGATTGACAGCGCCGCCTCAAAGATCAAGGTGCAAGGGGCTAGGTATCCGGAAAAGCTGGAGCAAATGACAGGTCGCTGAGCGGCCGTCATAGCAAGGAGGAGTCAATATTATGAGCAATAACATCGAAGGAAAAGTCGTCGTCATCACGGGCGCGAGCAGCGGGTTGGGCGAGGCGAGTGCCCGGCTTCTTTCCGCGAAGGGCGCAAGCGTTGTGCTGGGTGCACGACGCGTCAATCGTCTCCGGTCATTAGCAGATGAGCTGACCGCCAGCGGCGGCAAGGCACTATCCATAGCTACAGACGTTACTCACTATGATCAAGTTAAGAGATTGGTCGACGCAGCCGTGCAGACATACGGGCGTATCGATGTCATGATCAACAACGCCGGGCTGATGCCGTCCTCGCCACTCGAGCGCCTCAAGATCGAAGACTGGAGCCGGATGATCGACGTGAACATCAAGGGTGTGCTGTACGGCATTGCAGCGGCACTTCCGTATATGAAGCAGCAGAAAGCCGGGCATATCATCAATGTCTCCTCTGTGGCCGGCCACAAGGTTCGCGCCGGTGGGGCGGTCTATGCAGCGACCAAGCATGCCGTACGGGCCCTATCCGAAGGGCTGCGCCAGGAAGTTAAGCCCTACAACATTCGCACGACGGTGATCTCACCGGGTGCGGTAGCCACGGAACTACCTAACAGCGTGACCGAACCGGATATAGCCGAGAACATGCGCAAAGTATATGAGATTGCGATTCCTTCCGAATCGTTTGCGTGTGCAGTCGTCTTCGCCGTGAGCCAGCCGGAGGAGGTTGACGTGAACGAGATCCTGTTCCGGCCCACACGCCAGGAGTTTTAAACTCCTTCTAGCTTAGTAGAGCTGCCAGGGGCAGCCCAATGAGATTGCAGCAGCTGTTCTTTGGCCTCGTTCGAGTGTGACTTCTTCACATGCAACAGACAGAGGATTCGTAGTGCGATAACTCAAAAACTGAAAAGGGGAGCGATGAAAAATGGTTAACAGAAACGAGCAAAAAACTATAGATGAGTTAGCGGCATTAGCACCGGAATTTGCGAAACTTACACGGGACTTTCTTTTCGGCGATATTTGGGAACGTCTCGGACTCTCGCAGCGCGATAAAAGCTTAATCACGGTCACGTGCCTAGTTGCGCTGAATCGTATCGAGCAAGTCGAATTTCATCTCAGAAAGGCTTTCGAAAACGGCCTCACGAAGGAAGAACTTGTGGCTGCGATTACGCATATTGCATTTTACGCAGGTTGGCCTACTGCGGCCTCGGGGTTTAGTCACTTGAAAAAGGTAATTGATCAGCAATAAATTGATTGAAGCTTGCTTGGTTCGCTCATAGGCACACACGGCAATTGAGATGCGCTGTATCGCCATCCGGTTATGCCCATACAGGACACTTGTTCATTTCGAACAGTAATTATCAATCATCAAGACCGTCAAGCACTAAATATAAGCAGGTGTAAGCAGTAATCGGCTTCAGTACAAAATCAACTTATCCCTCCATTGCCCATTTTCATCTTTACTGGGAGCCGGCATGGATGGACATCCTCACAAGAAGCGCTCACTTTCTTTTGTGCGCCTTTTCCAGTTCCTCGTTGATATACCACACCCTGATGCCGAGGGACCGACAGCGCTTGCGCACATATTTTAGTTTCTCCAGCTCATGTTCCGTGGGATCTGTGATGAAGACGGCAAGGCTGGGCTTTCTGCCTGTTTCCTTGGCATAGTGCATCGCCTGGCCTATGCCTTCGTGGAATTTATCGATCCTTTCCACTTCGATCGCATGGTCGCCTGTTAGCAGGTCTATTCTGCCGTAATTGACAGGCACTTCCATCTGGGCATAGCTTTGGAAATAAACACGGTTGAAGGCCTCTAGATGATCCCTTTCCGTTTCCAGAATGTGATGCTTGGGAGCGGCACATGCCGATATCAGGGCAAAGAAGAGTCCTAACAGCAGATATGGATATAATTGCTTGAGACGCGTTTTCATCACCATCTCAGAGCGTTCTTTTAGGTTCTTGATAGCTTTTTAAAAAACATCACCCGATTATTTATCAGGCGCGCGTCAACTTTACTGGCTTCCCGATACAATATAATTCAACAAAATCCAAGTACTTCTCCTTGACACCCGGACTAAGCTTAATCTATATTTTATTTAAGTGATGGCGATAACTCATGACTCTTTTGGGGAGATTATGAAAGTACCCCCTGTCAAGAAAAAAGAGTACGACCTCCGTATCGAAGAGCGGGAGCCGGGGGATGTGACTCTCTTCGTCTCAGGCCGCATTGCCCTTGATGATCTGAATGACTTCACTTCCGATGCCAGAAGTATCCTCCAAAATAAACCTTTGAAGAAATTGATGGTGGACATCGCTGGGGTCAAGTATCTCGACAGTGCGGGGACACTCGCCTTATTTCAACTGGAGGAGGAACAGACGGCCCGGTCAGCTTCTGTCACATTACATGGCGTCACCGATGAAGTTAAGGGCATCCTGAATCTGCTTGATAAGAAAGCCCATCACATCCCGGCCCTTGTTCCGGAGAGGAAGCCCCCGAATATCCTGGAACAGACGGGAGAAGCCACCCTGCAGTTTTTCAGTGATTTTTTCGAGGTCATGAGTTTCGTTGGCGAGCTCATAATCGCTCTCATCAGCAGTCTCCGCAGGCCCCGCTCGATGCGATGGAATGATGTCCTCTACTACATGAAAAGGGCAGGCGTTGACGGCCTTCCCATTGTCGGGCTTATCGGTCTTCTCATGGGGCTCATCATGGCCTTCATGTCTTCTTTGCAGCTGAAACAGTTCGGCGCAAACATATACGTAGCGTCCCTCGTGGCAATCGCCATGGTGAAGGAACTGGGGCCCATCATGACCGCCATCCTAGTGGCGGGGCGTTCAGGATCGGCATTTGCGGCCGAGATCGGCACGATGATGGTGAATGACGAAGTTAATGCGCTGAAGGCCATGGGGTTTGAGCCGATTCAGTTCCTGGCTGTGCCTAAATTTCTGGCGACCATACTTGTCGTGCCCCTCTTGACACTGTACGCCGATCTCTTCGCCATACTGGGTGGCCTCGTGGTCGGTGTCGTGGGGCTCGATTTAACCGCCTACTCTTATATTCAACAGACCCGGCAAGGTATTGCCGTCTTCGATATCGTATCGAGTCTGGTCAAGGCTGCCGTCTTCGCCGGGCTGATTGCTGGAATCGGATGTCAGAGAGGATTCCAGGTGCGCCAGGGGGCGGAATCGGTGGGGACGTTTACCACATCGGCGGTCGTATCCGCCATATTCCTCATCATAGTTGCGGACTCGGCGTTTGCCATCATCCTTCACTACGTGAGATAACGACCAAGAGGCCAGATGAATAAGGAATCTATCATCGAAGTGAAGAATCTTACCGCCCGTTACGGCGATACCACTATTCTGGAAAATGTCAGCTTCCGGGTTTGCCGGGGCGAGATATTCATGCTCCTCGGAGCGAGCGGCTGCGGTAAGTCAACCCTGCTCAAGCATCTCAATGGTCTCGTGCAGCCTTATTCAGGACGAATTATCGTCAACGGGACAGACATAACCGCAGCCGATGGGGAGACCATGCGGCAGGTACAGAGAACAATCGGAGTCCTTTTCCAGGCGGATGCCCTGTTCGGCTCCATGACGCTCTTTGAGAACATTGCCCTGCCCCTGTATGAATACACAGATCTCTCGCCGGCCATGATTGATCGCATTGTGAAAATGAAACTCGCCCTTGTCAATCTGCCCGGGCATGAGAACCACATGCCCTCCGAACTCTCCGGCGGTATGAGGAAAAGGGCCGCCCTCGCCAGGGCCATGGCGCTTGACCCGGTGCTCCTTTTTTTCGACGAACCCTGGGCGGGGCTCGATCCGGTAACGGCAGCCGAACTGGACATCCTCATAAGAAGTATCAACACCGCCATGGGAACAACTATGGTTATAGTCACCCAGGAGCTTGCGTCCATATTTGGCCTTGCGCAGAGGGTCATCATGCTGGACAAGAGCGTCCGGGGCATTATCGCGCAGGGGGACCCGACAGAACTTAAGGAACATTCCCAAGACCTCAGGGTCGTCAATTACTTCAATAGGAAAGCAACAGGCGGAGAAGAGGGAGGATTGTAGCAATGGCCAAACGGGCATCAACCTTTATGATCGGTCTTTTTGTCACCGTAGGCGTCATCATCGGGGTGAGCATTATCGTGTGGATCGGCGCCTCGCAATATTTTGAAAAGGGGACAATGTACATCACTTATTTTGATGAATCCGTCCAGGGCCTTCAGAAAGACTCGAGCGTAAAGTACAGGGGAGTGGAAGTGGGAAGGATAGTGAAGATCGGCGTGGCTCCGGATAATAAGCTCATCGAGGTGGTAATGAAGGTCAACCTGAAGGACGATGTGGTAAGGAATACCGTGGTACAGCTCAAGGCAGTGGGAATCACCGGCATCGTCTTTGTCGAGCTGGATCAGCAGCAACCCGATGCAGTGAAGCTCTCTCCGAAGATCAGCTTCGAAGCAGAATATCCCATCATCCCGTCCAGGCCTTCCGAAACAAAACAGATTCTTTCCGGTATATACGAGGTTATTGAAAAAATAAGTGATGTCGACTTTCACGGGATCTCAGAAAAGATCAAAACGACAGCCCAGTCCGCAGACGAATTTTTCGCCGGCGCCCAAATGAGGCGAGTCATGTCCAACCTCGAATCATCGACAGCGGCCCTCGACAAGTCCATGAAGAGGCTGGACAAGATTATGGCCGAAGGCAACCTCGCAGGAGCCATCGTGGAAGCAAGACAGGCATTGGCTGAGGCGCGTTCCCTTCTCACTAAACTGAACACCGATGTCAAGGATATGAGGCTTAAAGACACGGCGGCGAAGGCAAATCAACTGATGGACGCCCTCGGCAGGACTGCCCGGACCTCAGCGGTTGATGTACAGACCGCCACGGAGAACCTGAGACGGGCATCGGAGAGCCTCGATCGGCTTCTGGAAAGGATCGAAGCCAATCCGTCTGATCTCTTTTTCAGCAAGCCCGCTCCACCGCGCCAGCAGTAAATGGTCGAACGGGCAATTTAAAATACCGAACGGTGCAGACATTACCGGGAATGGGAGGAGACAATGAGAAGCAAAGGTCTATTTATTCCTGTGCTGATTCTCTTTATGGCAGGCTGCGTAGGCGCACAGCCGCCCGTCAGGACACAATACTACATGCTAAGTTATGCGTCGCCGACCGTTAAGGACACGGTGCGTCTCGATGCATCCCTCAAGGTGGAACGATTTTCTGTGGCCCAGTTCTATAACAGCGACTCCATGATGTTCAGGACCGGTTCAATCGGCCTCGACAAGTTCCCCTACGACCGCTGGGGCGCAAACCCGGGATATATGGTTGCGGACTACCTGATACGCGACTTCAGAGAGACCAACTTTTTCAGGGGCATATTTTCATACCAGGACACTGACGTGGTCCGCTTCCTCCTCGAAGGAAGCATCACCGAATTCGTGGCTGTCGAACAAAAGGACGGCCGCAAGGCTTTGCTTACCATATATGTGACGCTGCTGGATCTGAATCAGACAGACAGCACGAAACAAGTCGTCTTCCAGAAAAGCTACTCCCATGCGGCCCCATGCAAGGAAAACAGCGCGGAGGGTCTGGCCGTGGGATTGAGCGAATCCATGGAGCGCCTGTCCGGGCAAATTATCAGCGATATCTATCAGACCGTAAAATCGCGGTCATGAGCATCTGTGTAAAATTTCTCCTGCCCGTTCGGGGCATACACGTAAGCGCCGGTAATTTCCCACCGCCAAATTATATGTCCCGCCAAAGTGATAATGTCCTAAAATACCAAAGTAGAAATGTCCTAAAATAAGGCTGTAATTTTCCCTAATGAAGGGGGTGTAATTATGGCCGGAAGGGACATGTTAGTGATGAGTATAGAG
>JBKQQP010000032.1:0-41891 GCA_052144335.1 Syntrophales bacterium
TTTTTCTTGACAAAGCGGGTAATTAGTATCATTGTGAGCGGCAGTTCATAATATGAACGATCATTCTATAATTTGAACGATTGCTCGAAGATGGAAAAATCAAAAAGAAAAGAGATAGAATTTCAACTCCGACGGACCGAAATTCTCAGTCAGGCAGAAAAGATATTTGCTGCAAAGGGGTTTCATAATACGACCATGGCAGAGATTGCCAACGCTTCTGGTTTTGCCACGGGAACTCTGTATCAGTTTTTTGAGGGCAAGGAAGCCCTGTACAATGTCATGGTAAGCGAGAAGATTGACAGGATGTATTTGGAAATCAGGAACTCTGTGAGCAGGGAAGAGAAACCGACGGCTAAGATCGAGAAGTTAGTAGAAGCACACTTTCGCTTCGTAGAGAAGAATGTTGATTTTTGCGATCTTCTTATACGTGGCGAAGGTTTGACTCTCTCGGATAAGGGGACGATATTGAGGGATAAACTAGTAGCGGACTATTTTAACCACATCGGTTTTGTGGAAGGCATTATGCGCTTCGGGATGGAGACAAGGGCATTGAAGAGTGGTGATCCACGCATGATGGCTTACACACTTTTGGGCATCATCCGGTCATTTTTTTATTACTGGATGCTTACGAATCAAGATATACCTTTGAGTGATAAGGTGGGTTGCGTCTCGGACATCTTTCTCAGAGGGGTAGGTCTGGAGTTGACGGGATGAACGATTGGCGGCTTTCCTTAACAGTCGGTATTTTAATGGTCGTGAATGTGTCTCTCATGCCCGCCTGCATTCATGCCAAAGAGTATTCCCTCGATGACCTATATCGTATAGCGCTTGAACGTGCCGAAAGGATCAAACTGTCGGAAGAGGACTTAAACATAGCCAAAACGGGTAAAGACAGGGCCATGTCCTATCTGCTTCCGAGATTATCGGCATCCGGCGCTTACACTAGGTACAACAATGAGAAATACAATGATATGGGCGTTCTTATTCAGCCAAATTCTGCAACTTTCTGGGGCGTCCGGGCGGATGAGTCCGTGACGTTGAACGGAAGAGAACTTACGGGACTCGGCATCTCAAAGGAGAACATTGTAAAGAGCCAGCATGACCTTTACGCGACGAGGGAAGGTTACCTGTTGGACATCGCATCTGCGTACTATGATGTTATGAAGGCGAAGAAGTCCCTCGATATCGCTGAGTCGAATTTGGAAAGGCTTATCCAATACAGAAATGCCGCGGAAAAGCGACTGAAGGTCGGGGAGGTGACAAAGACAGTGCTGCTCCGCGCTCAAGGCGAACTTTCTGGTGCTCAGGCTGATCTCGTTAAGGCAATAAATGCGCTGGAACTTGCAAAGGCGGTCCTTGCAAGGACTGTCGGCATCGAGGGAGATTTTCAGCTGAAAGAAGCGCCACCGGAAGACATGAAAGTTAGTCCTGAATCTTCTTTTCAAGAGATGGCATTCTCTGGGAGAGCAGACCTCAAGAGTCTTGAGATACAAAAGAAGATGGCGGAAGAACAAGTTGAGTATGCAAAGGGTGCTTTCTGGCCGACAGTATCGGCGTCGGGTGTCTATATAGCATCGGATCAGTCACCGACGACGTCGACACTTGTGAGAGATGGCGTTTTTGCAATGTTGTCATTGAACTTCCCTTTCTTTGAGGGAGGATTGAGAAGGGCGGACGTAAAGGAGGCCCGGGCCAGGGAGCGGCAATCTGTGCTTGCCTACGAAGATTTTAAAAAGTCTGTAGGAGTCGAGGTCGCAAGTGCATATCTGGACCTTGTGACGCAAAAAGGGACACTGAGATACCTCGAAGACCAAGTTACCTATGCCAGGGACAATTTTAATGCCGTCTCCAAGCAGTTCGAGTTTGGCTTGGCGCAAAGCCTTGATGTAATGGACGCGAATACATTGCTCGTCACGTCAGAAAGGAGTCTAGCAGAGGCAGTTTATAATTATCAGCTCGCCATTTTAAAGATGAAAAAAGCGACGGGGACACTTCTGAAAGAAGTCATGGGGGACAAGTCGTAGGAACCGTAAAGTCGTTTAATGTCTTTATTCGGCAATAAAAATCGACGGGGAATTGCCGCAGGGCCTTCGTGGGTGAGCTTTTATTACTTGGGGTACGGGGATCAATAATATGCATATGAGGCAAGATAGGAAAATACAATATGACTGATGAGTCTTTAAAGAATTTCGTTGTCAACGTGGTCAGGTGCTTAATTCTCTTATTTCTCGCTGCGACGTTAATTTGTGGCTGCTCCAAAAAAGAAAAACCCGTTCCGCCTCCTGCGCCGGTTGTAGTGGCTGCAGCGGTGGAAAAGACAATTCCCGTGCAGATTAATGCAATCGGGAATGTCGAACCTTATCAGACTATATCGGTGAAAACACAAATTACCGGAGAGATAACAAAGGTCAATTTCAAGGAAGGCCAGGACGTTGGCAAGGGATATCTTCTTTTTGAACTCGACTGCCGTCCGTATGTGGAGGCAGTAAAGCAGGCGGAGGCCAATCTGGCAAGGGATGAGGCCCAGGCGAAAAACGCCCAGTTGGATTTGGAGCGGTATACGGCCCTTTTAGAAGAACAATTTGTCACGAGACAACAGTATGACCAGGTCCGGACAAATGCAGCTTCACTGGAGGCTACTTTAAAGGCAGATAAGGCCGTCATTGAGAATAATCGCGTCCAGGTCCATTACTGCTCTATTAGCTCCCCTATTGGCGGGCGGACGGGATCACTGAAGCTGAATCAGGGAAATATCGTCAAGGCCAATGACGTGGAACTGGTTGTCATAAACCAAATCCAGCCTATCTATGTCACATTCACCATCAACGAGAAGGATTTGCCTGCCGTGAAGAAGTACCAGGCAATTGAGAAACTCAAAGTGGAAGCCTTTATCTCCCAAGATGAACGCCCTGAACAAGGTCTGCTTACCTTCATAGACAACGCAGTAAATAAAGTGACGGGGACCATCGTCCTCAAAGGAACTTTCGCCAACAACGAAAAGCGCCTTTGGCCCGGGCAGTTTGTTACTGTAGTAATGACGCTGACAAAAGAGCCCAACGCCATAATGGTTCCCTCGCAGGCCATCCAGACAGGCCAGTCCGGGCAGTATGTCTTCGTCATCAAACCGGACATGACGGCAGACATGAGACCTGTCACGATAGGCGCCACCATCAATGGAGAAACTGTTATAGTGAAAGGGATCCAGGCGGGAGAGCGCGTAGTTACGGATGGTCAGTTGCGGATCATACCGGAAGCTCAAGTGACGATTAGGGAAAAACCTTAATAGCATACGAAGAAGGTTTGCATGAATCTTTCAGAGATCTTTATACGCCGGCCGATAATGACGACACTCGTCATGACGGCTATACTGCTATTTGGGTTTGTAGCCTATCGATCCCTTCCGGTCAGTGATCTCCCCAATGTCGACTTTCCTACGATCCTCGTTTCTGTCAACTTCCCGGGGGCGAGCCCCGAGACGATGGCGGCGACCTGTGCAACGCCCCTTGAAAAACAGTTTTCCACTATTGCCGGGCTTGATTCCATGACATCAACAAATGGTCTCGGCATTACCAAGATCACACTGCAGTTCAACCTGAGCAGAAACATCGATGCGGCGGCCCAGGATGTCCAGACCGCCATAGCTACGGCGTCGAGCCAGCTCCCGCAAAACATGCCGACACCGCCGACCTTTCGGAAGGTGAATCCTGCGGATTGGCCAATCCTTTATCTCGCCATGAACACACCGACCTTGCCGCTGTCGACGGTTGACGAGTATGCGGAAAACCTTCTTGCTCAGCGCATTTCCATGATCAGCGGCGTGGCTGAGGTCATGGTGTATGGATCCCAGCAGTATGCCGTCCGCGCCCGTCTCGATCCGAAGGCCCTCGCTTCGCGGGGTATAGGTATCGATGAGGTCGCGAGTGCAATCGCATCGGGAAACGTGAACATCCCGACGGGCACCCTCTGGGGAACGCACCAGGCATTTACCGTGCAGGCCACGGGGCAGCTCAACAATGCGGCCGCTTACAGGCCACTCATCGTGGCCTACCGCGGCGGCTCACCAGTTCGACTGGGTGAGCTGGGGCATGTAATTGACAGCGTCCAAAATGACAAGATTGCGGCGTGGTACAATGGCAACCGCGCCATAGTCCTCGCCATACTTCGCCAGCCGGGCACCAATACCATTGAGGTTGTGCAGTCCATAAAGGATATTCTTCCCAGCTTCCAGCGCGACCTCCCGGCATCGGTGAACCTCGACATACTCTACGATCGTTCGGTTCCCATAAAGGAATCGGTCAACGATGTTCAGTTCACCTTAATCCTGGCACTTGTTCTCGTCATCCTGGTGATCTTTGTGTTTCTGCGCAACGTCTCCGCCACAGTCATCCCGAGCCTCGCCCTGCCCATGTCGATCATAGGGACCTTTGCAGTGATGTATCTCTGCGGCTACAGCCTTGATAACTTGTCGTTGATGGCGCTTACACTCTGCGTCGGCTTCGTGGTGGACGACGCCATTGTCATGCTGGAGAATATTGTCCGACACATGGAGCACGGTGAAAGTGTAATGGAGGCGGCTTATAAAGGATCGCGGGAAATTAGCTTTACTATACTTTCCATGACACTTTCACTCGTTGCCGTTTTTATTCCCGTTCTCTTCATGGGCGGCATCGTCGGAAGACTGCTTCATGAGTTTGCCGTTACCATCTCTGTTGCCGTTCTCATTTCCGGGTTTGTATCACTAACCTTGACGCCCATGCTTTGCAGCCGTTTTCTGCGTCCCCCCGCCGAAGAGCGCCACGGCCGTCTCTACCAGATTTTTGAGAAGTTCTTCGAAGGCATGCGTGGGATGTATGAAACAAGCCTCAAGTGGGCCTTGCATTACAGGGGGACGACCCTCGTCGTCTCCATCCTCTTCCTAGTGGGGGTTATAGGATTATATTTCGTGACGCCCAAAGGATTCCTTCCGAGCGAGGACACTGGTCAGATTGTTTGTTTTACAGAGGCGGCGGAGGAGATATCCTTTCAATCCCTTGTTCAACATCAGAAGAAACTCGCCGAGATTGTCGCGCAAGATCCAAATGTCAGTGGTTTCATGTCTAACGTGGGGGCAGTGGGAAGCACTGTGTCGTCCAATATTGGCCGCATGTTCATCCGTCTTAAGCCAAGGAGCGAACGTAGTCTAAGCGCCGATGAGGTAATTCAGGAGCTGAGACCGAAGCTGGCCACCGTTCCCGGGATTCGCGTCTTCATGCAAAACCCGCCACCCATAAACGTCGGTGGACTCCTCACAAAAAGCCAATACCAGTATACCCTGCAGAGCTCGGACATGAACGAGCTTTACAAACACGCGCCTGTCCTGGAGGCGAAACTCCGAGAACTGCCAGGCTTCCTGGATGTAACGAGCGACCTGCAGATAAAGAGCCCCCAGATCTACGTAAGGATCGACAGGGATAAGGCCTCAGCCCTCGGTCTCAGCGCCGGTCAGGTGGAGGATGCCCTCTACAGCGCATACTCATCCCGTCAGATATCGACGATCTATGGACAGACAAACCAATACTGGGTCATTATCGAGCTTGAGCCAGAGTACCAGCTGGAGCCCTCCGCCCTTTCTCTTCTTTACGTCCGATCATCTTCGGGCAACCTCGTTCCCTTGAGCACGGTGGCGACATTGGAGCGCACCGTAGGACCACTTACGGTCAACCATTTTGGACAGATCCCGGCCGTAACGGTATCATTCAATCTTGCCCTCGGGAAGTCATTAGGCGATGCCGTGGCAGGCGTGGAGAAGACTTCGAAGGAGGTTCTTCCGGCAACAATAACAGGCAGCCTGCAGGGCACGGCACAGGCCTTCAAGTCGTCCATGGCAGGCCTTGGGATACTTATCCTCGTTGCCATTTTGGTAATCTACATCGTGCTTGGTATTCTTTACGAGAGCTATATACATCCGCTCACGATACTTTCGGGACTGCCCTCTGCGGGACTGGGGGCGCTTCTGACGCTGCTGATTTTCCACATTGACCTTAATCTCTACGCACTAGTGGGGGTCATCATGCTGATAGGGATTGTCAAGAAGAATGCGATCATGATGATTGACTTTGCCCTGGATGCGGAAAGGAAGGAGGGCAAGACGCCAGAGGAAGCGATCTTCCATGGCGCGCTCGTCCGGTTCCGGCCGATCATGATGACAACCATGTCGGCTCTTATGGCAACATTACCTATCGCCCTCGGCTTGGGCGCGGGTGCCGAATCACGGCGACCATTAGGAATGGCCGTCGTTGGAGGTCTCATATTCTCACAGATTGTGACCCTGTATATTTCTCCCGTCATCTATATCTATCTCGATTCATTCCAGAAAGTGGTGCGTGAATATCTGCGCCGTTTTCGTGGCGAAGCTTAAGTTACTCTTCCAATGCCCAAAAACAAAGTACGGCAGTTTGGCACGACGCCGGAGCATGGCATATGCATCCTCATAGAAATAGATAGTGCCCACAATCATAGAATGACGGATTTGACGATTCAAGATACCGATATTGGGTGCGGTTATTGTTGATGCGAGCGTTGCTTTCTATAATAGAAAAAAATTTCGAAAGACAAGAACTGGGGTAACGATTTTTTGTGATTTTCAAGATTAAGAACGAAAAATTTGTCATTTATGGCAATATTTTTTGGAATTTGCCCGGCACTCTGGTAAGAAACATGATATAGTATCTGCGAATCTTGCAGGCATTGCCATTAGGTATTGACAACGAGCGACCGGCTTCCCGTATCTTTCACATCTTTATATGATGATAATGAGGAAATATATGAAGAAGTTAATTGGATCAGTCATTTCAGACATTCTAATCGCGGCGATTCTTACAGGCTTGACGATTGCTGCCTTCTATTTTCAATGGATGCCGACGAAATATTTAGAATACAAGGTTTATGACGCAGTTTCCAACTTGCAGGATAGGGATTCTAATTCCCCCATTGTGATTGTCGGGATAGACGATGAGAGCATCGCCAACATGGGCAGATGGCCGTGGCCTCGGGCTTATATGGCACGGATGATAGAATTTCTGAACAAGTGTGAAGCAAGAGTGATAGGGGTAGATATCATCTATTCTGAAAGCGATATGAACCAAGGTCTAACTGAGGTGCGCGATATTCTCAAGAATATAGAGAGTGACGCCGGCGTGCTGAAGAATGCGCAGGTTAACAGCATCTATGCCTCGCTTAAGGAAACGGAAAAGAAACTGGATAATGATGCAATACTTGGGTCTGCGATCGGAGAGAGTAAAAAAGTCATATTGCCCCTAGTTTTCATCTTGGGTAATTCCATCGACAGCAAAGGATCTGAAATTCCGGATTATCTGAAACAGAATTCTGTGCCCGTAGCATCCCAGGAGGGAAGCATAGCGGCGAGGCAGATTGTCCCGCCAATTCCTGATTTTGCCATGAAAGCGTTAGGTCTCGGACACATTAATGTTGTTCACGATGATGATGGCACCGTACGGAGTGAACCTCTCGTCGTATATTACGAGGGGCGGGCATACCCTTCGCTCGGCCTGCAGCTATCCTTGAAATATTTGAACTACGATATTAGAGATGTGAGTGTCGCCGGTGGAGTGAATTTTGGAAATAACAGCATCGCCACTTCTGACAAGGGTGAGATGCTCATTGGTTACAGCAAGAGCTTTCCTTATTTCTCTTTCTATGATGTGGCCAGTAACAAGGCGCCGCCGGAGGCATTCAAGGATAAAATTGTTATCATTGCTCAGAGCGCCAGCGACCTAGGTGCTTTAGAAGTTACACCCATTGGACCCAACGTTCCATCTTGGGGCGTCATTGCCAATGTCGCCGACAACATCCTCTCTGGTGATTATATCGTGCGCCCTGCTTGGGCATTCCCTTTGGAAATAGGGGTCACCGTCTTCTTCGGCTTGTTTCTGGCATTGATTATACCCAGGCTGAAGATTAGGATCAGCGCCATGGCCTCATTGATCATTTTATTAGTCTGGATCGGCGCGGCGATGTATCTTTTGATAAATTACAAATACTGGGTCAAACTTGTTCACCCATCCCTCCTTATCCTGATCGGCTATACCCTGGTGGTTACTAAGGGTTACTTTTTCACGGAAGAGGCAAAGGACCGCATCGAGGCGGATAGTTACGAAACCAATAAGATGCTGGGGCTATCGTTCCAGGGACAAGGTATGCTTGATTTGGCCTTCGAAAAGTTCTGTAAATGTCCTGTTGAGGATAAGTCGGTTAAAGAGTTACTGTACAACTTAGGCCTTGATTTTGAAAGAAAGCGGATGTTTAACAAAGCCGTAGCTGTCTATGAACATATTGCGCAGGCGGGGAGCTTTAAGGATATTGAGGAACGAGCCAAGAAGCTTAAGGCGGCAGGGGATACAATGATATTTGGCCTGGGAGGAGCTAAAAATGATACAACCCTGCTTATGGACGGCGCAGAGACCAAGCCCACCCTCGGACGCTATCAGATTATAAAGGAATTGGGCCGGGGAGCTATGGGTGTTGTGTACCTGGGCCAGGATCCCAAGATCAACAGGGAAGTGGCAATTAAGACACTGCGATATGAGGAGGTCGATGAGGAGCGGCTTGCGGAAGTGAAGAAGAGATTCTTCAGAGAAGCTGAGGCTGCGGGCAAGCTTTCTCATCCTAATATTGTTACTATCTATGACGTCGGCGAGGATTACGACCTCGCATACATGGCTATGGAGCTCCTTGATGGAAATGACCTCAGTAAATATTGCCGGAAGGACAATTTGTTGCCTTTGGGCGAGGTAATGAAGATTGTCTCATCTGTTGCCCAGGCGCTTGATTACGCGCATTGCAGCGGAGTTGTGCACAGGGACATCAAACCTGCAAACATCATGATTTTGAAGAACAGGGAGGTTAAGGTTACTGATTTTGGAATTGCCAGGGTTATGACCTCCTCAAGCACCAAGACGGGTGCGCTTATTGGAACACCAAGCTATATGTCGCCGGAACAGATTGTAGGCCACCATGTTGATGGGAGGTCGGATCTTTTTTCGCTCGGTGTAGTATTTTATGAGCTGCTGACTGGTGATAAGCCATTTCGAGGGGACAATATCACTACCCTCATGTTCAACATAACGAATTCTACGCCCCCGCCGCTTAAAGATATGGCGGCCAATATACCTGATAGTATTATTTCCATTATTGAGAGATTGCTTTCTAAAGACAGAGAGGCGCGATACCAACAGGGAAGGGAGCTCGTCGGGGCCCTTTCTCTATGAAACAGCCATCAGGAGATGACATTGGAAGTTTTTGCTTGCGGCAGAACAGATAAAGGTCTTGTCAGACCTAACAACGAAGACGGTTTTTACATTGATGACAACGCGGGTCTTCTTGTGGTCGCCGATGGCATGGGAGGACATGCGTCCGGAGAGATTGCGAGCAAGCTGGCTCTAGATGTAATAAAGGATTATTTCAAGGCTTTTAAAGAAGGTAAGACAGCGCTGATCGGGAAACTCGACGAGGGCTATTCCGAAATGGCAAAGGCGCTTGGCTCCTCAGTGCGTCTTGCCAACCAGGCGATATATGAGGCTGCAAAGAGCAATACCGGCTGGCAGGGCATGGGTACAACGGTCGCGGCAGTTGTAATCAACAGGAATAGGTTGAGCATTGCTCATGTCGGTGACAGCAGGGTTTATCTGGTGAGAGCTGGTGATATTGAACAACTGACCGATGACCATTCTGTAGTCTATGAGCAGGTGAAACGCGAGCTATTAACGAGGGAAGACGCCCAGAAATCTGAGATAAGAAATTTGTTGACTAGGGCCCTCGGTGTGGCCACCAATGTGGAAGTTGATATTAGTGAGTTGACTTTGTCAACCGGCGACATTCTCATACTATGTACGGACGGTCTCAACTCAATGGTTTCCGATAACGATATACTTACAATCACGGTGTCGACGAAAGATCCAGCGGCGGTATGTGACAGGCTGGTAGAAGTGGCGAATAAACAGGGTGGCAATGATAACATAACGGTTATTGCGGGATATATCAGGAATAAAAGCTGGATTTCTTTTCTATTAAATTTTATGAAATGGTTCAGGAGGTAATATATGGCGAAGGTTTTGCTCAAATTCAAGGAAGCCGTAATAAGAGAGATACCGCTTGATCAGGACGTCATGACGATTGGGAGAAAAAAAGATAATGATATTGTGATCGATAATCAGGCCGTTTCCGGCTACCATGCGCGGATCAAGAAGGAGGCAAATTCCCTGTTTGTCGAGGATGCGAATAGCCTGAACGGCACTTTTATCAACGGCCAGAAAATCTCTAAAGGTGAATTGCATAATGGAGATGTGATCCTAATCGGCGTTCATACACTTTATGTCACCTTGGAAAAGGCAAGAGAAACGGACCCCAAGGGTTTTGCGGTGCGGGGACGTTCGATGGATGAAACTATTGTAGTTGGCGCGGAAGAGCAGAAAAAAATATTGGCCTCTCAGGATAAGGAGAAGCCTGAGATCCTGGGTGGTTTCATAGTTATCGAAGGATCGACGGATAAGAGGGATTACCTTCTCAAAGAAAGAGTTACAACTATCGGCAAGGAGGACGGAGCGGGCATTCATCTTAGAGGTTTCTTCGCGCCCAAAGTGGCTGCCCTCGTTAATCGAAGGAAAGAAGGGTATTTTATCACGCCCGCAGGTGGAAAGACGTTGAAAGTGAACGGCCAGAAAGTCGATCACAAGTACGACCTGAAAGACGGTGATATCGTCGAGGCAGGCGGGTTAAAGTTGCAGTATTATGTGAAGGAATAACTTGAAGAAGATAACCATGACAAGAGAAAAACCGACTAGAAGACAGAAAGACATATCCAGGTTATTGAGAGAGAAAAACCGGCTACGCAAAGGCTCTGTAAAGAAGATCAAGAAAAAATAGAGTTTCAGATTCATTGATGAGTGGCGATTTTCAGAATTTACCGAAGATGCTCCTGCGCGGGAAGGGAAGCTTTTTTTGTTTGGCGAAAAAACTTTATCAGTCCCGTTCATGCTAATCTGGTAGAAGGGCATGCGCACAACAAATTTATGATTTTTACAGAAGCGGACGTAAGACAAATTGAGAAAGAAGGTCTCACTTGCGAACAGGTGCTGGCACAGATCGACCTCTTCAAGAGAGGTGTTCGTCCGATCACTCTCAACAGACCGTGTACTGTTAATGACGGCATCGTGACCCTTCCGGAAGAAGAGCTTAGGAAAATGGCGGCATTGTGCGAAGAAGCGCTCGGGATGGGCAGAAAGGTACTGAAGTTCGTACCCGCTTCCGGGGCCGCCAGTCGCATGTTCAGGGATTGGTACGTATATCTGGAAAAAGGGGGGTTGGATGCGAGACAGAGGGACGAATTTGCCGTAGAACTAAAAAGGTTCGCATTTTACAAGGACTTGCGTGACGTAATATCGCGTGCTGGCGAAGATCTTGAAAAGATGCTGGAAGTCCAAAGGCATGAAGATATCTTGGCCTTCATCTTGACATCTAAAGGCTTGAATTACGGCGATCTGCCTAAAGCGCTGTTAAAATTTCATGCCTATCATGACGGCGGCCGCACCGCCCTTGAAGAGCATCTGGTAGAGGCAGCCCTGTACACGAAAGATGCCTGCCGCACATGTAGGCTCCACTTGACTCTCTCCGACGAGCATCATGACGATGTGGCGGATTACCTGTCTGTTATCAAGAGATATTATGAGAAGCACTATGACGTAATTTTTGACGTGGCACTCTCCACGCAAAAATCATCCACCAATACTCTGGCCGTGGATTTAGACAATCGACCATTTCGGGATCAACAAGGGGAGCTTGTTTTCAGGCCAGGTGGCCATGGCGCGCTTCTTGGCAATGTGAACGACGCTGGCGGTGATATAATCTTTCTGAAGAATATTGACAATATAGTACCTGACAGGTTGAAGGCAGTCACTGTATTTTACAAGAAGGTTCTGGGAGGCTATCTCATCTCGCTTCAGAACGAGATATTCAGATACCTGCGGCACTTAGACAAAGCCCAACCGGAAGAGCAGACTCTGCGGGAAATGAGCCTATTTTGTGAGAAGAGGCTTCATCTTGTCATGCCGCCATGGTTTGAAGATTTACCCCTTGCAGAGAAGAGCTCTTTTATTTTCAAGAAACTCAACCGGCCGATTAGGGTATGCGGTATGGTAAAAAATCAAGGAGAGCCGGGCGGAGGTCCTTTTTGGGTTGATGGGAAAGATAAAACGCAGTCGCTTCAGATCATTGAGGAGTCACAGATAGATTCAGGATCGGCAGAACAGAAAGCAATCTGGTCGCGGGCTACACACTTTAATCCTGTTGATCTTGTCTGCGGCGTTCGGAACTACCGGTCTGACAATTTTGATCTCCATGAGTTCGTAGATCGCGACGCCTATTTTATTTCACAAAAATCTGAAAAGGGGAGGGACCTTAAGGCGCTTGAACTTCCCGGTTTATGGAACGGTTCCATGGCGTTCTGGATCACCATTTTTGTCGAAGTGCCTATCGAGACCTTCAATCCCGTAAAGACAATCCATGATTTACTAAGGCCTCAGCATCTGCCCTGAGTTTCATTTAATCAACCAGCACTCTATATCCTCCCTAAGTGCCGCCGTTACCACGATATTACTGAGGGAATCTCCTTTCCGGCACAGAGCCGTTACTTCCTCATTCTTCGGAGCATCGCTGTATAAGGCACACAGGGATGCGGCTGAGGAAATCGTCGTTTCGTCGCCTCCGTAAGGAACGATGGATGTAGGTCCGGGAAATTGTGCAATATGGATAACGGTGTCTTCCCCATGAGATAGTTTTTGGAGCGCCTCGTTCTCGACGCTGTTCCGCCCCACAATGACTTTCGAGAAGTCATTGATTCGGAAATGTCTGCCGTATTTGAGAAACTCTATGTCCCTTATCTTGAAATCCATGCCGTGCCGAAAGAGATCTCTAAGTCTCTTGGAAAATATAGGGTCCGTGAGCAGGCATCCCCCTGCAGGAGCTGAGTAATTGTCAATGCCGTAGCGCCTTGCCAGCCCAATTTGATCCTTCCTCCCTCTTCCTTTGATGGCGAGGAGCCTTCGACGGTCAACCTTCCCTTCGATCTCCGGTCTTGTTTCAGGGAGAAGGAGCGCACTCAAAGGTCTCAGAATACGCTCCTGATACCCTGAATTTTTCGCAACGATATAAAGAGACTGTTTGGTCTGGGACATGGGGCGTTGGCCGAGGACCTCACCCGTAAAGATAAAATCGGCCGCGCTGTCTTCCATTATCCTGCCGGCGATTTTTAGCATAAGGGTGTGACAGTCGATGCATGGATTCATATTCTTTCCGTATCCATACTTGGGCGCCTTTAACATATCGAGGTGTTCTTTTGTAATGTCCGCTTCCACAAGTTGGAGCCCGATTCTCTTCGCAGCAGCTTTAGCCTTTTCAGGACTAAAAAAGGGGGTCGTGAACGTAACCCCCGTAACCTCAACACCCAGCGCCATGATGATTTTTGCTGCAAGGATGCTGTCCAATCCTCCGGAAAATAGACCTATACCTTTTACTTTCAATATTTGAAGATATTCACCCCCCACTTACTGTTGAGCAGCCCATATATGTCGCGATCTATATCAAAGTCGATCAGATAAACGTCTCCTTTGTCTCGCGTTATTTTAAAGGCAGGAAAGCTGATCATACCTGCCGGCTTATCGGTCTTTTCAGGGACGGAAAAGGAGAAGCTGGCAAAGGAGAACGGAATACTCGCAGCTCGCAGGGTTTTTTCAATAACCGTTTTTTTTGTTTCTCCGTCGTCGAGAGTGACTATCTCCGTGCCCCGGGTTTTCAAACCGCCAATGAATTGTTGAGAAATTGTTTTTGAGGGGATTAATATCTGCTTATCCCCCTTCTTTGCAAGCACATCGATCTTTACAGAGAGGTAAAAGCCGCTTGCCGAGGTGTCAAGTATCCCGACTTCAGTGTCTCTGGTTATCTGATATCCGAGTTCATAAAGCAGGGAATTGACCAGTTCAATATTGGTGCTAGCATTCATTATTAAAACTTGGGCAGGGGTATACTTTTCATCTGGTACACTAATTATATCCTGTCCATCCAATATTTCTGTGATGATCATGCCGTTTCTTTGAGCATATTGGATCATTGGTGCGGGTAATAGTCGAGAATTGTCTGAAATAAATGACAGTCCCTGCAGGTAAGGTTTGCTATCTTTCGGCTTTTTTGTGATTAACCAGTCGAGGGAGAGTAAAAGTGGCGGACTGTTTCCTATAACGTATGGGGCTGTCCTTCTCGTCATTGTATATAAATTTGAGGCATTGACGAGCTTTTGGAGGACCACAGCGCTATCGTCACTGTTGCCTATATCAATGAAGTGATAGTTTTTCCAGTTGGACTGAATCATATTCTTCAAGGAGTCCGGTATCCTGTTGGAGAAATCCAAAAAAAATGAACTTCCATCGTCGAGCTCAGCGATAGGTATCGTGGAACAGTCAATTGTCACCTGTCCTAACTCTGGAATGGGAATATAGTATTTGCCCATCGTTATAAACGCCCCATTCATTCTATTGATGACAACCTTTATGATGCTAAGGCGTGCTCGCGGCAGAACGATAGGCTTGTCTTTGGGCTCATCCTTAACGACTCTCGGTGATGATTCCGCTTCTGCAGCCTGAGCTTCCTGCTTGGTTATGACTATGCTTCTCCGCGGGAGCTGCAAAGTCTGCCCGGGATATATCATGTTGTAGTTTCTGATGTCCGGGTTCAGTTGCTTAATATCATCTACGGTTTTTTTAAGATCAGGAAATCTCACATTCAATTCACGCATGGCAATCCGACTGATGGAATCACCTTTTCTGATCGTGTAATTCATTGTCGTGGAACTATCCTGCGCCTCGGACATCGCGGCTCGTTCCCTTTCCGGGAGTATAAGGACTTGGCCTGGCTTAATTTTATTTATATCTTTTATTTCAGGGTTCAATTTTTTTATTACGGTAACCCGATGCGATGTTACTCCCGATTGGGCTCTCATGATCTGAAACAGCCATTCCCCTTCCTTAACTACATACGGACGTGTCTTTGCACTTAGTGTTGCTGTTTTTTGAAATGAAAGGTGGGCCGTATCCTCTTCTGCAAAACATTCTTTAGTTGTAAAGGTGAGGAGGGCCAAGGAAAGAAGAATGAGGCAGAATGATCTCAAACCAAAATTGCCCATAACTGTACCTCGTTAAAAAATTGAACAGCTTTAAAGATGTTGAAAGCAGCTCTCACAGGACTTACTGTTCATGCGTATTACTAACATAATTAGACTATTGTGCAAAGTAAAATCTCAATATCATTACGTTCATGCAATATGGAAATTATAAACTTCACGAATTTTCAGATTGCCTTTTTTGCATATGAATGGTTGCAAGAACAAACATTAATGATATAATGAACCCCGTGATTAGGAGATGACGATATTTGTCAAACGGGGATAGCAAATGAGTAATATGGAAAGTAATCCGGCTTTTGTCAAAGAGCTGCAGGCCAGGTTTGATAGAAAATTGAAGGAGAACGAAATTTCGATCTTGGAATACTGGAAATCCCAGATTGATAGATTGCTGTCCATGAAACCTGACGGCATCGCATCACTCCAGTCGCAGATAAAGAGAGTCTCGGATATGATGGACAATAGAATCAGGACGATAAAGAAGGAATAATATGGATAGTATAGCGAATTTCCTATTTGAGGTAGGTATGTTAAAAAAAACTCCCAGAACAGGCTTCAGATTCTTGGGCTCCGGCTGCGAATCAGTTGCTGAACATATCCTACGAACCATATTTATTGGCTATGCCTTGAGTAAACTTGAACCTGATCTGGACGAGCTGAAAGTACTAAAGATATGCCTTGTTCATGATCTTCCCGAAGCCAGAACCGGTGATATGAACTATATGTATAAGAAGTATGTTACCGTGCACGAGGAAAGAGCCATAAGAGAGCTGACTCAGACACTGTTCTTCGGCGATGAAATCAAATCCGTCATCGATGAATTTAACGAGAAGAAAACGAGGGAGGCGCTTATTGCCCACGATGCCGACCAGCTTGCTCTTATTCTCCAGTTGAAGGAATATGGAGATTTGGGAAATAAATACACTGATGACTGGATTGAATTCGCGAGAAGGCGACTTCATACTGAAACTGCAAAAAAATTGGCTCTCAGCATAATTAATACGGATTCCTCCGAGTGGTGGTTCAAGGATAAGAGTGACTGGTGGGTAAATGGTTGCAGCAGCGATAATAAATAGAGATGAAGGCCTCCTGGAGTCGATTCCAACTTTGAAAAACTGCCTCTGAGTAGACCCGGATTATCCGATTGTTCCACGCTATTATTGAAATCGGCGCACAGCCATCAGCGTCTGCCATTATACCTACTGGTCCGGTATTTCCCGAGGAATCAAAATTGTGTGACAATGGACAAAGAGGTTTGTCCTGTAGTCAAAGCCGCCGCGACAGGTAGTTATTGCAAGTTGTCTTACTCGGGATTAGAAACACTGGAGCGCAGCGGCGAAGGCACATTTCTGAAGCTTCTATTCGCCTTACCATTGATCGCCGGATTCCGTTCTCTTCTTGACAGTAGTGCAAAAATACCCTACATTATCGCCGCTTTTAGTAATTGAGGAGAACAGTTAACTATGGCCACAAAGAAGAAGAGAAGAACGGATGAGATAAGAGTGAAGAAAAAAAAGAAAAGGATGAAAAAGTCTATTCTTTTTTTGATCATTACTACCATTGTTGCGTGTCTCATACTTTTCTTTGTGATTATTTTCGAATATGTATTTCCCCCAACGAAGGACAACGTCGCAAAGAGGGAAAAGCAGGAGGTAGTATTATATTTTTCCGATGCGAATGAACGGTTCTTAGTTCCGGAAAAGAGGTATATTCCCAAGGAAGAGAATGAACAAGCCAGGGCTAGGGAACTCGTAAAGGCCTTGCTCGAAGGTTCCAAGACCAAGCTTGTGAGGACGTTCCCGGAAGGGGTAGCGCTCGACAATGTTAGAATAGATGATAAACAAACCGCTTATGTCAGTTTTGACAAGAATCTTATCAAACAACATCCCGGTGGCAGCACCAGCGAAATGGCGACAATTTACTCGCTGACCAATACGCTCATCCGCAATACAAATGGCATTAAGAGGGTGCAACTATTGATAGACGGGAAAGAAGTGGAATCTATTAAAGGGCACGTTGATACGAGGCAGCCATTTACCATGAATAAGGACATGTTGGCGCCGGGTGCAAAAGAAGGATAACGAAGGGACAGAGAAATTCTCTCTTTGGTTAGTCAATGGCCTCAAAAAAGAAACTTTCAAGAACAAGAAATATCGGCGTGGTAGCTCATATAGATGCCGGTAAGACCACCGTTACCGAAAGAATACTCTTCTATACGGGAATATTATACAAGATGGGAGAGGTTCATGATGGCGAAGCGGCAATGGACTGGATGCCGCAGGAGCAGGAGAGAGGAATAACGATTACTTCAGCTGTTACAGCCTGCACCTGGGACAATCATGATATCCAGATAATTGATACACCCGGGCATGTGGACTTTACCATGGAGGTTGAACGGTGCCTGAGAGTTCTGGATGGAACATTAGTCGTCTTTTGCGCCGTTGGCGGCGTTGAACCGCAGTCAGAAACAGTCTGGCACCAGGCCGACAAATATGGCGTCCCCAAAATAGCTTTTATCAATAAGATGGACAGAGTAGGTGCCGATTATTTCGGCACCATAAAGACCATGGGCGAAAGGTTTAATTCAGTACCGATACCGATACAGATACCTCTGGGCGAGGAAGATGCTTTTAGGGGCATCATTGACTTGATCAAACAGAAGGCGGTTACCTGGGACGACAGCACGCTTGGGTCGTCTTATTCGGTGTCAGATATTCCATCTGACGCCTCTCCATTGGCTAAAGAACATCGTGAGAAATTGATTGAATCACTCGCCGAGATGGATGATTATATCGCGGAGAAATATCTGGGAGGAACAGTTATTTCGGAAAAAGAGATAGTAAGAGCCATCAGGCAGGCAACTATCTCTTTAAAAGCTGTTCCAGTAATGTGCGGCTCTGCCCTGAGAAATAAAGGCATCCAGCCGATACTTGATTCCATAGTTAATTTTCTTCCCTCACCGGACGATATCCCTCCGGTTCGAGGCTTCAATCCTCTGACGAAAAAGGAAGAGGTTCGTTACAGCCGTGACGATGAAACCCTCGCCGCCCTGGCGTTCAAGATCAGGCAGGATGAGGGTAGAAAGTTGACTTATGTGAGGGTATATTCAGGTCTGATAAAGGCGGGCGATGCCGTGTATAACGCCAGCATTGGAAAAAAGGAAAAAATCGCACGATTACTGAAGATGCATGCCAATAAGCGGGAAAGAATTGAGAGGTGCGGTGCTGGAGATATCGTCGCTGTTTTGGGCCTCAAGGATACGACAACGGGGAATACCATCTGCGATGAGTCCCGTCCAATTCTTCTCGAACCCATTGAGTTCTATAAACCTGTCATAAGTCAGGCCATAGAGGCCAAGACTCCCGCAGATCAGGAAAAGCTCACCATCGCACTGGCCAAGCTCATGGAAGAGGATCCCACAATCGAAGTCAAGTATAATGAAGAAACTGCACAAACCGTAATTTCAGGCATGGGGGAACTGCACCTGGAAATCGTCATTGATAGATTAAGAAGAGATTTCAACGCCTATGTCAATGTCGGTAAACCGAGGGTTGTATATCGGGAAACAATTCAAAAGAAAATAGAAATCGAAGGGCTCTTCGAAAAGGAACTTGGCGAGAAAAAGCATTTTGGCCATGTTCGCTTATTGCTTGAACCCAAAGGGAGGGGACAAGGTAACGAGATTGTCCTGCAAGCCGATGGATCCGCGATACCGGAAGAATTCCATACCGCCATTCACGAAGGTATTGAAGAAGCGACTCTCAGCGGTGTAATCAGTGGTTATCCAATTGTGGATATCAAGGTAACGGTAACGGGAGGATCATTTAAGGAAGGGGAATCTACAACACTAGGTTATAAAATAGCGGCTTCATCTGCCGTCAAGAGTGGTTGTTTGCAGGCTGATCCGATACTGCTTGAGCCGATCATGATGGTAGATGTCATCGTGCCGGGAGAATTTATGGGCGAAGTAATAGGAGATATAAATGCAAGGGGCGGAGAAATTCAAGCTATTACGCCGAAAGGGACCATAAGTGAGATCAGGGGCAAAGTTCCTCTGAAGGAAATGTTTGGATATTCAACTGATCTGCGTTCTGCAACTCAGGGCAGGGCCACTTTCTCCATGCGATTCTTTGAATACGGCAGGAGTTGATTTATATATAGACGATAGCATCGCGTATCCCAGACCGATGGCTAGCAAGGCTGACGCGAGGCATCGTGATTGTCTGGATGATATATGTCTATTGTCTTAAAGATCATGAAAGGATTGTACAGGGAGCGGTTTGTTCAGATTGCCACTGTCATCCTGGGTGTTATTTTAATCAGTGCAACCAGCGTCTACTATTTTGAACGTGCCAGGGAAGATTCTACCATTCGATCTTTGTGGGATGGGGTTTGGTGGTCTGTAGTAACCATGGGCACTGTCGGTTATGGTGACATATATCCCATAACGGCGGGCGGAAGAGCAGTCGGATTGGTACTAATCTTTGCGGGTGTAGGATTGATGTCTCTTTTTACGGCGACCATTGCCTCTATATTTGTCGAAAGGAAGATGAAGGAGGGAAAAGGTTTGGAAACCGTTAAGGAGAAAAACCACATCGTTATCTGCGGCTGGAATCAGCATACGGAAGAAGTTCTCCAGGTGCTGACGACATACGGTTCCATGGAAGACACTCCTATCATCCTGATAAATGAACTCTCGGTTGACGATATCGATTCCTTGAAGCTTAAGTATGACAAATACAACCTTAAATTTCTGAGGGGTAATTACGTTCATGAAGATGTTCTTTCCAGGGCTAACATAACTAAGGCTGCCTTTGCATTAATTATGGCCGACACATCGGGAAGCCACCCGCACGAGAGGACTGATGAAAGAACAACTCTTGCCGCCCTGGCAATTAAGTCTATAGCGCCCAATGTTAAAACAATTGCCGAGCTCCTCGATGGCGAAAACAAGCAGCACTTAAAACGGGCGAATGTTGATGAGGTCGTTGTCAGAGGCGAACATGTGGGCTCACTGCTGGCCAGTGCGATTAATTCCCCTGGTCTGCCTAAGATATTTTCGAGCATGCTATCCGTAGGCGACACCAACAAGTTATGGAGAGTAGAAATTCCACGAAGTTTTGTCGGAAATACATTTAAAGAGTTGTCACGGATTGTGTTATGTATGAAATGAAGAAGGATGACTTCTTGAAGGCTGCTGAAGAAGACTATGAACTTGGCTATCGGATATTGTTGAATCTGGGGCGGATTGTGAGTGCGAGATTGAGAAGAGCAGATGAAGACACAGTAAAGCTTACTACAGCCCTCAGCATCCTGTTGCGTGAGGCATAATTTTTGGAAAGGTGATGTTTCAATAATGGCGAGAATAAATGATGATGACGATTTCCGTACCGAAACAACCACGACACCTCTGCTTGACAAGGATAAGTTGCTGAAGAGCATTTTTCGGATAAGCACTTTTCTTACAGCACCTTCCAACGTGTGTGAAATATTGGCCAGAATTTTGGATGAAGTTGTCGATACAATGGGTTTTGACATGGGGATCATCAGGCTTTTTGATGAGACGAAACAGTATCTGGAAACAAAGGTCGTAAAGAATTACAGCCCCGAAGAGACGGAGAGGGCATTTTCCGTAGCCCTGAATATACACGAACATGATTGTCTGTCGACCAAAGTGGCAAAATCAGGCCAGGTCATTGCCATAGAGGATGCGGCGACTGATCCGAGAATCACGGAAACGGATCGTTTGCTGACGAAGATTCTCAGTAAAGGTTCCATCGTATGTGTGCCACTCAGGATAGGCGATGATGTCATTGGAACAATAGCGGCGTGGTGCAAAGAAGAAACAAAATTTTTCACCGAGGAAATCAGCCTCTTTTTGACATTTGCCAGTCAGATGAGCATTGTTATCCACAACACAAGGCTCTTTGAGACGAATGCGGAGAAAATCCGTCAGTTGATGATTCTTCAGGAAGCCGTATCGGAGATAAATTTGAGTCGCGTCCTCGATAATCGCATACTCGACATTCTCAATAAGAGTGCTCTAAAAATTGCGGGCGCCGACAGAGTTCTCGTATATTTCCTGGACATCGAAAAGGATCGATGTCTCATAACTGACGGGGGGAAGGTGTTCATCGAGGATAGAAGGGCGTATGACGGGATGATAGGTAAGAGCATCATTAATCAGGCAATGGACACTAATGGTATTGTTGTTAGGCGCGAATCTGATGAGACGTCTCTGACCGATCCCGTTTATGAGGGTTTCGCCTCGGAAATAGCATTCCCTCTTAATATTAAAGACAAGTTTAAAGGCGCGCTGTATCTCGCGAAGAGGAAAGGCAGCTATTCCCAGGATCAAATCAATATCCTTGATATACTCGTGAAGAACGCAGTTACCTCATATGATAACGTCATTATGCATTCCATGCTTTCGCTCGAAGCGGAGTCTCTCAAGACGGAAGTTGAAAAACTGAAGGAGAGGGAAGATATTCTGCTCGGGTTTCATAATATTCTCGGCAAATCAAAGAAAATGATCGGTATTTTCCATGTGATTGAGGAAGTGGCGTCACATAATACAAACATATTGATTCAGGGTGAAAGCGGCACCGGCAAAGAATTGATTGCACGCGCAATTCACAGACAGAGTAACAGGTCTTCCAGGCCCTTTGTTGACGTTAACTGCGCCGCTATTCCTGGGACGCTACTGGAAAGTGAACTTTTTGGATACGAACCCGGCGCCTTCACCGATGCACGGAAGAGGAAAATAGGTCTTCTCGAATATGCCAACGGAGGCACATTGCTGCTCGATGAGGTTGGAAACATGAGCATCCAACTACAGGTAAAGTTTCTGCGTATGCTGGAAAATGGTTACGTAAGACGCCTTGGCGGGACGGAAAATATACCAGTCGATGTAAGATTCATTTTCTCAACCAATATGGATCTTGCGAAGATGGTCAGTGAAGGGTCCTTTCGCGAAGACCTTTTTTACAGAATAAGAGTAGTCCCTATTGTTATCCCGCCGCTCCGCGAAAGACCGGATGACATACTTCTCTTGGCGAGGCACTATATAGAAGAATTCAATAAGAAGTTCGGCAAGAAAGTGAGAGGGTTCAGTAAAGAGGCAGAGCTTATTTTGAAGGCATATACTTGGCCAGGGAATGTAAGGGAATTGAAAAACATGATTGAGCGGGTAATGATCCTGCAGAAATTCGGCAGCGCTATCTCACCAGACGATCTCCCCGCAGAAATAAAGGTAGTTCCCGATTATAAATATCTCAAGGTTGAGATTGAAAAGTTTCTACCCACTCTTTCGTCCGGTGAAATAGATTACACCTTGGTGACACAGAAGATTATGAGTGACATCAAAGAAAGAATCCTTGAAAATGCTCTCGAAATAAGCGGCGGCAATAAGACGGCGGCGGCAAGGCATCTGAGCATTTCTCGTTATAAATTTATCAGAGAACGAAAAAAAATTGACAAACACATCAACTGACGGCGAATAATTGTTCGTGCCAACATAGCACAATCAGTTCCATTTACGCACACCTCAGGAAGCTTGCGACTTTTTTTAGGATTAATCTACCGCGGGGCAAATGGGTTGTGCGCTTACCGCACAAAAACAATTCATAAACGTATTAAATCGAAGCCTTCCTTTTCGAGATAGCCACTTCATTAATATTGAGATTGAAGTTCGAGATAATTTGTAAATTATTGATTTGCGAAGCTTACGCCCTAATCGGGATTTCTTCGCTTTAAATTCATGGACGCAGATTGACAGTGGATATTAATGTGGCAACAAATTTGCAGAAGTAAAATTTAACTTGAAGAGACCTCTCGAGAAAGTAAGAAACCTTTAGGAATAATAGCCGATAGAGCAAAGATGAAAGGTAGATCTCAGAGGTCTCAAGAAAATTAATTGTCCATACATATATATTAAATGAAAAAGGAGGAGGAACGCAAAGAGAAAGGGAAAAATTGGGAAGAGAGGGCTTCGGGCTCGGGATCCGATCTTGGTGAATTTGGTACTGAGTATGAATTCTTCATCACTGAAGATCATAAGGCCAAAGAGGAAATGTCAAGTGGAGTTGATCCGAGAGAGACGGTACGAAGTGAAGATCATACGGATCAAAGCAAGGCGTTTTTCCTCCCTGATTTTTTCCCTGACGAGGATTAGCTCTCCTTGCGTCGTCTAATTCTTTATTTGAGTCGGTGGACGGTTTCCTTTCCCTCCTTTGCCGTCCACCGATCCCCCGCATAGACCAGCGATTGAGGCTCGAATATTCAGCATAATGGATGCGTTGCGTTGATCCGTCCAGCCATTTCCCCCCCATAATGACCCTTTTTAGAATGGACGATTGCCTTCAAACATTAAATCGGAAGTATGCAATATCGCCATCGGCCATCATATAATCTCTTCCTTCGATTCTGATTAGCCCTGCTTCCTTCGCCGAAGATAGGCTGCCCGCGCGAATAAAATCGTCGTAATGTATTATATCCGCTTTTATGAACCCTTTCTCCATATCAGTATGTATTTTCCCGGCAGCTTCAGGCGCTCTCGAACCGAGGGGCGCAGTCCAAGCCCGGAGTTCCGGACCAACTGTCGTGTAAAAAGTTATCAATCCCAAGAGAGCGTACCCTGCCGTAATGAGCTTGTTCAGACCCGACTGCTTTATGCCGAGAGCACTGAGAAATACTTGCTGCTCGTCCCTGGGAAGTTCTGCTATCTCTGCCTCCAAATCTCCGCAGATAGCGATCGCGTTTGAATCTTCCTTTCGTGCAATCGCTTCCACTTTCAGGATGCAGTCTGTAGCACCCTTGAGAACAGCCTCGCTCACATTAGAAACATACAGGACTTTCTTTGCTGTGAGCAGGTGAAGGTCTCGCACGATCATCTGCTCGTCTTCCTGAAAGGTTATCTCACGCGCAACGGTTCCCGTTGCCAGAACGTCCTTGATACGGAGACATGTACCTAACTCTTTTCGAGCGACCTTGTCTCCTGTCTTTGCGAGCCTTTCGATCTTTGCAATTCTCTTTTCGACGGTCTCCAAATCGGCTATAATTAACTCTGTATTTATTATCTCGATATCGCGTTCAGGATCAACGGCGCCATAGATGTGGACGACAGAGGGATGATCAAAGCATCGCACGATGTGCACGATAGCATCGACTTCTCTGATATGGCCGAGGAACTTATTGCCAAGACCTTCTCCTTTACTTGCACCTTTGACAAGGCCGGCGATATCGAGGAATTCCATGGTGGCAGGGGTTACTTTGGGAGGTTTGATAATTTCAGCAATTCTTCGCAGCCGTTCATCCGGAACCTGTACGATTCCTATATTGGGATCGATGGTGCAGAAGGGATAATTGGCCACTTCGGCACCTGCGGCTGTCAGGGCGTTAAATATTGTGGATTTCCCGACATTCGGAAGCCCGATAATTCCGCACTTGAAGCCCACAGTGTCCTCCTTTATCAGGCCGCTGTTCCTGTATGAGTTTGATTACTTAATAGTTGCTTAGCGTATCGGGAAAGATCAGGGTCACACTGCATCGCTTTCATTCCCCAACTGATTGGCGGGTTTCTCATTATAAAGATTCATGGCCGCCCGAATTCCGGATGTGACAATTAGTGTCACCGCATCGCTCACCTTTCTCATGATTTCCGGCAGCAGTTTCATTTCATCTTCGGCAAACTGTTCAAGGACATATCTCTCAACCGCAAATTTATCAAAGGGTCTTCCGATGCCGATTCGAACCCTGATGAACTCCGGATTGGCGAGGCTATCTATTATGGAGATTAGTCCCTTATGGCCGGCGTGACCGCCTCCTGCCTTTAGGCGGATTGTCCTGAAGGGGAGATCAATGTCGTCGTGAATGACGATCATGTCCTGTATGTCAGTCTTGAAGTAATCTACAATCTTCTTTACTGGAGAGCC
Source organism: Syntrophales bacterium (assembly GCA_052144335.1). Classification (GTDB taxonomy): domain Bacteria; phylum Desulfobacterota; class Syntrophia; order Syntrophales; family UBA2185; genus Fen-1135. The sequence goes on from JBKQQP010000032.1 coordinate 25,156, forward strand.
ACTGATATTCATGAAGGTCATGGGCTTGACGAGCAGGATCGGAATGTCGCCAATCCTACCTTTTCCGTAATAGGCATCAAAACCTTTTAATTGCACGGGAATGTTGTTGCCGGCAGCGATTTCATCAACGGCCAAGAATCCACTGTTGTGCCTCGTGGCCTCGTACTTGAGACCAGGATTTCCCAGCCCGATTATAAGCTTCAAACAGTCACCTCTAAGTGGAGTAGAAGTCTTACACTTGACCGGGAGTGCGTCCCGCAAACGTGGCTCCGTAGGCGGGTCGAAGGTGAGAATATTGTCTTTGCCGGGGACGCCCCGCATTGCACACGGGAAACTTCAGTGCTTACTTGACTTCTTCTTCCGGCGTTTCTACCGCTTCTTGCTCTTCTTCTACCGTCTCGGCTTTCACAACAGCTTTCGGTGCCGTAACTGATGCTATGATCGTCTCTTGCGGGTCAAGGACATTTACACCAACAGGCAATTCTATATCTTGCACTTTTATAGAATCTCCGATGTCAAGAGCACTTATATCGACCTCTACAAATTCGGGCAGAACGGTGAAGAGGCAGGACACCTTTATTTCTCTTTTTATGTGATGCAGATCTCCACCGTTATCGATGCCTATAGCCTGTCCCTTGAAATGAATGGGTACGTCGACGGTAATAGCGTGTTCCATATCAATCTCGCAAAAGTCAACGTGAAGGAATTTCCTGCTGACAGGATCTATCTGCAGCTCTTTAATGAGGGTGAACTTTTCCATTTGTCCACCGTTAACTATCTGCAGATTTATGAAAATGTTTTCCTCCTTGCCTTTTAATATCTTCTTCAATTCAGAAGAATTTACCGCCAGCAGGACGGGCTCGGTCTTGGGTCCGTAGAATACTGCCGGTGTCAAACCTTCTTTTCTAAGTCTTCGGGAAATGCCTTTTCCAGAAGCCTTCCGAAGACTTGCTTTTAATTGGCTTATTTCCATCTATTCCTCCTATATGAAAAGCGAATGTACTGAATCGTTGTAATATATGCGCCTGACTGCTTCACTTATTAGCCCCGCGACGGAGAGTACTTTGATGCGATTGCAGGCCTGGGCCTTATCGTGCAGGGGAATGGTGTCAGTAACAATGATCTCCTTAAGGTTTGAACTTTCGATCCTTTCTATAGCAGGTCCGGAAAGGACTGGATGGGTACAGCATACAGAGACCTCCACGGCCCCCGCCCCTTCGAGTGCTCGGGCCGCCTGCGTTATCGTGCCCGCCGTATCAATCATGTCATCAAGCACAATGACGCGAGCACCTTTCACGGCGCCGATGATATTCATGACCGCTGACTCGTTAGGACCTTCCCTTCTCTTATCTACTATGGCAATGTTAACGTCCAGCCTTTTGCCGAACGCCCTCGCCCTCTCCACACCCCCCGTATCTGGAGATACGATGACAATGTTGCCCTGATAGTTTCTTCTGATATAATCCAAGAGGACGGGGGTAGCGAACAGATTATCAACTGGTATATTAAAGAAACCCTGTATCTGACCAGCATGTAGATCTATCGAAAGTACACGAGAGGCGCCCGCTGCCGTGATAAGATCTGCCACAAGCTTTGCTGAAATTGGCGCCCGTGGCGCCACTTTTCTATCCTGCCTCGCATAGCCATAATATGGTATCACGGCCGTTATCCGGTCTGCAGAAGCCCTCTTCATGGCATCGATCATGATGAGGAGTTCCATACAGGTGCTGTTAACGGGCGGACACGTCGATTGAATAATAAATGCATCCATACCACGCACGTTTTCATTAATTTCCACCCTCGTCTCACCGTCACTGAACGTTGTTACGCTGGCCTTACCCAGCGATACACCCAGATTTTCACAGACCTTTTGGGCGAGAGGCAAGTTCGCATTCCCGGAGAATATTCTAATTCTATCAAGCATGTAAATCCCTTCAAGAAAAGTAATTATATGTGGCTGGGGCGGGAGGATTCGAACCTCCGTATGCAAGAACCAAAATCTTGTGTCTTACCGCTTGACGACGCCCCATTATTGACTGACGAATCAGTAAGGGAATACGAAGCTCACGACAACAGGAAATGACGAGACACGCGTCATACGGAACGAGCTGTGAGTACAGACCATTCGCGCCCTCCGGTGTTCTCTAGGACCTTCTTAGCGGCGGTCGCGCCTTCTTCATCTGTGAAAATCCCCATAACTGTTGGGCCACTGCCGGACATCAGTGCACCGAGAGCACCATTTTGCACTAAAATGTTCTTAAAATACCGCAGAATGGGATGAAGGACCAGAGTGACCCGCTCAAGATCGTTTTGGAGTCCCTTCGCTATTTCGTCAACAGTACAAAGCACTGGACACTTATAATTTACAACGCGTTTTGTCAATCTTAAATTAAGACTCTCATAAACTACTTTTGTGGAGATTTCAAAGCCGGGGTTAATCAGGACAAACCATAAGTGAGGAATATTCTCTGCAATCCGAAGCCGGTCGCCTATACCGGATGCCCAGGCTGTCCTCCCGAAGATGAAAAAAGGGACGTCTGCCCCTAGTTTTGCTCCAATTTTCATTAGATCATCGGTGTTATGATGAAGTTCCATCAACTCGTTTAAGGTTACGAGTGCCGTCGCTGCATTTGAACTCCCTCCGCCAAGCCCTGCTCCTACAGGGATCTTTTTTCTAATGGTGATATGTATGCCTGGAGGATGTGACAGACGGGAGAGAAGGGCATCTGCCGCCCTGTAAACGATGTTACCGTTGTCTTCCGGAATGGCACTGCCGGGGCAGCTCAATCTTATGCCGTGGTCTGTTTCGGCGAATATCAGTTCATCATAAAGACTTATCCTTTGCATCAACGTTGAAATGTCATGGAAGCCATCTCTCCGCTTGCCCAGGACGCGGAGATGAAGGTTGACTTTCGCAGGCGACAATTTGCTGATCATCCAGCTTCCTTCTCTTTGACGTATCTCATCATCAGCTCATACAGGATTCCGTCGAGCAGCCCCTTTTCATCGTTATCGAGATTTCCTGTCGTCTTAATTTTTATCATGTTGAGCATGTCGATTGTCTGTTTCGCAGCGGCGAGATTCTTTTCCGCTTTATTCGTCGCCGGGTCGGGGAAATCACCGAGATGATACATGACCGTTGTACTTAGTGAAAGAACGAAATTGGAGAAGGTGACTTCCGGTATATATTCTTCCCGGCTTCGCTCGTGATCATCTTTGTCTAGAGGTTTCTTTTCCGGTATCTTGTCGCCTGCGGTTTCCTCTTTTTTCGAATCTTCCGCGCGTGCTTCCCCGGATTCATCAAAAATTCGTTTATCTTTGATCACAAATCCCTTCTCTTTCTTTTCATCGCCCATAATAGTCTCCTTCTATGTCAACAAACATCCCTGTTCTTCATTAAAGCCTGAACTGAGTGTCGAGAGTAAGGCTACATATGAAATTAACGACACTTAAGCTGCTTCACAACGATTATTCACTGTCTATGCTCACATCGGCTTCATGCTTCTTAACCGTGCAATGCGTTCTTCAATGGGAGGATGTGTACTGAAGAGGTTCATAAGAGATTTCCCCGTCAACGGGTTAACGATAAAGATATGAGCGGTTGAAGGGTTTGCGTCCATCGGCATTGCCTGTGATGCCTTCGACAGTTTTTCGAGGGCGCCTGCCAGTCCATATGGTTTGCCTGATACACGGGCCCCGCCTTCATCGGCGAGATATTCCCTCGATCTGGAAATTGCCATCTGTATAATAGTTGCCGCAATGGGTGCCAGAATCGCCATTACGATGAGACCGATAATCCCGCCTCCTTCCTCGCTGTCGTCACGGTTTGATCCGCCGAAGATAGCCGCCCACTGGGCCATATTCGCCAACATAACTATTGCTCCGGCAAGGGTTGCTGCAATGGAACCGATAAGCATGTCCTTGTTCTTAATATGCGTCAATTCGTGGGCAAGAACGCCTTCCAGTTCTTCTCTGTTGAGAATTCTTAAGATGCCCTCTGTCACAGCCACTACTGCATGTTCTTCATTGCGTCCGGTGGCGAAGGCATTGGGTGTTTCACCAGGGACGATATAGACTTTCGGCATGGGAAGGCCGGCCTTCAAGGCCAAGTCCTTCACGATGGCGTAGAGCTGAGGCGCCTGGCTTTCTCCCACTTCCTGCGCGTTATACATGCGCAATATGATTTTATCGGAAAACCAGTACGCTCCGAAATTCATCACTGTAGCAAAAATGAAGGCGATGACAACGCCCTGCTTGCCGCCGAAATATCCCCCTATCAGCATTAACAGACCCGTCAGGACACCGAGCAACAAGCCCGTCTTAATGGTGTTCATCAACAAACCTCCTTGTTATCTACTTTTTCCTCTTAAAGATCATCTCGCCGTTTTCCTTAGCATCAACGATGATATGTTCTCCTTCGGCAAACTTTCCTTCGAGAATTCCCATGGCAAGGTTGTCCAAAAGCAGTTTCTGAAGAGCCCGTTTCAAGGGCCGCGCACCGTAAACCGGACTGTAACCGGTCTTTGCTATATAATCTTTTGCATTTTCTGTCAATTCAATGGTCAATTTGCGGTCTTTGAGCCTTTTCTGAATCAGATCGATCTGGATGTCGATGATCTTATCGATATTGTCTATGGTCAATGATCTAAAAGTAATGATATCGTCTATGCGATTCAAGAATTCCGGCCTGAACGTAGACCTTAAGGCGTCCATCGTCCTCGCTCGTCTTTCTTCATCGGTCATGGTCATGTCTTGAGTCCATTGGCTGCCGATGTTAGATGTCATAATGACAATGGTGTTCTTAAAATCAACGGTCCTGCCATGGCCATCAGTCAATCTGCCGTCATCCAGGATCTGCAAGAGTATGTTGAATACATCCACGTGTGCCTTTTCAATTTCATCAAAAAGCACAACAGTGTATGGCCTTCTACGTATCGCCTCAGTGAGGTAGCCGCCTTCGTCGTATCCCACATATCCCGGGGGTGAGCCGATCAGTCGTGCGACGGAGTGCTTTTCCATATACTCGGACATGTCAATTCTGATCATGGCCTGTTCATTGTCAAACATAAATTCCGCTAGAGCACGCGCCAGCTCTGTCTTGCCCACGCCTGTAGGCCCGAGAAAGATAAAGGAGCCGATAGGCCTGTTGGGGTCTTGCAGACCGGAACGGGCTCTCCTCAAGGCGCTCGACACGGCGGCTATGCCCTCGTCCTGGCCTATGACTCTCTTCTTGAGTCTGTCTTCCATATGGATAAGTTTCTGAACATCACTTTCCATCATCCGGGAGACGGGAATGCCTGTCCAGTTTGCCACGACCTCCGCCACGTCTTCCGAATCTACTTCTTCCTTCAGCATCTTATTATCTTTCTGGATCTCGGAAAGATTGGCTTGCCCCCGCTCCAATTCCGTGTTTAGTTCGACAAGCTTTCCGTAGCGTATTTCTGCCGCAAGGGCTAAGTTTCCCTCTCTCTGGGCGTTTATCTCCCCGGTCTTGTATTCTTCGATCTTGCTTTTGATAACCTGAATATTTTTGATGATTTCTTTTTCTCGAGCCCAGTGCGTCTTCATCTTTTCCATTGATCCCCTGAGCGCTTTCAATTCTTTATCAATTTTGTTACGTCTATCTTGCGTCGTTTTATCTGCCTCGTTGCTCAGGGATTGGCGCTCGATCTCCAACTGTGTCACCTTTCTCTCTATGGCATCGATTTCAGAGGGCATGCTGTCGAGTTCGAGACGCAGGCGAGAGGCAGCCTCGTCGATCAGATCAACGGCCTTGTCCGGTAAAAACCTGTCGCTGATATAACGTGCAGAAAGCGTCGCCGCCGCGATGATTGCAGAATCCTTAATCCTCACCCCATGATGTACCTCATAACGTTCCTTCAAGCCCCGGAGAATGGCAATGGTATCCTCAACTGAAGGTTCCCTCACAATGATGGGCTGGAATCTCCGTTCCAGGGCAGGGTCTTTTTCGATGTGTTTGCGGTACTCATTCAATGTCGTCGCGCCTATGCACCGTAATTCACCCCGGGCAAGGGCAGGTTTCATCATATTGGAAGCGTCGACCGCTCCCTCAGCTGCTCCCGCGCCGACTACCGTGTGGATCTCATCTATGAAGAGGATGATTTCCCCCTGTGCGCTTGTTATCTCCTTAAGCACTGCCTTGAGTCTTTCTTCAAACTCTCCGCGGTATTTGGCGCCGGCAATCAAGGCTCCGATATCTAAACCAATGACACGCTTGTCCTTCAGGCTGTCCGGTACGTCACCGTTCACTATTCGCTGCGCCAGCCCCTCTACAATAGCCGTCTTGCCAACGCCCGGTTCACCTATAAGAACAGGATTGTTTTTTGTTCTTCTGGAGAGCACCTGCATGATCCTCCTGATTTCATTGTCTCTGCCGATGACAGGGTCAAAAGACCCCTTCTTGGCAAGCTCATTGAAGTCCCGGGCATAACGCTTTAGGGCCTGATATTTCTCTTCCGGATTCGGATCTGTAATCCTCTGGTTGCCTCTGATTTCGAGGAGGACCTTGAAGATATTGTCCTTCGTGACCCCTTTGCCCTTAAGAATTTTTCCGGCGACTCCGTCCTTTTCTTCCGCCATCACAATCAGGATGTGCTCGGCACTTACATACTCATCCTTTAAGCGCGCCGCTTCGACCAGGGCATCATCCAATACTTTATTTAATCTCGGCGTCAAGTACGACTGTCCTATACCTGCGCCTTCAACTCTGGGCAATTTATCGAGAGATTTCTTAATTTCAGCTTCAACTCTTCTTGGATCTGCTCCCAATTTCTTTAGTATTTCTCCGACAATACCTTCCGGCTGCAGGAGAAATGCGGTAAGAAGATGCTCAACATCGACACCCTGATTTCCGTACTTCTTTGCAATATCCTGGGCCTCCTGCAGTGCCTCTTGAACCTTCAATGTAAATTTGTCAAATCTCATGATACCTCCAGTGATCCCGGGTTTCTCCTTGTTCCATTTGTTTTCCTAGGCAGTTTATTAACCCTCATGGGATACGCGGTCGCGGCGAAGAAGGACGCGCCGCAAGCCAGGCTTGCCTGGCGTTTACAGAACCTCCTTCCTAGTGTGTCCAAAGTATGAATTACATTCATCAATGTAAACATGGGTATGCATTCTGTCAAGATATGCGCCTTGAAGAAAAAATATGTCAAAGATGTTGACGGGATGATCTGATACATAATAAAATAAAAAATTAAAAGCTAAGCAGCCGTTAGAGGTGTTAATTGGAACTACCATCAGTCACGAGTACTCTTGACATCTATATAGCACAGATCAATCGCTATCCCGTTCTCAGCGCGGATGAAGAGTTCAGGTTTGCCGTCAAATTTAAGAAATATAATGACATGGAGGCAGCCGAGAAATTGGTCATTTCAAACCTGAGGTTCGTGGTTAAGATTGCGCACGAATACAGAAATTACGGGCTCAAACTAGCCGACCTGATTCAGGAAGGGAATATAGGGCTCATGCATGCCGTGAAAAAGTTTGATCCCTATAAAGGATACAGGCTCATATCTTATGCGGTGTGGTGGATAAGAGCATACATACAAAATTATATAATTAAATCATGGAGTCTTGTAAAGATCGGAACTACGCAGGCCCAGCGGAAACTCTTTTTCAAGCTTGGTCAGGCGAAAAAGAAGCTTGAGGCCATTTCGCAGAAGAACCCTGAATTCGGCGAAATTGCCGAGTCTCTCGGCGTCAAGGAAACGGAAATTGCAGAAATGGACCAGAGGCTTACCTATCGCGATCTTTCGCTTGATTCATACATCGGCGGAGAGGGAGAAACACCTCATCTCGATTATTTGACTTACGAGGGTGAGGATCAGGAGACGTCCCTGATTAAGAAAGAAGAGATGGATATAGTAAAAAGAAACATTGCCGGTGCGCTGACAAGTCTCAATGAAAGGGAGAGCTATATCGTCAGACATCGCATTATGACGGACAACCCCAAAACCCTTCAGGAAATCGGTAATAAATATAACATCACCAGGGAAAGGGCCAGACAAATTGAAAAGCAGGCCCTTAAAAAATTGCGATTGGCCATTCCATATTTAGGAAAAGAGCGGGAGCTGCTCCCGGCCGAGACATGACAAGTTCGCAAGATATAGCAGATTGATTCTATCTGATACGATGCCGATTAAGCACTGGTTGTCTGATGCAGACGGTAGTGCAGGAATCGTAAAACCGGATGGTCTTGAAGATCGCAATCAAGTTTCCTGTATTATCCTGTATTATAATGGCTCCATGTCAATGCCTCGGGCGAGGTTTTCAAAACGGGCGTATTTGTCCTGAAATGCCAGCTTGACCATGCCCGTCGGCCCGTTTCTTTGCTTGCCGATAATTATCTCTGCCATGCCTTTCTCAGGATTCTCCTCGGACTTCTCATAGACCTCATCCCTGTAAATGAAAGCAATCAAGTCTGCATCCTGCTCAATGGCGCCCGAATCCCTCAAATCTGCCATTTGAGGCCGCTTATTGGTTCTGTCTTCCAGTTTCCGGTTCAGCTGGGAAAGCGCAATTACCGGGACATTAAGCTCCTTCGCAAGGGCCTTCAGAGAGCGGCTGATTTCGGATATCTCCTGCTCCCGCGACTCCCTGTAGCCGCCGCTTCTCATAAGCTGGAGATAGTCCAGTATGATCAGACCGAGGTCTACGGTAGATTTCAAGCGTCGTGCTTTTGCTTTCATTTCCAATGCCGTAATTGCCGATGAATCATCGATGAATATCTGTGCCTCGGAAAGCCTTCCCGCGGCGGAGATCAGCCTCGGCCAATCAGCTTCTCCCAGGAATCCTCTCCTGATTCTCTGTGAATCGACCTTTGATTCCGAGGAAAGCATACGCAGGGCAAGCTGCTCTTTTGACATTTCGAGAGAGAAAATAGCAACGGCGATATTGGCTTCGAGAGCTGCATATTGCGCAATATTCAGGGCAAAAGCGGTTTTCCCCATGCTGGGCCGACCTGCAATTATTACTAAATCGGATTTTTGCAGGCCTGATGTAATATCGTCTATCTTTTCAAATCCGGTGGGAACGCCGGTGACAAGCTCTTTCTTCTCATATAACTTCTCGATGGTCTTAACGCTTTCCTTTATGATGTCCTTAAAAGGGCTGAAGGCAGGCCTTATCTTATTTTCCGATATGTCGAATATGGCGCGTTCAGCTTCGTCGAGAACCGTATCGATGTCCGTACCTGCATCATAACTCTTGCTCAGAATATCCGTCGCCGTGCCAATCAAACTGCGCAGAATTGACTTTTCTTTTACGATTTTGGAATAGTGATCTATATTGGCTGCGGACGGCACATTATCCACGAGGGACGATAGGTAAGATGCCCCTCCTGACTGGTCGAGTTGATTCTTGCTCTTCAGTATGTTGCTTAGCGTGATGAGATCGCTTGGTTCATTTCTGTCATATAGCTCTATAATGGCGGCGAATATTTTGCGATGGGCTTCGCTGTAGAAATCTTCGACACGGAGCACTTCCAGAACGCTGTTCAGCGCCTGGTTATCGAGCAGGATTCCTCCGATCACGGACTGCTCAGCTTCGAGATTCTGGGGCGGCACCCTGTGCAATGAGGTGTCGATATCTTTCGTGGACTGCTTCACGCCTCACCAATAACAGTTATTTTTATCTCCGTCATTACCCCCGGCTGAAGTTTAATCTTCGCCAGGAATTCGCCGGGAGTCTTTATCGGTTCTTCAAGGATTATCATTTTTCTATCAATATCTATACCCAGTTCTTGGAGGGATTGTTCTATATCTTTTGAGGTAACCGATCCGAACAACTTATCCTGTTCCCCTACGCGCCTGGTAAGGCTCAAAGCCACTCCTGCGAGCCTCTCAATCATGACTTCGGCCTTTTTCTGCTCAGTTTCGAGCTTCTTCATTATCTGCTTTTTTTCATTTTCTAGAGCCTTAAGAGACCAGTTGCTTGCTTCCACTGCCAGCCCTTTGGGAATGAGATAGTTTCTTGCATAACCATCGGCAACCTTCACCGCCTCTCCCGCTTTTCCGAGAGAATCAACATTCTGCTTCAATATGACCTTCATACAATCTCCTCGTAAAATCTGAATTTCGATATTTAAGTTGCACGCGAATATAAGAGGAGCCCGATAACTCGAGTTGACCTACACCCTTCAGGGCACGCTTAGTAACTCTTGTCTCCCAGTTGATGCATCGCACGCGGGAATATACGCTTCGTGCAGCTCCTCTTTCTAGCAAAGCCCGTCTTTTCGTCCTATAGGGATCACTCTTGCAAGATCATTAACCCCAGGATTTGTCATAATCCTGTTTAAGATGCGGAGTATGTTACGGGTTTAATGAATTTCCTGAAATCAACCCACAGATCAAACACGCCTATGGCTGCTATGATCAGGATTATATATTGCTGGACAAAAATAAGGCAATAACAAAGTATCCTGAATGATCTGTGAACATTTTTTGTCTTGAATAAGAAACCTATGATTGACATACCCTGAAGAAAGTACGCAAACAGGCAAACGATTGCGAGATTAAGGCTGACAATTCTTACCAATGAAACAGGGGCTAAGAGCAGTCCCCCAGCTCCGATGATAAGCCATATCAGGCCGTCCGGAGTCCTCCAGCGCGAAAGATCGCTGAAATCGGGATACCACATTCCGGCTCTTTTAAATATTTCTTTTGCGGCAAGTATATTAAGCCACACCACGAAGGTCGCGCTTACCAGAACAAGAGCGGGGAAAATATTTGCAAAGAAGCTCGTTATCTGTTTAACATTATCTTTAAGAACATCGATTTGTTCAGCCGGAATATCCAACTGAGCATAGAATTGAATGCTCTCCTGGATATTTCTCCCGATATAATCCTCAACAAGATGCCATGGTTCTTCCCCTGCTGAAAGACTATGAAGAACGATAAGAGAGCACCAAAGTATCAAGACCGCCGTTACAGGGTAAACGACAGTTCTTTCAATTGAATAATTCCTGCGAAAGATTTCTGAAAGAAAGATCCCCAAGAATCCTGTCATAAATAGGAACGAAAGATTTGCAGCGGCACCCGAAAATGTTAGGACTATGGCGACCAGAGAAAAAGATATTATAAATATTGCCAATCCCTGTATCCTGCCCGTCCTGGAATAATAATAAATAATCGGCAGAGGTGTCAGGATAAAGAAGAAGGCACCCAGCAGAGGGATGAGCGAGGCTGCGAGAAAGGCCAGGGTGGATACGGCTATACCCGCGAAGAAATTATTCTTAAAAAGTGCGCTCCTTTCTTTGCTCAAAGCATGAATCCGTTGATTTTGACCCGATACGGCCATTTTCCAATTTCATATTACCATTCGGAGACAACGAAGGGCAATAGGGCTATGGTCCTTGCCCTTTTTATGGCCACAGTAACTTCCCTTTGATGTTTGGCACAATTTCCAGTAATTCTTCTGGGTATGATCTTGCCCCTGTCGGTAATATAATCCTTCAAGACATGAGGTTCTTTGTATTCAATTTTTATTTCTGAGTCTGTACAAAAGCGACAAAATTTTCTCTTGTGGTAAAATTTCTTCTGCGGTCTTGAATCTGTTCTTGGCGTCCTTGAATCTCTTGATGGCGTTGGCATCTGTTATACTTTTCCCCTCCGTTATATATGCGTCTATGTGGATTCCGATGACGCGGGCTCTTTATTTGCGTCAGTCTCCACCTTTGGTCCAGTGCCTTCCCGGCTTTCGAAAATCAGCGGCGCACGCGGCGTTTCAGGCTGAGTTTCTTCCTGTTTTTCTTTTTCTATCGCGGCAAGATCAACATTGGCATCCTTCATTATTGTCATGAATTTAAGTATCCTGTCATCGATCTTGAAATTTCTTTCCAGTTCGTCAATGATGGCGCTCTGGCCCGCAAAATCGATCAGGACATAGTTGCCGTTTGATTGCTTCTTAATTTCGTAAGCTAATTTTCTCTTGCCCCATTTTTCGACTTTTATGATGGTGCCTTTGAGGGCCGTTACGATTTCTCTGTAGCGTTCGACAATACTGTTGAGTTCATCAATGGGAAGGTCAATTTGGACAATAAACAGGGTTTCGTATCTTTTCAACTTTCTACCTCCTCATGGCTCTAAAGTCCGGATTTATCCGAACAAGGAGTCCTGTATATTAAGATTTCTAGTGAACTGGTCTTCTATAATATTTTTTTTGGTAAATCAACATTTTTTATGCAGGACTTGAAATATCGACTGATTTCTAAAAAAATCCTTCATGTTCACAAAGGTTAGTGATCTATAGATGACGGGAAGAAAGGGAATGATGCACTCCTGACAGATAATTTCAATAATCTTTTGGAGGATTGAGGGCAAAACACTCCTTGAATTATTAACTTTTGCAAAAAAATCTTAAAAGTGTCGGAATAATTTACAAAAAATCAATAATAGATGTAATACAATATAATTCCTCTATTAAGAAAAAGAGGAGGCAGAATATGTGAATGCGAATTTTACTCAGCGTTATTATGTTGACTATTGTTTTTATAAAATCCACGGCGGATAAGCGGACACTAGACGCGCAGCGTATTTGAAAGATACAACATTGTTTCTGATGCTGATTTAATACTTGGGGCACAAAAACAAGAAGCCTATCTGAAAGCGCAGATGGGCACAATTGAGGATTTTGAAGACAGAAGGGAGTCTGCTGCATTGTCTAACTTATTGAATATTATGGCGGGCGATCCGAGGCTTGAACTCGGGGCCTCTGATTCCGGAGCCGATTTAGATGAATAATGCAGTATAAAGCAATATAAAATAACATTAAGAGAATCAGGGTGATTAGGGTGGTTTGAGATAGCGCCATAAACTCAACTGGCCTTCATTTTGATGTTGTTCCGTTAGAAAACGGTTAGAAAAGAATAGGGGGGGTAGGGGAGATAACATCTTTAACGGTGTTATGCCTTTTTCTGTTTCATTAGGCACACGATTGCTTGGAAAAAAGAGAGGATCAACAATAGCAGATTCTCCATCTCTTTGGGAATTTAGTTACAAACACACCTATGGGGTATATTTCGGCAATCAGCAAAAAACCTCTTTTACGCCATTGGGCTATTTCATTAAGTCAAAGGAGGAAGAATATGGACACTGCGTATGAACATGTGTGGATCTGCGGATGGGAGAATATTGGGAAATATATACACAAGTCTGCGAGAACCGCCCAGCGTTAAGCACGACAAGAAATGCCAGTCTTGCGTGACCCTGGGGGACGGCCCATGGCAAAAAAAGATCAGATTGATAAGTACATCGTGGAGCTCAACAGGGAGAAGAATGACGATGGTCATTGGGAAGGATCTGGGATTGAGGAGGCGCTAGAGATGTTCGCCAAGGAGGAACAGCGAAGCAAGGAATTCGAGGAAAAGTTTCTTCATGCACAGCGTCCACCAAGGAGTCGCTATTAAGAATGTAATCGGGACTACTACAACCATGAGATGCTATATTTTGATTTTGTCTGTCTGAAGATTTTGATCTGGTAGATCTCGGAGAAGTGGGTATTGACTACGAAGTCACACATGGCTGCATCACTGAGAATTAATGATAACCGTTCGTACTGTTGAAACACTACACGTCCTAATATCGTGACCAGCAATAAATTGTAAAAATCAATCTCTTTCCGGACAGTCAGCTTCTCTCCGGCAGAGGTAACTAAGCTGCTTCTTCTGTCAGCTGCTCTTTAACATCTTTGCCTGCCTCGATGGTCTCAATGGGTCTCCTGCCCATGTTACGAGCCCCGATGAGGTCTCTCGTAATTGTAATAATGGAGCCACTTGTCCAGGTCTTCTTGAAGCTCCTCAACGGAGGCATAAAACTTTTCCCGGAAAGTCTCCCGGATGAACTCATCGAGGACGGTGCGGTTGAATCGTTCCACTAAGCCGTTAGTCCTGGGCCGTGCCACCTTGGTTCGGCGATGCTCGATATCGTTCAGCTCCAGGAATATCTGATATGGATGAATCATCGCTCTCCCGCAGTACTCACGACCATTATCCGTGAGGATGTTTTCCACTCTGATGCCCTGCGATTCATGGAAGGGCAGCACCCGGTCATAGAGGACATCCACGGCGGTCTCAGGGGGCTCGGAGGTGTAAAGCTTTCCAAAGGCAAAAGACCCATAGGTATCGACGACGGCCTGGAGCCAGATGCGGCCGACCCCTTTGATCCTGCCGACATGGAAAGTGTCCTGGGAAAGGAGATATCCTGGATAAGGGCTCTCTACCCTGCGCTCCCGGAAACAGGGATTGGCCTTCTCCAAAAACCGGATCTGCTCTTCGGTGAGGTCCATATCCTGGCCGTTCTTCTCTTCCTCCAGGCGTAGCAGGCGCTTATACTTGGTCTCCTCAGATTCTCCTTGATCCAGAGGTTACGGACTGTGCTGGGGCTTACGGCGATGCCCTCCAGACGGAGTTGATCGGAGATCTTGACTGGCCCCCAAGCCGGATGCTTAAGAGAAAGGGCGATGATCTTCTCCTTTACATCGCCTGGTGTCTCATTCTGAAAGCTCTTGGGGATGGGCGGCCTGTCCATGAGACCGTCAAATCCTCTCTCCTGGAAGGCCCGTTTGTACTCGTAAAACTGGCTCCGGGAAACGCTGTGGCGCCGGCAGGCGTCCGATACGTTCCTGATTCTTTCGGCAACTTGTAGCAATGTCAGTCTCTTTTGTGCTATCTTCTTCTCGGCGGTCATATCTTCCTCCTTGGTCATTGTGTTTGGTGGTACAAACACCTTAACCGAAGAGAAGACTGACTGCCACTTTGTCAATGCAACAAACTGTTTGGGAAGATATTAACTTTTACATATGTGAAAGAACAAGGTCTTGCAAACAGTATAAAGTACTACACAATACAAATCAACTCGCCGTTTTTTAGAGGGCGATAGATACCCCGCTGCTTGCGGCGGGGAGTTTCATTCTTTAGCGCTTGCAGGCGCCAAGAGGTTATAAACCCAATCACTTAACTCTCGCACATTAGAATCGTCCCATATGTACGATATATTTAACTGCGCAGATTCAATTTCCCCATGCTTTTATCTTCCCTACCCAATTTAACCTCATGTAACCGCCGTTGTAGCGATGCTCTCCTTTCTTTCCTAACGTCGTTCTTCATGGCCTCCACCTCTGTCATGTTCTTCATGTTCTCCATCTCTTCCACCCCTGTCATCTCCTTCCCGCCCTATCCAACATCCTCCAATAGATATGACCATCATCACTAAAACCATTGCCAATATAATGAACCTCTTCATAGCTCCCTCCTTTGATAAGAACTTGTTCTTTTGTTTATACGACAACTCTGCACGGGAAAGGATAACGGCTGCCTATTTCACGATGAGATCATTCCTGAGGAATGTGACCCCTTTAACGCTCCATGCTATTTGACCCGCTTTATCGACGGCATTCTGAGAAGCAACCAAGCCGCTTAGATGGACGGTGCCCTGGTAAGTTTTGACACTGATCTTGAATGACTTGAGCAAATCATCATCTGCAAGCAAAGCTTTTACTTTGGTCGTAATGACCGAATCGTCGACATATTCACCAGCACTTTCCGGTTTCGGTGTCCATGCGCCGCAGGCCACAAAAGCGGTGATCATCATGAGGACGACAAAAAAATGGATAACGATATAGCTCCTTTTCATAATCCTCACTCCCTTCTCTGAATTTGCTTCATATTACTGTTAATATTCATATGAGTGACATAGGGGAAACTCCGATTTTCAACTTCGAAATGCCTGATGTGCTGTAAGATGGAGGTGAAAAAGCAGTAATAAACATTACTGTCTGGTAATCCTCACGTTCGACAGTATACATACTTGGTGGGTAGGTGTAAGTGCGCCACGAAGGTGCATGAAAGATGAGGGTGGGCCCCTCGGAGCCGGTTTACAGGAACTGGCTTCAAACCGCCTTGAGCTGCATTGGTCAAGAGCCAGTGTGGTGAGCGTTAATTGCGCTACGAAGTTGCAAAGGAGATGGAGGTGGGCCCTCCGAAGCCGCCTTGCAGGGGGAGGCTTCAAACCGCCACAAGCTGCTGTGGTCAAAAGCCATGGTAGTGAGCGTTGATGGAAAAGGCGCACAAGATGCGTCAGGTGTGAATCAAGAAGGTGAGCACAAGCTAACCGATGTAAGCGTCGAAACACCACTCTAGAAGGAGTCAAAATTGGGGACTTTAATGCTTCCCAAGATTAGCGTAGGGGATACCTGATTTACTGCCTGCGCGGCTTCCGGCGTACAGTCGGCACGGGCTTGATTCGGGCTCTTTTGCAGAACGTAGGAACTCTTCACGGGATGCTAAGAGAAAACCCTATAAGTGTAGCCCACGAAGGGGGAAAGTATCGATGCCTGCGAAGGGGGCGGATTATCCTGTAGTAGTGATGAAGTTCCTGTAATGGGAATGGAGCGAAGGGGATGAGTCAGTCCATCGCGAGTATGAGTCAACCGGGAAACTGGGAGGAACTTTGTCTCGCGAGGTAGGCCGGAAACTGAGAAGTCTCCGGAGGAAGACTGGCACGAGCCGTATGAATCGAGAGGTTCACGTACGGATCTGTAGGGGACTGGTGGTGAAACTCCACTGGTCTACCTGGCGGAAAAGGCAGGGCATGACCCTGTCAGGTGAGGATCAGGGAGGCGAGCGCAAGCGAACTACTTCTGAGGTGTCGAAATGAAATGGATGATGTCAGAACTGGGGGGCTTACTGATCTCCAGGATAAGTCTAGGATGGACCTGTT
>JBKQQP010000033.1:0-3143 GCA_052144335.1 Syntrophales bacterium
CAATTGGAGTTTAACAAAATTAGAAATAAGCAGGGGATTAATCACGCTCACGGTATACCCTTTCGAGATAAGAAAAGAATATAGATTCACGTGGTAGCAGGCCGTCGACTCCATACCGACCAGGACAGACTCCTGAGGAACTGATTGCGAAGAAAGCTGTTTAATCAGCTCCTCGAATCCTTTTCTATCCATAGACGTCGAGGTACTGAATTGCGTTTCCCCTTGACCGCTGATACAACATGCATCGAAGGTCTCCTTAGAGATATCGATGCCGACAAACCATCCCAAACCCTCTCTTGCATCCATATCCACACCTCCAAGTCGTACATGGCAAAAGCAGGATCCGCCTCCCGACCAATCCTCCATCGTGACAAGGATTCTACGATCCGATCAACCTATTATGGCTTGGGAGGCAGGGGACAGACTGTTATGAGGGCTCCTTAACCCGGGAAGAAATAAGTCCTCCTGCCTTTCCATATTCAGTTGTTAATTATACACTCTATACCTGAATTGATGGTAGGAGGAAGGAAGCGATGAAAAGGTGGTTGTTTAGTTCACCTACCACTACTCAGTAGCGGGTATCTATAATAACTGATGATTACGGGTTGAAAGATTGGATAACGCTGTTAATGCAGCCGCGCTGCTTTTTGCGTCGGCTGCACTAGTCTTGATACTCACCTTACCCCAATAAGCCTGGCTCGTCTTTAGATCCTGATGTCTGAGAATTACCTTCGAGACAATTTGTCATTCTTCCACTTCGATTCCTGTGGCCACCAAGAAGCGCGACACCATGTTATAGCCTGCAATGGTCCCCACCAGCTCCACTACCTGTTGATCCGGCAGGATGGCTCGCACCCGTGCCATGGTCGTGTCCGCGACAGTGATGTTACGCGTCATCTCATAGGTCATCGCCAGCGTGGCGCGCTCCGACTCATTGAATAGTTTGGTATTTTTCATCGCGGCGGGAATATCCTTCAGCGCTTCCATCTGCGCCTCGGTGCCGCCCGCAGCTCGAAATTCCGGCGCATGCTGCACCCACTCGTAGTCGGCCTTGTTAATAACACCGATTGCCATGATTGACAACTCCCGCAGCTTGGGAGAGAGCGCCAGTTGACCCCGGATCGCAGCAAACATGGTGTTCCAGCCTCTCGCAAAGGCTGGGCTGTTCAGTAGCATACGATCCAAGTTCAGCAGTTTGCCGCCGGGGCGACGGGCGCGGATAGCGTTGACCAGATCTTCGGGCCCCGCCAGGGCGTTATCCGGGCGGTAGGGGATGCCTGACTTAGAGATCTTCTGCTTAGCGTCCGCCGTCCAAGCCGGAGTACCCAGGCAAGATAGCCCGATGAGCGACAATAAAATTAATAAAATACCTATCAGTCCCCAAATGGTAATGTTCCTCTTCTTTGTAGCCATGATCTCTTCTCCCTTTCTGATGAGTTGTCCAAGAGAAAATCAAGAAAGCCTCCAAAGGGATACAATAATCCTGCCTTGGAGGCTTCATATCGGCGTCCTCCTTCTCTTAAATGGTTATTTCCTTTCTCGTAAACCCACTCCAATAGTCGAAACTGTATCCTTTTTCCCCTGCTTTTACGTCAGTATCCTCATCCGATCTATAAAAAACAACATATGTGAGGGCCTTCGCTTGGGAAAATGTCTGTTCACCGCAGCACTTCCTGATCTGCTGGCGCCATGTTCCTGTGTCAAAGAAGAAATATTGCTGATCATTCCGTCCAATTCTCTGGTTGTGAAGAAATTCCACGTCAGGATTATGGGTGTGTCCAGAGACCGCATAAAGGAAAGTTGGTTTGTTCGAGGATAGATTTAAGGCTGGCTCCCGTTTTGCAAACTCCCAGATTTGGGGTCCCGTCGATTTCATCCGGCTTATTAAGTTGATGATAAACCTCGTGGGTATCAGTCTTGTAGGGAGCACTTTGAGTACAGGAAATATTTTGCCCCATATAACAAATTTGCTTCGCAGAAATTTGCTGTTCAAGGCTCTTTTTACGATTTCATCGGCCACGGGGGTAAGGTCTTCCCAGACATCGGCGATAGCTTCGGATTCTAAAAAGTTAATCATGTCCGACTGCGGTCTCAAGTCGTCAAACTCTAGAAGTTTGCAATAAATAGCTTGGTGTTTTGTATCGCCAGCAGTAATGGCAGGCTTATACGTCTTTCCGTATTTAAAAGCTAAACCCGTGGCGATATCGATTGTAACGTAATCTCCTAGGGGTGCTATGTCATAATCTTTATCAGCTACTTTAAAAGGCCCATCCTTTGGAACATCTCCGGCAAAGTTGTATTTGTCATACTCATGTCCATGCCTGATATGCACTCCGTAGGAGTCCTCAAAATACTCATGAGCGAATCCACCCGTTCCACCCAACCCTAGTACTTTTCTGATCTCTTTACCGAGGGGTGCGTATAAATTAGCGATTCGGTCGTGGTTTCCGGGAATATAGATCAATTCGAAAGGTATCTCGGGCTTATTTAGCTCGGAGGCGATGTGTGATTGCTGCCTTATCAGCGACTTAAAGACGTCGAAAGTTTCTTGATTGCTTTTAACTATGCCCGATAAAATATCGAGTGCAACAGGCCCCCATTTGTCCGGCGGGCTAGTCTCATCTCCATATGGTCTATACTCCGTCAGCTGCCATCTTGAACTTCGATTCAGATCAAAGATGTCGCCTGCGAGAACGACAATGATCTCCTTAGCTTTATTGGTGCGAGCAACCGAAAACAGTTCCTCAAATACCTTGTAAAATGCGTCGGCCGAAACATTCCGATCCACGTTTACCCAAACATGGTTTTTTTCATCAAAAATAGCATCATTCCGAGTGTCCTGAAAGTGGAGATCGCTTATTACGACTAGCATATAATCCTCCCATGCACTGTTCTTAAATTTCTTTTTACGCACCCATCACTTGACTTTCTATTTTTTTGATATTTGTTTGAGTCGAGCAAATCGGTTTCTCTCGATATACGGGTTGAGGTTTGTTCGCTCCATTCATCCAGAAACACAATAATTCTATAGGAATTAGTCAAGCAGCAAATAGCATTTTTTAAGCAAAATGGTTTATGTGCTTTTCCCCTCGATTTATCTTGCGGATTTTCTCCAATATTCTTCATCCGAGAACAGGAAAAGG
>JBKQQP010000034.1:0-6351 GCA_052144335.1 Syntrophales bacterium
GCTGGAGGAACTCCAGCGCCGCAACTACTCTTTACTTATTATTCTATTGTGATATAAAGTAAAAAAGTAGATATTTGATCGTTAGGGAGTGAGACCATACTATGAAGCAATACCCTAAACATATGAAGATGTCCGAATTGAGTACTCGCGCAAAAATATCGGCTGCTACCATCCGTAATTATGCACGACAAGGACTGTTGTCAGAGCCGATCAGAACAGGAAAGACCATGGCTTATTATACTGTCGAGCATGTAGAGAGACTTAAAAAGATTCAGTCACTGCAGAAAAAGAAGCATTCCCTTAATGAGATAAAAGACATTGTAAATCAAAATTCAGCAAATATCCGTTCCAAACTGAAACATGACACGGTTTATACGAGTAAGCGTAATGCCATCGTCAAGGCTGCAGTCTATCTTTTCCGTGATAAAGGTTATGACACTACAAATATTGACGATATCGTTGCTCATGCAGGTATAGGAAAAAGTACCTTCTACCATTATTTTAAGAGCAAGGAAGAACTGTTCTACGAATGCGCCGATCATGTGTTCTATGACATAGCTAGAGATGATTCCACCATCAGCAACGAAGATGACGGACTGATGCGTCTCTGGAAACGTGCAGAGTCATTCAAACGTACCCATCTCCATATGATCGACATGCTTAATCTAGCACGTGGCGCCTCCATGAAAGACAGCCCTCGTTCCCGGCAGATGCTCGAAGTTGTCATGAATAACCTTATCGATCCCATCAAGGCAGATCTCATTCTGGCATCCAGTCAGGGGACAATCCATTTTATGGATCTTCATGTCCTTGCACATATGCTAATGGGCGCAACGGAGTATGGTTATTATTATTATCAGATTCACCCTGAGACCGACATAGATAATGCCTTCATGAAGGGCTGGGACATGATCTTCAATGGCTCTATTCATTATACCGGACACGAAGGAAAGCTGATGATGAATTACCCCGCATCAAACTATGGGGTATCAAAATCTTTGATAAAGAATGGGATATTAGCAACCGGCAGCGGGGAATCAGCACTGAAAGAGATAAAAGAAAAGAATCTCATGAAGATATCAGAGCTATCGAGGAGATCAAAGGTCCCTATCTCCACAATAAGATATTACATCCTCGAAGGGCTTATTCCTGCACCATTAAAAACCGGGAAGACCCGCGCATACTATTCCGGTATCCATTTAAAGACACTGAATCTTATCAGATATAAGCAGATCGAAGAGGAAAAACCGCTCAGCATAATCAAAGAAGAAATCAAAAATAAAGTTGCTTTTCTTCAGAGCAACCCTGTGCCGGCTGTTCTATCATCTGACAAACGTGATGCTATCCTCTCGTCCTCTATCGTGCTGTTCCTGGAAAAGGGATATGCTGAGACAAGCACATCCGATATCGCACATCATGCAAAAATGAGTAAGGGGACCATCTACCAGAATTTTAGCAATAAGGAAGAAATCTTCATGGCCTGTTCAGACAGGATATTCCACGACATGTATAATGATGTCTGGAATGAGATCAAGGGAGAAAAAGAAATGGACCTGAGGTTGGCAAAACGAGGCAAGGCATTCTTCTCTTCATATCCCCAATGGATATTCATGATGAACCTTGTGAAAAGTCTCTCGGTGGGCGACAATCATTCATTTCGGGCAAAATTCTATCAATTGATACAACAAATGATTAATCCAATGATCCGGGAAATCGAGCTCCTGAAACAAGAAGGACTCATCCGGAAAGATATCGATTGCGATCTGGCAGGATACATCTTAATGGGAATGGCTGAATATGGTGCATGGCTGATAATGCACGAGAATTATTCTGAAGAAACGATCAGGCAAAGCTTGATGACCATTTTTTCTGAAGGGATTACCACCAAGCGATACTGAAGGAACCATCTTTAACAATACTATTTGTAATTACATACGAGTTGTCCTGAACTACTTTTGGGACGGCATTATCCAATTGACCTGCCTCCAACACAAGTACCACTTGTTAAATTAAAGTTCAGAAATTTTTGTTTATTACTAATTGAAATGTTGTACGAATTTGGAAAATAGGAAAACAACATTAAGGAAGAAGTCAACACCCACTCTTTTGTTCTCCGCAGATGTTATATTGCCAGTCAACCAACATATTCCCAATGCGTTTCTCTGTACACATTACTGTATTTTCCCTTACTCATTATCTGCCATAATACCACAACCGGTTGTATTCATATATCGTAATAAATACAAGTACTTGTGTGTGTGCCTTGGCATGAGCCTTGCAATTTCTCATTTTAAATACATTTTGCACAGGAGGTTTAAGCATGAAAGCCATAGGATATGTCAGAGTGAGTACAGAAGAGCAATCCCAGCAAGGCGTTTCCCTTTCCAACCAAGAGCAAAAGATTCGCGCCTACTGCACGGCCAAGGATTGGGAAATGATTGCCGTGATTAGAGATGAAGGATGCTCAGGCAAGGATCTCAACCGTCCGGGCATTCAGGAAATAATAAAAGGATGCCGCAAGCGAACATTTGATGTGGTTGTCACCATGAAGCTGGAGAGGCTTACAAGATCAGTTAAGGACCTGGGTTATCTTTAGAGGACGTCTTCAATAAGCACGGCATTGCGTTTTCCAGCCTGATGGACAATTTCGATACGTCCACAGCCAATGGAAGAATGGTCATGAACATACTAGCGACCTTGGCTCAGTGGGAGAGGGATATCATATCAGAACGAACGCGGGACGCCATGCAGTTCATGAAGAAGTCACTCAGATTGGTGGGGGCTGTTCCGTTTGGGTTTGATTGTTACGGTGACGATTTAACACCGAACCCGGACGAGATGAATACCATTTCTAAATTAATTGTAATGAAAAGGGAGGGTGCCTCTTATCAAAAGATTGCAGGACGGCTTAATGATGATTTCATTCCAGCCAAGAACGGCGGGAAGTGGTATCCGAAGACTGTCATGGGTGTTATGCGTCATATTAATTCATTACCAGGGGACCATTTGGTAATAAAACAATACTTTCCAGAGGGGGTGAACGTAAATGGTAAATGTAAATAACGATGAAACGAGGGAATTAGTGAAGCGGCTTGTAAGAGAGCGGGTTGCGGAGAAAGCCGGAGTTCAGAATATAGTCTATGGCGGCGAAGAGATCTGTGTGAGCAATGTTGAAGATGGGCCGATGCGGATTAATCTGCCGAGACTGAAGAAATCTTACGTTGTCATGTCCGGCAGGGTGTATGAGCGAGAGTACACGGACGATGAGAGAAGAATAAAAGTCTATGACCAGCAACCATCTATTGTGACACAGCTCAATTACAAAAGGGAACCAGAGAATGTTGATACCACCTTATTCAGTAACAAGCTGATTTGTGCCTGCGGTAACATTCGGTATGTGAAGAACGCCGACATGTTCCAAGTGACAAAATGCAAGCCATGCACACTCAGAGAACGGAACAGGCGGAGACATAAACATTAGAACAAGTAAGGTTTGCAGAGATTTTTGCCAACATTGCCCTGTTGCATTCGGGTATAGGGGGGGGGGGGCACAACCCCCAAGGATAGGGTAGTATCTGATAGGGCGGTATGGGCTATGGGAGTTGAAATATTTGCTGATACCCCAGGTAAATTAATATCGAGTCTTGTATCTATTTCTTCCCGTTATCCACAACTCGTTAACATTGATACATATGCAAGCTTTCAATCCGTTATCAATGAAGCTTTGTATTTATTATTCTGAAAAAATCAGGCTTTATAGAGCATAAAAAATAGGGCATTCACTTTAAAAGTGAACACCCTATTAATTGTCCTGCTGATTTATTTCGAAGCACTTATTTTGCAGGTGCGGGTGCAGGTGCGGGTGCAGCTTCAGGTGCAGGCACTGCAGTAGTTGCAGGTGCAGGCTGAGCAACGGGTGCTTCAACTTTAGGAGCTGGTGCTGTCTCTTCGGCTTTTTTGCAGCCTACGACTGCAAAAGACAAAGAAGCAACAAATAGCATAGCGACAAAAATGGCAAATATTTTTTTCATTATTGGCAAACCTCCTTTCAAAGATTTAGGAACTTGATTCTACTTTTTAATCCTTTGTATTGACTCTCCCATTGTTTATTTTCTCCTTTGGTTTAATTCTGACTATGAGCAAGTAAACCCATTTGTCGTATATAACTAAACGGTTCTATCTCATCCTTCCGTTTAAGTAGCATTCCGTAAAGCTTTTGATGGTCCTTATCGTCCATACAAGATAAATATACTCAAGCATAGGATAGATAATCCCTATATTCTTTAAATCCCTTCAATCCCTTTCCCATTTTTTATCCCTCTCTTTATAAATAAGTCCTCTTGTTTTTATGAGTAATTCCTTCAAGTCCATCAATGCTTCTAGTATGTCCCTGTTCGAGTCGCACCAGGCAATCCTCCGGGAGTCCTCTTTTGGAATCCTTGACCATTCTCATCTTTCATTATTAATTAGTCATAGCAAAAAAAACCGAGACCCGCATATGCCGTCTCGTCTTTTAACTGGAGTCCATCATTCTAATGCTTTGTCTTTTACGGGTGATAATCACCACAAAGACTCTGTGATTTCTTTTTTGTTAACTTCCAGTAGAATAGACTCAATACGAACATCGCAGTATCTCGTATCCATAATATGGTGATGCTCATCATCAATGTCAATGGCCGTACCGATGTTTATCTGGCATGAATTGTATTTATTACGGATTAAAGTCTTGAAATTTAGTCACGGTTGACGATTTGCGACTAATAGGAAGTAAGGGTGAAGTGGACGAGGCATCTGAAAAGCGACTCAATGATAATCAAAAGTCTAGACGTCTAGACCATTTCTTTGTAATGCGAATATCGGGGTTTTTGTCAAGTTCCCGCATGATGATTTTTTCTTGCTGACTCATCTTTTCACCTTCTCTTTCCTGAGAGAAATAAAAAAACCCTCGTAGAACATTAAGTCTTGCGAGGGGCTAACGATAACCACTTATGTCGTCTCGTCTTTTAGCTGGAGTCCTTCATTTTACAGTTGGTCTTTTACGGGTGATAATCACCACGAAGACGCTGTGTTTTCCTTTTTATGTTAACATCCAGTAGAATAGGCTCAATACGTACACTGCAGTATCTCGTTTAATTGCGTCATTTCATCTCCTAGTTCATAACATAAGCATGCTCGGCATTAATGTCAATGGGTATGGACTTGCCCCTCAATATGGTTCTTGAAGTGAGCCTTAGCGTTAACACCTTCAAACAGTAATCTTCAATTATATCTATTTTACGAGATTGAGGACTTGTGAAACAAACAATCGACTTCTTCTTGTTAGTGAGCATTTAAGATTCTTCACGGATATACTTTCTTTCAATCTGTAATAAACAGCGTTTCGCTACAAGATTTCATTGACATACAAGATCAACCTTCCTATACTTACCCTCACAAAAAGGAAGTTCTTATCAATAACTGGGGAAGATTAATAATGGCAGAAGATAATGCAAGGAAATTAAAAGTCGCAGCAGTACAGATGGAATCGAAAAACGGGCTCATCAAAGTCAATCTGGAACATGCATTGCCATTTGTTGATGAAGCTGCAAAAAAAGGTGCAAAGCTTATAGTTCTGCCAGAATTTATGCCAACGGGATACATCTTTACTAAGGCCATATGGGATGCAGGAGAGCCCAAGGATGGTCTGACTGTAAAATGGCTCAAGAAGCATTCTAAGCGCTTAGGTGTATATCTGGGAGCTAGTTTTCTTGAAGCCGATGGCGAGGATTTCTTTAATACATTCGTGCTTACAACCCCTGAAGGCAATGAATCTGGACGGGTTCGGAAACAAACCCCTGCAGCTTTTGAGGCATACTTCACAAAAGGAGATCCCGGGTCTCATGTTATAAATACTGAGTTTGGTAAAATCGGAGTGGGGATATGCTATGAGAACATGCTTTCTTATATACCCCGTTTAATGTCTGCCCACTCAGTTGATATAATGCTAATGCCCCATTCAGCGCCATCCCCGATGAAGAGTATCCTTACTCCTCAAAAAGCTGTTAATGCTTTTAATAGCAATCTTAAGGAACTTGCAGTCACTTATGCAAAGCAGTTCGGCATTCCTGCTATCATGGTAAATAAGAGCGGGAAATGGGAAACACCTCTGCCAGGCAACCCCTTCCTAAAGCAGGTTTCTTCCTTTCCAGGGTTCACCTCTATTGCTGACTCAGATGGGAGACTGATGGCTCAGTTAGGTGATGAAGAAGCAGTCATCGTGGAGGATGTTATAATAGATGCTTCTCGTAAAACAAATTCAAAACCTGAGTGCGAAGGCAGATGGACAGGGGATTTTCCGTGGGGAATTAAAAT
>JBKQQP010000035.1:0-121141 GCA_052144335.1 Syntrophales bacterium
CATCCTTGAAGTAGACCTCCACATTGTCGCCCTCTTTGTTCTTCACTCCCACCACCCGGCCCCACGGCGCCGATTGCACCTGCGCGCGCACGGCATCCACGTCCGCCGCCGAATATTCTCCGGCGCCGGCGAAGGTGAAGCTGTGCACCGAGATGCTCTCGAGGCCGGAAATCAGGTTCTTGGCGCGGGATTGGTCTTGATCCTTGCTGGAAAGGAAGCGGCCCGCCAGCCGCAGCATGGCGCCATCCAGCGTGACGTCGACCGATTCCACAGCCTTAGCCGCCAGTTTGTCCAGATTGACCGGCAGCTTGACTTCCTGGGCCGCCAGGGGAGTTGCCAGGGCCGCTGCCAGCGTGGCCGCCAGCGCCATTCCTGGGATTCTCATTTGTTTCCTCCTGCTCATGAATACGCGCAGAAGAAGCGCAGGGGACGCAGTTCTTTTGGGCTTCAGAGTTGAATTCATCGTTCATGCCATGGCTGATACTGAAAACGGCTGCAGAAATCAACTGGAGCTTCCTGAACATACCGCCTGCAGCAGCCACAGAAAAATATCGGGAGGAATTCAAGGTCAGAGTCATTAAAATCAATCCAAGGGCCAAGCCGATGAGGGGGGAGAGAATGATGAAACTCGCCGTCTTAATAATCCCCTTCCAAACCAGAACTTCTGTTCCCCCTTTTATGAGGCCAGTTCCAATCAGGCCACCGATGAGGGCATGGGAGGAACTGCTAGGCAGACCCAGCCACCAGGTAATGAGGTTCCAGATTATGGCGCCTCCTAGGGCGGAGAAGATAAGCAGGTTGTCCACAATTCGAGGACTGATAATCCCCGTGCCGACAGTCTTTGCCACCTGGGCACCAATAAAAAAGACAGCCACAAAGTTGAAAAGGGCTGCCCACATGACGGCATATTGGGGACTCAGAACACGGGTCGAAACAACCGTGGCAATTGAATTTGCGGCATCATGAAAGCCGTTAATGAAATCAAAGACGAGGGCGATGAAGACGATGATAATAACGGAAATTAGGGGGTAACTATCCACGCTGTTGAGCCATCACTTACTCTGTAATTGAGTGATCATGACATGCCTCAATATCACCCTTTATGGAAGGACGTGGCTCATCTATCACAGTTCTTCGCCGATAGTCAATGAGCAATCACCAGTTCAAACAGTATAGATAAGGATTGTGATAGCATGTCAATAGATGGTTATCTCTTTCATCCATGTCTTCAGAGTAGTTTAAAGCTATTATTATCCTCTTCCTTAATTATTATTGCCTTCCATAGACAATTTCGTCGTAGGTGCTTATACTATTGCTAAAGTTAGAATCTTTCCCAATTGTATTATGCGAAATTAATCAAGAGTGAGAGGTATAGATGGTTATGGCGCTAGTTTTATCTACCGAGGATAGCGAGAAGAAGATCCATCTGAAATCTATCGAGATACTGGCAAAAGAACTCCGAAAAGCAATGTGGGAGGTGACTCTGATTTACACGAGCGTCCTTGATGATTTGCAAAAGCAGGCTCGTGTGAAGATATTTCTCCCTATCCTTGTGAGCAAGAAGGTTAAGGAACTTATGGGGCATTGAGAAGCATTCTCGGTAGGTAGCTGTATGGAATGCTGAACCCCATGAATAAATAGACGCAAAGAACGCGGCTGGTATTTCCGAAAGGATGCTGATGAAAATCAATTCTAAACATTTCCGAGTTCCGGCAGGAGAAAAAGTCAAACTCAAACAGTGGCCAACGCGAGTCAATCCCTACTACAAGTCGAAGGAGCACTATAAGGAAATCCTCGCTGAACACATCGAGAAACTGAGTGAGCGGCAAAGTCTGCTCTATGCTTACGATCGCTATTCAGTGCTGTTGGTTTTTCAAGGCATGGACGCTGCCGGCAAAGACAGCGCCATCAAGCACGTGATGTCTGGCGTGAATCCGCAAGGCTGCGAGGTTTTCAGTTTCAAACAGCCGAGCACTGAAGATCTGAAGCACGATTTTCTTTGGAGCACAGTTGGCCGTCTGCCTGAACGCGGTCGGATAGGCATCTTCGACCGTTCCTATTACGAAGAAGTACTAATCGTTCGCGTACATCCGAAAATTCTTCACAGCCAAGGGCTCCCGGACGAATTGCTGGACGAAAAGACGGTTTGGCAGGAGCGGTATCGTTCCATCGTGGACTTGGAGAAGCATCTCTACCGCAACGGCACACGGATTGTGAAGTTCTTCCTTCACCTGTCGAAGAACGAGCAGCAAAAGCGATTCCTCGAACGCATTGATGAGCCGGACAAAAACTGGAAGTTCAGCCTCTCGGATATTAACGAGAGGAACTGCTGGAAGCATTACATGAAGGCTTATGAGGCTTGTCTGACCGCGACAAGCACCGGTCACGCGCCTTGGCACGTCGTTCCCGCCGATGATAAGGAGAATGCGCGGTTGATTGTTTCCCAAATTGTCCTAGATGCGCTCAATGAACTTAAGATGGCATATCCCAAAACCACCGCGAAACGTTGGCGGGAATTGAAATCTATCCGCAAACTGCTTTCAAAACAAAACCATGACCAATAGGCCAACATCGCCGTTCTTCTTTCTAAAGTATCATCCCGATCTCATACCCTAGCTTTGTCTCCTTTTCGCGGAGTATCCGAATTGGCTTCCTGAAGAGCGCATACCTCTACACCTTTTCTATACCACTTGCAGTCTCCCGACTCGCAGGCTTTGATAAGTGAACTGCAGCCTTCGTGCCTATTGCCGATGATTACAGACTTCCCCTCGTTAAAAGACGCCGTCTATACGGCGTGAATGGTCACCGCTGTTCTCAAAGCAAGAGCAAAGGCCTTAAAAATAGCCTCTGCAATATGGTGGTCATTCTGACCATAAAGAAGATTGATGTGCAAGGTCATTCCGCTATGCTTTGAAAAGGATTGAAAAAATCTTTTTATCAGTGAGTAATCGAATTCGCCCACTTTCCTGCTCTTGAACTTAACATTATAAATGAGGCAAGGTCTTCCCGAAAGATCTATGATGACGTTGCACAAGCTTTCATCCATGGGAATGACAGATGTTCCGTAAAGGGCTATTCTTTTCTTGTCACCAATAGCTTCTTTAACTGCGTCGCCAAGACATATCCCAATATTCTCAACCAAGTGATGATCATCTATGTTTTTATCAGCCTTACATTTTATGACCAGATCCATGAGAGCATGCCTGGCAAAAAGGGTAAGCATGTGATCCATGAAAGGTATTGTTGTGGATATATTGCCTTCACCTCTGTCATTGAGGCCTATATCTATGGAGATCGTCGTCGCGGTTGTTTTTCTCTGTATTTTGGCCTTCCTAGTCACCATCCATTTGCCTCTCAAGTCGCTTTATTCAAGGGATATTTAAGCTTTCCGGAGCACGCCGCGGATGATCTCCGATTCTTAAGGAACATTGCCGTTCGTCATGCTATCGCTTACCACGCCGCAAGCGAAGATGGTTGCGCTCGCTGCCGAATTCAATAATACCCTCATCACCGGCCGCTTGAAGGTATGGGCTCAAGTCGCCAATAGTGTTACAGCTGAAGATATTTTTATTAGTATATCAATCATCCGAATATAAGGGAAGTATAATTGCCGAGAAGAAAACAAGAGATGTCTTTAACACCTATGAATCATTTGAAATTAAATCAAAGAGTCCGAAGGCCTGCCTTAATTGTCACAAGTTCTTAATACCACCATAATAAGATCTTAACAAAATGCATGTACAATGGCTCTCACGAAAGAAGATTATCGGGCATTGCATATGAGGGCGTGGATGAAAAGATTGGCTCTGCACTATGAGCGAGTAAAGTATCTGCAGCCGGAAGACAAGCTGATGATCCTTTTCGATATCGATGGCACCATCCTGGATATGCGATGCATGATTTTACATGTTCTTCAAGCCTTTGATCATTACCATGAAACCTGCTTTTTTGAAGGTATGAAGAGCACCGATATTACCATTCATGAAACCGAAGTGAATAAACTTCTCGACAAGTTGGCTATTCCAATGGATCAGAGGGGCGATATTGTCGATTGGTATGAAAAAAATTTCTGGTCGAATGAGGCAATGTTTGAAGCTCATAGGCCTTTCGCAGGTGTGATGGAGGTCATACGGTGGTTCCAAATGCAGCCAAACACATACGTTGGCCTGAACACAGGCAGACCGGAATATATGAGAATAGATACTCTCCGCTCACTTAACAGAATCGGTGAAGAATACAAGGTGGAATTCAATAACAGCTTGCTCTACATGATGAATCCGTATGGATCGGACAGGGAAATAACCACCTCTAAAGTTGCGGGAATTCTCCATTTTCAGAAATCAGGTTATCGCATATTTGCCTATATAGACAATGAACCGGACAATTTACGAGCTATATCCGAACTTGACCCGCGGAAACAGATTCTCCTGCTTCATGCCAATACACTGTTTAAATCGAAGCGGAGGAAATTACCTTCCCATGCTGTGAGCGGGAAGCGATACGACCTTACCGAATTGATTTATGAAAGAGCGCTTCCGCAACATGTGCAATTTGTCTGGCACGGCGTTAATGACGAGGGGAACCTGAGACAGTTTCTTATCTCAAATATCCGCTGGGCGGAATGCGATATTCGTCTGGATCCGAAAAGGGAACACATCGTTGTTCGTGACGATTCATTCGAATCTACACCTATTCAGGAAGATGAAGTTCTTCTTCCACTGAATGATATCTTGGAGGCATTTATAGAGTCAAAGAAATCGATCAAACTCGATTTGAAAGAAGACGGTTTTCTCTTGAACAAACTATTGTCGCTCCTGGGAAGTCATTCTTTTGATACTGCAGACCTATGGTTTAACGGCACGATTGAAGTGATGAAAGAGGCAGGTTTTTGTAAATTGGCCGAAGCTTTCCCTATGTCGATCATGCAATGCCCTATCGATTATCTTGTGCCCCTTATCTTAAGTGTACCTAATAAAGCCTTAGCCATTCTTGATATGTTTAGAGATTGGGGAATTAACCGCTTTTCCATCAGTTGGAATAATGCAAACGTCAGGCAGATCCTTGGTAAATTAGATAAATGGGGTTTTGATACAAATATCTACAACGTGCCGGACTTGGAATCATTCTTACGAGCCGTCCTCCTCCAGCCAAAGTCAATTACATCAGATTTTAATTTTCCCAAGTGGCAATATTACGGGAGGGGATCGGGACAGAATCAAAAAAGGCATGTATATTCGATCGCTAACATCTCTCATAGCCTTTCGTTATCATAGCAGCATGGCGGTTGTTTACATGATAAAGTAACAGCCATAAATCCTAAATGGAAGAAACTAATTTGCCCCATCAAACGCCTGTCATACCGAAAACCTTTATTCTCGATACCAACATATTGTTGCACAATCCAGATTCGATTTTCTCATTCGAAGATAACGACGTAGTTATACCGTCTGCTGTGATTGAAGAGATTGATGACCAGAAAAAGAGACAGGATGAAATTGGCAGGAATGCACGTGTGGTTTCTCATGAACTGGACGAATTGCGAAAGATAGGCCATCTTTCGGACGGCGTCCGGCTTCCCTCAGGAGGGAGGCTTAGAATTGAGCTGAATCATCAAAAGATGCCGGATATTTTATTAGGATGGGACCCTCTAAAGAAGGACAACCGCATTCTCTCGCTTGCCCATCATCTGCGTCAAGAAAGTGAAGGAGCTGTCCGTCTTGTCACGAAGGATTTGGGACTTCGCATCAAGGCCGATGTTCTTCACATCCCCGCTGAGGATTTTTATAATGATAAGATCGATCACACCCGATTATACGGGGGCGCCGGAGAGTTAATCGTTACTGAGAATGAGCTGAACACATTCTATAAGCAAAAGGCATTGATTCTCAACGGAGACCGAAGGGGATTCCCAAACCAGTTCTTCGTATTAAAGAATTCGGGAAACCCCTCCCAATCGGCCTTGTGTCGCTATCTCAAGAAAACCCTGTACCACCTTGCTTACGGGGAAAATATTTATTTTGGTATCAGAGCTAAGAACAAAGAACAGAAGTTCGCCTTGGAACTGCTGATGAACGACGATGTAAAGGTGGTCACTCTTGTTGGCCGGGCAGGCACGGGAAAAACTTTGATTGCTCTCGCAATAGGATTGGAAAAAATCCTGGAGCAGAAAGTCTATACAAAGCTACTTATTACAAGACCTATCGTCCCGATGGGAAACGATCTCGGATATCTGCCGGGCACGAAAGAGGAAAAGTTACGTCCCTGGATGCAGCCCATTTTCGATAATCTGGAATTTCTCTTCGGGAATAATCAAGAGTCCAAGGAGCCGCAAAGAATCATAGAACATTTAATGGATAGTGGAATCATTGAGATGGAGGCATTAACCTACATTCGGGGGAGGAGCATTCCGAAGCAGTTTATTATCTGTGATGAAGCGCAAAATCTTACTCCCCATATGATAAAGACCTTGCTCACGCGTGTCGGTGAAGGGACAAAAATCGTTTTCACTGGGGATCTCGAACAGATTGACCACCCCTATTTGGATGCAAGCAGCAACGGCTTAACCTATGTGATAGAGAAAATGAAAACCGAGGAAATAACCGGTCACGTTATGCTCTTGAAGGGAGAGAGATCCGCCGTGGCCGAGCTCGGGGCAAGGCTTCTGTAGATGCTTTCTTATTAACGATATGACTTTCATCAAAGTGTTGGAAATGATAAAATGAAAATACAAGAAATCCGTGGGATTGCAGAGAGAGGGGAGTTGATACAAGAACGCGGGAAAGAAGATTGATAGAATCACAAATGATTTTCCCATTAGTTTCGAGAAGGGCAAATAAGCAAACTCATATGCAAAATATGATTCTTTCTAGATCCAGTGTCAAAGACAATTGGTCGGCTTGTGCCGTAACTAATTACTAGATATGTCTGTTATTTCTGCCATCGATGTAGGGTCAAATGCCATACGGATGGCCATTGCCTCCGTAGAAGAAAACAAGACACTTCAAATGCTATACTGTTGCCGTGAATCAATCCGGCTTGGTCAGGACGTGTTCGCCAGCGGCCTGATCTCAGCCGAGACAGCACAGCGGTCCCTCGAAGCCTTCAAGAGATTCCGATCCATCATTGATCAGCACCATGTTGGCCGGATAAGAGCGCTCGGAACGAGTGCCCTGCGAGAGTCCCGCAATCGATTTGAAGTTATAAATGAGATTGCTGCAGCCTCCGGTATCGAGGTGACTCCTATCGGCAGTGATGAGGAGGCACGCCTTATCGGCAGAGCGGTTGAGTCGAAAGTTAATCTCAAGAATAGAAACGCCATACTTGTCGATATAGGCGGAGGCAGCGCTGAAGTCGTAATACTTGAAGATGGCCAGGTTTCAACTACTGACAGCTTTAGAATGGGGAGCGTCCGTCTATTGCAAATGTTCGGCAATCGAAACCAGGCAACAGAAAAATTCATCTCACTGGCGCGTGACTATCTTAAACCTACCGGACGTTTCATCAAGAACAGAATTGGCAGAAGTAAAATAGACCTTTGCATCGGGACAGGCGGAAACGTCGAGGTGCTTGGAGAACTAAGAAAACAATTACTGGGTAAACGCAGCAATGAATTCATGAATGCCAAGGAGTTGAAGCAGATTTTGGCTGAATTGCAGGCCCTAAGTTTTGAGGAACGCATCGTTCATCTGAAATTACGTCCCGACCGGGCAGATGTTATTTTACCTGCCGCTGTCGTTCTCGAATATTTACTTAAACAGTTCGGCATTTCAAAAGTAATGATTCCCCATGTAAGTCTCAAGGACGGAATCTTGATCGAATTAGCAGAGGAAATCGACGGCCCCGATTACATTCATTTACGGAATCAAGTCCTCCAGTCCGTTCGCATCATCGGGCGAAAGTTTGACTTTGATGAAAAGCATGCTGAGACTGTAGCTGTTTTTGCAGAGCAGATTTTTGACGCAACCGAACCCCTTCACGGACTTGACAGCAGTGATCGACTGATTCTTTGCGCAACGGCCTGGCTTCACGATATAGGCCAGTTTATAAATATCACCGATCATCACAAGCATTCGCTCTATATTATTAATGCATCGCCAATCGTGGGCCTGACGCCATCGCAAAAAAGGATCGTAGCTAACGTAGCTCGTTATCATAACAAATCATTTCCGAAGCTGCGCCATGAAAACTTTATTTCGCTATCTGAAGAGGATAGGGAGCGGGTAAAAAAACTCTCGGCAATTATCAGACTTGCTGATGCCATTGATTTTGAACATGTGGGTAGAGTTGTCAAACTGACTGCCTCCGTGGCCAAGGATTGTCTGATCCTTGATCTCAACGGGTCGAGTGACCTTTCTTTAACCAATTGGGCTTTACGAAAGCATTCAACGCTGTTTAAGGATGTTTTCCACATGGACGTTCAGATTAATGCGTGATATCATACTAGAAATCTCAAAAATGGTGGGAAGACGCCGGCCCAGCTTCCCAGTGAGTTTGAGGTTCACGTAAACCAAATCCGGAAATGGCTACAGACAAAGGAGGCGGGGGAGCATTCTTAGATGCTTGAACAAGTTGATCTGTCGCTCAAGATACCAAAGGACGAATACAACAAGCTTATCGAACCACTCGGTTACCGCCTTGTCGAACTTCAGCGACGATGCCGAGAAGCCAGGATTCCCATTGTTGTCGTTTACGAGGGTTGGGATGCCGCCGGCAAGGGTGGGAGTGTGAACCAGCTTATGCGGTTGATCGACCCACGCGGGTTCAAGGTCTATGGTATGGAGGCGCCAGTAGAGAGTGAGCGAATAAGGCCGTTCCTATGGCGCTTCGCCATCCGTATGCCTCCGCGGGGCTTCATGGCGATATTCATTCGTTCCTGGTATGGACGAGTTCTTGTCGAACGCGTCGAAAAACTCGTCCCCGAATACGAGTGGCGCAGAGCATATGAAGACATCAATTCCTTCGAGCGAAAACTCGTTGACGAAGGAACAGTAATTATAAAGCTTTGGCTTCATATCAGCACAAAGGAACAGCGCCAACGGTTTGAAGAAATGGAAAAGGATCCGTACGATTCGTGGCGCGCAAAGCCTGCGAATTGGAAGAACCATAACCAATACAAGTCATATGTCAAGGCAGTCGAGGAGATGCTCCAGCAGACTTCGAACCCATCTGCCCCGTGGACAATCATCGAGGCCGAGGACAAATACTTTGGGAGACTTAAGACATACGAGACGCTTGCCAGAGTTATGGAGAGCGCGCTGATCGAGCAGGAGCGGTTAGCGAAGGTCAAGATATCTTATGGTTTCCACGTTGATCCGAGTGCCTACCGCACCATTGTGCTAAAGAGCGAGCGTTTTCTTAGATGCTACGATCTCACAAAGAAAATCGAAGACCGCAAGAAATATAAAGAGCGACTGGGTCGCCTCCAGATGAAGGCCCGCCAGATGCACAACCGGCTCTTTCTCGGACATACTGCCGCGGTTGTGGTTTTCGAGGGGTGGGATGCGTCGGGGAAAGGCGGCGCGATCAAACGACTAGTTGCTCAACTCGACACACGGCGCTTCGAGGTCGTTACCACTTTCACGCCGACGAATGAGGAGCTCGCGCAGCACTACCTTTGGAGATTCTGGAAAGACATTCCCAAGAAGGGATTTTTAACCATATTTGACCGAAGTTGGTATGGGCGGGTTCTCGTTGAACGCGTTGAAGGGCTTTGCCCAACGGAAGCTTGGCAGCGGGCGTACAAGGAAATCAATGAATTCGAAAAAATGCTGGTAGATGAAAATATTCTCATAGTCAAATTTTGGCTGCAGATCGATAAGGAAGAACAGCTCAGGAGATTCAAGACCCGCGATGAAATACCTTATAAGAACTGGAAGATCACCGAAGAAGACTGGCGGAACCGGGGAAAGTGGGAGGAATATGAAATGGCCATTGCGGATATGATTCAAAAAACATCGACAACCTATGCCCCGTGGACCGTTGTTGCCTCGAACGATAAATACTTTTCCCGGATCAAAGTGCTCGAAACATTCATAGAGAGCGTTTCAACGAAGCTCAGCGGAGAGAAAGCCGGAAAAAGAGCCCGACGAAAATGAATCCATTCAGGAGCCAACCATGACAACAGAAAAAAAACCGAAGCTGGGCGACCAGTCACAGGCAGTCAATCTCGGAGACTCTTCCCTATATATCAATCGGGAACTATCCTGGTTGGAATTTAATAGCAGGGTGCTCGAGGAGGCTCAAGACCCGCTGACTCCTGCCTTGGAAAAACTCAAGTTCGCCTCCATTTTCAGTTCGAACCTCGATGAGTATTTTATGGTCCGAGTGGGCGGACTCTTCCGTGTCCTTGAGGCGGGTGTGGATGAAATCGATGCCAGTGGAAGGACCACCCGGCAGCAACTTGATGAAATTGCGGAAAAAGTACGCGGGCTCGTTGCAGAACAATACCGGACGATCAGGGACGAAGTGCTGGCGCGACTCCAAAATGCAGGGGTATTCATACATCTAATTGAGGAACTCGATAATAATGAGATCAATCGGCTTAATGAGTACTTTGAAGCCCAGGTATTCCCTATTCTGACGCCTCTTGCCGTTGATGCTGGACACCCGTTTCCGTACCTCGGAAACCTCAGGATAAATCTAATGGTTGTTTTCAAGGAAGCGAGCGGAATCAAAGTTCCACAAGCGTACGCTTTTGTTGAAGTGCCCTCCATCCTGCCCAGGCTTGTTGCCGTAAATAGAGATATGACGGGGTATCACTATGTCCTCCTCGAGGATCTCATCCGCAGGAACATCCACAAGCTGTTCCCCGGAATGGATATCAAGAATGTCATCGCCTTCCGCGTGACGCGTAACCACGATTATGATCTCCACGAGGATGAAGTGATGGATCTTCTTAAATCGGTGGAGGCCGAGATGAAGGATCGCTCCAACAAGATCGCCGTGCGTCTCGAGATTGAGCCTGGTGTTCCGAAGAAGGTCGTCAATCTGCTCAACCGGCAGCTGGGCGTGGAGGAACGGTTTGTCTATGAAATCAATGGCCCGATCAATATCCGCGATTTTCTTTCCCTGTACGACTTGCCTCTTGACCAGTCCCATAAAGACCCTCCCTTCAATCCCCGGATCCCGCCACAGTTTGCCGCCGACAAGGATATATTTACCATCATTCGCGAGGGGGACGTGCTCCTGCACCACCCGTACGATTCCTTCGCTATGGTCATGGATTTTCTGAACACGGCTGCCGATGACCCGGATGTACTCGCCATCAAGCAGACACTTTATCGGATCGGGAAAGACTCTCCAGTCATTGGTGCACTGCGGCGGGCTGCCGAGAACGGCAAGCAGGTGACGGCGGTCGTGGAGCTGAAGGCCCGGTTTGACGAGGAGTATAACATTGACTGGTCGCGGCACATGGAGGAATCGGGGGTCAACGCCGTCTTTGGGTTCGTCCGCTGGAAAACACATTGTAAAGCGACCCTTGTTGTGCGCCGTGAAGGGAAGCAGCTGCGGCGCTACGTCCATGTTTCAACCGGCAACTATAACGTGGTGACGGCAAAGATATACACCGATATCGGCCTCTTCACCTGCAATCCTGATTTTGGCAACGACGTATCTGCTCTCTTCAATGTTCTCACAGGATTCAACTCCTGGACTGGTGGAGACCTGCTGACCGCCCAAACGGTGGCCTCCATGTTCCGCAAGTTCATGATCTCTCCGGTTACAACCCAGGAGACGATTATTCGTCTTATCGACCGGGAAATCCAGAAATCCACTGCGAAAAACCCGGGGCGCATTATTGCCAAGATGAACGCCCTCATTGACACAAAGGTCATTCGCAAACTCTACGAGGCCTCGCGCGCCGGCATTCATATTGATCTCTTGACGCGGGGGATTTGTTGCCTTCGCCCGGGGGTGCCGGACACCAGCGAGAATATTCGGGTGATCAGTATTCTCGATCGATTTCTCGAGCATTCCCGAATTTACTACTTCCACAATGGCGGTGATCCGGAAATCTACTCTGGGAGCGCGGATTGGATGCCGAGAAATTTTAAAAGGCGGGCCGAGATTCTCTATCCGATAGAAAATAAGGAGTCCAAGGCCAGAATTATAAACGAAATCCTCATGACGTACCTGAGCGACAATGTGAAAGCCCGTCTCCTGCAGCCGGACGGTTCGTATGTTAGATTCAAAGCAAAGGAAGGAGAACGGCTGGTACGCAGTCAAAGTGAGCTCATCGCAATCGCCCGCAAGGGGGGGATTAAATCTCCACCCTACGAGGAGCTGGTTAAGAAGATCGGCAAGAAAAAGAGCACGAAACGATAAAGCAATTCAGAGTGAGGGAAAATGCGACGTGAAAAAAGGGACGCAACGATGTCATTTGTCGTTGAAAGAGCTCATGCGTATGACCCCGATCCTTCTCACAGCGAACAGGTTACGGCACTCGCCCTTGCCCTCTTCGATGGGCTTCACGCCCTCCATGGATACAAATCGGGTGAGCGCCGCCTCCTTGAGATTGCCTCCCGACTGCATGACATCGGCTGGTCAAGGGTTGTCTCGGGAAAACACCACAAGTTGAGCGGCGAGATGATCCGGGAAATCGATATTCCCGGTCTTGACAATGAGGAGCGTCTTACGTGCGCGCTCATTGCCCGGTATCATACAAAGGCGCTCCCGGATCCATCCAGGCATAGCCGGTTCGCGTCACTCGATCCGGATAAACGTAAACTTGTTGAGTGGCTTGCGGGGATTCTTCGTGTCGCAGACGGCCTGGACTGCAACCACACGAGCCCCGTCAAACGCTTATCATGCACAGTCGGCGATAAAACGGTAATCATCAACCTTGAATGTTCGGATGGCTGCCGCCTGGAAGTTGAAAGGGCCCGTCAAAAGCAGGAGCTACTTTTGAAAAAAGCAGGCAGAGAGATCGTATACCGATGCTGATTGCATTCATTTCCGATATACATGGAAACATGCCCGCACTGGAGGAGGCGGTTGCCGATGCAACGGCGCACGGTGCAAGCCGGATTATCTGTGCCGGTGATATTACGGGATATGGTCCTTTTCCGGAAGATGTCTGCCGTTTTCTCAGGAGTCGGCGCATTCCCACGATAATCGGCAACTACGATCAAAAAGTGATCGACATGTTGAAGCAGGGCAAGTCCGCTGCCGAAGGAATGAAACCGAAAAAGAAAAAAATTCTTCAATGGACCGTAGAACATATCAGCCGTGAGACGGTACGCTACCTTTCCGGTTTGCCGGATCGCCTGGATCTGAGACTTGTCGGTGGACAGAAGCTTCTTGTCGTTCATGGCAGCCCCGCATCAATGGACGACGCGATCTATCCCAGCATTACGAGGAGGGGACTGGAAGCAAAGCTTGGAGATATACGCCCGGACATACTCGTTTGCGGCCACACGCATATCCCGTTTGTAAAGCATATTCATCGTGTCCTCGTTGTAAACTGCAGCTCGACCGGACATCCGATCGACGGCGACCCGCGTCCCTCCTATGCACTTGTAGATGTCAAGCCCGGTTCCGTACCGCGGGGACTTATCGTAAGGTTCGAGTACGACCGGGATAAGACAATCGAGTCGCTTGCCAAGACCAGCATGCCGAAGGGGCTGCAAAAGGATTTTGCAGACGGAAACAAGAGGAGGTTCCTGCAATGACCAAGGGGAAGAAACCTGTGGAGATAGAACTGAAGCTCGTCCTCACTGGTCGGGAGGCGGAGTCGGCAATTGTCGCAAAAATACGGAAGCACAATTATGCGGTTACGGAACTCGACAGAGTAAAAAACGTTGACACTTATCTGGACACGTTTGACTGGCTGCTCATGAAGAGCAAGCTTGCCCTGCGATATCGCCTAACAGACGGTGCAGCGATGTACACAATCAAGAGCATCGGGACAATTGGAGGCGGGATCGCAAAAAGGATGGAAATAGAAGTGCCCATCAAGGCGCCGGTCGCCGTCCCATCGGAGATTCATATCAAACAGATCATGGAACGCATCGATCCTGTTATTAATCCACGGAAACTTCTCGAACATATTCAGATCCGCACAGAGCGCCGGCGTTATCATGTCCTTGCGCCGAAAGGAACAGAAATAGAGCTTGCCTTTGACACTTCCAGCTTCTCTTTGCTTGGACTCCATAAGCGACGCCGAGCACAACAGCTCCAGGAGATGGAGGCGGAGATAATCAACGGTTCGGAAACGGAATTGAAGTCCCTCGCGCTGCTGCTCACCCGTGAATTCCCCTATACGCCATCAACGGCATCGAAGCTGGAAGTTGCGATCGATAGTCTCAAGGTCGTGATCCCTTCCAAGAAGCCGCCTGAGAAACTCAAGGTTCGACTCGACGACCGTCTTGATCTCACTGTACATAAAATTCTGCATTATCAATTTAACCGCTTTTGTGAACAAATTACCGGTGTAAAGCTTGATATAGATACGGAATTTGTGCATCAGGCACGCGTTGCTACGCGGCGAATGCGTTCAGCTCTGCGACTGTTTCGCAATGCGGTCCCGCGTGCCACGGGCTCTTACCTCGAAGGTGAATTGAAATGGCTTGGCGAAACGTTCGGAGCAGTGCGCGATCTTGATGTCTTTCTCTTGAATCTATCCCGGTTCAAAGAGCGGATAAGACACTTTCCTGGAAAAAAGAAGAAAGTTTTTGAGGATTGGATTGAGAAGCACCGCCGCACACCATTGAAGGCTCTCCAGCACGCTCTTGAATCACCGCGGTATGAAAGTTTTGAGCGGCGTCTTATTAGGTTCTTTGAAGGGCCGCTACCCGCGTGCCCACGGGCGACGCAAGCAGTAAAACTGGTTCGTGACACGGCGCCCGTGTTAATCACCGAAAAATTTCGTAACGTCATTTACCAGGGATGTGCCGTTCTCGAAAACCCGAAGCTTAAGGAGTTTCACCGTCTGAGAATTCAGATGAAACGGCTCCGCTATGCATGTGAATTCATGGCGCCTGCATACGATGGGGCGCTTGATCCGTTTATTGACCGAACGGTTGAACTGCAGGACTGTCTTGGGGAGATCCAGGATACCGTTTTCACCAGGTCGTTCATTGATTTCCTGCGGGATGACTGGAAGGGAAAGATCGTTGACCCTGAGCTCTTGTTCATCTTAGGAGAGATCTATCAACTCCAAGCGGATATCGAACGAGATCGGACTGAAAGGTTTAGCAAGATATGGGAACAGTTTTCGTCTGAAGAAACGCTTGCCTCGCTTCGGGAAATTGACCTGCCTGCCTAAAACCGGCCCGGTGCTTTAGGTTGTTTCAGTAAAATATTTACCACCTGCAACATCATATGTCCACGGAGAGTATTGTCAAGACTTTGTGCTAAATTAGCAAAACCTTCATCATTCTTTAACGAAATTGAAACATTTCATATGTATTATAGTGTTGAATATGAGTTCGCTTCATAATCGAAGCTATTAGAGATCTAACCGAGTCGTTTGTAGAAGCGATCTTTTTTGTACTGTTTGAAGTAAACAATGAAAAATATCCCCAGGAAATTTAGAAAATAAAGTTGAATTGAATGGAGGTTTCAAGAAATGGTAAGAAAATTATTGGCGGTAGGTTTGATATGGCTATTTTTTGGTACAAATCTAGCGGTTGCCGCGGAAAATGTTGTCATCAAGGGATCGACAACGGTATTGCCCATCGCACAGGGGGTATTGGAGGCCTACATGAAGGTGCATCCCGGAGTGAATATATCTCTTTCCGGCGGCGGATCGGGAGACGGGATCAAGGCCCTCATTGACAACTCTACAGACATTGCAAGCTCATCAAGGGAAATT
The DNA here is from genome assembly GCA_052144335.1 of Syntrophales bacterium. Lineage (GTDB taxonomy): Bacteria > Desulfobacterota > Syntrophia > Syntrophales > UBA2185 > Fen-1135. Next base: position 15,812 of record JBKQQP010000035.1, read on the forward strand.
AAAGACAACGAAATTAGCCTCGCCAAGGAGAAAGGAGTGAATCCTGTTGCCCACACGATTGCGATTGATGCATTGACGCCTATTGTTCACCCGAAGAATAAAGTTAATGGATTGACGATTGATCAGTTGAGCCAGATTTATCAGGGCAAGATTACAAACTGGAAAGAGGTCGGTGGCGATGATCTGCAGATCATTGTTGTCTCAAGGGACAGCAGTTCCGGCACCTTTGAAGCCTGGGGACATCTGGTTCTCCACAATGTCAAGGTGACTCCCAAGGCCCAATTACAGGCTTCAAACGGCGCGGTTGTCCAGGCAGTTTCCAAGAACAGATATGCCATCGGCTATGTCGGCATGGGTTACGTTAACAAGGCAGTTAAGGGATTGACTGTCAATGGGATTCCCGCTACGGAAAAAACGGCCCTTTCCAAGGAGTATCCTATTGCAAGACCATTGTACATGTATACCAACGGGCAACCCCAAGGTGTTGTTGCCGACTTTATCAAATTCGTGCTCAGTCCCGCCGGACAAAAACTGGTCTCCAAAGAGGGATTTATTCCTGTAACGGGCGAGGCAAAAGATAAACCATCGAGAAAAGGTAAGAAATAAAAATATCTATGTCCAGGCATCTCAAGGAAGCCATCATCAAGAGTATCTTCGCGTCTTTTGCATTCGTCTCGGTGCTTACCCTGGCGCTCATCGTTGTTTTCCTTTTCCGCGAAGGGATACCTATATTCAAGGAAGTTTCTGTTACCGATTTCCTGTTTGGAAAGGAATGGTATCCTACTTATGATCCTCCCTCTTATGGTATATGGCCCCTGATAATTGGTTCCGCGGTTGTCACCATATTCTCCTGTCTGATTGCCGTTCCCCTGGGGGTTCTTTCTGCTGTTTACATTTCTGAAATCGCACCGGCTTCTATCAAAGACGTTACGAAGTCGATAATAGAACTCCTGGCAGGGATTCCTTCCGTAGTCCTTGGTTTCTTCGGCATGGTCGTTGTAGCCCCCTTTCTTCAGGAGACGTTTGATCTCCCGACGGGTCTTAACATTTTTAATGCTTCCCTCATTCTGGCGATCATGGCAATACCTACGATTTCGAGCATCTCGGAGGATGCCCTCTATGCTGTGCCCCGGGATTTTAAGGAGGCATCGTATGCCCTGGGTGCAACGAAATTTGAAACTATAACCAATGTCATTATGCCTGCCGCCCTTTCAGGAATTTCCACGGCCGTGATCCTCGGTATGGCCAGAGCTATAGGTGAAACCATGGTGGTGCTCATGGTTGCTGGTGGTGCGGCAGCCATTCCTGAGAGTATCTTTGATTCCGTGAGGCCAATGCCGGCGAGCATCGCCGCGGAGATGGGAGAGGCGCCGTTCGGGAGCGGTCATTACCATGCCCTTTTTGCCACGGGCATTGTACTGTTTTTCTTAACCCTGATTTTTAATCTCATTGCCGATTATATTTCTCAGAAATTTAAAGAAGTGGGATCAGGAACCCTGTAAAGGGGAACCGGGAGTTTATCTTATGCAGGATGTGCTCATGACATCCATGAAATTTCGATATTTCAAACAGCAGGTGTTTTTTGCAGTCGTTCAATTGTCGGCACTGCTGATCGCTCTGGCCTTAGGCGGTCTTATTGCTTACATCGTTGTCAACGGGATATCAGTAATCAGTTGGGATTTTCTCACTCTCCCGCCCACCGATTCCATGACTAAGGGTGGAATTATGCCAGCCATCCTTGGGACTTTATATCTGACAACGGGAGCTATCGCTGTTGCACTTCCCCTTGGTGTGGTCTCGGCAATCTATCTCACTGAATATGCGAAGCAGGGTAGATTTGTAAGACTGGTCCGCATTGGCATAAATTGTTTGGCCGGAGTTCCTTCAGTTGTCTTCGGGTTGTTCGGACTTGGGTTCTTTGTTGTTTTTCTGCATTTTGGATCATGTATTCTTTCCGGAGCCTTGACACTTGGCATACTTGTTTTGCCGACAATTATCGGGGCATCGGAAGAGGCTTTGAAATCGGTCCCGCAAACGTTCCGGGAGGCTTCACTTGCCCTCGGTGTATCAAAATGGCAGACCATTTATAAGATTGTCTTGCCTGCTGCATTGCCCGGCATACTGACGGGATCAATCCTGGGTATCGGCAGGGCCGCGGGTGAAACGGCGCCGATTATGTTCACTGCGGCTGCGTTCTTTACGGCGAAGCTCCCGGGCTCCATTTTCGATGAAGTCATGGCTCTTCCCTACCATGTCTATGTCCTTGCTACGGCGGGCACCCACATAGAACAGACAAGACCGATACAATATGGGACGGTGTTGGTTCTTGTCGGACTTGTTTTGGGAGTTGATCTCATTGCCATTGTCATCAGGAGTTATGTAAGGAAGAAAAAAAGGTGGTAATTGTGGAAAGCGACAGTATAATCCAATTGCGGAATGTGAATTTCTTCTACGGAGAGGTCAGGGCATTGACCGATATCACCATGAATTTTGGAAAGAATCTGGTGTCTGCCCTGATAGGACCTTCGGGCTGTGGCAAGTCCACGCTGCTCCGGCTCCTGAATCGCATGAATGATCTCATTGATGGAACCAGGGTCGAGGGGGAAATCATTTTTGAAGGTACAAATATTTATGGTGCAGATGTCGATCCCGTTGACGTACGGAGAAAGATCGGCATGGTTTTTCAAAAGCCCAATCCGTTTCCGAAGTCAATATTCAGCAATATCGCCTATGCCCCAAGGCTTGCGGGGATTACGAAGAGGAATGATCTCGAATTACTTGTAGAAGAGAGCCTGAAACAGGCGGTTCTATGGGAAGAGGTGAAAGACATTCTGGATAAATCTGCCATGACCCTCTCCGGGGGGCAGCAGCAGCGCCTGTGTATTGCCAGAGCGCTCGCTATGAAACCGGATGTCGTTCTCATGGATGAGCCGACGTCGGCCCTCGATCCTATATCAACGGCAAAGATTGAAGAGCTGATCGACGAATTGAAGAAAAAATATACCATTATAATAGTTACGCACAACATGCAGCAGGCAGCCCGTGTATCATCGAAAGCCGGGTTCTTCTATTTGGGAAAGCTCATAGAATATAATGCCACGGAAAAAATCTTTACCAATCCGGACGTGAAACAGACGGAAGACTATATTACCGGGAGATTCGGTTGATTTCATTTTGTATCCGGTGAAAACATAACCCATGTCATTCCGACTGGAGGGAGGAATCTAAAGATGCCTGGTCGCTTTTCTTCAAAAGGAATGACATTAGACAAATGATTTAATTTGTTGCTCAGTATATTGGGGAGATAACAGATGGATGAAAAAAGGCATACAAGCACCCACTACGAAACGGAACTCAACGAGGTCAAGGAGAGTCTTATTTATTTAGGAGCGCTCGTAGAAAAGGCAATTGAACTTGCGACAGAGGCCCTTGTGGATAGGAATACAGAGCTGGCCCGCAAGGTAGTATGCGATGATAGTGTCATCGATCAGCTTGATATTGAGATCGAGGAAAAGTGTATCCGCATGCTGGCTTTAAGGCAGCCGACAGCGAGAGACCTGCGGTTCATCACGACAGCCATTAAGATAAATGGTCACTTGGAGAGGATAGGCGACATGGCGGCAAACATTGCTGAGAAGTCGATTATCTTAAGTGAAGAGCCACCGATGAAGCCTTATATTGATATTCCCCGAATGGCGGAAATTGCCCGGGGAATGATAAAGGAGAGCCTCGATGCCCTCGTGAAGGAGGATACTGAACTGGCGCGTAGGGTCAGGATAGAGGATGAAACTATAGATAACCTCAATGAACAGATTTTCCGGGAGCTCCTCACCTTCATGTTGGAAGATCCAAAGAAAATACACAGGGCTCTCATAATTATGCAGATTTCCAAGAGACTCGAACGCATTTCCGATCATGCCGTGGGTATTGCTGACATGGTAATGTATATGGTGACGGGAAAGATTGTTAGGCATGAACCAAGCTGTCAGGCTTCGGAGTGAGTGATTGAAGAACCGTTTATTATACAGGATTTTTGCCGGCTATGTCGTGCTAATATTTGTAGCGGCAATGGTTATGGGCTTGATGTACGCCCGGCAGATCAAGACTGAATTGATAGACGGGATTAAGAATGACCTGATTGCTCAAGCACGAATCGCGGCGTTATTAGGAATTAGTGATATTGAAAGGAAGTCGTCACATCTGGCTGATATATCCCGCTCACGTATCACCCTGATTGATGCTTCGGGCCGGGTTAAGGCAGATTCAGAGAAGAACTCGGCGGAAATGGACAGTCACATGAACCGTCCGGAAATCCAGGAGGCAAGGCTTAAGGGACAGGGGGATGCCATTCGTTACAGCCGCACCCTGGGGGTAGACATGCTTTATGTAGCCTTTCCCGTGGTGGAAGGCTCAGTAACTACGGGCTACATAAGATTTGCCCGTCCGCTTTTTGAAGTGCAAAAATCCATCGATCAACAGTACGCCTATATATATAAATGTATCCTGATCGCTATTATTCCTTCTCTTATCATTGCATTTCTCCTGGCAAGAAGACTCATATCGCCAATCGAGAAAGTAATTTCCTATACGCACAAGGTTTGCAGCGGTGAGGCAACAGGAACACTGTTGGTTGAGTCAAATGATGACGTTGGGCAATTGGAAAAGGACATCAATCATTTAGTGCTCGAACAGCAGGAAAGGGTGAGGGTTGCAGACGAGGAGAAGGCGAAACTTGAGGCGGCCTTTGCCAGTATGACAGAAGGCGTACTTATTATTAACGATCAGAACCGCATCGAGTTTCTCAATAGGAGTCTGAAAGAGATCCTCGAAAATGAAGGCATCACTGAAATTCTTGATAAGACGCCGCTTGAGGCATTCAGGAATGTCGATTTGCAGCATGCCCTTGATCTGTTCAAAGGTGCTGGAGGACCTGTCTTGCGGGAGATCAGCCTTGGCCAGGAAGCGCCGAACATCCTGGATGTCACTATATCAGCCGTTCATGGACTGCTGGAAGGGAAACAAAAGACGATGATGGTATTTCACGACGTCACGCGTCTTAAGAAATTGGAAAAAATACGTGAGGACTTCGTGGCTAATGTTACCCACGAGATCAAGACACCGCTTACTGCAATCGTAGGATTTATTGAGACGCTGGAGGGGGGTGCCATCAAGGAGGAAGAAACGGCAAAAAAATTTCTTCACATTATTTCCGAGAATGCTCATCGTCTGGGAAGGCTTGTGGACGACCTGCTTGTCCTCTCCAGCATTGAGCTGGGAGAAATGAAATTGCGGTTTGAAAATGTCTCCATAGCCGACGCAATTAACAACGTCTCGTCCATGTTCGAGACGAAAGTGTCCGATAAATCCCTGACCATTGATAAACGTATCCCTGATGAACTTCCGTCCATCTGGGCAGACAGGGATAAGGTGGTACAGATTCTTGTGAACATCCTGGATAATGCTGTAAAATTTACGCCAAGTGGTGGAAAGATTTCCATTGAGGGGCTCCGAGATGAAAAGGGTTTTGTACTGGTCAAAGTCACTGATACAGGCACTGGCATACAGAAAAGTGAAATTCCCAGGCTCGGAGAACGTTTCTATCGGGCGGACAAGGCACGTTCGAGAGAGCTGGGAGGCACCGGTCTAGGTTTATCAATAGTAAAACATCTCATGAAGGCCCATAACGGCAGCATTGATATCGAAAGTCAGATAGGTCGAGGTACCACGGTTTCTCTCAGTTTTCCCCAAAATGGGGTCAAGAAAACATAAAAATCAGGAAAAATTGAAGGGGGAAGGGGCTTTTTTGCTGAAAAAATGCTTTTTCCCCTCATTTTTTTCAAAAATCTATTCAAAACGTCTTGACATGGGGGAATTTATGTTTATTTTAATGCAAAATCGATTAACGGATATGATTGCCTGACAAAAAATACCAAAAAAATATTAAAAATAGGGAAAGGAGAGATTAGGTCATGAAGATTAGGCCATTGCAAGATCGTGTAATTATCAAAAGGTTAGAGGAAGAACAGAAGACGAAAGGCGGGATCATAATCCCCGACACAGCCAAAGAAAAGCCTATAGAGGGCGAGGTGGTAGCCGTAGGCAAGGGAAAAACGACAGAAGACGGCAAACTGGTAAAGCCTGACGTCAAAGCCGGAGATAGGGTTCTCTTCAGTAAGTATGCTGGCACGGAAGTCAAGATCGATGGTGTGGAACATCTCATCATGAGAGAAGATGATATATTGGGAGTCATTGAAAAGTAACTATATGATCATAAGGAGGATATGTTAGATGGGAGCGAAGATACTTCAATACGATGAAGAAGCGAGAAAATCGATTCTCAAGGGTGTAAATACCCTCGCAGATGCAGTCAAGGTAACGCTTGGCCCGCGAGGCAGGAATGTGCTTCTTGATAAGTCTTTTGGTGCACCGACGGTTACAAAAGACGGCGTTACAGTGGCCAAAGAGATTGAGCTCGAGGACAAATTTGAAAATATGGGCGCCCAGATGGTGAAGGAAGTTGCCAGCAAGACGAGCGATGTGGCCGGTGACGGCACCACGACAGCTACAATTCTTGCCCAGGCCATTTACCGAGAAGGGGCAAAGAGCGTCGCGGCGGGGAGTAACCCCATGGATATAAAGAGGGGCATTGATAAGGCTGTTGAGACAGTTGTCAAGGAACTGGCCAAATTAAGCAAACCGACTAAGGACCAGAAGGAAATCGCGCAGGTTGGTACTATCTCCGCGAATAACGATGAGGCAATCGGCGCAATCATTGCCGAAGCCATGGGTAAGGTCGGTAAAGAAGGCGTTATCACTGTGGAGGAAGCTAAGGGATTGGAAACCGAATTGGAGATCGTAGAAGGTATGCAGTTTGATAGAGGCTACGTGTCTCCCTATTTCGTGACCAACGCCGAAAAGATGGAAGTGCACCTAGATGATTGTCTTATTCTCATAAACGAGAAGAAGATCAGCACTATGAAGGATCTCCTTCCCATCCTGGAGCAGATTGCAAAAATGGGAAGACCGCTGCTCATCATAGCCGAAGATATCGAAGGAGAGGCCTTGGCTACCCTAGTGGTGAACAAGATTCGCGGCACCCTGCAGGTTGCAGCAGTAAAAGCCCCCGGTTTTGGCGATAGAAGGAAGGCCATGCTTGATGATATCGCCATTCTGACTGGTGGTAAGGTAATTTCTGAAGACTTGGGTCAGAAGCTCGAAAACACAAAATTAGAAGACCTCGGCCGGGCCAAGCGAATTTCGATAGATAAAGACAATACGACGATTATCGACGGAGCAGGGTCAAGAGCATCCCTCGAAGGAAGGGTGAAACAGATCAGGGCGCAGATAGAGGAAACGACGTCTGATTATGACAGAGAGAAACTCCAGGAAAGGCTGGCCAAACTAGTCGGCGGCGTTGCCGTAATAAAGGTCGGCGCGGCGACAGAGACTGAGATGAAGGAGAAAAAGGCGCGCGTTGAAGATGCGCTCAATGCAACCCGTGCAGCCGTGGAAGAAGGAATAGTTCCCGGTGGAGGCGTAGCCTATATCAGGACACTGCCTGCGCTGGAAAAGCTGAAATTAGAAGGGGATCAGCAAGTGGGAGTCAACATAGTGAAGAAGGCCCTCGAAGAACCGTTGAAGATGATCGTTACGAATGCCGGACAGGAAGGCAGCATCGCGGTCGAAAAAGTCAAAGGGAAAAAGGGCGCTTTCGGCTTTAATGCGAGAACTGATGAGTATGAAGACATGATCGAGGCCGGTGTCATTGATCCGACGAAGGTTACCCGCTTTGCACTCCAAAATGCGGCTAGTGTGGCAGCCTTGATGCTGACTACGCAGTGCATGGTCGCAGAAAAACCGGAAGAAAAATCTGCTATGCCAGGCATGCCTCCGGGCGGTGGTTATCCCGGTATGGGAATGTAAGAGATTTTTAATCTTATCTCACTGTGAAAAAGCCCCCTGTTTTATGGCAGGGGGCTTTTTTAGTTCTGCTTGAAAGCGGTTAATTTCTGTGATAGCTTCTCCGACTACCTATTTATGCACAATTATATTAAATGTATAAATTGCCATTGATTATGAAGGGTTGAGGAGTTCCCCAATGGACTATAAGGATACATTGAATCTGCCGAAAACTAGCTTTCCCATGAAGGCTAATCTTTCCCGGAAGGAACCGGAGTTGCTCAAGATGTGGGACGATATGAACATCTATGAGAAGATCAGACAGTCCTTGAAGGGACGAAAGAAGTATATTCTTCACGACGGACCCCCTTATGCAAATGGGAGCATTCATCTTGGTACGGCGCTGAATAAGGTGATTAAGGACGTGGTGATTAAATCAAAGAATATGTCCGGTTTCGATAGTATTTACGTACCCGGCTGGGACTGTCATGGACTTCCCATAGAGCATCAGGTCGAGAAAGAACTGGGCGCGAAAAAGAATGAGATGTCCCATGCGGATATACGGCGGTTCTGCAGGATATTTGCAGACAGATATGTGGGTATCCAGAGGGAACAGTTTAAGCGCTTGGGTGTCTTCGGTGAATGGGACAACCCCTACCTCACCATGTCTTACGACTATGAGGCGGCCACCGTTGAGGAGTTCGGGAAGCTTTATTTCAGCGGTGACGTCTACAGGGGGAAAAAGCCCGTGTACTGGTGCGCTTCCTGTAAGACTGCCCTGGCGGAGGCCGAAGTCGAATATAATGACCATACGACGCCATCCATTTATGTCAAGTTCGCGATGATCTCGGATATATCAAAGGTGCGGCCGAAACTATCCGGAGAAAAAGTGAGCTTCGTAATATGGACGACGACTCCCTGGACTATACCGCCCAACCAGGCAATCGCCGCGCATGAGGAATTTGTCTATGCAGCCGTTAAAGTGAATGGCGAAACCCTCATAGTTGCTAAAGAGCTTGTGGACTATTGCATGGATGCCTTCGGCTACAAGAATTACAAAATACTCGATGAATTTCCGGGATCGGTCCTGGAAGGCCTGAAGGCCAAGCATCCGCTGGTCGACCGCGAGAGCCTCCTGATCCTGGCTCCCTTTGTCACCCTCGATGCAGGAACGGGATTGGTGCATATCGCACCCGGGCATGGGCAGGAAGATTACGAAATAGGCATGAAGTATGGTCTCGACAATTACGCGCCAGTCGACGACGACGGCAGATACACTTCCGACGTCAGGGATTTTGCCGGGCAGTTTGTCTTCGATGCCAACGAATCGGTCATTAAGAAATTATCCGAGGTCGGAGCCCTGCTCGGCCGTCTTGACATAGAGCATACCTATCCTCACTGCTGGCGGTGCAAGAATCCCATCATTTTTAGATCCACGGAGCAGTGGTTCATATCCATGGATAAAAATAATCTAAGGCAGAAAACCCTCGCAGCTATCGAAGCCGTAGAGTGGCTGCCGTCTTGGGGTCGTGACAGGATATCCGGAATGATAGCAAATCGTCCCGACTGGTGTATCTCCCGACAGAGATTGTGGGGGGTACCCATCACCATGTTTTTCTGCAGCCGTTGCAAGAGCGACCTCATGACAAAGGATATCATCGGACACGTCGTGAAGCTCGTCAATGAATACGGCGCCGACGTGTGGTTCGAGAGGGATACGAGAGACTTGCTGCCTGTCGGAACGGTCTGTCCCGTATGTCAGAGCGACCAATTTGCAAAGGAGACGGATATACTCGATGTGTGGTTTGATTCTGGTGTGAGCCATGCTGCGGTGCTCGAAAAGCGATCTTACCTCGGATCCCCGGCAGACATGTACCTCGAGGGCAGCGATCAGCACAGGGGGTGGTTCCATTCCTCTCTGCTTGAGTCTGTGGGAACGAGGGGACGCGCCCCCTACAGGACGGTGCTGACACATGGTTTCGTTGTTGACGGCGAGGGAAAGAAGATGTCCAAATCCATGGGCAACGTCGTTGATCCGCAAGAGATCATCGATAAGCATGGCGTTGAGATATTGCGACTTTGGGTGGCTGCAGAAGATTATACGCAGGACATAAGGATTTCCGACGAAATCCTTGAACGCCTTGTGGAGGCTTACAGGCGCATTCGCAACACCAGTCGTTTCATCTTGGGAAATCTGTATGATTTTGACTCCAGCAAAATAGTATCCTATAAAGAAATGGAAGAAATCGACCGTTGGGCACTACACAGACTCCAGGAAATTATCGAGCGTGTAAGGGCGGCCTATAATCAATATCAATTTCATCATGCATTCTTCACTCTTCATAATTTCTGTACCGTTGACCTGAGCGCCCTTTACCTGGATGTCCTGAAAGACAGACTCTATACATCCAGGGCGGAATCACGTCAGCGGCGATCAGCGCAAAGCGCCATGCTCATAATTCTTGATGTCATGACACGCCTGCTTGCCCCCATACTCTCCTTCACTGCGGAGGAGATATGGCTGTCGTTGCCTCCACATCAGGGCAGGGAAATCAGCGTTCATCTCACACAATTCCCTGAAGTGAATCCGGAGTATATGGATGCGGGTCTGGCCAAGAGTTGGAATAAGATGATTGCACTCAAAGGCGAGATATCGAAGGCAATTGAGACGGCAAGGAAGAATAAGGTAGTCGGGCACTCCCTCGATGCCGGTGTGGATATCTCGGCACCGGATGAACTCCGCGCGTTCTTGGAGGCGCATCTTGAGGACTTGACAACCCTGCTGATCATCTCCCAGATCGGTATTGTAGATGAGGAGAGCATCAAAAGCCCTTATGTAAGCCCTGAATTTGCGGGTCTGACAATTGGGGTGAGAAAAACGCGGGGAAAGAAATGTGACCGATGCTGGGTGTACAGCGAGACTGTGGGTGTTAGTGGTGAGCATCCGACCATCTGTGAAAGGTGCCTGGCGAACCTTTAGCATATCCTGCATCTCGCTGGGTACGCCGTTGCAATTCCGTTATTTCTCTCTGCAGCAGAAATCGCATACGGCAGTGGTGATTGCAGGGAATGCCGAAACAGTCCATGCTTCTTATGTGAAGAGTGATCTAAAATAGCGGAGACATATATTGCCAAGAAAATATTTCATTCTCTCTGCCACAGTAGCTGTGGTGGTGCTCCTCGACCTCATCACCAAGGCGTACGTTGACTCGCACATGTTCCTCCATGAATCGCTTGTGGTCATAGGGGGCTTTTTGAACATAACATATGTCAGGAATCCGGGGGCGGCCTTCAGCTTTCTTGCCACTGCCTCACCGGGTTTTCGGTCCGTTTTCTTCCTGACGGTAACGATCTTAGCCATAATACTCGTCCTCTACTATATCGCTAAGAGCAAGACTGAAGAAGCGCTCATGATATTTGCCCTTTCCCTGATTTTGTCCGGTGCTTTGGGGAATTTCATCGATAGGGTGCGTCTGGGAGAGGTGATTGATTTCATTGACGTGCATTTAAGCGGCTACCACTGGCCCGCCTTCAATGTTGCTGATTCGGCCATAACCGTGGGAGCCTTCATTATGCTTTTTGCATTGTTTAAACGCCCAAAGGAGCACGGGAATAGTCGATGAGGCGGTTTGTATCGAAGCTGTTATCCCCCCAAAGGTTTTTTATCATCAGTTTTGCATCGGTGATATTTTTAGGGGCTATTTACCTCTGGCTGCCTTATTCTGCCGCCGGCGGTCGAATAAACTTTGTTGATGCCCTCTTCACGTCTGCCTCTGCGGTTTGTGTTACGGGTCTTACCGTTTTGGACATCGGCAAGGATCTATCTTTGAGCGGACAGATAGTAACTCTATGTCTCTTTCAAATTGGCGGGCTCGGGATAATTACATTCTCCGTTGTTCTTTTCGGGCTCATGGGAAGAGGCATTTCGTTTAAAGGCAGGGAAATTTTCCAGTCGGCATTTCTCCATACCCCACGAAGAGATTTCTTTGTTATCATGAAATGGGTATTCGGTCTCACCTTTATCATCGAGGCCGCAGGAACATTTTTCTTATTTCTCCGGTTTTCACGGGATTTTTCTCCCATTTGGGCTTTCTATCAGGCTTTATATCATGCTGTTTCTGCTTTCAACAATTGCGGACTCTCGCTACTCCCTGGTAGGCTGGTACATTATCAGAATGATGTAATCATCAATATTACAATAATGGTATTGATTATTCTTGGCGGGATAGGTTTTATCGTTCAATATGAGATCGTTTCCAAGTGGAGGGGATATCAGCAGAAGATTTCCGTACATTCAAGAATAGTTCTCTTGACTACTGCAAGTCTTATCATCGGTGGCGCCGCATTTTTTTATCTGTTTGAGATGAATCATATTCTGAAAGACGTGCCCGTCAAGACGCAGCTTCTTACATCTTTTTTCCAATCGGTGACTCCCCGTACGGCAGGGTTTAATACGGTTGATATAGGCCATCTGACAAATCCGACGATCCTTATTATCATTATGCTGATGTTTATAGGTGCATCGCCGGGTTCAACAGGGGGGGGTATTAAGACAACGAGTTTCGCACTGCTCCTCCTGATGATTTGGAATCGGTTGAAGGGACAGGGACAGGTGAATATCTATGGCAGGACCATCCCGGGGGAGGTTCTGACTCGAACCATCGCCATCATCTTCGCGTCCGCCTTTTCGGTCGCTCTCATCACGTCCATTCTTCTATTGTTAGGGGGTACAGGTGATCTACCTCCTCTTGAGAGCCGTCACTTCTTTGTGGAGTATCTTTTTGAAACAGTATCCGCCTTTGGCAATGTGGGACTGTCCATGGGCATAACGCCGACCCTGAGCACAGGCCAGAAACTGGCTATCATCCTCACGATGTTTGCAGGGCGCGTAGGACCGCTTACCCTCGCTTTTTCCTGGTATTCACCGAAAAAGGGCTTAACATACGCGGAAGAGTCTGTCATGGTTGGATAAGGAGGTTCGGTAATGGCTTCAATAACGCGGCGCGTGATTGTGGTTGGTCTCGGCATCTTTGGCTCCAGTATTGTCAAAGAATTATATGAAAATGGATTCGATGTCATTGCCGTCGATAAGGATAAGGAGGCCGTCCATCGGTTAAAAGATTTTGCCACGAAGGCAATTGTTGCAGATGGCACGGACAACGAGGTAATGGATCATATCGGCGTTCAGGAGGATGATGTGGTCATTATCTCCTTCGGCGAAGACCTCGCGGCCAGCACGCTCATAACACTGCACCTGAAAAAGATGAAGGTCAAAAATATAATCGTCAAAGCCCCCAACGAAGAGCATAAACTTATTCTAGAAAAGGTTGGTGCAACTGACGTTATCATTCCTGAAAAGGAAGTTGCCGGCAAAGTTGCCAAGAGCCTGATTTCTCCGAGTGTCCTCGATTGCCTTCCCCTCTCTGAAGGTTACATGATATTTGAAATTGCGCCTCCCAATAGTTTTTTGGGGAAGAGCATCGGTGAACTTGAGTTGAGGAGCAGATATCACATCGAGGTCATTGCCGTGAAAGACGTGATTACAGACCAGATTCACATGGTGCCGGCCTCCAATTTTGTCCTGAAGGATGGCGAGATACTCGTAGTCATAGCTAAGGAAAAAGATATTCAGAAGATTAAATGATTGACCATTTAAGAAGAATGCTAGGTGCGAATGGAGGTTGTTATGAGCGTCATCGTTGATTTTTCCATTTTCCCTATTGGTAAAGAGGAGAGCGTGAGTAAATACGCATCGCGGGCGGTCAGGATAATTAGGGACAGCGGCCTCCCTTATCATATAGGGCCGATGGGTACATCAATAGAGGGAGAGTGGGATGAGGTCATGCTTGTTGTAAAGCGCTGCATGGAGGAACTTAAGAAAGACTGCCCGCGGTTATACATGACTTTGAAAGTGGACTGCAGGCAAGGCGAGTCCGGTCGCATGGGGAAAAAGGTAAAGAAGGTAGAGTGAAATAATTAGAGGTTCACAAAAGGTGTCCCTCGCGGCTCCTCCATTTCTATATTTTTTTAACTGACGACTAGTGCTTCCTCGGGGCAGGTTATGACTGTGTCATCTTCATTCTTAATCACCTCTGTGGCCAGGAAAACGTTGGGCAATATGTTATTGACGTAATACCTGGCGCACGCGATCTTCCCTTTATAAAAGGTCATATCGATATTATCGGCGGATATGTCATCAAGCATCTTCTTCGCAATCAGTGCTTGCTCAAGCAGACACTCGGCTACCTGGACCTGCGAGCAGACGAACAGCGCGTTTATCGCATAGAGGGGTATGAGTGACCTCTTTTTACCCATATTGTCATACCAGGAATCATAAGTTGATTTTACTTCCTCCAGGCACTGGTAGCCCCTGGCCAAGCTACGCATCTCTTTCTCGAACCCGGGGGCGTTCCGGTTAGCGTCAATGAATTCCTTTATGGTTGCCATCCAGTTCGCAAACGAAGAGCCCTCCTTCATACGCATTTTTCTCCCCACCAGGTCGTTTCCATGAATGAAAGAGGTTCCCTCCCAGATTGACAGGATTTTTGAATCCCTGAGATATTGTTCTACCGGATATTCCTGGGTATAGCCGACCCCTCCGAGGACCTGGATTGCCTGGGAAATAATTCCGAGGCAGGCCTCACTGCCGTAACATTTCACCATGGGGGTGAGTACTTCGGCCAGCTCACCGAATTTCCTGGCTCTTTCTTTGTCGCCGGAGTTGACCTGAATATCGAGATAGTAGAATGCCTTGAAGACCATTGCCCTGATGCCCTCGACGTGCGCCTTCATATCAAGAAGCATCCGCCTGACATCTTCGTGCTTTATGATGGGGACACGCTCTGAGTTCTTTATGCCGAACGGTCTTCCCTGGATACGCTCCGTGGCGAACTGGGATGCAAAATAGTATGCCGCAGCCGCCTGGGTATTGGCATTGTGGCCGGTGCCTATCCTGGACTCATTCATCATGTGAAACATCATCGCCAGGCCCTGGGAATGTCCTTTTTCGTCCGGCGGGGGGCCGAGGCGGATCCCGTAGCATTCATCATCATCACCGAAATTGAGGAGCGCCGTAGCCTGGGCATGGAGTCCCATCTTGTGCTCCAGGCGTGCGGTCTTGACATCGTTGGGCTTGTCCAGAGTCCCGTCCGAGTTCACCCAGATCTTGGGCACGATATAAAGTCCGATACCTGGGGAGCCCTGGGCGCCCCCTTCCGGACGCGCCAGCACCATGTGTATGGTGTTTTCACAGTGGCCTCCATCCCCTCCCGTGATGAACATCTTGGTGCCTTTGATCTTGCATATGCGCGGATCATCGGTGGGATAGGCTCTCGTCATAATATCGCCTACATCCGATCCGAAGTTGGGTTCCGTCAGACACATGGTTCCCTGCCATTCACCGCCCAGCATCTTCTGCAGGAACATGGATTCATCCCTTTCTGTGCCGAAGCGCAGAATCAGATTAGCTGCACCGCTCGTCAGTTTAATATAGGATGTCAAAGCTGGGCATGCGGCCTGGTTGATCTCAGATACGGCCTTGTAAAGGATAAGAGGCATGCCTGTCTTAAGCTTTATGCATTCGCTGCTTGATCCCCATCCGTTTTGCTGAAGAAACTGGTATGCTTCCTTGAAGCCCGGTGAAGGTATCACTACACCGTTCTCAAGTTCGGCGCCCGTCTTGTCTCCGACGGCGTTTATGGGGTTCACGATCTCCCGCGCGACCTTGTAAACCTCATTTAGAACAATATCTATATCATCAATGCCAAAATTGTCCTTGAAACGGTCGCATGCGAAAACTTCCTCAGACGGCAGCCATTCCTTCAGAATAAATTTAAAGTCTCTCAAATCGTACTTGAATTCCATTTTGTGCATCTCCTCTACGGGCTGTACCCTATACCCTATACCCTGTTCGAGGCATAGCCGAGAGCCGCGTTGGCAACGATCATGGTGTGCATATTGGAAGTCCCCTCCAGAGTTTCAAACTGCTTTGCATCCCGCAGAAAACGTCCGCAAGGGTATTCTTCGGAGTAGCCGTACGAACCGTGCAGCTTCATGCATTCATTGGCCGCCTGGACGACGATCTTTGCGCCGTACAGTTTGGACATCGAAGTCTCCATCACGTTTGGGATGTTTCTGTCCTTCAGCCAGGCCGCCTTGTAAACCAAGGCCGCGAGCGATTCATGCTCCATCTTCATCTCCGCAATCTGCTGTTGAATGAGTTGGTATCTGCCAATCTGTTTACCAAATTGAGTTCTTTCGTTTGCGTATCTGATGGATTGCTCCAGGATGGCGCCGGAAAGACCCAGGGCACCGGCTGAGCAGCCCAGGCGGGTTGCGTTCAACTGTGCCATGCAGATCTGGAATCCCCTGTTCACCTGCCCGAGAACGAGCCCCTTGGGAACCTTGACATCCTCAAAGGAGATTTCCGCCGTGTCGGAAGCCCACAGTCCCACCTTGTCGTGAAGCTTTCGGCGGGTGATGCCGGACAAGCCGTAATCCATAATGAGGCAGGTGATCCCCTTCGCCCCGGCATCCTTATCCGTCTTCACATAAAGGAGGCCATGATTGCAGATGGTTCCATTGGTTATGAACATCTTGGTGCCGTTAAGGAGAAAATAGTCTCCAGTATCCTGCGCGCGGCACCGCATGCTGGCGACGTCGGAGCCGATGTCAGGTTCCGTCATGGCGAAACTGCCGATGTATTCGCCGCTTAAAAACCGCGGTATGTAATGTTCCTTCTGCGCCTGCGTGCCGAATTTCTGGATAGTCAAAGATGGGCCCCAGCACTGCATATTGAAGGCCATCCGCCAGGAGGTGTGGACCCTTGCTATCTGCTCGATTGCCAGGCACCCCTCGAGAAATCCCATGCCGTTGCCGCCGTATTTCTCGTCGATACAGAAACCAAAGAAGCCTAGTGCCGCCATTTTTTCGAATATCTCCCGGCGCCAGTACTGGTTCTTTTCATCCTCTTCCACGTGAGGCTTGATTTCATTCTCGGCGAAATTCCTTGCCATGTCCTGAATCATTTGCTGTTCCTGCGTCAGTGCAAAGTTCATAATGCTCTCCTTATCACTTGATTACTTTCTCTCTACGATCATGCAGATTCCCTGCCCGCCGCCGCCGCAGATGGTCTCTAGTCCGTAACGAACATTGCGCCTCTGCATTTCGTGGAGCAGCGTCGTCAGTCTCATTGTGCCGGTTGCGCCGACGGGATGGCCGAGGGAAATGCCCGACCCGTTTACATTCACCTTTTCTCCCATATCTTTTTTGCTCAGTCCACAGAGCCTTGCATCGGCCAAGGCCTGGACCGCGAAGGCCTCCTGTACCTCGATGAGATCCATCAGATCGATCTTCAAACCGGCCTTCTTCAGGGCCCTCTCGACGGAGACGGGAACGGCTGGGTAGGTGAGCGTAGGATCCGTCGCAGCAACCGCGCACGAACGAAAATATGCCATCGGTTTGATGCCGAGTTCCCTCGCTTTTCGTTCTGAAGCAAGGACAACTGCAGAAGCGCCGTCATTCTCGGATGAGGAATTGCCGGCAGTGCAGACTCCATCCGGATAAACGGGCTTCAGCCTGGCAAGCCTTTCCATGGTCGTATCGCGCCTTGGTCCCTCATCGGTTTGGAAGAATATGGTATCCCCGCTCTTCTCCTTTCCGATAGGAACCGGAACTACCTCCTGCGCAAATTTTCCGGCGTCCCACGCAGCGATCGCTTTTCGGTGACTGTCATATGCCCATCTGTCCGACTCATCACGGCTGATACCTTCCTTCTTCGCCGCCATCTCCGCCCAGGACATCATTGAGTTCAACTCTCCATAACGGTGCACGGGTTGCGACATCACCCTGCCGCGCTGTAACCTGTCATACAGAGGGATTCCCCACATGGCGAGGGCACCGTGGCCCCTCGGCATGTAGCCGTATTTGTCATGGCTCTTACCGCCGAGGCCCCACTTGATGTCGCCCGGGATATAGAGTTCTGCCTGGCTCATGCTGTCCATGCCACCTGCAGCTATGATCTCGGAATTTCCCGTCTGTATCTGCAGGGCGCCGTAGAATATGGATTCAACTCCCGAACAGCAGCGCCGGTCGAGCACAACGCCAGGGACAGTATCTGGCCAGCCGGCATCGAGAATTGCCATCCGGGCGCCATTGGCGCATTCTCCGTTCTGGTAGGAGGTTCCCATGATTACGTCATCGACGGCAGCGGCTTCGATGCCAGCCCTCTTGATGGCCTCGTTTAAGACTAGGCTCCCCATCCTGTAGACCGGGATATCTTTCATGGCTCCGCCATAGGCGCCTATCGGCGTGCGAACACAGCTTAGAATGACTACCTCTTCCATTTTTTTATTACCTCGCAATTTTTTCAGAAAGTCTAATTAGAAATTAATATCTATCCGGGCTTCTTCTCGCAGGATGTATAGTCGTACTAGCCCTTGCCGTCTTGTGGCCCAGGTCGTCTCAAGTCTTTTGTGCCATACTTGGTTTATGGAGCAGTCGTTATCTCAAGACAATTGTGGCGTCAACGGCAACCATAGAGCCTTTTTCTCCCAGTATCAGGGGGTTAATATCGATTTCGCGAATCCGCGGATACTGAAGGCTGATGTCGCCGAGGGCAACAAGTATCCCTGCGAGTTCTTCCCTGTTCACCGGAGGCTCCCCCCTGAAGCCTTCGAATATCTTCTGTCCCCTCAAACGACTCATTAGAGTCAAAGCATCCTCAAGCGTCAGCGGAGCCGGAGCAAAAACTGCGTCACTCAATATCTCGGCCATGATACCTCCCAGCCCGAGCATCACGCAAGGGCCGAAATGAAAGTCCCTGACTAGTCCGGCGATGATTTCTATTTTCCCTTTCACTTGTTTATAGGCAAGGACCTGGCCTGACGGGTCCATCTTCTTCTTTAGAGCTTCAAATATCTGAAGGGCGGCCTCGGGTGTCGTTATATTTAAGTGCACGAGGCCAAGCTCGGTCTTATGCACTTTTTCTTTTTGCAGGCCCTTCATGACAAGTGGAAAGCCGAGCCGCTTTGCTATCTTTTTGCAGGCCGTTTCATCTGATATGATTTCTTCTTCTACAGCCGGAATCCCGTGCAGCCTGAGGATGGTCTTCGAGACATGCTCGTCCAAAGGTCCCACCACATTTTCCAAGATATCACAGAACTCGTTGGGGATGTGTATAGTCTTTTCTTTTCCCGTCAGTGGTTTAATAATTTCAGATGATCTCTGTTGATGGAAGACCGCAGCCAAACATTCCACGGCGCGGGATATCTCATGAAATACAGGAATGCCACAGGAGAGGGCCTCTGCATTGAAACGAAGGGCATCTTCTTGTCTCCCCAGGAGCCATACGAATACAGGCTTGCCTGCCGTATGCGCCTGCTTGGCAATATCCGTGACACTGATTACAAGCTGTAAATGTCCCGCAAAGGCGTGGAGGAAAACGGCATCCACCATGGGATCGCTAAGCACTGCCGAAAGAGCGGCGCTGTATACATCTACGTTCGTTCCAGAATGCTTTTCTATGGCCGGCCACAGATCGACGGGATTACCGACAGGCATCCAGTCCGGGAAAAGACGTCCCAAGGCATCTTTGGTATCCGGCGAGAGTTCCGCCACCGCTAGGCCA
Source organism: Syntrophales bacterium (assembly GCA_052144335.1). Classification (GTDB taxonomy): domain Bacteria; phylum Desulfobacterota; class Syntrophia; order Syntrophales; family UBA2185; genus Fen-1135. The sequence continues at coordinate 35,337 of JBKQQP010000035.1, forward strand.
TGTTCCTCAATGAAATCGGAGGCGACAATGCCGGAACCGCCGCTGAATGTGAGAACGGCAATCCGTCCATGTCGGCCGGCCGGCCGGGGTCTCGCAGAGAGAGAGCGGCAGAGGTCTATCATCTGATGAAAATCTCCGGCTTCAGTCACCCCGGCCTGTGCCAGGGCGCCTGAGATGATCTTATGATTTCCGGCCATGGACGCCGTATGGCTCATTGCCGCTTCAGCTCCTTTCCTGCTCTTTCCCCCATGGAGAACGACAATGGGTTTTGCACTTTTCCGGCACAGTTCCGTAAAGCGCCTGCCATCTGAAAAAGACTCGAGGTAATGGCCGATAACCTCGGTATTGGCATCTTGAATCAAGTATGACAGCAGATCGCACTCGTTAACGTCAATCTTATTTCCTATGGAGCATACCTTGCTGATGCCCATAACGCGGTGACTCATTACATCAACGAGAAAGCCGGCAGACAGCAATCCGCTCTGTACCACAAGTGATACATTTCCCGGGACAAGGAGTCCTTGCTGCAGTGACCGTGGATCCATAAAGGAAAAAATATAGCCACGGACTGCATCAACGAGACCCATGCAATTGGGCCCCCAGAGGCGGATCCCCGTTCTTTTGGCTATGTCTCGCAGAGACTGCTGAAGAAGAGTTCCATCATGTCCGGTTTCAGCAAAGCCGCCGGATTCTATCATGACACCCCGTACACCTTTGGCTGCACAATCCTCTATGGCTGCTGGCACAAGGTTTGCGGGAACAAAGACGATCGCCAGATCAACATGACCGGGGACAGCGCTTACGGAGGGATAGCAGGAAATACCCTCAATTTCCTTGTAAATGGGATTGACGGGATAAATATTGCCCTTATAGCCTGCGACGAGATTCTTGAAGATGGCATACCCACCTTTGCGAGGGTTCGGCGTCGCACCGACAATGGCAACTCCGTCTGGGTTAAAAAAGAAATTCATGGGAGCTCCCCATTAGAAAATTATGGCCTATTGATGGTAACATCGAGATATTTTCTGCCCCATGCTTGGGCATCTTTTTCATCAGGGAAAAAGATGTCGATGTGATCTCCTTTGATGGCAGTGCCCGAATCATGCACCTCTCCCCAACCGTAACCGGGGACGTACATCTTCGTGCCATAAGGATACCTGCTGATATCCGCGGCGATTGTCCCCCTTTTTGCCTTGGTTCCGTCTGAGGTGATGCCCACTTTCTTCCTCTCTCCTTCATGCGGCCCGTAAGCATACACAGGCGGCATCAGGAAACATCCGTATTTGTTCTTCCAGCCCGTGGATTTCTTGCCGGCGTCATAGGCGGTAACCAGCATCTTACGCGTTTCCGCCTTGCCATGTTCACGGGGAATCGTGGCGCATCCGGAGACAAAAAGAAAAGTCAGAGTAAAGAAAATCGGCAGCAATAAAGCGCCTTTTTGTAAACGGGACATCATTACCCTCTGACAGCTTGATGATATCTGAAGGCAAGCTATCATATCGATAACCTCGATTTCAAGGCAAGTTTGAAATCAGTTGATATTTTCACGCCTCAATTGCCTGAAAACGGTTCTTCCAGCAATCGGGGCAGTTTCGATAGTTCTGACTATTATCTTAGCAGGCGGAATTGTCGGTGGTTGTCCCGGATGTGTTTGTCTATCAGATCCTTAAGCATCTACATATCGACACGGATGGGCAATATGACTGTGGTGTCCCAGCGCCTTAAATGCCTCTTCCGGGCCATATGAAGAAGAAGATAGGCCGTCGGCTCCCAGGCCTATCCACGCAAGAATAAGGATGAGAGATATCTTATGAAATAGTGATGGCTCGTGGATATCTCGGGGCGGTTCGATTAATCTGCGGCGGAACTTCTTGGCGAGTCTTATTTTATGCCCCGAATCGTCAGAGTTCATACGGTCTTATTTGTGACGCAGATTTATTGCCCGGATTATACTCTTGGCGTATGATAAGAGTAGTCAGGTTATGGGGTTTTCAACATGAACGCCGTCACCGACCTGACCGCAGAGAAAGCCACGTTTCCCGTTAAGGTGTGTACCCTGCTCATCATAGATTCTTATGGAAAAATCCTCGGTGAGGATCTTCAAGTGGAGCGATCTGCCATCCGCGATTGTTATCTGTATGGGTTTGCAATTCGTGGGGAGATTGTCAGTATCAGGGTCCTTAAAGGATAGTTCATGTCTTCCAGGTTCGATTGTCAGCGAAGTGGTTTGCAATGAAAATAATTCTCCATCGTCGCTTCCGTCGAGAAGAATTATATAGCTGAAATGTCTGCTAAGGTTTGTGATAGTTAATTCGGCACCCATTATTTGATATTATAAAATGGGGCAAAGACAGTGTCAAATGAAAATAATGACCATAGATATGGCTCGTTTCACTGTATAGACTTAATTCATATTTACCGGGAATTTTCAATTATTTTCTGATTCTTCTCGGCACGCTGGAATATGCCAAACGGGTGGATCACGGCAAGTGCAGAGTTACGAACTAAGACGTTAAGTCTATTCTTGTTTTAGAGTTTTTCTTGATTGGCAAAAAAGTGGCATCAAAGGAGTGCAAGATGCTCAGTGAGCGGCAGGTCTTTCATAAACCATGAGACTTGCTATTCTGAAAGCACAATCTCAAGCATTTTCAAAAGTTCTTCGCCCCTAAAAGGTTTGGCAAGAAAGTATTGACCGCCGATCTTGTGGCTCTTCGGAACCTCGCTTGCCTTAACTGCTCCGGTAAGAAAAATTACGGGAATGTTGCATGTGTCGGGGTCATCTTTCATTTCATGTGCGACACTCGAGCCATCCATATCCGGCATCATTAAATCCAGTATAACTGCGTCAGGTCTTATAAGTTTGCATTTGCGCAGTCCTTCCTCTCCGGTATTCGCAGTGTGTGCCTCATAACCATTTGCTGTGAGCCGCGATTCCACTATTTTAAGTATGTCAGGATCATCATCAACCACAAGAATTACCTTTCCCACCTTGCTTCCTCCTCAATGTTTGACATCGAACAGCAGATAGCTTTTGTTGGAATCCCGGACTTTGTTTCTTAATCTTTCTTTCTTGATTCTTCTTTCATCTTATCGAGCTCTTCCTTATATTTTTCGGCTTGGGCTCTCACCATTTCGATTTCTTCCCTTGCCTTTGCCAGACTTTCCTCCTGCTTTTGCCTTTCTTCCCTGAGCTTGTCCTGAATTTCATCGAGACCGATATAAACGGCAAGAATACCGCTAAGTACAATGATGATGGGGACCCCGCCTTTCAGGATTGTGATAAAATCGCTCCACCAGAATATGAGACCTAAAAGTCCGATAATCACCGAGACTATGCCGCCAATTAGTAATGACATCAGCTTGACCTCCTCTTGTACATTCAACTATGACGTTGCAGAGGTTGAAACATTTACCGTAAGGTACTAATATCTGTCATATATTAAGGTGGAACATATCACAGAAAGAACCTCCAGGCAAGGTGAAAGTTAAGAAAAAACAATGGAATGAATGGTTCAAGGAAAGGGATTCAAGGAAGATGGGAAAATATTCCTTGACATTATCAGCAAATACTTTTAGGTTTTATGAAATATTAAAAACCGTGATGAGCAAATGAAAAAAGATTTACTGCAGTTTATCACCGACCAGACCCGCTGTAAATACACATATTGATGCCTGCTGTGCGCCTCGATTGGCGGGCATGCAGGCCTAATCAGAATCAAATCCGAATAGAATCAATCCGCAAAAGCAAAAAACAAGAAAACAATTGTAATACTGTCTTGGTTTGGCGATTACAATAAAACGATAAATTTATCTGGAGGTACGACATGTTAAAAACGATCATCAAAGCAATTTTTATTTTCTGCCTTCCTCTTGTCTTCACGGTAAACTCCTGGTCGCAGGAGCCAATTAAAATCGGAGGACTGTTTGCCGTTACCGGCCCTCCCTCATTTCTCGGTGAACCGGAACGCAATACGGCCAATATGGTGGTAGATCAAATTAACAAGACAGGCGGCATTAAAGGGCGGAGGCTGAAACTTGTATTCTACGATACCCAGGGTGACGCCACCAAGGCCGTACAAGCAGCTACTCGACTCATCAAGGAAGACCGGGTCAGCGCTATTATCGGTCCCAGCACGACTGGCGAGACAATGGCCGTAATTCCTGTTGTCGAAGCAGCAGGTATTCCATTGATTTCCTGCGCCGCCGGAATCAAGATAACGGAACCCGTAAAGAAATGGGTCTTTAAGACGGCTCAGAACGATTCTCTGGCGGTGGAGCGTATCTATGACCACCTCAGGAAACGGAATATAAGTAATATTGCCATACTGACAGTATCCGACGGATTCGGCGCGTCAGGCAGGGAACAGTTGAAGCTTCGCGCTAAAAATTCCGCCATCACCATAGTATCCGATGAAGTCTACAGTCCCAACGATACGGACATGACAGCCCAGCTGGTTAAGATACGAGGCAGCAAGGCTCAGGCCATTATCTGCTGGGGGACGAATCCGGGACCAGCCAAGGTGGCCAGAAACGCTAGGCAACTGGGGCTCAATCTGCCGCTTTATATGAGCCATGGCGTTTCTTCGAAAAAATTTATAGAGCTGGCCGGAGATGCATCAGAAGGGATAACCCTACCTTCGGGACGGGTTATCGTTGCAAATATGCTTGCGAAATCCGATCCGCAGAAAAAGTCACTCCTTGTTTTCGTAAACGATTACAAAAGCCATTTCAAGGTGGAGGGGGATCATTTCGGCGGTCACGCCTGGGATGCCGTCATGCTTCTCAAGGGTGCGATTGAACGTGGAGGCGACTCTCCTGCCTCCATTCGTAATGAACTCGAAAATACCCGCAATTTTAAAGGCATCGGCGGTATATTCAACTTCACTTCTCAAGACCACGCTGGCCTGACAAAAGAGGCATTTGTTCTGGTGACGATAAAAAACAAGGAGTGGATGCTGGTAAAGTAGTATTTGGAATCGGGAGATCGCGTCCTCGATAAAGTGCTGAGACTGTCATTTCGGGTGTAGTGAGAAATCTTTCTGATTGGGCAGATGCGAAGGAACCATACTGACATCTTGCCCAAGAGGGCACGTAATTTGGGAACTGATCCAACAGAATTTATATCAATATGATTTGCCGCATATAAGTATCAATCCCATGGAACTTTTTGAGCAGTTACTGCAATACACGCTGTCCGGTCTCTCTACAGGGGCAATTTACGCCCTCATCGGACTCGGTTTTGCCATCATTTATAATTCCACGAGCATAATCAACTTTGCTCAGGGAGAATTTGTGATGCTGGGCGGTATGCTGACTTTATTTTTCCATGTCACTCTGGGGCTCTCCCTTACACTTGCCGTTATCCTTGCTATTATGGCTGCTGCGGCCGTGGGCGCCATATTTGAACGCCTCGCCATCAGCCCACTTAAGGATGCGGAGCCGATCATTCTCGTCATCATCACTATCGGTGGCAGCATACTTATCCGCGGAGTTGCCATGCTCCTCTGGGGAAAGGATACGCATGCTCTACCTATGTTTTCTGGAAGTGAGCCGATAATCTTCATGGGCGCCGCAATAATGCCGCAGAACATTTGGATATTTGGAGTGACGCTGATAATCATCATGGCGAACAGGTTTTTTTTCCACCACAGCATAAGCGGCAAAGCGATGCGGGCCTGCTCTTTCAACCGGATAGCGTCAAGGCTTGTCGGTATTGATGTCAAGCGCATGATCCTCTTTTCCTTCGTCATAAGTTCAGCCATGGGGGCAGCGGCGGGAGTTATCATCGCACCCCTTACTATGACGTCTTATGACGTGGGCGTCATGCTCGGATTGAAGGGATTCTGTGCCGCCATCATCGGCGGTATGAGCGGCGGCATCGGAACGGTTGCCGGTGGTTTGATTGTAGGTGTTCTGGAGTCTCTCGGGGCCGGCCTAATATCGTCAGGATATAAGGACGCTATCGCCTTTGTCATTCTCCTTATCATCCTGTTGATCAGACCTCAAGGGCTGTTCGGAAAGGGAGAAGCGGAAAGGGTATGAAATTATTGGACGGATAAATGAAACATGAACTGATGAAATTCCTTGTATTTGCTGCCGCAGTCCTCACGGTGCCGGTTTTCTTCGAGGGCGGCTATATAATGAATGTGCTGGTCTTCGTCGGCATTTACACAATTTTAGCCGTGGCTCTGAACCTGCTGTTGGGGCTTGCCGGTCAAATCTCTCTCGGGCAGGCGGCGTTTTTTGGCCTCGGCGCCTACATATCCGGCGTGTTGACGGCAACATATGCCGCGAATCCCTGGATTGCCATGGTCGTCGCCGGTGTAGTTGTGGGTATCATAGCCTTTGTCCTCGGCTTTCCCATCCTTAAGCTCAGGGGACATTACCTGGCAATGGCAACGCTCGGCATGGGGATTATCGTTTACATTATCTTCAACGAGACTGTCGATATAACGGGCGGCCCTTCAGGACTGCCGGGTATACCAAATCTCTCCGCCTACGGCATTATCTTCAATACGGATATGAAAAATTATTATCTGGTCTGGTCCTTTGCCATCATCACCATTCTTTTCTCTGTCAATCTTTCGGCGTCAAGGATCGGCAGGGCTCTTCGGGCCATTCACGACTCCGAAGTGGCGGCCCGCATACTTGGAGTGAATGTCAGACTCTTAAAGGTGCAGATTTTTACTGTTTCGGGCATTCTTTCTGCCCTCGCGGGAAGCCTTTATGCCCACACGGTTCAGTTTATCTCGCCTGCATCTTTCGGGTTCAATGTTTCCATAGAACTACTTACTATGGTGATTATCGGGGGACTCGGCAGCATCTACGGCTCTTTTCTGGGCGCTGCTATTCTGACATTACTACCGGAACTCTTCAGGACGCTACAGGATTATGATATTGTTGTTTACGGTATTGCTCTGATAGTAATGACCATGTTTATGCCCGGCGGCCTCGTGCGAGGCGTACCGCTTCTGGCCAGATTCATGCTGGCAAAGCTGAGGTCTGGTATCGCTTCTGCAAACAGTGCTTAGGGGAGATTTTCTGGTGCTTAGAATTGAAGACATGACGAAGATCTTCGGCGGCCTCACGGCCCTGCAGGGAGTCTCTTTTTCAATCTCAGCAGGCGAAATTACCGGCATTATCGGTCCTAATGGAGCGGGCAAGACGACGCTCTTTAATATTGTAACGGGTATATATTATCCTACATCTGGGAAGGTCTTCTACGATGGCAAAGATATAACCGGATTTCCTCCGGAGAAGCTTGCAAGACTCGGCGTGGTGCGCACGTTTCAGGGTATTGAGTTGTTCGGTCAAATGACGGTTCTGGAAAATGTTATGGTTGGTCTTCATACAAGGTCACAAAGCGGCATCATTGCCTCGGCTCTAAAAGTACCCTCTCATCTGCGTGAAGAACGCCGTATTAGAGAGCGGGCAATTTTCTGGCTCGAATTCGCGGGCATCGCGGAGATGGCTCATATCAAAGCGGCCAATTTGCCGTTTGGCAAAGGCAGGCTCCTCGAGATTGCCCGCGCGCTGGCCGTTGAACCAAAGATCGTCCTCCTGGATGAACCGGCAGCAGGACTCAATAGCAGGGAGACTTCTGATCTTGCCCTGCTGATCAAGAGAATAAGGGATTCGGGTATCACCATAGCACTTGTGGAGCATGATATGGAACTGGTTATGGAGATCTGCAGCCGTATCGTAGTTCTCAATCTTGGGTGTAAAATTGCAGAAGGGACACCACGACAGATTCAAGAGAACGAACAGGTAATAACGGCTTATCTGGGAGATGGTTAAGGGTGGTTTGTAAGGAATGCTGAAAATTAGGAATATCAACACATATTACGGTAAACTGCATGCCTTGAGAAATGTTTCCATACATGTCAGTGCCGGAGAAATAGTTGCCCTGATCGGGTCTAACGGCGCCGGGAAGACGACAACATTGAATACAGTCTCTGGTATCAATCATCCCGCAAATGGCCAAATACATTTTGACGGCTTGTTGATCAGCAAACTTTCCCCGGATGCGATAGTCAAACTGGGCATCTCCCAGGTTCCCGAGGGGAGGCAGATATTCAAACCTCTCTCCGTTGAGGATAATCTTGAGCTCGGCGCATATCTCCGCTCTCAGGCTGGAGAAAAAAAGAAAGACATAATGAAAGATAAGGACGCCGTCTATGCGCTATTCCCGCGTCTTCGGGAAAGACGTAAACAGATTTCGGGAACTCTGTCGGGAGGTGAGCAGCAGATGTTGGCTATAGGCAGGGCGCTCATGGCGAAACCGCGGCTGCTCCTGCTTGACGAACCGGCGATGGGGCTTGCTCCTCTCCTAGTGCAGGAAATATTTCAGGTCATTGAGGAGCTCCGCAGGCAGAAGGGAACTTCCATACTTCTCGTAGAACAGAATGCACGGGTAGCGCTCAAGGTTGCGGATCGGGGTTATGTGCTAGAGACAGGAAGAGTAATTCTGGAAGAGACGGCATCGGAGCTTCTGGCCAATAAGGATGTGCAGAGGGCATATCTTGGAAAAGACAGAAAGCAAATCTGGGAACGTTAACAGTAAAACGTGAGGTGTTTATGAAAATTTGGGACGCCAAATATGAATGTATGCCACGCGAAGAGCTGGAGGACTTTCAGCTCGAAAGGCTGCAAGCAACCCTAAACAGGGTTTACAAGAATGTAACGTTCTATCGCAAAATGTTTGACCAGTTGGGGATTATTCCTGAAAATATGCAGTCCCTTTCCGACTTGGTGAAGATACCTTTTACCATCAAGGAAAACTTAAGGACAAATTATCCCTACGGCATGTTCGCGGTTCCTCTTCGTGAAGTGGTGCGAGTGCATTCGTCATCAGGGACAACTGAAAAACCTGTTGTCGTTGGCTATACAAGAAATGACATCAAGGCATGGACGAACCTTGTTGCCCGCGTCATGACCGCCGCCGGAGTTACCCGCGATGATATGGTACAAATCACTTTCAGTTACGGTCTATATACGGGCGCCTTTGGGTTTCATTACGGGGCGGAGGCTATCGGGGCAAGTGTGATCCCCACAGGCACCGGCAACACAGAAAAGCAAATAATGATCATGCAGGATTACAAAACTTCAGCGCTCGTTTCCACGCCGACCTATGCGATGACACTTGTGGAGAGAATGGATCGTATCGGCGTTGATCCGAGAAAACTATCGCTTAGGGTCGGACTTTTTGGCGGAGAACCTTTGACGGAGGCTATGCGCCGAGAGATTGAATCGAGACTGGGCATCACTGCCACAGACAATTATGGCTTATCCGAGATTATAGGTCCGGGCGTGGCAGGTGAATGTGAATACAGGTGCGGTATGCATATTTTTGAAGACGCCTTTATTCCGGAGATTATTGACCCCAAAACGGGTGAACAGTTATCAGCCGGGCGCGTGGGGGAACTCGTTCTGACAACCCTCAAGAAAGAAGCTTTTCCCATGATCCGTTATCGCACGGGAGACATGACATCGCTTCAATACGATCCCTGCACATGCGGGAGAACCATGGTGCGGATGAATAAGACAGCTGGACGTTCAGATGACATGCTTATTATCAGGGGAGTTAATGTTTATCCTTCGCAGATAGAATCCGTATTAACTGCAATCGTGGGAACTGCGCCGCAGCATCAGATTGTGGCCGATCGGAAAGGCGCACATGATCTGTTGGAGGTTCATTTTGAGGCTGCAGAAGGAACCTTCTTCGACGAAATGAAAAAGCAAAAAGCTTTTTTAGAGATGGTTGAAAAAAAGATAAGGTCCGTTATAGGTGTAAGTGCTTCAGTGAAGCTGGTAGCGCCCAACACAATTGCCAGGCATGAAGGCAGAACCGGGATTGTTGTAGATAGACGCAAAACTTAGGGTCGAGGAGTCTGTCCCGAAATGTTGCCGCGCGGTGCCGACTCCGGTGTAACGATAAATCACTGTCTCGCTTCCACTACCGATTTATATCGCAGCCCCGCCAATTTGTTTCCGTTGCTGTCTCGTCAAATCTGGATGTAGTTCTCTGTTCGGCCGGACTTGAACAAACCAACCGTGAAGTGATACAGGGCAAACAGTTCCATGGAGAATGGCAGGTATCCCAAATAGCCGATCAGGGGCATTTCAAAGATGTGGACAAAATTGAAGAGGGGTATACGATATATCCACTTCGGATATGAGTAAAAATTCCACATCTCCCAGAAGAAACCACATATGATGCATCCGACCCATAGGGCCAGCAGTGGCTGCCAGTTGCCCTCGGAAATGTCACGGAGAAGTGTGCGGTTCGTGAGCCAGGCATTTAACGGTTCGAGTATTAAATATACTGACAGCCATGCGAAGGGGAAAAAGTAAATGGGCCAGATCAACATCAGAAGCAGCATAATAAGGCCTGTAACAAAGAGGGCTATCAATCTGGCTGGAGTTATCCCAAATCGGAGCTTAAATTTCATTCTCTTGATCCAGGTGAATGTGCCGGCCAGCTCGGCGGTTCCGAATACCGCGGGTATGACCGTTGAGAAACTCAGCGAAGAATACAGGAAATACTCGGCGTCGGAAAAGTATTGCTCACCTAGGTAGTACCAGTTCTGCGTGCGCAGATTTATAATTTCAAAAAGCCACCATGCCGGCATAGAAATTAGAAAGAGCGTTGCGTAGACGCCGGGACTGCGGGTCAGGAGCGAATGGCCCTTCCGAGCGAAAACCACCGCGTCGACAGTGAGGCAGTATCCTAGCCACATGGGGAAAAAGCCCCACTGGGTGCGCAGTCCGGAAAGTGACCAGTTCAGAATCCAGAACGTGACAGCCAGTCCTGAACCGAGCCACCCGTAAAGGGGCCAATTCCAGACACGTGATGTCAATCTTATATTCATCGCAGAGCCTGTTGGCAACTTGATACAAAAACGGAGAACGAGAAAGAAAGAGAAATCATGGTGACAAGTTCACGCCTCCATAAACTTCTAAGAATTTATCTAATTTAATTTTGCCTGTCAAGCTGTGGGCTCTTCTCGAGTATTTGTTGAAAAAAAAGAAAAAGTGTAATAGATATTCAGTCCCGATTAATGTCAGGAGAAGAGGGAGGAAGTCATAATGAAGGAAAAAAGGTCTGGTTGCGAGGGCGAAACTGATAGGAGAATTCTTACGAAGATGTTGCTTGATGGGGAGATTACAGAGAAGGATTTGCAATCCTACCTTAAGGAACTTCCCGACATGTCCGACTGTGCCGATGAGATAGAAATAGAGTGATCCGGCCGGTGGACGATGTTATTGTACGGAATGACTTATGCTTGCTGATTCGCATGCGCATCTGGAGATGAGGGACTTCGACCGCGACAGGGCCGAAGTTATAAGAAGGGCTGAGGACGCGGGAGTTGACCTAATTGTAACGGTGGGCACGACCCTCGATGATTGCAGGAAGGCGGTTTCAATTGCGGGGAAGTATAAGAATGTGTATGCGTCAATTGGGATTCATCCCCATGATGTGAAAGAAATTAATGATGGGACTTACGATTCTCTCAAGACACTGGCGAAAATGGATAAAGTTGTGGCCTTCGGGGAAATCGGCCTTGATTTTTTCCGCAATCTTTCTCCCAGGGAGACGCAGATCAGGAGGTTCGGAGAACAGCTAGAGGTAGCCAGCGAGATTGGACTACCGGTGATCATACATGATCGTGACGCCCATAAGGAAGCTTTAGAAATGCTCGAAAGGTGGAAGCGGGAGCAAAGGGGGATCATCCACTGTTTTTCCGGTGACCAGAGAATGGCTGCGAAATGTCTCGACATGGGATTTCTTATTTCTATACCGGGGGCGGTTACTTTCGCAAAATCAGAAAAGCTTCAGGAAGTGGTGAGATATATTCCATTAACGAGTCTTCTGGTAGAAACAGATGCACCCTACATCACCCCTCATCCCCACAGGGGGAAAAGGAATGAACCTGCCTATGTTGTCCATACGGCAAGAAAGGTGGCGGAGATAAAAGGCCTGTCCCTTGAAGAATTGGCCAGTGTGACATATCAAAATACAAAGGATGTCTTTGGTATTGCATAGAGCGCACAGGAATTGGTGGCCAGACATTAGATAATCCTTTTGACAAATTCTCATATTAATCCCATGAATAAAGTCATATTAGTCGTTGCGGGCGGCGAGATCAGGGACCTGGCATTCTTACGGGCAAAGATCTCCGAGTTGAAACCTGCCGAGATAATCTGTGCAGACAGCGGCGCCGGCTATCTTCGCGCGATTGGTATGGTCCCACATGTCATAATAGGCGATATGGACTCTCTGTCGGCCGGTATGCTGGAGTACTTCAAAGAGCGTGGCAGCCGAATTGTCAGATTTCCGGAGGACAAGAACGAGACTGATACCCAGCTGGCTTTGGAATATGCTTTTGGTATTCTGCCCGATGAAATCTATGTGTTTGGCGCCTTTGGTACTAGGATCGATCACACCCTTGCCAATATATCACTCCTGGCTCTGGGCCTGAAAAAGGGCATACAAATTAAATTGATTGATGAATGGTGTGAGACTTTTATCGTGAGCAACGAGTATGTAATTGAGGGTGAACCGGGGCAGACGGTATCTCTTCTTCCCCTTTCGGATATGGTCGCAGGAATAACAGTCGATGGATTTGAATATCCACTTAATGATCGAACAATGGAAATCGGGACACCTTATGGGGTCAGCAATCGCTTAGCAGCCGCAAAGGGCATCATTTCCGTTAAAACCGGTCATCTCCTCGTAATCAGATATTTCAAGGCTGGGGTCCTACCCTGAGGGGACAAATGAAGTTAGTCCGGGTCTTAACAATCGCGGGTTCGGATTCCTGCGGTGGTGCAGGGATACAGGCGGACCTGAAGACAATCATGTCATTAGGAGGTCTGGGAATGAGCGTTATAACAGCCCTCACCGCTCAGAACACGTTTGGCATCCAGGACGTTTATGAGATCCCGCCTGAATTTGTGGAGAAACAGTTTGCATCTGTCATGACCGACATGGGCATTGATGCTGCCAAAACAGGGATGCTGACGAACACCAGGATATTAAAGACAGTGGCGGGCATGATCAGGAAATACGACATCGAAAAGGTCGTCGTCGATCCGGTGATGGCGGCCAAGGGAGGGGAGGAATTGATCAGAGGCGAGGCGAGAGATGCATTGATCAGCGACTTGATTCCGCTGGCATTCGTTGTAACCCCGAATATTCCTGAGGCCGAGGTTTTAACTGAAATGCAAATAGCCTCTACGTCCGATATGAAAGAAGCTGCGAAGGTAATTTACGGCTTTGGAGCGAAGAATGTGGTCATTAAGGGAGGACATCTTAAGGGCGATGCCGTTGATATCCTCTATGACGGCAAAAAATTTCACCAATATTTCTCCCAAAGAATCGACAAGAAGGATACTCATGGCACAGGGTGCACTTTTTCCGCGGCCATTGCCACCCTGTTGGCTAAAGGTGAGAGCGTCTCTAAAGCAGTGGAAGGGGCAAAGGCCTATATAACCAAGGCCATAGAGACTTCATACAGTACTGGCACAGGATACAGATTGATAACGCATTTTTTTTCTGGGGGTGAATAAGGAGTCGTTCGGTCGTCCGGCGTGTAAGTATAATGAAAAGGGAAGATGACTTTTGTTAGCTGATGGTTCTGGAAAATCCCAAGCGTCTCGCGATAAGGCGGCAAGCATAGTGCGTAGATTGCGAGATGCCGGTTATGAAGCCTACTTCGTGGGTGGATGCGTGCGTGATCTCCTGCGTGGCGTGGTGCCGGGAGATTATGACATCGTTACCGCTGCACGGCCCGAAGATGTCTGTCTGCTCTTCCCTCATACGGTGCCGGTGGGTATAACTTTTGGCGTCGTTATCGTGGTTGAGGAGGGTCACGGTTATGAAGTCGCCACATTTCGTGTCGAGAGTGGCTATGAGGACGGGCGCAGACCCTCTCATGTCGAATTTACGAGCGCATATGGGGATGTGTGCCGCCGCGACTTCACCATCAACGCCCTCCTCATGGATCCGATGACGGGGAACGTCATCGATTATGTAGGCGGTGAGAAAGATATCGAGGACCGCGTAATCCGGACAATCGGAAATCCTGACGAGCGCTTTGCTGAGGATCATTTAAGGATGCTTCGCGCTGTTCGTTTTTCGGCGAATCTCGGGTACACAATTCATCAGGATACTTACGGTGCCATGAAACGGCATGCTTTTGAGATAAAACATATCAGCGCCGAGCGCATCCGAGACGAATTGACTAAGATCCTCACACACGGTGGTGCGCGCCACGGAATGGAAATAATGGCGGAAACCGGTCTCCTTGCCGAGATATTACCAGAGGTAGATTGCCTGCGCGGCATCGAACAGCCGCCGGCATTCCACCCGGAAGGCGACGTATGGGAACATACGCTCCAAATGCTTGACCTCCTACCTGCCGGAGAAGGCGTGGAGAACGACTCGCACCTTGCCTGGGGAGTACTATTACACGATGTTGGCAAGGCACACACAGGTTCCATAGACAATTCAGGCATTCATTTCTACGGTCATGTACGTGAAGGCGAGAATATCGCGGAGGCGCTGATGCAGCGCCTTAGGTTTTCCCGTGCAGACATGGAGACCATTCTGGCCATGATTCACTATCATATGCTCTTTATGAATGTTGCAGATATGAGACCGAGCAGATTAAAACGCTTCCTCAGGATGCCCGACTTCCAACTGCACCTGGAGCTTCATCGTTTAGATTGCCTTGCGAGCCATGGATTTCTCGATAGCTACGAGTTCTGCATGAGCAAACTTACGGAAGTAGGGGAGGATGATCTGCGTCCTCCGAGGTTACTCACCGGAGATGATCTTGTTGCCATGGGATTTCCTCCGAGCCCTCTTTTTGGTGAGATACTTGATGCTGTTGAGGATGCGCAGCTCGACGGGACGATATCGACGTCCGACGAGGCTCGCAGACTGGTCATGGATCGCTGGGCGGATAAGTTGCCGTGATGAAAGAAGACGTGTGAAAAATCGACCGACAAGTATTCCTATGTATTTGGAACAAACAGAACGTGCTCTAAAACTGCGACGCGGCGTAAAAGTTGCTGTCGCCCTTTTCTTAGTTATCTTGCTTTTCGCAGGCTGTGCGGGGCGGCGTACATACAGTAGTCGACCAAAGGCTATTGAGAAGCCTCTTGCGCGCCTTGGCTATACAATTCAAGTTGGCGCCTTTTCCGATGTCGAAAATGCCGCCCGGCTGACTGAGCAACTCCAGGCCCGGGGGTTGGATGCCACCTATTTCGTGGCCCGCGCAGGGCTTTACAAGGTGCGGTTTGGCAACTATCCTTCCAAGGCAGTAGCCCGCCAAAAGGCAGAAAGCCTTAAGTCATCCGGATTGATTGATGAATTCTATGTCGTTAACCCTGATGAATATGCTGTTGCCAAACAACAAAAGTATGGCGACATGTATATCAGGGAGGAGCTAATAAAAACGGCTGAGAGCTTCGTCGGTGTTCCATATCTCTGGGGCGGCACCTCGCCAAACACCGGATTTGATTGCAGCGGTTTGTCAATGACAGTGTATCAGTTAAACGGTCTCGATCTCCCCCGTTCATCCAAGGAACAGTACGAGGCAGGTACACCTGTTGAAAAGAACGACCTTCTGAAAGGTGACCTCGTCTTTTTTGCCACTTCCGGCAAAAACAAGGTGGCGCACGTGGGCATATACGTGGGAGATGGACGATTTATCCATGCGGCGGGCAAGGGTAAAAATATTCGCGTGGATCACCTGTCGAAGAGCTTTTACAAGAAAACATATCTCGGGGGTAGGACATACATATAAAGCAATTGAGAGTCTTGGGAGATGGATCCATAGTGTCTCAGAATATTCTTGCCTGCAGGGAGAAAGATTTCGGTGTAGATGCCAATCTGCTGAAATGTGGGAAGCATATCGCTTTCCCGGATAAATTAATGTAAGAATTAGAAGGGAAGGAGTAACGTGAATATTAATAATCTGATGGTTACAGGCGGCTGTGGGTTTATCGGCAGTAACTTCATCCATTATATGCTGAAGGAAACAGGATTCGCAGGCAGAATAATTAATGTCGATAAGCTGACCTATGCCGGAAATCCCGAGAATCTAAAAGGCGTGGGCGAACAATTTGGCGAAAGGTACATCTTTCAGAAGATGGACATCTGTAATGCCGACGGGATGGAAAAGATCTTCGGTGACTTCAATATTGATGCTGTATGTCATTTCGCAGCAGAGTCTCATGTCGACCGCTCGATCAAGAGGCCGGAGAGCTTTATCTACACAAATATTATCGGAACTTTCAACCTCCTTGAGCTTGCGAGGGCAAGGGCGGATAAATTTTTCCTCTTTCATCATGTGAGTACTGACGAGGTCTTTGGCAGCCTCGGCGAGGCCGGATATTTTACGGAGGAGACGTCCTACCGGCCTAACAGCCCTTACTCGGCATCCAAAGCTGCCTCGGATCACCTGGTCCGCGCCTATCATGAAACCTACAACCTCCCCGTTGTCATCAGCAATTGTTCCAACAATTATGGCCCTTACCAGTTTCCGGAGAAGCTCATTCCCCTTATGATCTTCAATGCTATTGAGGGTAAGCCGCTGCCGGTATATGGAGATGGCCGGAATGTCAGGGACTGGCTGTACGTCAAAGATCACTGTGAGGCCATCTGGACAATCATGCAATCCGGGGGGAGGGGAGGGACGTTTAACATAGGCGGCAATTCGGAGATGGAAAACATCGTCATTGTGGAGATGATCTGCGATATTCTTGATGAGGTACTTCCTTCCTCCGACGGGATATCGAGGAGAAAGCTAATCACTTTTGTGAAAGACAGGCCGGGGCACGACCGTAGGTACGCCATTGACTTCAGCAAGCTGCAAAAGGAGCTTGGCTGGGCTCCGCGGGAATCTTTTGCATCGGGTATCAGAAAAACGATAACATGGTACCTCGATAATAAAGCATGGATTGAAAATATCAGGAGTGGCGAATACCAGACGTGGATTGACGAGCATTACGGAAAAGATTCCAAATAAGAGGGGTACTTGTATGAACACGCAGGCATGGAGTCCGGATAAACTGCTGCGGGTATCGGGGTATTACTGGCAGTCTTTCACTCTGCACGCTGCAATTAAACTCGGGATATTTACTATGGTAGGCAGCGAAGAACTTACAGCTGCAGATATTGCTCAGAGGTTGAATGCGAAGGAAAGAGGTGTCGTGCTGCTGCTCAATGCGTTGGCGGCAATGAACCTTCTTGTAAAGAGGGGCGACAGGTACTCTAACACCCCATCCGGAACATCTTTTCTCTCCAAGAATTCCCCGGAATATATTGGCTATATAATCATGCATCATCACCATCTTGCTCTATCGTGGTTGAAGCTGGATGAGGCGGTAAGGACGGGTGGCCCCATGAGGTTAAGATCGTCGGGAAGCGACGAAGATGCGCGGGAAAGTTTTCTCATGGGCATGTTCAATATCGCCATGAATCTGGCTCCCCGACTGGTCAATACAATAGACATCTCGGGACGGCGTCACCTGCTTGATCTTGGCGGTGGGCCCGGCACCTATGCCATCCACTTTTGCCTCAATAATCCCCAACTCAGAGCGACCGTCTATGACCTTCCGGGAACCAGACCCTATGCGTTGAAGACGATAGAGAAGTTCGGTCTGAAGAAGCGGATTGATTTCGTGGCAGGCGATTATCTGAAAGAAAATATTCCTGGAGTTTACGATGTTGCCTGGCTTTCTCAAATTCTTCATGCAGAGGGCCCGGATGAGTGCCGGAAGATAATCGAGAAGGCGGCCTCGGCTCTCGAGCCGGGCGGCGTGCTGATGGTCCACGAATTCGTCCTGGACGATACAATGGACGGGCCGCTCCAGCCGGCGCTTTTTTCCCTCAATATGCTCTTGGGAACGGCAAACGGCCGGTCTTATTCCGAGAGGGAAATAATGGAGATGCTTGCTAGGGCCGGGGCAAAGGAGATTAAGCGCCTTCCCTCCCAGTTTCCAAGTGATTCGGGAATTATAACAGGGGTCTTCTAAATATGATCGGTCAGTAAGAAGGCTTTGGTGCGATCACCCAAGAAATCTAATCAGCTATTTACTCTTGACTTTCAAGCGAACGAATCAATTTCAATCTCTGCTTCGTCAAGTCAACTTCCAGACCGGAATTTAAAGAATCGTCCTCGTCACTGCTTTGCCTGCCCGCATGATCTTCCCATGAATCATCAAAAAGCAGCTGTGAGAAGCCCTCGAAACAAAAGAGATTCCGGATAGTCCCTGCAAAATATCTGCCTGCCTTACCTAAGATGTCCGTCTCTCCCACGTGCGCTCCCACTTGACAGGGTATTTTCTCGGAATCTGCGAATTCTCTGATCTCTTTGGATTTCAACAAACCTCCACACTTGGAGATCTTTATATTTATAATGTCGCAGGCCTTCGCTTCAATCAACTTTTTCGCGTCTGAGAGGTTGCACATGGATTCGTCGACGATAACGGGCATGCCCGTTATCCTCCTGATCTCTCGCAATCCTTCGATATTGCCTGCTGCTACCGGTTGTTCCACTCCCGATATATTGAATCTCTTCAATTCTGAAATATGGGAGAGAGCTTGTTCCGTGGACCACTTTCCATTGGCTTCTATGCGCATGTCCATGTGGTCACCAAAAAGAGACCTGATCATTCTTACCCTTTCAATGTTGTCCTTTTCGATGTTGCCCATTACGATTTTTAGAGAATCAAGCTCAAGGTTCTTGAGTTCCTGATAAAGCTCTCTTATGATGGACTCATGCAAAAATGGAATTGGGATGGAACTGGGCATATTTTCTCTTACAACGGGGCCCAGATAATGGTAAAGGGGCACGCCCTGAAGTTTTCCCAGGGCATCGAGTAGGGCAATATCGATGGCCCCGAGGGCGGAATTGTATATGCTTATGTTTCTATCACGACATTCTCCCTCCAGGGCGCCTAAGGTTTCCTTAACGTCCGTGAGGGAGTTTATCTCGCTGTGAAAAAGTATTTTCGAGAAGAAATCTTTAATTGTATCAGTGACGGTTGAAGGGGTTTCTCCTGTGACATATGGTCTCGGAGCACTTTCCCCATATGCGAAAATATCGTTATCGAATTGCAATTCGATAATAATCGAGTCTGACTGTATTCTGATGGCATGTGGTGAATGGAAAGAAAGTTTAAAAGGAGTGTCGCATTGAAAAATGTTGATTTTCATTATTTTCATTATTTCTGCTTCTTCCTACAGTCGAATCCTGCGAAGCCAGTTCATGCCGGATGATATGAAGCAAAGATCCATCATATTTTCTTGTCCAACACCTCCTTTACCTTTTGCGAAAGGGTATTCACACTGTATGGTTTTTGAATAAAGCCATAACAGCCCCGTTCCATCATCCTCGCTGAACGTGCGTCTGCGCTATATCCGCTGGAAAGAATCACCTTAACGCTGGGATCGATGGACTTTAGCGCATTGAAAGTCTCTCCCCCATCCATCTCCGGCATGATCATGTCCAGGATAACCATATCGATCTCATTTTGCTTTTCTTTATATATTTCTATAGCCTGACGACCGCTCCTCGCCGTAGAAACTTTGTACCCCAACACTTCAAGGATCTCGCTGCCCACATCAATGATCACATCTTCGTCATCCACGAGAAGAATTCTCCCCTCACCCCTCGCGATATCTGTGGGAGTCTTCTCTTCTTTGACAAGTTTCTTATCCGAAGCAGGGATATAAATGGTGAACGTTGCACCGTGTCCCTTCTCGCTCTCTACATCTATTATACCGTTGTGGCCTTTGATAATACCATAAACAGACGCGAGCCCGAGGCCTGTACCCCTTCCCATCTCTTTCGTCGTGAAGAACGGCTCAAATATCCTCTTTCTCGTCTGTTCATCCATCCCGATACCCGTATCGGTAACAGCGACTCGCACATACCTGCCGGCATTCACACCATATGGTTTGGCAGACTCTTTATCGAGAAAGACGTTAGCCGTCTCCAGATACAAATCCCCCCCGCCAGGCATGGCCTGCCAGGCATTAACATAAATATTCAAGAACACCTGCTCCATCTGCCCGCGATCGACCTCCACTGGCCAGATATTGTCAGTGCATTGCTTGTGAATAGCGATCTCCTTCTTCGTCCGGCCGAACATGGATGATGTCTTGTTAATGATTGTATTCATATCGGTTACGGCGACCTCGTATTTGCCGCCGCGGGCAAATCCCAAGAGCTGCTTGGTCAGCTCGGCGCCGCTTCTTACCTGGTCTTCAATTCCCTTTAGTTTATCATAAAGAGGGTGGTTGATATTCATATCAAGAAACATTAGAGAGGCATACCCTTGAATGCCAGTGAGGAGATTGTTGAAGTCATGGGCGATGCCGCCGGCAAGAGTGCCTACGGCCTCCATCTTCTGGGCTTGGAGCAACTGCGATTCAAGCTGCTTCTGTTCAGAGATGTCTTTGAAGATTCCAACTATACCAGTCACATTTCCTTTTAAATCGAGGTTTGGGGCTCCACTTATATTAAATACCCTTTCTGACCCATCTTTATGCAGAAATGTGCCGATCCTATCCGTGAGAATAAGTTTTCCATCCCTTATCTGCTCAAAAAGGAGCATGTATTCTTTGGCATCTGTCTCTTTCATAAAATCGACAAATTTTCGTCCTATAACCTCATGGGTGCGATGCCCCAAAATTTTCTCCCAGACAGGATTTATGTATGTAAAAGAGCCATTGATATCGAGAGTATAAATAATGTCCGGGGCATTCTCACTTAAAGATCGAAACCGCTCTTCACTCTCGAGTACTTTTTGATATGATATCGCATTATTAATGCTGATGGCGATGTGGGTTGCTATCCCCATGATAAGGCTGACATCACTCTGTGTAAGATGTCTCTTTGACTTGACATTGTCCACCATAAGGATGCCTAGGGACTCGTTTTCGAAAACAATGGGAACAGTTATAAAAGACTTGGTGCCCATCATCCGGGCAAACTCATAACTCCTTTTCGAGAGACTGTCCTCTATTTTGGAAATATCATCAATCAGGATAGGTTTCTGTGAACGAAAAGACTCCACGGCAGGTCCCCTGGAAAGAGGCTTATCAAGATGAAACGCCACACCCGCGAGAAATTCCTCATGCTCGGGATTGTAGCCATAACCAATGGAATATATGAGACGGGTTCTTTCCTGGTTGGCAATCATGATCATGCCCCTATCAAAATCGAGCCGTTTTTCCATGGCTTCCATAACCAGCTTCAGTAGCTTTTCGCTGTCCAAGATCATGGAGGTTACCTGGCCGATCTCCTGAATGAGCAGGGCATTGTTGTAACGGATGTTGATCTCATCTAAGAGGCTATTGGCTAAATCACCCTGACTTTTCAGGTTTACAGCGAGCTCTTTTTTTTCTAGGTACTCGGAGTAATAGATGAAAATCAATACAAACAATACATAAAGTAAGACAGGCACCGTCCATGCCCATTCGTGATCGTGGAGGATAAAGAATAAGACCGGACAGACCAAAAAAGCCGAAAGTGCAACGAAGTTGCGGATTGTCTTCCATGTGAAAGAAGGGGATTTCTCCCAGCTTATAATATAGCGGCAACTTCCTCCTCCTTGATGAATGCAGGTAGGATGTTCGATAGCAGCGAATTTTGCTGTAAAGAGTTTTGCAACTGCCTCGAATGTACCGAGTCGATTCTCACATTGAAAAGGTTTCTCCTCGACGCCGGGGTTTGGGATGACGGTGATTTCCACTTGGTTTCTTCCTAGGCTTCTTACATGAATCGTACAGGCTCTACTGAAGAAATGATGAAGCTTCCCGAGCACCGAGTAAGCGATGGAAGGTTTTATAAATCCCAATGCGTATTGTGACACCGCGCCACCGGCCTTCGAAAATGGCGCATTACGACCGACATTCTTGGGAATATCAGGATCTTTTGTTTGTTGAGTCATTCCCTCGTGGAAAAGATCTATTTGCCTCTGGCTGAACCAGTGCCCCCCGTCTTCGAGCTGGTAGGTCGTAATTCCTGCGTAATTGAGGAGAGCTGCTATATTGACCCCGGGGTGATGCTCGCTCAGGTATTCAATGTAATTCTTAATCAGTCTGCTGCTATATAATCCGGCTTCATTCATTCTACGATTCTCAGGATAAATTGCACTACTCGTATTTCATTCTAAAATGGCGCTGCACGTACTCCATAAATTTATTGGAATGGCGCATATTCGTGATCCATAGTTGATATTTCTTTTCGGTCGGGATGTTCATAACCTCGGAATAGGCTGACGGATAAATTAAAAGAGGAATGCTGTCAAGGTGATAAACCCCTGTAAGTTGTGCGACAGCCGCGGAAAGTACTTCCCAGGGCAGATTTTCTGAATCAACAATAAGGGCTTTGATGCTGTTCAAAAGCTCGGATAAGTTTACCCCCACATCTGACTGGTTTACTATTAAGACGGCTTTCAGATTGTTCCCCTCGTTAAGCGAGTATACGGTCCACTTTCTTGTGAAACCAAGCCGTTGGGATACCTTCTCCAGAG
Source organism: Syntrophales bacterium (assembly GCA_052144335.1). Classification (GTDB taxonomy): domain Bacteria; phylum Desulfobacterota; class Syntrophia; order Syntrophales; family UBA2185; genus Fen-1135. The sequence goes on from JBKQQP010000035.1 coordinate 57,894, forward strand.
AGTCATCCGTTGGGTCCTTTTTCCCTAAACTTAGTACATCGAACAAAAACCCGCCCGATGAATGTTTCAAGAATTGTTCGAGCTGCCATAATTCGGAAGGGGTACTTTCATGCAATGACCAGCCTCGCGGCAGTTCATACTGGGGCGTTCCGATGGGGAATGTCATATAAGAAAAAAGGTCAAGCGAGCAGATATGAGGATTCTTCAGCTCCCTCGCGAAGCCGCCAAAGACGCGGTCGGGGAACTTGTTCTCCGGACGAAAGAAGCACATAACATAGTCCATTTTTGCGGAAGGGAGATGGTACATGCCGTACAGGAAAAGCATCATATGTTTCAGGATCTGGACGCCTGGCAGTTTATTTTGCATTGGCCTCGCCGCGTGGTGGTGTATCAGCCATGTACGCTCGTAAGCCCTGAGCATGGACATATGACCGTATATGCGCCCATTTTCCTCGTACGTAAAGTGCATGGCGATCTCGGGATTTTCCTGATAGAGCTTCCTGTAGGTATTTTTGAAATCCTCCCGCCGGTCATGGAGCAGTTTATACTTGTTGGGGTATATAAAACCGGTATCAAAGAAGAATTCCCAGAGGGCATCCATATCCACTTCGGTGGATATGAAGGAATGGTGGTCCATGTTCAAAGAGATGATCCTATTCAAACGACTGTAACTGTGGATATCCATATCCAGAATGGCAAGGCCGCAGCATGCTTTATTATCCTCCGGCCTCTTGCGGTAGATTACTTGCGCCGCACAGTTCATTTTCAACTCCCCGGCATAGATTATTGACAGCCCATGTATAATCATTCCCGGCAACAATATGCCCTCTATTGCATCGTCGTACATGGAAAAACCTGTAATAGAAATGTCCGTGATTTCTCGCTGGAATTTTCTTCTAAAAAAAGGATGCTCAAAGACGGCCATCGGTGGAGGGAATATCCGGCGGCGGGGATGGCGAACCGTTCTTGTCTGGAAGCGCTTGATTTGTTCACTCAGGGGAGCAAGAACGATTTCCCAATCGTGAATTTCATACGTTTGTCTTAGACAGCGGCAGTTTCCTGAAAAAAGCATTTTGCCGTCGCCCGTTAACCTGATCGTAACCGTAGCATCAGGATTGAACTCGTGATATGACGAGGGCATTTCAGGGCGCACCTTTATGCGGAAAGACTGAGGGCTGAAATCTACAAGGCTGCCTCTGGCCAGGAAGCCGCTCTGCGTCAACTCCGCAGTGACATCTCGACAGGGAAAACGATTTGTCACTCGCTTGCTAATAAGGTAGCTCTCTTCCGGCAGTTGTACCTTGAATCCTGCGCTGTCTATACCCAGGAGTTTTGCAGGAATAAGAATGATGGACTGCTGATCCATTACTATCAGGTAACTGAACTGGAAATTTTCCAGGCCGAAGCTTGTGTGACTCTTATCCCATGAACACTTTAATTCATCTTTTTCGGTGGTCTCCGGAATTGCTTTTACAAGAATCGCTTCGTCATACTTGGGATGGCGCAATAGGACGCAGACGGAATCACCCATAAAATGGATGCGGTTCAAAGTATTTATCAAATTTTCTTTTTTGATGCGGCTTCCGGCATCGATGGCGTTAACGAGATCGTCGTGTTGAAAAAACCATAGGGGCAGGAAAGGTTCGTCAGGTGCCTTTCTGACTTTCCCAATGTCAATGAGAACGGGTTGCCTGGTTTTTTTATCTTCCATTTATCGAAGGCCTACAATCTTTTCAACATAACAAATTTCGGCGGTTGTTCCATATTATCAAGAAATGTTGACGATACCGTTTTTCTTAAAAAAAGCATTCGGCCATAAGGATGTGAAAGCAAATACAGTCTGGAAGGCAGAAATAAAATTCTGTAAGACAGCCCGAGGAGACGCCGGATCGGGGAAAACCAGTTTATATTGATCCGGAAGTGCTGCCCTTCCTCCCTTGAGATACAGATTAGTGTTAATTTATATACTAAGTGCTCTTTCCATGTCAAATTTTATATGAGGAAGGACAGCAGTTGTTGAGCCGCCTGAGGAATCCCGCGAACGGTATGGTATCGCACGAATATTAGTCATTCTTAAAACAACTCCTGCTTTGGCTCTGGTCTCTTAATCTCAATATAAGCCCAAGCCCGACGGCTTTGGATCACAGAAGAGCCCTTCGTCGAAGGTCAAGAGAGCGAAGTACATTCGTCTTGAGGTTGACCGATAAATTTGATAAGTACTTTCATGTTCTGCTGTCTCGCAAACGGCGGGGCTTAATCTCCAAGCCGCGGCTCTGGCCAATACTTCCAATATTGAGGGGCAAGCTGTTGTGCCCTGCTATTCATTATAATTGTACCTTGAAAGGAGCACCCTATGGGATTAATCTATGAGAAGGAAGGGCATATCGCAAAAGTAGGTCTGAATCGTCCCGAGGAAAAGAACGCCCTCGATCCAGAAATCCTGATGGAGTTGCATCGTGCGTGGACGGATGTCAATGAAGACGAGATGGTGCGCGCAGTTATTCTCTATTCCTGCCTGCCGGACATCTTTTGCTCCGGGATGGATCTGAAAACTGCCATACCTGTGCTCACAAGGGCGAGGGAGCCCAGGAGCGAATCAGAGCGGTGGCTGGTGCAGGTCGGACCGCATGTCGGGGAAGCCATGCTGAAGCCGAACATTGTGAAGAAACCCGTAATTGCTGCTATCAATGGTTACTGTTTGACGGGGGGCTTTGAGATGGTCATGGGTGCCGATCTTCGCATTGCCTCGGAAAATGCAGTTTTTCAGATGAGAGAAGCCAGTCTGGGGATCATGCCGGTCGGAGGCTCAAACGTTTATCTACCCCGGCAGCTCTCACCCTGCCGGGCCCTTGAAATCCTTCTGACAGCAGGCAACTTCCGCGCGAGGACTCTCCATGAATGGGGTTTCATCAATCACATTATGTCGCAGGAAGAGCTGATGAAAAGAGCTATGGAATTAGGGGACAGAATTGCGAGTAACGGTCCCCTTGCCGTTCAAGGCATAATTAGATGCTTCCGGGAAACGCGGGATATGTCCTATAGCGATGCCTTCAAAAGGGAACTGGAAATCGGTTTGCCCGTATTCGGGAGCAAGGATGCCCGTGAAGGCATTCTTGCCCAGAAGGAAAAGCGGAAGCCGAATTTCCCCGGCCAATACTAACGATCTTGATGAAGATGCTATGTGGATTGTGAGATAGACTATAGGGACGTCAGCATCCTGAGTCAGGGAAAATACCTGTCATGAACGAAGCACTGATTTCTGCATCTGGTCTCATTTTATTCTTGTTCGGCATGAGGAAATTGAGCGCCGGGGTGCAGCAGCTTTTTACTTCTCGCATCAGAGAATATATCAAGTATTCAGTAAGAAAACCGGTATACGGAATATTGATCGGCATAATAACGACAATTTTGTTTCAGAGCAGTGGGGCGACGACGCTCCTGACCGTGGGCATGGTGAGCGCCGGATTGATGACCTTTTACCATTCCCTCGGTATCATTCTTGGTGCGGACATTGGTACTGTACTCACTGTTCAGCTGGTCGTCTGGAAATTTGCCGATATTTCCCCATTTATTATCGTCTCAGGCGGCATTCTCTGGCTTACGGGAAAGTCAAAATGGAAGGATGCAGGTGAGGCCATCTTCTATTTCGGCCTTTTGTTTTTTGGTTTAAGCCTGGTGGCGATGACCACAATGCCATTGAAAGATAATCAGGCGGTCATCCACTTTCTTCAAGAAACAAAAAATCCGCTCTTGGGTCTTGGAGTTGGTATTATTTTTACGGGAATAGTACAAGCCTCTGTCATTCCCATCAGCATTCTTGCCATTCTGGCGCAACAGGATCTTATCACCATTGAAAACGCTCTGCCTGTTGTTTTCGGGGCTAATGTGGGGACCACGGTCACGGCCCTCATGGCAAGTGCGGTTGCTAACGTCGGCGGCAAGAGGAGCGCTATCTCCCACCTCTTGTTTAAATTTTTCGGCGCTGTTGCCTGCATGGTTACGCTTCCCTGGTTCATCGTTGCGTTGAAAAATCTTTCCTCAAGTGTGGCGCAGCAAATTGTCCTCGGTCATCTCTTGTTTAATCTTTCTATTGTCGTCTTTTTCATTTTTCTTCTCAAACCCTTTGCCAGATTGATCGAGAAGGTCATACCCGGCCAAGAGGAAACCCTACCGCTATGGCCGGAATTCCTTGATGACAGGTGTCTGGTAGATCCGAAAGAGGCTTTGATGTGCGTGAGAAAGGAATTGCAGCGAGAGATTGTCCTCGTCCAAAAGATATTTACGGAAAGCCTGCGGTTGGTGAAGGATTACAAAGAATGGGAGAGGCAAAATATCATATACGTCGAATTTGTTGTTGATGTCTTGCGGCGCGAGATCGTCAATTTCTTGCGCAAGATTTCCTGTCGGCAATTGTCGCCTGCATTGTCACGAAAACTCTTTACATATACGGCCATGGCAAATGACATTGAAAGGATCGGGGATCATGCGGTCATACTGGCGAAGCTGGCGAATAATAAGTACCAGGCGGAGGTAAGTTTTACAGAAATGGGCAAGAAAGAACTGGGGGAAATTGAGGAGGAGGCCTCGGAAAACCTTCGCGACGCCGTGTCGCTGATTGGGGAGCGCGATGCGGAGAAGATAGCAAATATTGCCATGCGTGAGGAAGACATTGACATGAGTGTGAAGGAGGCGAGAGAAAGGCATCTCGTGAGATATTACGAAGGGATCTGTCAGGCCGAGGCTGGTCCCATCTTCATTGAAATGCTGTTGCATCTCGAACGAATATCCGATCTTTGTCAAAATGTCGCCGAATATGTCGATGAGCTTAAAGATTCCTGATCATGTATCCTCCGCGGGGACAGTAAACATTTCTTCTAAACCTCTGCTTTTTGGTCTCTTGCTTTTCGGCCTTGACAATTAGATTTTGCATTAATAAACTAATAGCAAGGTATGATAATACAATTAACTATAGAGCTTGAACTTAATAAGGAGATTGATTATGAAAGAACGATTGAATGCACTGCAGGTTGCCCTCAACAATGAGATGAAGGAACACGAGTTCTATCTTAAGAATGCCGAGAGGACCAAGAATCCGGTTGGCAAGGCCATGTTTGAGCAGATAGGCGGCGAAGAACTGGAGCACTACCAGAGATTGAAAGAGCTGCATGCGAACTGGGAGAAGGACAAGAAGTGGCCGGAAACTGTTCCCCTTAAAGTCAAAGATACGGTTATTAAGAGTGTCCTGAAGAATGCGGCGCAGAAGGCGCCCAAGACGGTAAAGGGTGATGCCGATGACTTCAAAGCCATCCGCGTAGCAATAGAATTTGAGGGGAAGGGAACGGAATACTATGCAAATCTCCGTGACCAAGTATCCGACCCGAAGGAAAAGGCATTTTTCAATTTACTTGCCAATATAGAACACGAACACTACGTGTCTCTCAAAGACACGGAGGAATTCCTGACCGATCCTGTATCGTGGTTCAGAAAGAAGGAGCGAACAGGTGTGGACGGCGCATGACCGGCGAGAGCGATTCATCTTCCATTAATCTTCATGCAAATAAGAAGAGAAAGGGATCTCTACGAAAATCAAATTAGTAGAGACCCCTTTTTTAATGTCTGTCACTCCTCCGTTGATCTGCTTTTTTTCCTGAATATAATCCTGAGCGGCGATTGATCAAACCCGAATGCCTCTCTGATCCGGTTGGTCAGGAAGCGCCTGTATGAAAAATGAATGGCACGAGGTTCACGGACAAAAAAAACAAATGTGGGCGGGGCGGAGGAAACCTGAGTTGCGTAGGTGAAAGTATTTGCTCTATTTTGATGCCGGGCCGGAGGGTTTGACGTAAGGACTTCTCTGACAAGTCGATTAATCTCAGCAGTACCCACCCTCTTTGTGTACTGGGTCAAGACACTTTCAATAGCGTCAAATATCTTGGATACCCTCTGCCCGGTTAGTGCTGACACAAAGATGATTGGTGCATAATCTATGAACTTAATTGTCTCTTTGATGTCTCTGACATAATTTCCAACTGTGGAGTCGTCTTTATCTATAACATCCCACTTGTTCACAACGATGATGCAGGCAATTCCCTTTTCTACGGTCAATCCTGCTATTTTGGCGTCCTGTTCTGTAATTCCCTCCTCGGCATCAATGACGAGCAAAGCTATATCGCAGCGGTTTATGGCCTTAAGGGCCTGGACAATGCTGTATTTCTCAAGGACGTGACTAACCCTGCTTTTTCGCCTGATTCCTGCCGTATCAATAAGCAGGTATCTCTTGCCGTTTAATTCGAAGGGCGTATCTATGGTATCTCTCGTTGTGCCTGGTATGGGGTTGACGATAGTTCTTTCATATCCAAGGATTCTATTAACGAGCGAGGATTTTCCCACATTCGGTTTTCCAATCACTGCTATTTTGATCGGCTTTTCTCCCGCGGGGACTTCTTCAACGGGAGGTGCAATATGCAAAGCCACATCCTCCATGAGTTCATGAATACCGAGTCCGTGCTGCGCCGAGATGCCGTAAATCCTTTCGGCTCCCAGTTCATAAAACTCATAGGTCTGGGTTTCCTGCTTAGGACCATCTATTTTGTTGACAACACAGAAGACCGGTTTTTTAACCCCCCTGAGGATATTCATGATTTCTCGGTCTGATGGGGTCAGGCCCTCCCTGCCATCCATGAGGAAGATAATGATGTCTGCCTCCTCTATGGCCAGATGTGCCTGCTCTCTCATTTGTACCAGCATAGTCTCTGCGGATGCAGGCTCGAATCCACCTGTGTCGATAAGGATAAAATCCTTGTCATACCATGTGGAGTCCGCATAGTTTCGGTCTCTTGTGGCGCCGGGTTCATCGATAACTATGGCCTTGTTCTTCTCGGACAGGCGATTGAAAAGCGTCGATTTTCCCACGTTGGGCCTGCCGATGATAGCGATTATGGGTTTCAAGTGACCTTTACCTCACAACTTACCACTTTTAGATTTTTTCTAAATACCCGAATTCTCTGAGCATTCCTGCATCGTGGGTCCAGTCTTTTCTTACTCTGACGAACAGCTCCAGATAAATCCTGGTGGCAAAAAACTTCTCCATGTCCTGTCTCGCCCGTCTGCCGATTTCTTTGAGCATGGAGCCCTTCTTGCCTATGAGTATGCCTTTCTGAGAATTTTTCGCCACATTGATTGTTGCCTGAATGACCAGCAGCTTTTTCTCCTCATCTTCCTTAAACGATTCCACAACAACCGCTGTTGCATAAGGTATTTCCTGATGGGTCAGCATGATAATCTTCTCTCTGATGATCTCTGCCGCGATAAAACGCTCGGTCCTGTCCGTCACGATATCGTCGGGGAAATATCGCGGACCTTCGGGCAAAAGCTTCCATATTTCTTCCATCAGAGTGGAGAGCCCATCGCCGTTAGCTGCGGAGACGGGGATAATCTGGGAAAAAGAAAAGAGGTGTTGGAACTGGTCCATAACGGGAAGAATATCTTTCTTCCGGACGAGGTCGATCTTATTTATAAGCAGTATGACAGGCAGCCCGGTAGTCCTTAGGGATTCGATAATGAGATGATCGTCCCTGTGAACGCCTTCCGCCTCCGCAACCATGAGAAGAATATCAGCGCTTCTGAAGGTATCCTTCGCTGCTGTCACCATGAATTCATTCAAGGGTGTCGTTGCCCTGTGAATGCCCGGAGTGTCGACGAAGATCAGTTGTCCGTTTTCGATATTCTTGATGCCAGTGATCCTGTTTCTCGTTGTCTGCGGCTTATGGCTGGTTATGGCTATCTTCTCGCCGATAATCTTGTTCAGAAGCGTTGACTTTCCCACGTTCGGCCTGCCAATGATGCCTATAAAACCGGACTTGAACATCTGCGATTTCTTTCTGTAAAGTTAGTCTTTATGCTGCCTGCTTGTTGCAACCGCTGTTTCCACCAATAATTCCATTAACGGCGGAACACTGCTGTCGTTGATTTACTGCCACCGGCAATCATGGCCAGAGTTCCTCTTCTCTGGTCAGGGTCAACGGATACGTCGATTCTTATGAGGCCGAAGATATTCTTCAGCTTATGCATGTTTCTGTTCTTTTGGCCGTGGAAGCATGAGACGTCTTTAGGAGAGAGTGAAAAACTCACTTCTTGTCTGCTCATCTGTCCGGCTGCAAGCATCGCCGCTGCCATATCGAAAAACATGGATTCTTCGACGAGTGAACGGAATGCCGGATGATACGGGCCGGCGATTATGCTGCCCGTCATCTCCATTTCCCGTGTCGTTTGCAAACCGACACGGATCACAAGGATATTGGCTTCTCCAAATCTTCTCAAGGCATGCTTGCACATGTCAATGGCTTGAGACATGCTGAGCGGATGATAGGTTCCATTTGAGAAAAGCTCTGCTAGGCCTGTATCCTGTAGGACTATCGTGGGATGAATCCTGACCATATCCGGTTTAAGGCCTATCGTCTTTGCAATTGTATATTCAAATCCCGACTGACTGTCACCCGGAAGACCTACCATGAGATGCATCACCGTCTTGAACTTTCGTTCCTTCAGCATCTCCATGGCGGCAGACACATCCGACGCTCTATGCCCTCTCCTGGAAATGTGGAGCACTTCGTCCACCATGGATTGCGCACCGATTTCAACTGTCGTGACACCGAATCGCTTCATTAGATCAAGGCTCTCCTTGTTTATACTGTCCGGTCTCACAGAAATCCTCACGCCATGCACGAGCCCCTTTTCAATGAATGGCTTGGCAAAACCGAGAAGTTCAGTCTGGTAGTCTTTATCCATGCCTGTAAAATTACCGCCGTAAAATGCAATCTCGGCGCCGTTCCCCTTCCTCTTTGGATGACTTAGATATTTGTGGATCGTTTTCCGGAAAGTATCTTCTGTAATCCTCTCAGAAAAATTACCGGCAGTCTTGTGTACGTTGCAGTATATGCACCGGTTCGGACAACCTTGATAAACTATAAAAAAAGGGATGATCATTTGTTTCATATACAGCTATTTAGCTTTACTCATCAATCGGGGGAGGGGAGGTATCCTGCAGTTTGGCAAACTCCTCCAGTGCCCTCCGGGCCGCCAACTGTTCTGCTTCCTTCTTACTCTTGCCGGTGCCTGCGGTCGTGATCATACCTGCTATAGTCAGACTTATCTCAAAAACTTTATCGTGGTCGGGGCCGGTTTCATTGATCAGTGTGTATTTCGGCGTTTCTTTAAAGCGGTTCTGGCAGATTTCCTGGAGCGCCGTTTTATAGTCTTTATAGATAACACTTTTCATTCCTTCCTCAACCACAGACGCAAATAGATTTTCCAAGAATTTACTTGTCTTCTCAAATCCGCAATCGATATATATGGCGGCTGCAACCGCTTCGAAGGCATTGGAAAGAATCGATGTCTTGGTTCTTCCCCCTGAACCTTCTTCTCCCCGTCCGAGGACGAGGTAAGCTCCGATGTTAAGATTGCGGGCAAGACCGGCGAGTGATTGTTCGTTCACAACATAGGCCCTGAGCTTGGAGAGCTGACCCTCGGCATAGTCGGGGAATCTCTTCATCAGCAGGTCGCTAAGGCAAAGCCCGATAACAGCGTCTCCCAGAAATTCGAGCCTCTCATTGTCTTTGCAGGAGAGTGCCGGGGTTTCATTAACAAAAGAGCGGTGTATCAATGCATTATCAAGCAGCTCGATCCTGTTGAAGTGATAGCCTAGCGTCCGCTGGAAATTCTCGAGGTCTGCAAACCTTTCATCGGTCATCAGTTACAATCCTTCCGTACAGTTTGCCCTCCAGAGAATAGGCCGGTATCACGTTTAGGACTCGATTTACCAGTGAGGAGTTGCCATCTTCTATGGCGACAGGTATGTAGTTGTCAGAAAGTCCTCTCATAAGGCCCGTATCTCTGTCTTTCTTGCCTTCAATAAGCACACTCAGCTTCTTCCCCACAAACCTCCGGGCGAAGACATTTCTTTTTTCTTGGCCCAGCTTCCTCAGTATCTCAGCACGCCTCTTCTTTGTGGTTTCGGCAACACTGCCGGGGAGACCAGAGGCGGCTGTGCCCGGACGTTCTGAATAAGGGAACACATGGAGATAGGCAACAGGGAGTTCCGCAATCAGACGCACCGTATTATCAAACTGTTTCTCCCCTTCGCCGGGAAACCCGACCATAACGTCAAGACCGAGGGCAATATCAGGAATAACCTGGCTGATCACCCGCAGGCGATCGTTAAAAAATGCTGAATCGTAATTCCTTTTCATGGCGGAGAGAATCGCGTCATCTCCACTCTGGAGAGGAATATGCAGGTGTTTGCATAACGTGGTCCCTTCCGCCATAAGCCGCGTCATGTCATCTGATATTTCCGTGATTTCTATCGAGCTGAGGCGCAATCTCCTCACCAATTTATTCTTATCTACGTGTTTCATTATCTCGTAGAGGTTTGAGGGGGGCGCCAAGTCTTGACCGTAGACTCCCAGATGAATGCCAGTGAGGACTATCTCTCTGTAATCGGCCCGGGCCAGAGTTTCAATTTCTTTCAAGACATCCACTCGTGAAAGACTCCTGCTGTGACCCCGTGCATAAGGAACTACACAATAGCTGCAGAAGCTGTTGCAGCCATCCTGGATTTTGAGGAATGCACGTGTGTGGCCTGCGAACTTTAAGGGCTTCAGTCCGGAAAATTCCTTGGCCTCGCAGATGTCGCTTACGATCAATTGAGGGTCCCCTTTTGCCAGGCGCTCCATCAGCCGGGGGATATGATCTTTTTCGGCATTTCCAGCAATGAGGGTTACACCAGGAATTCTGGCAAGATCACGAGGTGCGACTTGGGCGTAACAGCCTGTAACAATAATGCATGCAGCAGGGTTTTTCCTGATTGCCCTTCTGATAAGGTTTCTTGACTGGTATTCCGTCCGGCCTGTGACGGTACAGGTGTTGATTATATAACAGTCAGCCTTCGTATTGAACGGTACGGGCATAAATATACTCTGATCGAGCATCTCCAAGATGCCCGCAGATTCATACTGGTTAACCTTGCAACCGAGGGTTGATATGGCCACTTTAATCAATTTCAATACCTTTATCTATATCACGCATTCGAATTTAAGCTTCCATACACTGTTTGTCAAGGCTAAAGGATTACTGGATTTTTGTCGATAAATGGAGTAGACTGAGTGCACGCTTATGATGGAGGTTCAATAATGGACAGCATTATCGATTATTTTAGAGCCCATCAATTTACTGCCGGAGTGTGCATCTTTGTTGCAATCGTGATCATATATTTTCTTTTCAAGAAACTCATCAAAGTCACCTTGTTGCTAATCCTTATCATCATAATGTTGACCGGATATTCATATTTTAAAGAGTCCGATAGAATGCCCAGAAGCATGCACGAAGCCCTAAATAAGGCCAAGGAGCAAACCCTTACTGTGGTGGAAAAGGGCAGGGGTGTGTATGAAAGCGTGATGTCGATATTCGACAAGCGCAGAGAGCCTGTGACTGATTATATCGATAAGATAACGGAACAGGACAAGCAAGCCTACAAGAAGAAAAAGCCCGAACCTGCGGATGAAATTCGTTGAATCGGGGATTAAAGGATAGTCAGCGTTACAGCTTCAAAAAGCGACCTCGCTCAGAAAATGTTAACCTCCATGGCCCTCGGGGGGCAGGCCAATACGCAAAATTCGCAGCCATTGCACTTTTCCGGATCGAAGACAACTTTCATAGATTCTTTTTCCAGAGATAGGGCATCAGTCGGACAGAAGGCGGTGCAGGCGCCACAGTGCACACATTTATCCGCATTTTGGCTCACATTTTTCGAAACGGGTTCGACCTTGAGACCCTTTTCTTTGAGGAAACGGATGCCCTGATCAAAATTTTCTTTCAAACCGCTTAGCTCAACGACAATAACTCCTTCCCTTCTGGGCAGGATCTGGGCCTTGAGGATGTTAAATTCCAGATCATGCTTTTTCACGAGCTGGCATATTATAGGCTGATCCACATTGTCCGCAGCATACCTGATAACTACTTTCTTTCTGTACATACCTTTTCCATAAACTCTCGTCATTCCACTGATGTTAAGAGAATGTTGAAATCTTGTCAAGGAATTAGTTGCTTTTACAATCCCTACATATCTGAAACTGCTCGCAAAGTTTCGAGAAGATCATCCCAGTTCATGAGACTGAACGTCCTGTGGAGAGAATGGTCATCATCAACGAGACGATATTCGCAATTTGCGAAGATCTTCCGGGCGATATCCTGGACGGATGAAGGAGAAACCACATCATCATGTCTGCCATGATAGATAACAGTAGGAATAAGAAGCTGCCTGCCCAGGTATGGCTCAAATTCATATAGATCGAGGGCAGGGGCCAGAAGGATAAGCCTCCTGATTCGCCCTGCGTTATTGAAGGCGTACGCTGCGGCCATCAATCCGCCATAGCTCGAACCGACCAATATCAGAGACGACTTGCCGGAAAGTATCTTATTCAACTTTTCCATCCTATCTTGGAAGGGACCGACAAAATCTTCAATGATCATATCAGGGTATTTGTCCCTGAAAAATGCCCCCTTTGTTCCCATACCGGAACTCTCCAGCCCGTGGATAAACACTCTTGTCGGCTTCATGTAAACTCCTCTGTCATCATTTTCTCATCTCGAGCTCCAGACCGAAATAGAGCCTTACAGCAATGGCGCTTTTGAATTGTTTCAATATGTCAATCTGTTGAATGCCAGACACATCCGCACAGAAATTTTACAGGAGAAGGCTGGCCAAGTCAAAGTTTCTTATGTACAGTTGGGTGAGAATATCATAAGTATGATTCAGTCTATGCAAGAAGATGGATTCGTGAATAAGCACATCGCGCAGCACGGGGAAGGGTTGAATCACATGGGTCTTGAGGTTGATAATCTTGAAGACTTTATAGGAAACAAAAGCTAAAGGATTCCGGATTCCCCTACAAGATGAATTTAGCAATCGTAAGGAAGTCATTTTGAGTCCTCGGGAGAGTGCAGGTGTGATCCTCCAGATCCTAGAATGGAAGGGCGGCAGCGATAAGACCGTAGAGGACCGTATTCAAAGGGTCCTCAGCTTGGAGGACATTGTCGGGAAGAAGTAAACTCCGCATTGTCGAGCGTTCTGTGCCTCATCTCGTCTTCACATCGGACTTCTTCTTTTGAGGTTTCTCCTGATTTATTTGTTGCGTTTTCTCCAGATGCCCCTGTCTTCCGCCGCTTTGACCAATTCATCCCTGAAATCTGGGTGGGCGATGGAAATAATCCCTTCCGCGATCTCCCAGGTCGATTTCCCCTTGACATTGAATTTACCGTATTCGGTGACGATGTACTGAGCGCCTGCTCTTGTGACGGAAACGATGCCCGTGATATCGGGGACAATTCTCGATATCCTCTGATCTCCCATCATGCGGGTCGATCTCATGCAGAGGAAGGACTTGCCGCCCCTGGACTTAGCGGCACCCATCACGAAATCGGCCTGGCCGCCGGACCCAGAGATATGCTTCCTGCCCTGAGACTCTGAACATACCTGCCCCCAAAGATCAACCTGGAGTGTGTTGTTGATGCTTATCATGTTGTCGTTCCTGGCGATATATTCAGGGGTGTTCGTGTAATCTACCATGTAGGCAGCGCAGGCTGGGTTCCTGTGCAGGAACTCATAAAGCTCCGCTGTTCCCATGCAGAAGGTGTAGATCATCTTAGTCTTGTCGCTGTATTTATACTTGCCGTTGATCTTTCCTTTCAAGAATAAATCCATGAAGGCATCACACATCATCTCGCTCTGCACGCCCAGATCCTTAACATCAGACTCTGCAATCATGCTTCCTACTGTATTGGGGATGCCCCCGATGCCCAGTTGGAGGCAGCAGCCGTCGTGAATTTCCTCAATGACGTAAGAGGCGATCTTCTTATCCTCCTCCGATGCCTGTGCTTTGGGAATGACCATGAGAGGTACTTTTTCCGTTTCAACGATATGCTCTACTTCGGATATATGCACATTTTCGCATGCCCCGCCCAGACAGTAAGGTACTCCCTCATTCACTTCGACAACAATCTTGTCCGCCATATCGCAAGCAGCCCTAATGTAAGATACCGATGTCCCGAAATTGAAATACCCGTTTTCATCCATCATGGTAGTTTTTATCAGCATCACATTCGGTTTGGGCAGGTCTCCCCTATAAACTTTTTTCGGAGCCTCGGAATAGTTACTCGGCACGAAGTGGCAGAGACCCTTCTTGCTTAACTGTCTGTCGGCGTTGCTGAAAAAAGAGCTCTGGTAGATAAATGATTTGTGCTCGGGATCAGCCACGGCAACCTGTGCGGGGTGCATCCCGCACACATTGACCACCTTCACTTCATGTACCTCGCCAACCCTCTTGGCCAAGGCTGCGTCGAGCACCCTGGGAAACATGACGAAGTGACTGTAATAGACCGCATCTTCGGATTTGACGATCTTCACCGCCTCATCAGCTGATTTCAGCTTTTTCCTGTATTCATCCAAAATCGCTTTTCGCATAAATCTCCCTCCAGCCTAAGATTGTGATCATCAAAAATTCCCCTCATTTTGCCCAATCAGATCAACCCAGCTTTTTCATCAAAAAACACTCTAGCATGGGGTTATTTTTAACCTAAACTGTCGCTTCTCTTCGATCATGATATTGAGAACCTTCTCCGCTTTGGGGCAATAGGGAAGAAAGTTCACCTCGAAAGACTTGTCAGTAAGATCGCGTCTGCGATATGGCTTTTCTCACTTCCTCAGTAGCTGCAGTGTGCCCTGGCCCGGCGGCATTGCAAGACCGGCGTTAAAGGACGGAGGGCATCCTAACTGAATAATACGGTATTCTATCTCTAGCATCTCCATCATTATAGTCTTAATCATTCGTGACTCTCTCACAACTTACTTGATATCTGCGAACGATTGCCCTATAGCAAGTCCTTCATTAATAATCTAGCGGATTCTTAAAGAGTAAGTATCCTATCTGAAAACCGCGCACCTATACAGATGCGAGAGAACGGACCGAAATGATCATGCTGAGCATGAAACAATTCAAGTAAGGGGGAGAGAGTACGAGTGCAGTCGCGCCCGTCTGCAACATCCTGATAATTGTGAAGCTAAATACATCTGTGTTAAAACTTAGCGTGAGTTAGAAAAATGTTGATGATAAAAGGTCCACTTGATAAGCTTTGTCAATCACTATCCGGACAAACTGGCCCTTGTAGCAAGAGATAAACATATTCAAAGATAAATGCAAAGATAAATGCTTGACCTATCAGCAGTACCGATATAACATACAAACGTTGGTCTTTACCTCGATCGGACTTGGCGTTAGGACGGGGCTGACAGGGTAGCACCATCGGCATGTAGCCTGCGAGATATTCTAATTGTTTTTAGATTCTACCCGTAATTTGCGCAAATTTAATGCCGTTGAGTTTTCTGTCGCCTAGAAGAGGGATGGCCTAGATGCTGGACGATTCAAAATCTACTTTCATGCTGACCGATGAGAAATGCAAAGACCTGATCCATGAATCCATCTCAGACGAAAAATTGTTCGACAGTCTTAATATCGCAGTGGAAGACAAATACGTCCCTTAAGAACCCTGCGATGATTTAGTCGTAATTCCCGGGTATTTGGTATGCCGGTACCGATCAACGGAAGTGATCCCCGCCAGCTGATCTACAATTCCGGCATGTTGCCGAGTCGACCAAAGGGACTTATCCTAACCCATGAGACCCATAACAATCCATGGGAACTCTTTGAACATCAGCACCTCGATGCGCGATGTCGAATCAGACATGCGGTTCGTTGTCGGACCGTTGTTCCACACATCCGCCCTCAGCAGCGGTTATACTTCCAGTGAAAATGTATAAGGATGGAGATGTAAATTCCGGAGTTTTAGCCGTTGGACAGTGTAGGCTGGCGAACTGCCGCAATCTGACGGTCTGTGATAAAGATAATAAAGGCTTTGATGATCGAGAAAGGTAATTGAATAAGGAAAAAAGGAGATAGAAGCGATGACTCAAGAAGATTCTGCTGCAAAGTCAACAATTGCGGGACAGGTAACGGCGGCAAATCCCTGGTACAGATGGGTGACACTGGCCATCACCTTCTCGGCCTTCGCGGTGGCCTACATGCAGAGGCTCAGCCTGGGTCCCCTGGCCCCCTTCATGATCACGGGCCTGGGCATCACCAAGACGCAGATAGGCCTTATCGCGTCGGCTGCCACACTGGGCTACGGGACGACCTTAATTCCAGGGGGATGGGTGGCCGACAGGCTGGGGGTGCGCTGGACGTTATGCATCGGACAGATGATTGCTGGTACTTTTCTGCTCATCATGCTTTTTACGGATACCTTTGTCATGGCGATGGTTGTGATGTACGGAGCGGGGCTGGGTCTCGGGATAATCTCTCCTTCGACCGTGAGAGGTATAGTGACGTGGTTTCCGCTAAAGGAGCGAGCCATGGCCATGGGGATAAACAATATGTCCGTCAATGTCGGCGGCATGCTTACTGCCGCCACCTTACCGATGATAGCCATCGCTTTCGGCTGGCGCTACGGCTTTATGGCATTGGGCATCTTTGCGATTGTATCCGGGATTATACCAGCCCTCTTCTACAGGGAGCCAGCGAGTGGGGCGGGAACGGCGGTGCCGCTGGCCGGGCCGGCAACCGCGGCGAGCCCCGTGAAGAAAGAATCGTGGTTGATGGTCTTCAAATCCCGGGACATCTGGCTCATCATCACCGGCGGCACGGGCCTCTACATTGTTGAAATGGGGGTACTGACGTACTTTGTCCTTTACCTGAAGGCGCATCTGTTAGTTCAGGTAGTTACCGCCGGGTTCCTACTTGGCGCGATTGATTTCGGAGGCCTATTTGGCAAACCCATCGCAGGGGTTATCAGTGATCGTATCTTCAGCGGGAGAAGAAAGGGTGCCTTTATGACACTGAGCATTATTTCCACCGTTTTGGCCGGAGTCTTCGCCATTATGCCAGTGGGCACTCCCCAGTGGCTGATCCTCGTGTGTTGCGTGATCTTCGGCTTTGCCGCTGTGGGTTGGGGCGGCATTTACTTTACCATGGTCGGGGAGTGCGCTGGAAAAGAGAACGTGGGAGTGGTGAGCGGGGCCTGCTCAATGGCGCTGGTGTCTGCTAACGTGATCGGGGTACCGATATTTGGGTACCTAACGGATAAGACCGGCACCTGGACGTGGTCCTGGACGTACCTGGTGCTCCTAGGGATCATCGGAACGACGGCCCTCTTCTTCGTGCGGGAGGAAAGAAGGAGAATCTCGACCTAAATTCAGTTTCAACTTCAGTGCAGTGAAAGAAAAGAAGCTTACCGGGCCGTAGCGTTAAGACAAATATTTATCACAGGCAGCCTTCTGCAGATGAGTCTGTTACTATCCAGGGAGGCAGCTTTGATAAGCTTTCTGCGACAAGGTGGTCACCGCCCCGGGTTTCGGTTCCGTATCGCTGCCGTGAGAATGACGACCCAAAGACCAACCTCGAAACGTAAGAGTGTATATCGAGCGGCGAGAATATCATAGTGACGACGGCCGCAATAGAATTCACCAAAGGAAGATTGGAATATATACGTCCGGTATGACCGGAGAATCTATTCACTGAACGTCGTTCAGAAAGAAATCCGGGATATGGAGGCCAATCTACAAGCAGCCAAGCTTCTAGCTTGGCAATCTGTGTGCACGCTCGACAAGAAACCAAGAAACCGAGAAACAGTCATGAATCATCCATGGGGGATGAGAGAACCGGGAGGCCGCAAAGAAAGCGGTGGTAAAGAAACGTATGTCTGCAAGGGATGCGTAGCGCTGCTTGGGTTCTTAGGCTATTCCATGGAATTACTGGTGGGAAAATAGATATGTAGCTTCAAGATCAACTGTATTTTCGAGGGAACTAGTCAAATGCAGATGCTGATTGTCTGCCGCCAAGTCTTCGGATTCACGCTCGACCAGTTGAATGAAACGTACAGGGATCAAAAAGATATGTAGATCAGGTTAGAAATTTTGACTGGCATGAGTTGAAAGGAAAGAATTTATGAGATTAAGAAATGCAGTTATTGTCGACGGAGTGCGATCTCCGTTTTCATGGGGGGGGAGAGGCATGTTTGAGGCCACCCGGTTAGATGAAGTGGCCGCCACGGTTGTACGCACCTTGATGGAGCGAAATCCCAAGGTGAAGCCTACCATGATCGAAGATTTCGGAATAGGGAACAACGGGGGGAACAGGGATCTGGTCATGTTGGGAGGCATTTCCCGACTGGCTGGCTTGCCGGCGGAAACGACAAATTTCCACAGCAACAGGCAGTGCGGTTCCTCCATGGAAACCATGCAGCGTATCGCCATGGCAATCATGGTGGGCGCCACAAGTTGCGGCATTTCTCTTGGAGTCGAGCGCATGGGCCGTTCTATCGTAGGTGGAAGACCCGAAGAGCCTATCGTAACGAGGGTAACCGGGCCGAATCAGAGGGTTTTCGTAAAATCCAAGCTCCAGCGGGATATGGCTCATGACCATGACCAGTACTATTCCGTACCGATTCCGGATGAGATACTTGACGCCCCCGCCTTGATGCCCATACCTCAAACCGCCCAGAATGTAGTCGATATGTATAACCTTACGAGGGAGGAGCTTGACTCGTTCACCGTGAGAAGCCATAAGAAACTAGCTGCGTCTTATGCGGCGGGGATTTACAAAGACGAAGTGATCCCCATGGAGGTAGAGAAACCCATCTTCAATGATAAGAGGGAATGGGTCCCGGAGGAAAAGGGTGAAACAGTTCTGTTTGACCAAGATGAATGTCTCAGGCCGGACACCAATATGGAGACCCTGGGTAAGCTGCCTCCGTTACGAGGGGTTATCAGTTATTGCAATAGACTGGTTCACATTACCGCTGGCAATTCCTGTCCGACCAACAGTGGTGCCTCGGCCCTTCTTATTATGGCTGAAGACATGGCCATTCGATTAGGCCTTGAGCCTTTGGCCCGCATTGTGGGGATCGGCCTGGGGGGTGTAAAGGGGCAACTGATGGGGATCGGACCGATTCCAGCGACACATCGGGCGATGAAACACGCCGGGATTACGGCGGATCAGATCGACCGGGTGGAATTCAATGAGGCTTTTGCGGCTCAGGTCATTCCGTCCATCAGGGAACTCGGTATTCCGGAAGAGAAGGTCAACGTGAACGGCGGATCTCTGGGAATCGGTCACCCATTGGGGGCAACCGGCGCCCGGCTAATCATGACAGTTGCCAAGGAGTTGCGCCGAAGCGGAAAGCGCTACGGTTTAGCCACGCAGTGCATTGGGGCTGGCGAAGGAATCAGCACTATTCTTGAAGCATTGCAGTAGATAGATCCTTGAGAAAGGAGAGCGCATCTAGTGTCAAGTCCCGTAAAGAACTTTAATGAAAAATTTTGCAACCCTGGAGGGGACTTCCAATATGCACACCATGATCGTTGCCAACGCGGCTCTCGGCTACGCCTCGAACAGGGTATAGGGTACAGCCCGTAGAGGAGATGCACAAAATGGAATTCAAGTACGATTTGAGAGACTTTAAATTTATTCTGAAGGAATGACTGCCGTCTGAGGAAGTTTTCGCATGCGAACGTTTCAAGGACAATTTTGGCATTGATGATATAGATATTGTTCTAAATGAGGTTTACAAGGTCGCGCGGGAGATCGTGAACCCCATAAACGCCGTCGGAGACAAGACGGGCGCCGCACTTGAGAACGGTGTAGTGATACCTTCACCGGGCCTCAATGAAGCATACCAGTTCTGTTGTAAAAATCAACCTCTTCCCGGACAGGCAGTCTCTCTCGAGGGCTTTAAGCTATTTCTTTTGTCAGCATTTGCTTCTTCCCTGTTTCTCTTTTTTCTTGCCGGGCGATATGTCAGTATGTTAGAAATTTCGCAAGAGGAGATTCTGTCGTGTCTGTTGTCATTCCCTTTAGGGCGCTGAGGCCGCATAGACAATTTGTCAGGGCTGTGGCCTCTTACCCGTATGATGTGGTGAACGTGGAAGAGGCAAGAGAGATTGTTAAAGACAATCCTCTGAATTTCTTGCATGTGGAAAAATCGGAAATCGATCTACAACATTCGATGGGGACAAATGACTCAAGAGTTTATGAAATCGCGAAAACAAATCTTGCGAAGCTTATTGAGGGGAATATCCTGTTTCAGGAGAAAAAGAATTGCTTCTATGTATACCGGCAGAAAGCCGGTTCCCACGCTCAGTACGGCATTGTTGCTGCGGTCAGCCTTGCTGAATATGAATCGGGCCGGATCAAGAAGCATGAGCTTACAAAAGAAGATAAGGAACTTGATCGCATTCGGCATGTCATGGCAGTAGATGCGCAGACAGGGCCGGTATTTGTCGCATACAAAGCGCAGGAAGCCATCGACCGGACGGTAAAGAAGATAGTCGAGAAGGACCCCGAATATGATTTTATTGCCGATGATGGCATCTCTCATACCGTATGGGTTATTAGCGCCGAAAAAGACATTGCAGCTTTAATAAAAGACTTCGCCGATGTGCCTACCCTCTATATAGCCGATGGCCACCACAGGGCTGCCGCAGCAGCCGCGGTGTGGAAACTGAAAAAAGAAACAAATCCTGGAAGCAGCAAAGATCAGGCATATGACTATGTGATGGCTGTCTTGTTTCCCCATGATCAACTCAAGATAATGAGCTACAATCGGGCAGTGGCAGATTTAAACGGCCTGGACGAAGCCGAATTTCTTCGTCGGGTTCGCGGACGATTTCTTGTATCCGACAATTTTACGCCGAAAGTACCGTCCAAGTGTCACGAAATCGGAATGTATCTTTGCGGCAGGTGGTACAAGCTAAATGCGAAGGACAATAGCTATGATAAAGATGATCCCATTAAGATCCTTGATGTCTCGATTCTTCAGGAAAATCTCTTGGAGCCTGTTTTGGGGATTAAAAATCCTCGAACAGATGAAAGGATAGAATATATAGGCGGCATAAGAGGGGTGCAAGAATTAGAGAGGCTGGTCGATTCGGGTAAATTTACTGTTGCCTTTTCCCTGTATCCGACAAGTATGGAGCAGCTTATGGCCGTGTCAGATGCCGGCAAAGTCATGCCTCCGAAATCCACATGGTTTGAACCAAAACTTCGCAGCGGCATATTTATTCGTCGCCTTACCTCATGAAAAAGAATGATCCACGCCCGTCAATGTTGAGAAGGAAGGGAGAAAGCGTCGATGAACTTCTTGGCGGACTGGTGAAGATCTTTCAAAAAGAGAAGGGGTACCGGTTTTCTGTTGATGCGCTTCTTTTGGCTCATTTTGTGCGGGTGAAAAAAGGAGACCTGATTGCTGATCTTGGAACCGGCAGCGGTGTGATTGCCATCATCGTAGCCCAGAGAAAAGAATGCGGCAGAGTCGTAGCCGTTGATATTCAGGAAGAACTCGTTGACATGGCGAAAAGAAGCGTCATGCTGAATGATCTTCAGGAGAAGGTTAATGTCTGCCATGGAGATGTCAGGAAAATCGAAATCCTCTTTCGACCGGAATCTTTCGATATCTCGATTTTTAACCCTCCTTACAGAAAGCTGAAATCAGGCAGAATCAATCCGGATGATCAGAAATCTATAGCGCGTCACGAAATTCAGGGAACGCTGCACGATTTTTTGGAAGCATCTGTATATCTTTTGAAGAAATCGGGACGCGTCTATATCATATATCCTGCGACCAGGATGGTAGGGCTTCTCTCTTCCATGAGAACGGCCGGTATGGAGCCCAAGAGACTGAGGATAGTGCATTCACATACTTCTTCCCGCGGGGAGTTTGTTCTTGTTGAGGGTGTAAAAAAGGGGAGGGAGCAACTTGCGGTCTTGCCGCCCCTGACAGTGTATTCCGAGGCCGGCCAGTATACGGAAGCGATGAAGGCCGTCTTCACAGAGCTCTCCTTTTTGCCGAAAGCCTCCGCCGGATGATATTTTTCGTCATCACCCTTCTGAGGATTTCCTTCAATTCCGGGTCTGCTACTGAAGAAACGCTTTTCTCGATTAATTTTTTGTCCTTTTCTTTCAGGGGATAGGATTCAGGTGAGAACGATGAACTGTATGGATTCGGAGACATCCCCGAGGGGATATCTCCGATGGAAAAGTGGATATTCTTTATCAAATCCTTTCCGAGCAGCTGGTTGATCTTTTCGATAATATCCTGCTTAAGGATATGAAGCTGGTGCATCCAGACGGAAGAAGAAACCTTGATGAAAAGGGTATTCCTCTTGAGCCTGTCTGGGCGAGTCTGGACTGAAATCTGCGGCCCCACAGCCTTTTGCCAGACATCCAGCAGGCGCTGTTCCTCAGAGTCAAAGAAGATATTGTGTTTTTTCAGTATGACCGCAAGGACATTACCGAGTCTTTGCAGACTTGCCTGTTTGCCTTTCTTGCGCATAGCCTATAGCCGTATGGTCCCCAAAATGTATGACTTGATCCAAGATCTATCTCTATGTGATTTTTTTCAGCTCGTCCGCAAAGATTTCGTATGTCTTATGACCGAAAAGAACGAAGCGGACCAGTTCAATATCGGGGTGTTCTTTCAGATAATTTATGACTGTTGTCAGGGCAATGTGCGCGGCTTCATCCACTGGATAGCCATAGACGCCGGTGCTGATGGCCGGGAAGGAAACGCTCTTGAGCTTCTTTGATGAAACGAGCTTGAGGCTCTCCAGATGGGCGCTCTTTAAGAGTGCTGCTTCACCTTTCTTGCCGCCCTGGTAAACAGGCCCCACGGCGTGTATGACATATTTTGCCTTGAGATTCCCCGCAGTGGTTATCACCGCCTGTCCTGTAGGACATCCTCCGATTTTTCGACACTCTTGCATGATGGACGGTCCGCCTGCCCGGTGTATGGCGCCATCTACGCCTCCACCCCCCGCGAGTCTCGAATTGGCAGCATTGACGATTGCGTCTGCTGACTCTTCTGTTATGTCTCCTTCGACGAGGGATAATATCGAATTGTTAATCTTCACTTCCATGATTCAACTCCTTTCGATTATGGGAGTTCCCTCCCCATAGACGAGCATCCGATATGCCTTTTCGATTCTGCTCCAGTTCTCCTCCCTGTCCATGGACCAATACCTTCCGATGACGGACACCACCTTTCCAAGATTGAGCTCGCTGCATTTCTCCTCCACCATATCTACATACTTGGCCCCGCTCTCCTGCATCTCTCCCCGCCTGCCGAGCATGGCGTGAATAAAAACATCCCTCATGTGCTCCTGCTTTGCGATATCCATCAGAGCAAGAAGATGGTTGATAGACCCGTGAGAACTGAAGAACGACACGATACCCATGAGATGCAGCGCCTTGCCTCTCTCCTTTGCGTCACGTATGACATGCAGAAAAGCCTCATTGCGGAAAAAAGATCCATCGGCAATGGATTGATCGATTCGCACCTTGTCGGATAAGATTCTTCTTCCGGCGCCCATGTGGAGGTGTCCGGCCTCGGAGTTTCCAACCGTCCCTGCGGAGAGGCCGACAGCTTCACCGGCAGCGGCAAGTAGCGCATGAGGGTATATTTTCTTAAGTCTGTCCATGGCGGGTGTGTTGGCTCTGGCTATCAGATTTCCCTCGCTGCACTTGTTTTCACCCCAGCCGTCAAGAATCAAGAGGAGGACACGTTGGGCTTTTTCCCCGAGTGGATTGATATGCCGCCAAGATGCGTTTTTTATCAATGAACGCCCTGTCATGCGTGGCGATTGGGGAAGACGCATTAGATCGAGAACTGTAGGGGCAATGTCTGCAAGCTCTCCCCGTTTGCGGAGAGATATGTCACGATTGCTGTGCACGAGTATGAAAGGGACATGACTGTCCGTATGTCCTGTGTCGATGGTGCCATCCGGATAGTGCCATTTTTCAACTGTGCCGTGGTCGGAACTGACAATGGCGACCATCCCTGCATTTGAAGCCTCGGTAACAATATCGCCCATACATGCATCCACAGCTTCGACTGCTCTGATGATGGCTTCTTCATTTTCTATATGACCCACCACGTCGACATTGGGGAGGTTTACAAAAATAAAATGATAAAAAGGGTCATGGATCTTTTTCTTCGCTTCTTTTGTAACAGCATAGATGGACATTTCCGGAGCCTCGTCAAAGAGGATGACATCTCTGCGGGTAGGAACGATTACCCTCTCTTCTCCCGGCGGGACTTCCGTCTTTTTTCCATTGAGAAAGAAACCCACGTGACTCGCCTTTTCGGACTCCGTAATCTTGGCCTGCTTCAGGTTATGCTTGGCAATAATTTCGCTTAGGGTGTCTTCGACGGCGTTCTCCGGCGGAAAGGCGACGTGAACCCTCAAATCCTTCTTGTATTCTATCATCGTGGCAAACGACAGAGGCAGATCAGTCGCTACGGGAAATTCATCGAATCCGGCATCCGTAAGGCTCTGAGTGAGTTCTACTTCCCTCTCTCCTCGGATATTATAATATATGATTGCATCGCCTTTCTTTAATCTTCCCATGGGCTGGCCATAGTTATCAAATAAGACAAGGGGAGGCAGCGTCTCATCATCTTTGCCATTCCTGTATGCATCTCTAACTGCACAGGACATGATATGCCTGATACTTGCCACGGATGTTTCTCTCTTGTTATAAAGATTTCTACATCAATTTGGAGTGCATCGTATTTAACGGGAGAACATGACAGCATCTATTTTTTAGCTAAATATCAAAAAACTGTAAAGTGAAACTTTGTGATTCTTCCTGGAAGGCCTTTTGTATTGAAAAATCCATGTTCCAATGATATACTAAGTAGATAAAATAATGGAAAATGTTAGCCATGCTAAAGGTAGGCAGGGAAAAAGATCCGGAAAATATACTGCGCGAGGAGATGCTGAAGGAGAGAGCGGAAGTCCTCGGCCGTGCCGGTGAGAAGTTAGCAGCCGCTATTGATAAGATGAGAATTATAGAGCAGGGTATTGATGAGCGGCTGAAGCATTTCCACTTCATGATGGAGGAATATGAGGAAGGAGGCAACGATAAAAAAATTGCTTCTTTGAAGCAGGAAATGATGGCGGAAATCAACCGAGAGATTGTTAAATTCAACCGCGCGAGAGAGTATGCCAAGTTGAGATATTACTACCTTATTGTAACCAGAGAGGCTATGGGCATGCGGCGTCATCACTGGGTGGACGAGTGGTACAGGATTCCACCGAGGAAAGTGCACTTTCGGGGCATATGATGGATCGTTATATAAAGCAGAGAAAGAGGATGGTGGAATCTCAGATAATAGCAAGGGGGATCAATGATCCGCGCGTGCTCAAGGCTATGGAAACGGTTCCCCGGCACCTCTTTGTCAATGAGGCCTTGAGAGACCAGGCTTATAATGACAATCCACTTCCCATAGACGGGGGGCAGACGATTTCTCAACCCTATATAGTGGCACTGATGACGGAGGCTATGGAACTTACCGGGAATGACAAGGTTCTCGAAATCGGAACAGGCTCAGGTTATCAGACTGCCATACTGGCGGAACTCGCAGACCATGTGTTTTCCATCGACCGCGTTGCAGCGCTGGCAAGTGCGGCAAGAAAACTTCTGGAATCTCTCAATTATTTTAATGTCGCAATCAGGGTCGGGGATGGAACATACGGTTGGCGAGACGAGGCCCCTTTCGATGCCATTATTGTCACAGCCGGTGCTCCGGACATTCCGAAAACTTTAGTGGAACAGCTTTCTTCCGGAGGGAGACTTGTCATACCTGTCGGCAGCCGACATTCTCAGGCACTAATTAAATTAACCAGATTATCCAACGATGTCAACGATGTGAGAAAAGAAGACTTGGGTGGATGCCGGTTTGTGGATCTTATCGGGGAATACGGGTGGTAATTCTGACCGCCCCGAAGATATTTGAAAATATACGGACGAAGTAACTGCTTCTGTGCAGTCAAAATTGGATTTACTCGTTCGCCGTATTTTAAACTGATGCAATTAATACCAATATGTCCTGGCGCTTGATCATTGTTCCCCTTCTTCTAGTAAATCTCTTGTATGCATGTACCGCGCATAATACCAGAGCTATAAAAACTAAGGGCATATACTATCGAGTTAAGAGCGGTGATACCCTCTGGAGCATTGCCAATGCCTATAATACTGATATCCAGGAACTCGCCGAGGCGAATAATATCACAGATCCGAAGCTGATAGGGGCTAACACCATCCTGTTTATTCCTGATGCAGATCAGATTATTGATGATGTCATGTCCGCAGTCAATGATGCGGAATCTTCAAAAAAAATAGCAAAGAAGGAAGGGAAGACATCAGAACCAAAAACCCGTAAGGCAGAGCGCCCTGAAAATACATCGGCGACACCGGAGATATTATCAATGCGTGATACTTCCAGGGGCAAGGACGGCGCGGCGGCTAAAGAAGAACCAAAGGATTTCAAGGCCAGGAGTACAGAGGAAGTGACCACATCAACGGATAGAGAGGAAACCGGACGAAAGGTCGAGCAAAAAGGCAAGGAGAGGGATGGCGAGGCAGAATCCACCAAGATTAAATTCGACAAGGAGCGCTTCATATGGCCAGTTAAGGGAAAGTTGCGGTCAAGATTTGGTTTTCAGCGCGATGGTACTTATAACAATTGGATTACTATAGCGGCAAAGGAAGGGGCGCCGGTACTTGCTGCAGCGAATGGGACGGTAATTTTTTCCAATTCTTTGAAAGATTATGGAGAAACGATAATTATAAAACATCAAGACAATTTCGCTACCGTATATACCAATTTGAGCAGCAGGATGGCTCAAGTGGATGATAAGATCAAGAAAGGCAGTCGTATAGCATTCTTGGGCAAGGCGGAGAAGAAAGGTGAAGCTTCATTGAGATTTGAAATCCGCCATAAGAATAAGGCCCGCAACCCTCTATTCTTTCTTCCTTGATCGTGAAGATTAATTCCATGAATGTCTTTTGATCGTGATTTGTAATTTGCCATGAAAGATTTGAAAGGAAATGGACGTAAGAGGCAGGATGGCTAATTCAGTATATCCTGGAAATAAATAGAATGGCAGATGTTGTCCGTGAGGAATCAAGAAAATGAAACACGACATCGAACAGGGACCGATAAGACCACCCAGCGAGGCGACGAGTCTTCTCATTCGCACGACACGGAACTGCTCATGGAATAAGTGCGCATTTTGCCATACCTATCGCAATACGAAATTTGAATTGAGACCTGTAGACGAGATTAAGGAAGATATTCAGAAGGCAAAGTGTATTGCAGACCAAATAAGAGAACTCTCGTGGAAACATGGCGAGGGCGGGCGGATCAGCAAGAGCATCGTGAATCTCATATATGGTCATGACGAGGCGCACAGCGACACAGTGAGATCGATAACTGCCTGGCTTTATTACGGCGGCGAGTCCGTCTTCATTCAGGATGCGAATTCAATCATCATGAAAACGGACGCTCTTGTGGAGATACTATCCTTCATTAGGGATAAGTTCCCATCCGTGAACAGGATTACCTCGTACTGCCGGTCGAAAACAGCGGCAAGGAAAACGGCCGAAGAATTCAAGATGCTTAAGAATGCTGGCCTTTCACGAATTCACATAGGTATGGAAAGCGGATACGATCCGCTTCTACAATTTGTCAAGAAGGGCGTCACGGCCGCAGAGCATATAGAAGGCGGGCGAAATATTAAGGAAGCCGGCATTTCTCTCTGTGAATATGTAATGCCTGGCCTAGGCGGTAATCGCTGGTCAACTGAACATGCCGAGGAAACGGCACGCGTCATCAATGAGATAAACCCCGATTTCGTTAGGCTGAGGACATTTCATGCTGTTCCGGGGACGGATCTTTTTGACATGGTGGACAGTGGTGAGTTCAATCCTCTAGGCGATGAGGAAATACTGCGAGAGATAAGAAGATTCATTGCATGTCTTCATGGCATTGATACGACCATAGTCAGTGATCATATCCTGAATCTGCTGGAAGATTTGCAAGGGAAACTTCCGGAGGATCGAGAACATCTTTTGACAATTATTGACGGATATTTTTCCCTACCTGATGATGAAAGGCTCGTTTACAGGATTGGAAGGAGACTTGGCACTTACAGGGGACTGGCTGATCTTTCAGATAGGGGCATGTATAGGAAGGTGAGGAGCATTATCGATCAATACAGTAAACAGGGCATGGATCGGCTCGATAATGATTTAATAAAAATAATGAATAGATACATACAATGACTTTTTGCTGCGGATTGGTTATCTTGACTATCAGTCAAAAACGTGATATAAGGAACAGTTTCAAAATAATTAGTAGGTGTACAAGATGTTTAAAGTGGGAGATTTGGCGGTCTATCCGGCACAAGGCGTAGGAATTATCGAAGCTATTGAGCACAAAGAATATATGGGCAGCAGACAGAAGTTCTATGTGATGAAGATCATGAGCAACGGCATGAAAATAATGATTCCCATCAATAGCGCCCAGTCCATCGGACTCAGAGAGGTAATTGCTGAAAAGGAAATTCCTAAAGTATATGCTATACTTAGAAATAAGGATGTTACTATTGATAAGCAGACATGGAATAAGAGATACAAAGAATACCTGGATAAGATCAAGACGGGATCGGTATTCGAGATTGCGAGAGTACTCAGGGACCTTATTATTTTGAAATCTGATAAAAACCTTTCTTTTGGTGAAAGAAAAATGATGGACACGGCTAAGAGCCTGTTAGTTAAGGAAATATCAATTGCGAGTAACTCTGAAGAAACCAAGGTGGAACAAGACCTTAGAATGATCCTAACTGTTCAATGAGCATTTGGGAACAAACTATCGGGGTCTTCAATTCCTCTCTTTGAAAAAAAATCATCACGCCAAGTGAGCCGACATAGAAGTAATTTAGGTAAGAAAGGAGGTGAAAACATTGATTATAAAGATTCTTTTAATGGCTGCTTGTTCAATTAGCGGTTATTTTATCGCTTTTACCTATTATGGGTTTCCCATAGCATTAATAGGATTATTTTCAGGACTACTAATTGCCATTTCTGTCATACGAGCTGAACAAGCGATAAGAAAAGTATCGCTCAGGGTCATATTTGGTGGCGTCGTAGGCATGATCATAGGGCTTTTTATAGCATTCTTTCTTGCCTATGGTCTTAATTTTGTAGGAGTTACCTGGGAGAAGCAACAAGTTGCCCCTTGGATATATGCCCTTCTGACAGGTATCATGGGGTATCTTGGATTGGTTATCGGATCAAAGAAAATCGAAGAATTCAGTTGGTTTGGCTTCAGCCAGACAAAGGAGAGTACCGATTACGGGATTCTGGACACGAGCGTTATTATTGACGGCAGGATCGCAGACATATGCGATACTGGTTTTATCGAAGGCACGCTGGTAGTTCCGCGCTTTGTACTCGATGAGTTGCAGTACATTGCCGACTCTTCCGATTCCATGAAACGCTCCCGTGGCAGGAGAGGACTCGATATCTTAAACCGGATGCAGAGAAGCAATGGAATCAATATTGAGGTAGTTGATCAGGATTTTCCCAAACTGAAGGGTGTAGATGCGAAGCTCGTAGCTATGGCGAAGAAAGTGAATTCGAGAATTATAACGAATGATTTTAATTTGAACAAGGTCGCAGAATTGCAAGGCATAAAGATCTTGAATGTTAATGAGCTTGCAAATGCCCTGAAACCCGTGGTCTTACCGGGCGAAATAATGACGGTCAAAATAATCAAAGAAGGAAAAGAAGCCGGTCAAGGGGTGGCATATCTCGATGACGGAACAATGATAATTGTTGATCATGCGCAGAAATACCAGGGATCAACCATCGAAGTTATTGTAACCAGCGTGTTGCAGACTACTGCAGGCAGAATGATATTTTCTGAGATGAAAGAGCTCGTCAACGACAAGAAAACCTACGGGTTCAGTGCGAAACAATAGAGGCATGTTGAAGCCCGGAGAGCCGAAGAAGCTCCGGGCTTTTTTATTTCATTGAAGAGTGTCTTGTAAAATCAAGGCAGTGCGTTCTGAAGTATCCCTCGACATATTCATAGAGACACCATTGTGAGCCTTCTCATGAAGACAGTGGCGATCATCCCTGCCGCGGGTTCAAGCAAACGGATGCAGAATAATGTATCAAAGCAATATCTCTTGCTTGACGGTGTTCCCGTGCTGGCACGTACCTTGGATATATTTCAAAGATCGCCGGGAATAGATGAGATATTTCTTATTGTACCAGATGCCGACATTGACTACGTCCACAAGCATATTGTTGATAGATACGCGATTTCAAAAGTCAGCAACATTTTAGCGGGAGGCAAGGAAAGGCAGGACTCTGTACGAAACGGCGTTGATGCTTTGGGAGGCGACCATGATATCGTAGTTATCCACGACGGCGTCAGGCCTTTCATATCGGAAGAATTAATCCATGCGGCCATTCTAGAGGCGTCCAGGGCGAAAGCGGTGACGGTGGGAGTGCCCGTTAAGGACACTGTCAAATCAATGGATCGTCACGGCATTGTTGTGGAGACACTCAACCGTAACCAGCTATGGCTGACACAAACCCCCCAGGCTTTTGAAAGGAACGTCATAAAAAAGGCCTATGAAGCTGCATACAGAGACAATTACTATGGGACTGATGATGCCTCTCTTGTGGAGAGGATAGGCGTAAAGGTCGTGATGATTCGGGGTTCCTATGACAATATTAAGATCACTACCCAAGACGATATCATGCTGGCGGAGATTCTCACAAGAAGGTTCAAGTGATATACCTCGCATAAGCAGCGAGGTCTGAGATTCACCAGGAGCTAATTTGCACCGGCTCATGGCTTGACAGTGACACCGGCTGCCGAGAAAAGGACGGGAATGAGAATAGGATTCGGATATGACAGTCACCCGCTGGTTGAGGGGAGGAGACTCATCCTCGGGGGTGTGGACATCCCTCATGAAAAGGGGCTTTTTGGCCATTCGGATGCGGATGTGCTAGTCCATGCCATATGTGACGCCATAATCGGCGCCATAGGAGATGGAGACATCGGCAGATATTTTCCCGATACAGACCCTGCTTATGAAGGCATATCCAGCCTGAAATTGCTGCATCTGGTTTGTGTCAAGGCAGGAGACAAGGGTTTTGTCGTGAATAATATAGATTCTACCGTCATCCTGGAAAGGCCAAGATTGATGGACTACATACATGATATGGAATTGAATCTCTCGAACACATTGAACGTCCCGAGGGAGAAGGTTAACGTCAAGGCCAAAACCAATGAAGGTATGGGGTTCTTGGGGCGTGGAGAAGGGATCGCCGCCTTCGCGGTAGCCACGGTTAGCGAAAAGGATGGCAGATGACATCTAGACGGAGGGTCAGATTTGCACCATCGCCGACGGGAGACCTTCATGTCGGGAATGCCAGAACGGCCCTGTTTAATTGGCTCTTTGCCAAACACTATGGAGGAGACTTTATCCTGCGGATTGAAGATACCGATCAGGAACGGACTTCTCCTGTATTTGAAGAGAACATTCTGGAGGACCTGAGATGGCTCTCCATAGAATGGGATGAAGGGCCCGAGAAAGGCGGCAGTCTGGGGCCATACCATCAGATACAGAGACTCGATATCTACGATAAATACGTAAAAGAGCTGAAGAGCGTCGGTAAAATCTACCCCTGTTATTGTACAGAAGAAGAATTGGAGGCGGAACGTGCCTCACTCCTTTCCATGAGGATGATGCCGAGGTACATGGGGAAGTGCAAGAAACTAACGGACAAGGAGCGTGAGGCGCTTGAAAGCAGCGGCAGGAAACCGGCCTTCCGTTTCGATGTGGATAAAGGGCCTATAGAGTTTCACGATCTCATTCGGGGGAAAATGAAATTTGAGGGTGATGCTATCGGTGATTTTATTATAGTTCGTTCCAACCGTATTCCTTCATATAACTTCGCCGCCGTCGTAGACGATCACCTTATGGAGATTACCCACGTCATCCGCGGAGAAGACCACCTCTCCAACACGGCGATTCAGATTCTTCTCTATAAGGCCCTTGATTTTGAACCGCCTGTCTTCGCCCACCATTCGCTCGTTTTAGGGAAAGACCGTACAAAGTTAAGCAAACGCCATGGATCGGTCACCGTTCGGGAATTCAGGAACAAGGGAATTCTGTCTCCGGCGCTCTTAAACTATTTGTCGCTTCTGGGAGGTTCTGTCGGGGAGGGGAAAGAAGTTGCTTCCATAGAAGAGGTCATCAGAATGTTTTCTCTCGACAGGGCCGGCAAGAGCGGTGCCATCTTCGATGAGAACAAGCTCGAATGGCTAAACGCAATATACATCAGGAATTGCGACGTGGATAAGCTTACGGAATTACTCCTTCCATTTATTAAGGAAGCCGGATATGATATCAACCTTGTGAAGCGCGGATGGCTTCATCAGGTTGTGGAGGCTCTCAGAGACAACCTGGTGAGACTGACCGACATCGGTCTGTACCTGGATATCTTTATTGATGACAAGTACTCAATGTCGGATGAGGCGAGGGCAATCCTCAAGAAAGATACTGCCGCTGTCGTGAAGGTACTTCGTGATGAGTTGGACCAGAAAGAAATTTCTGAGCGTGATTTCTACCGTAGTCTGATCAATTCCGTCAAGAGAAGGACGGGTCTTAAGGCCAAGGCTCTTTTCCTCCCAATCAGGGCAGCCATAACGGGCAGGACCTCGGGTCCGGAGCTGGAAAAAGTCTTTGCCATCTTGGGCAAGGAATCAATCGTGAGACGGCTGGAACGTGCCATTCAATTGATTGACCATCCGTGAGCGGTTGATCCATTTCCCCTGCCTGCAATTTTCTACAAACACAGCATTATGAGCAGAACAGATTAACGGTCGGAATGACCGTGTGAAACATCTATCCGCAGATATATCAGGAATCACCTTCCTTGATGACGTCCCTCCTATGGTCCCTTCAATCAGCAATTTAGAAGTCTCTTGTCAGGTTTTTAGGGGCAGTAAATCAGGATATTACCGATTGTAAATCACTCGATAGTTCTGTATGTCAAAACAAAATATTGCTGCACTTTGCAATAACTGGATTACCATCTTTTGTGAAGAAGCGAAGAGGATGAGAGATGTAGGAAATTGGTTTCATAGATCTCTGTATAGACCGAGCGAATCTCATGTTCCTAGAAGGAGGACCACATGCTGCAGTTGGCTACCGGCGTACTTTTAGTCTTATGGCTATTGGGGATGATGACTGGTTTTACGATGAGTTCATTCATTCATGTTCTTCCGGTGCTTGCTATCATCATCGAATTGATCAGAATCGATGATTCAGATGAGGAAACACTTACAGCGGGCTCGCAGGTGGAAGAGTGAACTTTGCGAAAAACAGACATATAGGAACAGATGGCCGAACGGACTGGTTTTTTCTATATGATGCCATTTTCGTTGTGGGTAAAGGGCGCGACATTAAGACAACTCCGCAGCTCAGTTCCCTCGCTGAGAGTTAAATTCTCAACTATAAATTGACATTTTTACCCTTCCCGTCTAGACTCCACCAAGATCACCATCTTATATTAAGGAGAGCCGTATGAAAGGATCGGACCTGGAAAAATATTGTGAAAAAGCCATTCAGGGCGGAGCAACCCATGCCAAAGAGATTCATCCCAGCAGCGTAGTAACGGCCTCCTGGGTGATGATGAAATGTCTGTACGGATGCCAGTACAGGTCCGGCTTCTGCTGTCCTCCCCATTCGCCTACGCACGCCCAGACGAGAGAGGTCTTAGACTCTTATCAACGTGCCATCCTCTTTCATCGTGAAGTCCCCAGGACCAAAGAACGGGGAGAGCAAAACATGAAGTTCTTCGATATGCTTGTTACGATGGAAGGGGACCTCTTCAAAGATGGCTATTACAAGGCCTTTGCAATTCTGGCAGGTCCCTGCCCCCTGTGCAAGGAATGCGGAAAGATTCAGGGGACCTCATGCCGGTTTCCCGCCAAGGCGAGACCTTCCATGGAAGCCTGCGGGATCGATGTCTTCCAGACTGCTCGAAATAGCGGCTTCTTCATACAGACCCTCCGGGAAAAAACGGAAACGCAAAACCTTTATTGCCTCATACTTGTCGACTGACAGCTTTCTTCATCTGATTGAATTCGTGCATGCCGGAAATTTGCGGAGTTCAACGGGCGGTCGCTTTTTCGCGTAGGCAATGCACGCAACCTTAGGAAGGAAAAAACAGAGGGAGAGATGACTAAAACAATTCACCATTCGATCACATGCACCTTAAGCGCTTTGGCGGTTTTATTGGTCGCTCTCGTAGCCGGATCGGCTGCGGCAGAATCGAAGACTTATGTACAGGAATATGCCTATCGGGCAAGTAAAGTGGACGGCAAGGAATCGAGTCAGACCATAGCCCAGCGGGAGGTCAGGAAACTCTTGCTGGAGGCGCTGGCTGCGGACCTCGGGAAGGTAACAGAAGCTGGCCGTGGCCAACTGACGAAAGATCAAATTATGGCGCTTGCGGCAAGCATAGTGGAGATGGAAGCCGAGGACGAGCGGTGGCATTACGGCACATACCACATTAAAGCACAGATTGCAGCGGCTCCTGGCGAGTTGATGAAACGCATGGATGCTCTTCGTGAAGATCAGGAAAAGGCGAGAGGGAAATGGATTTCTGCCTTGACCAAAATGGCCAGATAAGATATACATTGCCGTCCTTTTCCCGAGGAAAACATTAAACTGATTGGATGCTAAAGAAAGGGGGCGCTATGAAATTTATTGATGAGATCAATCTCAAGGGCAAGAAGGTTTTATTCAGGTTTGATTACAATGTTCCTTTGGACAGTACCTTGAACATAACCGATGATATCAGAATAAGAGCGACACTTCCGACGATTAATTATGCTCTCGATGAGGGAGCAAAAGTTATAATTATGTCTCATCTGGGACGCCCTAAAGGGAAGGCCTCTCCTGAGTTCAGTCTTGCTCCGGTGGCAAAAAGGTTATCGCGGCTCCTGAATAAAGAAGTCGTATTGGCAAAAGACTGCATTGGCGATGATGTCAAGAAGCTGGTCGCGGGTATGACTCCGGGGAATGTTATCCTTCTTGAGAACCTGAGGTTCCACATTGAAGAGGAAAAGAATGCCGATGGATTTGCCAAGGAGCTTGCCAGTCTGGGGGATGTTTATATTGACGATGCCTTCGGAAATGCCCACAGAAAACATGCATCGAATGTGGGGATCATCAAGTTCATAAAGGAATCCGGCGCGGGCTTTCTGATAAAGCAGGAGCTGAATTACTTAAAGAAAGCCGTGGATAATCCGGCGAGACCGTTTGTAGCCATAATCGGGGGTTCGAAAGTATCCGGCAAACTTGAAGCCCTCCTGCACCTGATTGAAAAGGTGGACAAAATGATTATCGGCGGGGGCATGGCCTTTACCTTCCTCAAGGCGCAGGGATATGAGATCGGCAAATCCATCTTTGAAGAGGAGCTCATGCCGAAAGCAAAAGAGGTCATGGAGACGGCCAAGAAACTGGGCATAAAGTTTTATTTGCCTGTTGACTGTGTCATCGCCGAGGACGCGAGCGCCGACGCGGAAACCAAGATTGTCCCGGTGCAGGAAATAAATCCCAAATGGAAAGGCCTTGATATCGGGCCTGCAACGATAACCCTCTTTACCGAGGTGCTCGGCAACGCCAAAACGATTGTATGGAATGGGCCGATGGGGATGTTTGAAATAGATGCCTTCGGCAGGGGCACTTCGGCTCTGGCGCACAGCATTGCAAATTCCTACGCCGTTACCATCGTCGGTGGCGGAGATACGGATGTAGCTATTCACAATGCTGGAGAAAGCGATAGAATCACGTACATATCAACAGGAGGCGGAGCGTCTCTCGAGCTTCTTGCCGGTAAATTACTCCCGGCTATTGAGGCCCTCGACGGAACGAAAAGCTCGACATGATCATGAATCGGAACAACGAAAGGGGGGGGAATTAGGCCCCCCTTTTTGTTTTGTAGTTGACTATTGCCGAAGTTTGACGGCAAACGTTAGGGAGTGCCCGGCGGATATGACACGCAATATAAAGATGATCCTGGAGTACGAGGGAACAAGGTATCACGGGTGGCAACGCCAGGCCAACGGGCTCACGATCCAGGAGGTTCTGGAGGAAGGCATCAGTACGATTACCCAGGAAGACATCAGGGTTATAGGTTCAGGCCGAACTGATGCGGGTGTTCATGCATTAGGTCAGGTAGCAAACTTCAGGACAAATTCAAATATAGAGACAAGAGGCCTTCTCCGAGGAATAAATAGCCTTCTGCCACGGGATATTGCAGTCAAGGAACTGGCCGAGACAGATGCATCTTTTCATGCACGGTATGACGCCAAAAGTAAAGTATACCTGTATCATATATATCGTGGAGGCGTCCGCTCGGCCTTATACAGGGATTATGCCTGGTTCATCCACGATAGTTTTGATGTAGAGAGGATGAAGGAAGCTGCTCAGCTTCTTTTAGGGACTTTTGATTTTTCTTCCTTCTGCGCTGCAAATTGCGGTATTAAGAATCATGTCAGAACCGTGATGTCAGTGGATGCGATAATGGACAGCCGCGGCATGGTAAAGTTCTGCATAGAGGCAGACGGTTTTCTAAAATATATGGTAAGGAACATAGTCGGCACACTTGTTGATATCGGGAGAGGGACACTGTCCAAAACTGAATTGATGAACATCGTGGCAATGAAAGATAGAAAGCAGGCGCATCAAACAGCTCCTGCTCAGGGACTATTCTTGAAGGAAGTGAAATACTGATGGGAAGGTACTACTGATGAAGATTCTCATATTGGGCCATAAGGGCATGCTTGGCAGCGATCTTTTTCTGAGGCTCTTTGCCTTTCATGACGTTACGGGCATGGATATAGAAGACATCGATATTGCCTCTTCCGAGGCCTGCGAAAAGGTCATTTCGGAAATCGAGCCCGAGGTTGTTGTCAATGCCGCTGCTTATACGGATGTTGACGGCTGCGAATCGAATAGAGAGAAATGTTTTTCTGTCAATGCGGAGGGAGTGAAGAATCTGGCGTTATCATGCGGAGAAAGGGGCATAAGGATCGTTCACTTCAGTACGGACTATGTCTTTGACGGGAAGAAGCAAACGCCCTACGTGGAAGACGATGCATGCAAGCCCATCAACGTCTACGGCCAGTCTAAACTTGCCGGGGAGCAGTATCTGAAGCAATTTTCCGACAATTTTCTCCTCATACGGTCAGCGTGGCTTTACGGGAAGAACGGGAAAAATTTTGTTAAAACAATTGTGGAAAAGGCAAGAACAGAAAAGTATCTGGAAGTGGTGGATGACCAAGCGGGGTCTCCCACATTTACGTGGGATCTGGCAGGCGCCGTCCAACTGTTGATTGAGGGTCAGTATAAAGGGACTTTTCATATCACCAATAGAGGCAATTGCAGCTGGTACGAATTCGCGCTGAAGATACTAAGGTTCGCGGGCATGACAAGTGTTACCGTAAAGCCCATAAAATCCGACAAACTAGCAAGGGCGGCCCAACGCCCCCACTACAGTGTTCTCAACTGTGGAAAATTTTCTCAGTCTACGGGAAAAGCCATGAGATATTGGCAGGTTGCCGTTGATGATTACATCGGCAAAGTTATATCATAAATTGTCGGCATGCAGCATGCGCCATCATCAGGAATTACAATGATTTCTTCAATAATATTCCTGAAATAACCTGAAATAATCTTGACACCCTATAGCTATTTCAGTATATTCTTCACCGCTTCCTTCCAGCAGTATAGATGCACGTCTCTCGAGGCACAAATCTTCGTAATCCTGAGATATTGCACCGAGAGACACGCTATATCCATCTTCAATATATCTTAAGAAAATAATGAACGTACGATTTACCAAGAGAAGGTTGTTAATTTCCAGAGTTGGCTCGTGCTATTGGGGAAACAAGTTTAATATCTCGAAACGCCATTGGGGAGGCATCAAATGAAAAAAGGATTGCGACGGTCCGTATTGATTGTTCTAATTCTGCCTTTGATGGTTATGTTTCAGGGCTGCGTTGCCACGAAGGAAACTGCTATTTCACCGCAGGTTCGGGACCTCAGCGCATTGTTTAAGGGTACGTATAAGGTGGACCCTTACATGGAAAAGCACAAACCCCAAACTGTTGCTGTTCTCCCTTTCGTCAATCTTGCAAAGAGCCAGAAGGGGTCGGACGAGGTGCGTAAGGCATTTTACAATCACTTCAGCTCATTGCCCTATAAAGGCATGAAACCTTATATCGTAGATAATACTTTGAGGAAGGTGGGGCTCACCGATGCGGAGGTCATCGACAAGATGTCGCCCCAAGAGTTGGGCAGGGTCCTCGGCGTGGATGCCGTCATCTACGGCAACATCTCTGATTTTGATAAGTTGTTTGCGGTTGTTTATTCCTCCGTCTCTGTGGGAGCGGAGATCAAGATGTACGATACCAAGACGGGTAATTTTCTCTGGAGCGGCAAGCATGTCGCCCGCATTCAGGAGGGCGGAATTTCTACTACTCCCGTCGGCATCATTGCGACGGTGATCGCGACAGCTATTAATATAAGGGATATCCAATTGCTCCGCGCCTGTGACGACCTCTTCCGAGATATGGTGAAGACAATCCCCGTGCCGACTATGGCCGAAGCCTTGCGCCCACCGGTCATCACTCTCCTCACACAGGATACGAAAAATATGCCGAAAAAGGCGGGCGATGAAATCAAGGTGGTCATCCAGGGTGCGCCCAAGATGCAGGCCTATTTCGATATCGGTGATTTCAAAAGAAACATAGATATGCAGGAAGTTGAACCGGGTGGATACCTGGGCGTCTATAAAGTCATTCCCGGGGATAATGTGACGAAGGCCGTGATTACAGGGTATCTCAGGGATGAAGCAGGCAATACCGCCCAATGGGTTGATGCGGTGGGAACGGTAACCCTCGATACGATACCCCCTGACAAAATCAAGAACGTTAAGGCCGTTGGAAGGAATAAGGTTGTTCTTCTGGGTTGGGAAAAGTCGCCAGCCCCGGACCTGGCGGGATACCTGGTCTATCGCAGCAGTACCCCTCTTTCCGGTTTCGAGCAGATTGCGAAGACGGAACTGAACGAATATCGTGATGAGAGTCTCGTCAATACGCAGAAATATTACTATCAGGTCACTGCCTTAGACTGGGCGGGTAATGAAAGCGACAAGTCCGATACCGCGACCGGCATGCCCGTGGAGCCCGGACCGACGCCCGTCTCAGGCCTCATCGAATCCGATACCACCTGGTATGCAGGCGCCAGTCCTTACATAATCAAGAATGCGGTGATCGTTAAAGACAGGGCTCTTCTCACGATTGAGCCGGGCACAGAGATACGCTCGCAGGGCGGTGCCATTGTGATCGAAGGCAGACTCATCGCGCAGGGGGACGAGGAGCATATTATTTTATTTGACGCGGCCGAGGGCGTAAAATCTTGGGACGGCATAGTTTTCAACAACGTCAAAGAAAAGGAAAATCAGGTCAAGTTCTGCCGCATCAGGAATGCGGCAACGGGGATCACGTGCCAGGCGTCTTCGCCGCAAATAGAAGCCTCTGAGCTTGTGGAAAATGGCATTGCTATAAAAATCTCGGGCGCCTTTTCAAAACCTCAAGTTGTGAAAAATACGATCCATAAAAACAGCGAAGCCGGGATCTTCATTACGGACGGAGCCCAGCCAAAACTAACGGACAACAATATCCAGGATAATATGAAAGAAGGCATCGTGATTCAGTCATCTGCCCCTTTAATTACTCACAACAGGATTACGCGAAATGAAAGGCAGGGAATCATCGTAAAGAACTCTCATCCCGTAATTTCGGAAAACAATATAAATGACAACAAGCAATTTGATATCACCGCCGATATGACGGGAGAAGCAGTCAATGCTCTGAACAACTGGTGGGGTTCTGCCAAGGGTCTCGAAATCCTGGCTAGGATGCACGGGAAAATCAACATAAAGTCTGTTCTGAATGCAGCTTATCCTGAAGGGAAGCCGCAGGAACTCCCCATACTAAATCAGGTCCTCAGCGGGCCGCTCAAGGCGGATGCCTTCCTCATCCTTTCCAACAGTCCTTACCGGGTGGCAAAGGATGTCGTAATCGATGGCGGGGCAACCCTGTATATCGAACCCGGTGTGACGGTCGAATACGACCAGAATACGTCCATCATCACTGAAGACGGCGGTGTTGTCGCAAAGGGTACCAAGCGGTATCCGATCGTATTTACCGCTTCCGGTAATTC
Source organism: Syntrophales bacterium (assembly GCA_052144335.1). Lineage (GTDB taxonomy): Bacteria > Desulfobacterota > Syntrophia > Syntrophales > UBA2185 > Fen-1135. The sequence continues at coordinate 98,164 of JBKQQP010000035.1, forward strand.
TCCATCTCCCGGTTTTTACAATAATGCTGTGAGACTGACGAAACCAACAAAGGTAAACAGCGCCTTTGCATATTGCGTCGTAAAATATGCTAACATTGCTTTTGACATTTATTATGGCGCACCGGAAATTTCGTCGTGCAGTATTGCGCATAATGCGCAAGGGGGCATATACACGCGGAATGATGCGTCCCCCAGGATATTCTATAATACGTTCGCCGGTAACCTCGGAGAGGGCGCTATCAAGTGCGTAGGGATGTCGAATCCTGTCATACATAATAATAACTTTATAGGCAACACAGTGGCCATTCAGACATTCTCCTCCATTTATATCGACGCGAGAAAAAACTGGTGGGGCAGCAGCAGGCCCGATCAAAACATAATCTGGGGAGATTTAGACAAAAATATCAATATTAATCCATGGTTAGAAGCACCTGAGAGTAAGGCATTTGCAGAAAAGAAATAATATGATTTCGTGATTGAAACCTTTCTTGCATTCTGTTATTTTACGCTGGTATTTCTGAAGGGAAGATACGTACATCAATACTGAACAGGTTTGATGATGTACGTTTGTGGGTGAGTTTTTTAAACCAACAGTAAGGAGGATTTTATGAGGTCGAAACTAATCGTTACAGTGGGTGTTATCGTATGCATGTTGTTCCTCTGTACGGGTATCGGTTTATGCCAGGAAAAAGTCAGCGGGTCTGAATGGACTCAGATTGTTGAACAGATGGGTGATAAAGGAAAAATTAACTGGTCGGAAGGATATATTGAGGCTGTAGGGATCGGTGCCCCCCCAGAAAGGTACATAGGAAAACCCCAGGCTCGTCCCATGGCTCTGAGAGCAGCAAAGGTAGACGCCTACCGCAATCTGCTTGAGACCACAAAGGGTGTGCGCATTGATTCCACTACAGTCGTCAGGGATTTTACGGTGGAGAACGACACCATCAATGCAGCGGTACAAGGCCTTGTAAGAGGGGCTAAGGTGGTGAATCAGGACTACTTGTCCGATGGAACTGTGGAAGTGACTTTGAGAATGCCTATGGCCGGCGGTTTTGCGCAGGTAATTGTACCCAAGGCACTTGAGAAAAAACCAGAGGCCGCTCCTCCCGCACCCCCGGCAGGACCGGCGCCAGCAGGCGATGTTTTCACCGGTATGGTGGTTGATGCCAGAGGGCTCCAGGCCAGGCCGGCTATGGCGCCTAAGATTCTCGATGAGAACGGCAAGGAAGTTTATGGCTCCATGAATGTTGACAAGGAATTTGCTGTTCAGCAGGGCATGAGCGGTTATGCAAGGGATCTTACGGCTGCCCAGAGTAATCCGCGGGTGACGAACAATCCGGTCAGTGTGAAGGGAGTCAAGACCGAAGGGCCTGGCAAGTCCGATATCGTCATCAGCAATGCCGATGCCGACAAAATCAGGGGCGCTGCAGATAATATGACATTCTTGAAGAAGTGCAGGGTCATGATAGTTCTAGACTGATCTCGGCGGTGTATCTTGTTATATTCGGCCGCAGTTGCTTGGTGAGAGTGACTGCGGTCTTTTATTATATGCTTCGAAGAAGTGTTTCAGCCGATGCCATGCGGAAGAATGCAGGCGTCATCCGCGTCTAACGCTTAAGAGTCCATTTTTTATAACAGGTGATTTATCGTGGCTACGAAAATTGTCATTCTGCCGGAGAGTCTCTCGAGCAAGATTGCTGCGGGAGAGGTGATCGAGAGGCCTGCGTCCATTCTGAAAGAACTCCTCGAAAATGCCCTCGACGCCGGCGCTATGGAGATAACCATTGAGCTTGAAAAAGGCGGGCGGGGATCGATCAAGGTCATCGATAATGGTGAGGGTATTGAGAGTGAGGAGGTCGCTCTTGCCTTTGAACGGTTTGCGACCAGCAAGATATACCAGTTCGATGATATTTATAAGGTCAGATCATACGGATTCCGGGGAGAGGCGCTACCGAGCATCGGGGCCATTTCCTGTGTGGAGATGGTAACGCGCAAGGCATCTTCTTTATCGGGCGCGAGGGTGATCGTCGAAGCGGGACAGCTCAAGAGCATGACAGAAACCGGATGTCCCGTGGGCACTTCCGTTTGGGTGAGTCATATCTTCGATCCCGTTCCCGTACGCAAGAAGTTTCTGAAGACGGAAGCAACGGAACAGGGATATTGCATGGATGTGATTACGAGGACGGCCCTTTCGCATCCGGAGGCCAGAATCAGAGTTGTCTCTCACGGGAGGGAGATATTGAATGTGCCGGCGACCGGAGACATCTCCGAGAGGGTATCTCTTGTCTTGGGAACGGATTTCATGGAGCACATGTTATCTGTTAAAGGCGCGAAAGGCGGCATGACCGTTCACGGATTCGCCTCTAAGCCCGATTTCACAAGATCAAGCACGAAGCAAATATATTATTTTGTGAACAAGAGATTCATCAGGGATTATCTCTTGAACCACGCCGTCATGACGGCCTACAGACGCCTGATCGAGGCGAAAAAATATCCTGCAGCAGTCCTGTTTATCGACCTCCCCCCCGGGGATGTAGACGTTAATGTCCATCCCGCAAAGATGGAGGTCCGCTTCCGGAATCCGAGGGAGATTTATGATATGATCGTTGAGACGCTGGTTCATGCCCTTGCCGATATCGCGCCTGCCTCATCGGTAGCGATGGGCCGTACCATGCCCGAAGGCTATAGCGAAAGGGTCCAAGAGGCCTTGAAGCGATACACCGTGACATCCGGAAGCGGTAAGCTTTTTTTCAGCAAGACTCTTACGGATTATAAGAAGCCCCACCCTGCTATCGGTCAGATTCCGGAGAAAGAACAATCAGAGATGTCTCCGGAGAAAATCCGCATTGTGCAGGAACTGCCGGGGGAAAAACTCAATTTTGTTGACCTCGAATATATTGGTCAGTTTGCGGGCACGTACGTCGTTTTCTCTTTATCTGACGCTCTCATCCTTGTAGATCAGCATGCGGCTCATGAGAGGATTCTTTTCGATAGACTCAAGATGGAAGCCGCGCGACGCGGCGAAAAAATGCTGAGCCAGCAGTTGCTTATTCCAGAAGTTGTCAGCCTGTCCCCAGGAGAGTTCGCCGTTATCATGGAATCCATAAAAGTCCTTGAGGCCATGGGCGTAGAGGTCGAGCCTTTCGGCGAAAAGACAGTGATTGTGAAATCCGTGCCTGCCGCGCTTTCCCATGTTGAACCTAAAGGATTGTTTATTGAGATCCTCGAAGAGCTATCAAATACGGAACGCACCCTTGCCCTGGAAGAGCGGCAGGAAAGGCTTTATGCCCTCCTTGCCTGCAAAGGGGCGGTCAAGGCAAAGCAGAAATTATCGGAAGCCGAGGTGCTGCAGCTTTGCAGGGATCTGGATGCTACACAGTTTTCGTCCACGTGTCCACATGGAAGACCCGTTTATATCTCATTCGGTCTCCGGGATGTCGAAAGGATGTTTAAACGAATATAGTGCATGTGCCCAAATGTTAAGAAACCACGCCTGATCGTTATCCTTGGACCAACAGCGGTCGGCAAGACCGCCGCGGCGATGGCGCTTGCGCGTGAATCGGGCGGTGAAATCGTCAGCGCGGATTCAATGCAGGTCTATAGGCTCTTGGACATAGGCACTGCTAAGCCGACCCTCGAGGAACAGTCTCTCGTGAGACATCACATTATTGATGTCGTCAATCCCGATGAACAGTTCAATGCGGCCATGTTTATCAGGCTCGCCCATGAGGCTATCGGGAAACTCAACGATGCGGGGAAACCCATCTTTGTCGTGGGCGGGACGGGTCTTTATATAAAGGCGCTCTTGGGCGGACTCTTTCAAGGTCCGGATGCTGATGAGGATCTGCGAAGGTTATACAAGCAGGAGCTCAAGCAATTCGGTGAGATGTATCTACACGACAAATTGAAAGAAAAAGATGAAAGGGCCGCTGCCCAGATTGACAAGAATGACATTCCCCGAATCATCCGCGCCCTCGAGGTTCTGGAGCTGTGTGGTATTTCGATTGTCGAGAAACAGAATGCCCACCGCTTCGGCGACAGCCTTTATGATGTGATCAAGATAGGACTGACGGTGGAGCGCGCGGAGCTTTACAAGAGAATAGATCAAAGAACGGAGAGAATGCTGGAAGACGGAATCGTTGAGGAAGTGGAGAGGCTTTTCTCTTCGGGTTACCGTGAGAACCTGAAGCCGTTACAGGCCCTGGGATATAAACACATTGTCAGGCTGATAAAAGGGTCATGCAATCTCACAGATGCCACAAGAATGATTAAACGTGACACGCGTCATTTTGCCAAGAGGCAGATGACCTGGTTTGGAAGAGATAAAGAAATTGAATGGTTTGCTCCATCCGATATTGAAACTGTAAGACGAAGAATCGATCAATTTCTGTCGGCGTGAGCATTCTTGCACGCGGGATATTGCAAGTCTTGGTTTCCTTTTGTATTTTAGGTAGATTCCGTTAAATATCTTGACTTCGATATGGTATGAATATAATTAATTGCGTGATTTCCCATATATTGGGGAATCACGCAATTTTAGTTGCGAAAAGGGTTGGTTTTAAACTGGGAAGAGCTTAATCCCGGTAAGTTACGTTAAACGCTTTTTTGATGAAAGGAGAACGTTATGATTCAACGGTTGAATTATCGGAGTTTATTGATGTTCTTTGTTGTTATCGTTCTGGGGGTTTTTATTGTCTCCTGCGGGCCCAAAGCTGTGAAGCCTGTAAGCGAAATGGATACACCCGATCATCATTTTTATACAGGTATGAAATTTCTCGATCAGAAGATGTATCCTGATGCCAAAGGAGAATTTGATCGGGCGCTTGCACTCAACCCCAATTACTCAAAGGCCTTGGCGGGAAATGGCCTGGTTGCGGCCTATATGGGAGATTTCAAGGCTGCGAATGAATCCATGAAGCAGGCTTGGAAATTTGCCAAGAAGGATGATGAGAAGATCTTTGTCCATGTGGGCAAAATAAGGGTCTACACATTGAGCAAAGCGGAAAAAGGCTGGCTCAAAGGCGCCAAGAGCGAGTTCGACCAAGCCATAAAGATCGATCCCAAGTCTCCTGCCGCCTATTATTTTATGGGCATTGCCTACAAGACCGCGCTGGATTTCGCCAATGCAGGACAGATGTTCAAGCAGGTAATCGACTTCGACCGCGATTACGTAAAGGAGGCGGATGCTGAATGGAATCTGACCCAGAAGATCCAGAGGGCTATGCCGGGGACGATTACAGGAAAGAAGATTGCGATTCTTGAAAGAATCAACAGGGCTGACGCCGCTGCCCTCTTCATGGAGGAACTAAAGATTGATGCTCTCTACAAAAAGAAGACAGTAAAGACCTTCGACACGAGCTTTAAAGACCCGGAACAGGCGAAGGCTAAAGCCAGCGCACCTCTAGCAACGGCAACAGATATTGCCAACTATCCCTTGAAGGCAGATATTGAAGGGATTCTCCGCATAGGCGTTCGCGGGCTGGAGACTTATCCTGACGGCTCATTCCACCCGAATGATATGGTAGACCGCGCCACGTATGCCATGATGATCGAAGACATTTTGATCAAAATGTCCGGAGACAATTCGCTTGCGACAAAGTTTATCGGCAGCGCGTCACCATTCCCCGATCTGAGGTCCGATTTGCCTTACTTTAATGCGGTGATGGTTGTGACATCAAGAGGGATTATGGAGGCAAAGGACCTTTCCAGCGGCGAGTTTGCTCCTCAAGGGCCGGTTCCAGGCGTTGATGCCCTTCTGATTATCCGGAAACTGAAAGAAGAATTAAAGATATCCTAGCGGAGACATTTCATGGCTGAGAAGTCGTTGGGCAAGGCTTATGAACCTCAGGCAGCGGAAGCCAGGTGGTACAAGTACTGGCTTGATCGCGATTTATTCAGGGCCGAGGACGCAAGCGCCAAGCCACAATTTTCCATCGTTATTCCTCCTCCCAATGTGACGGGCATGCTCCACATGGGGCATGCCTTGAATAACACACTGCAAGACGTCATGACCAGATACAGAAGGATGCAGGGTTATAACGCCCTCTGGATGCCGGGAACCGATCATGCGGGTATCGCGACTCAGAATGTAGTTGAACAGGAACTCGCGAAAGAAGGCATCACGAGACATGATTTAGGCAGAGAAAAATTCATTGAGCGCGTGTGGGAGTGGAGGGAGAAATACGGCGGGGTTATCATCAATCAGTTAAAAAGGCTGGGATGCTCGTGCGACTGGCATAGAGAAGCCTTTACCATGGACGAAAAACGATCCAGAGCCGTAAGGGAAGTCTTTCTCCGTTTATACAATGATGGGCTCATCTATCGCGGCGACTATATTGTTAACTGGTGTACGCGATGCCATACAGCGATATCGGATCTCGAAGTAGAATATGAAGAGAAGGAAGGCGCTCTCTGGGAGATCAGGTATCCTTACCAGGACGGCGAGGGCGACATCGTGGTTGCCACCACGCGTCCGGAGACCATGCTGGGGGATACGGCGGTTGCCGTCAATCCTGATGATAAGAGATACAAGGACAAGATAGGAAAGAAAGTTATTCTGCCTCTGGTGAACAGGATAATACCGGTTATTGCCGACAGCCATGTAAGCGTGGAGTTTGGTTCGGGGGCGGTGAAGATTACGCCCTCCTCCGATCCGAATGACTTCGCCATAGCAGAGCGGCATCATCTGGAAATCATAAACATCATGGACGGCAATGGCGTCATCAATGAAAATGGCGGCTCCTATCAGGGTCAGGACCGCTACGAGGCGAGGCAAAGTATTCTCCGCGACCTGGAAAAGGGAGGATACCTCTTAGGGAAGAAGCCTTACAATCATAATGTCGGACAATGCTATCGCTGCAAGACGGACATCGAGCCCATGGTTTCCGCACAGTGGTTCGTGAAGATAAAACCCCTAGCGAAGACGGCGACTGCGGCGGTGATAAAAGGGAAGACGAGAATCCTGCCTTCCATGTGGGAAAGCACGTACTTCGAGTGGATGAACAACATCAGGGACTGGTGCATATCGAGACAGATCTGGTGGGGCCACAGGATACCCGTCTGGTATTGCGGAAGCTGCGGAAAAGAAATCGTCTCCACCATAGATCCCGTTGAATGCCCGAAGTGCGGGGGAAGCAACCTCAAGCAGGAGGAAGACGTTCTCGATACGTGGTTCAGCTCCGCCCTCTGGCCTTTTTCCACGCTCGGATGGCCCGAGAAGACACAGTCCCTAAAGACATTCTATCCCACGTCACTCCTCGTCACCGGGTTTGACATACTTTTTTTCTGGGTGGCTCGGATGATGATGATGGGGCTCTATGTGATGAAGGATGTTCCTTTCAGAGATGTCTATCTCCATGCCCTGGTACGCGATGAGGCTGGGGAGAAGATGAGCAAATCCAAAGGGAACATCATTGATCCTCTTGAGATGATCGATAAGTTCGGCGCGGATGCATTCAGATTTACCCTGGTGGCGCTGACAGCTCAGGGTAGGGATATCAGGATGTCTGAGGAGCGCATTGCTGGCTACAAGCATTTTGTAAACAAGCTGTGGAATGCAACGCGCTTTGCCCTCATGAACCTCGATGACTACTCATCCTCCGGAGTGCAGATCAGTAAGGACGATGAATCACTCCCGGACAGATGGATTAAGCATCGCATGAATATAACCGTTTCGGAAGTTATCAAGTCCTTAGATGAGTATCGTTTCAATGATGCCGCATCAGGGATCTATCAGTTCATCTGGCATGAACTCTGTGACTGGTACCTGGAGCTCATCAAGCCCGAGCTTTACGGGAAAGGAAACCCGGAAAGGAGACGCGCGGCACAGCGCACACTCCTTACGGTCATGAAGTCTTCCCTGAAGATGCTTCATCCCATCATGCCCTTTGTCACGGAGGAGATATGGCAGACTCTCGTAGGCGACGGGACTTCGATCATGGTAAGCGAATTTCCCGCACCCCGGGATGCTTCCCATGACCCGGTCGCGGATAGACAGATGGGTGCCATCATGGACACGATCACTTCCATCAGAAACATCCGAGGTGAGATGAATATAGCGCCGTCGAAAAAACTAAAGGTCGCAATCTACGCACCCGATGAGGAATCGCGGGCGAGTATGGAAATTGGCGGCAGCTACATTACCAATCTGGCCAATCTTGAGGCATTGACCATGACCGCAAGTGGTGAAGAGCCCAAGAATGCTGCTACCGGCGTCGTGGGTTCAATGCGTATATATGTATTTCTGGAAGGAGCGGTAGATTTTGCCGGGGAGAGGCAGAGACTCGCGAAAGAGATGACCAAGATTGATAAAGACCTCGCGGCGATTTCTAAGAAGCTCGCCAATCGTGATTTCATGGCGAAGGCCTCAAAGGCAATCGTGGAAAAGGAAGAAGAAAAGTTCAGGGAAGTAAGAGAGAAGCACGCTGTCCTCGCGGCAGCCATGAAAAGGCTTCAGAAGATGAATTAGAAGAGCAGCGCGTCAAGAACCTCTGAATATCCTTATCATCATGTTGCAGAAACATATCGTACGCAAGATAGTGCAATCGGCGATAGAAGAAGACGCCGGTGAGGCGGATGTAACGACGGCGGCGGCGCTTACGGGTGAAGAGACCGGCAAGGCGCGGGCTCTTGCCAAATCGGCTGTAGTCGTCGCGGGTATTGATGTCTTCAAGGAGACCTTTCTTTTCCTCGATCCGCGCCTGCAATTTAAAGACTGCTGTAAAGATGGAGATGTCGTAGAGGAGGGCGGGTGTCTGGCGGAGATATCCGGCAAGCTCAGCAGCGTGCTTACGGCCGAGAGGGTAGCCCTCAATTTTCTTCAGAGGATGAGCGGTATTGCGACGCTGACGAGACGATATGTCGATGAGGTCAAAGGGACAAAGGCCAAGATCCTCGATACGAGAAAAACAGCGCCAGGGCTACGCTATCTTGACAAGTACGCCGTGAGGATCGGCGGCGGTCAGAACCATCGGTTTGGCCTCTATGACGGCGTCCTTATCAAAGACAACCACATTGCCGCGGCGGGCGGCATATCCCAGGCGCTCGCGAGGGTTCGCGGACGACTGCCCCATACACTGAAGGTGGAAATTGAAGTAAAGAATCTTCGGGAACTTAAGGAGGCCATGAACTCCGGGGCAGATGTAATAATGCTGGACAATATGTCTCTCGAGGACATGGGAAAGGCCGTTGCAGCAGCGGGCGGCAGAGTGCCGCTCGAGGCGTCCGGCAATGTTAGCCTTGCCAATGTGCGAAAGATCGCCGAAACCGGAGTTGATTTCATTTCCGTGGGGGCCCTCACTCATTCGGTAACGGCAGCCGATATATCCTTGAAGATCGCATAGGTCGCCGCTTTAATCGACACAATGGATTTTAATCAGAAGAACCTGGCTATCCGTCTTACGGGGAAGAGGATAGGAAGTGATATCCACTTGTTTTCGGAGGTGGAGTCCACCAACGACGTTCTCTTTAAACTCGCTCGCGATGGCGCTCCTCATGGGACTGTCGTTATTGCGGAGTGCCAGACGAAAGGGAAGGGCCGTCTGAACAGAGAGTGGCAGTCTCCGCCGGGTTGTAATATCTATGCCTCCATCGCCCTGAGGCCGCCCATAGAGCCTGTATATGCGCCGCAGATCACCATCATGACGGGTGTTGCCGTTGCTGAACTGTTATCCGGGTATTGCACCGGAGGTATAACGCTTAAATGGCCCAATGATGTTCTTATCAGAGGCAAGAAGGTTTGCGGCATACTGGCGGAGATGAGCGCTTCCGCCCCGGGTGGAGTGGAGTTTATCGTCGTCGGGATCGGCGTCAATGTTAATATTAGAAAAAATGATTTTGACGAATCGATCCGCAATTTGGCCACGTCACTTGCTGAAGAGACGGGACATAATATCTCACGCCTTGATTTAACAGCAAAATTATTGGATAGATTTGCTGATTTATATACGCGGCTCCTGGACTCGGGATTTGGCTCTATTAAGGATGCGTGGCTCTCATATTGCGATATGGTCGGAAAGCAGGCGCAGGTAGTATTCAAGAATGACATAGAGTCGGGCGAGGTCCTCGATATTGATGACTTTGGCGCGCTTATTATTTTAGATAAAAAAGGAAAGACAAGAAGGGTAATTGCCGGCGATGCCTCTGTAGTGAAGGGCTAATCTCCACTTTGTCGCGGGCAAGGCTTCGTTGCGAGGGTTTGACATATGCTCCTGGTAATAGATGTCGGAAATACCAATACCGTTCTAGGACTGTACGACGGGGATGAACTCGTACATGACTGGCGGGTTAGGACCGTCGTTGATCACACTGTCGACGAATACGGTATGCTGATCTACAATCTTTACAAGAACAGCAAGATCAGGCCGAGGGCAATCAAGGATATCATCATTTCATGCGTTGTTCCGACGATGCTCAACATCCTGGAGCCTCTCTGCGAAAAATATTTCAATGTCAAGCCTCTTATAGTGGGGCCGGGCATAAGAACGGGAATGCCTATTCTGTATGATAATCCAAAAGAAGTGGGTGCAGACAGGATCGTCAACGCCGTAGCTGCATACGAGAAGTACGGTGGGGATATCATAATCGTAGATTTCGGCACCGCCACTACATTCGACTATGTATCAAAAAAAGGGGAATACATGGGCGGTTGCATATCGCCGGGCATCATGATAGCGAGCGAAGCACTCTTCAGCAAGGCCGCGAAACTTCCGAGGGTGGAAATCGCAAGGCCCAAATCTGTCATCGGTAAGGATACTGTAAGCAGCATGCAGGCAGGCATACTGTTCGGTTACGCTGGCCTCGTGGACGGCCTTGTTGGCCGCATCAAGGCGGAAGTGATGTCAGACCCCAAGGTCATAGCAACAGGTGGACTCGCGCATATCATCTCTCCGGAAGCGAAGAGCATAAATATTGTGGATGAAATGCTGACGCTCGAAGGGCTCCGGATTCTCTATAAAAGAAATAGCGAGCAATAGGTACATTATTTCATTATTCAAGTGTCCTATCAACCGGATTCTCGGCGGCACAACGATATGCTGAAAGTTGGCTTGACAGGTGGCATCGCCTCAGGAAAATCGACTGTGGCGAAGATGTTTGAGGACGAAGGGGCATACCTCATCGACTTCGATGAGCTGGCGCATTTTGTAGAGGAGCCTGATCAACCGGCATGGAAGGCAATCGTAGAATTTTTCGGAAGAGAAATTCTAAACGAGGACGGATCGATCAATAGAGCAAAGCTTGGCCAAATCGTCTTTTCAGACCAGGAGAAACTCTCCAGGCTTAACAGCATCGTTCACCCTGCTGTTTTCGATCTGTGGCGGCGGAGGATAGAAGATATCCGGCAGATGAATCCGCGCGCCATTGTTGTGTCCGATGTTCCTCTGCTGATAGAGGTGAGCATGCAGCATCTGTTTGACGTTGTAATCTTGGTCTATGTTTCTCCTGAAGATCAGATCAGCCGTTTGCGGGAGAGAAACGAATACAGTCGCAAAGAGGCCGAAAGTAGGCTTGACAAACAGATGCCCATCGACGAAAAGATTCCGTATGCCGACTACGTCATCGATAACAAAGGGCCCATTGAAACAACACGCTCTATTGTCAGTGCTGTATGGGACGAGCTTCTCATGCGGGAAAGGAAAAATCTCATCTAATATTATTACTCCGGCACGCAATCATATCAATCCTGTCATTCCCGAGGGGCTTGTCCTCGACCTGACCGGGGATCGGGAATCCAGCTAAGATACTTGATGCCGGCTCAAGTACGGAGGCAAAGATGATAGAAAAAAATGTCACTGCGGATTTTTGCAAAAAGGTATCAGAACCGGCTGTTGATCCATCTACGTATGTACATCCTTTGGCCGCTGTCATTGGCAATGTGATCCTCGGCAAGAGTATCATGGTTTCTCCCATGGCATCCATCCGCGGCGATGAAGGGCAGCCGCTCTTCATTGGCGACGATTCGAACGTCCAGGACGGAGTCGTAATCCACGCCCTGGAAACGGAGATGAACGGCAAGCCTGTTGAAAAGAACCTGTATGATATCAACGGGAGGAAGTACGCGGTGTATGTGGGAAACCGCGTTTCTCTGGCCCACCAGGTGCAGATCCATGGACCGGCCGTTGTCATGGATGACACCTTTGTCGGCATGAAGTCCCTCATATTTAAGTCCTTCGTGGGGGAAAAATGTGTGATTGAACCCGGCGTTATTCTCATGGGCGTCACGGTGCCCGATGGCCGCTATGTTCCTGCTGGTTCCGTTATTAAAGAGCAGGAGAAGGCCGATCACCTTCCGGCAATTACGGACGATTATCCATTAAAAGACATGAACAAGGGAGTTGTGCACGTCAATACATCGCTTGCCAAAGGATACTTAGCAGCAAAGAAGTAGTCAAACAGTGTCGCCTTACTATTTCTATTAAGATATTCCGCCTATGGGATACCACGTTTGATGGGCTATTGCTTTCTTCCTTGCAAGCGTTAAATCTGTCCTTATCGCAGTGATACAAGACTTCAATTGGAAATAAATAGAAACGGCTCCCAGAGAAGTATTCATAACTGCAGAGCTCGGACTATTAATGCGGAACATGTTCGGGGCAGGTCATGAAGAAAAAAACAGATTAATATCTTATGTGCGAATAGAAAAAATCAAGCATTAGCTGGTTAATGTCCTGACCGGTCTTAAATTATTAAAACCTCAAACTGCCCTTTTCCATTAACTCAACTACTTCCTTGTGGCCTCTTCTCGCCAGGCCTGATTCATCATATTCTTTCATATAATAAGAACGGTTAACATCGCTCCTGCCATTCTTATCACACTTATAGACATGTGTTACATATTGCTGTGGGGTAGCTGAATTTTTGTTCACGCCTTTGTATATTGGATCTGACTCATCTTGCCACACACGCATTGTCGATACACAGAAATAGTCCCAGGGCCACCACTTTGCTACAATTGTACAATCAACCTGTGGGAGTTCCGGCCATAGAGTATCAAGCACCCAACGAGCTTTCATTATTATCAAGACCTCTTGATTATATAAGCATATACAGATTTATATTGGCGAGCTTCAATTTGCTGACTCATGCCACAAGCTGACGGCCTTTTTAATATCGGCAATTGATAGCAGAGATTTATTGTCAAGCCTGGCATAGGCTATTCCGCGATTAATATATGCCATAGCATAGTCAGGTTTCAGCTCTATTGCTTTAGTGAAATCAACGATCGCTCGCTGGTAATCTCCAACATATCCGTAAAGGTCTCCGCGGTTGTTGTAAGCTTCCGCATAGCCGGATCTTAGTTCGATTGCTTTGGTGAAATTCCTTATTGCTTGCTGGATATCATCAACATCTTTTCTATAGGTGCAGGCCCGGTTATAATAAGCCGTTGCACACTCAGGTCTCAGTTCTATATCACTATCGAAATCCCTTATTGCCTCTCCATAATTATCATAATATTTGTAGATCATGTCGCGAATGTTGTTTGCTTCGAAGCATTTTAAATCACGTAAGATAAAGCTGTGAAACGCTTCTATTGCAATATCGTAATTTCCATTTTTTACTGCAGATGAGCCAGTCTCTAACAAATCATCTTTACTTATCATCATATCATTTGTCATTTTATACATCTTTTGTAATAGTCAAATCGTCCAGAAACAAAAAACCCTGTCTCGTTGTAAAAGACAGGGTTTCAATATTTGATTCATCCCCCCTATATGAGGGAATTAGCAGAGGCGAAAGCTTTTCCTGTGGCGTCCATTACTTCTTAAGTTATACAGTACGCTTAAAGCATGCAAAGTCAAGGTAATTAGTTAATTATTTTCAAAGTATCAGATGTGTCCGTTAATATTCACTATCGATTGAATCTGAGAAGCAAGTGGTTACGTATAGCTTCCTCTTGTTTTTGGCAATTCTCATCAGAATACAACATTTCAAACGAAAATCAGCAATATGGGGTAAATTACGGGATGGAATTTTCCCTTTGATTGTTCACTCTGGGATAGATCTCAACGGTCAGTATTACTGGGAGAAATGTACATAATTAAATCGATAATTTTCATTATCCGTTTCATATTGATGTTCATACTTTGTGGTCCCTGACAGAACCTCACTTGCTATAATTCACCACCTTGATTTTGACTCTTGCATTTTATGCAACGGATGTCGATAATATGTGACGTTTGAATGTCTGCATATTATGTCGTTGGGAAGCAGTCGACCGTTTATTTCAGAGTTTTATGGAGGAGGGGAAGATGGAAGGGAAACGAGTTAGAGATAGCAGCACCGTCATGGCCCAGGTGATGAACCCTCAGGATGCAAATCCTGCTGGGAATGTTCATGGCGGAGTTATCATGAAGCTCATTGATACCGTTGCGGGAACTGTTGCCATCCGGCACGCAAGGACCAATGCGGTTACAGCCTCATTTGACCGATTGGATCTTCATTGTCCCGCATTCATCGGAGACTTTGTAACCCTTCGAGCCAGTCTCAATTTTGTAGGAAGAACCTCCATGGAAGTGGGCATCCGGGTGGAGTCTGAAAATCTCATCACCGGTGAGAGACATCATATGGCTTCTGCCTATATGACTTATGTGGCGCTTGATAAAGATGGCCATCCCGCGCCAGTGCCTCCGCTGATCCTGGAAACAGATGAAGAAAAAAGAAGGAACCGGGAAGCAAAAGCCAGGCGGGAGATGCGTCTTAGAGAAAAATCAAAGGAAAAGGAATGTCAACTCGATGCGAACAGCTGCGAGTTAGCTTGATAATGGTGAATTGACAAAGTGGATATGTTGCAAAGCTCTCAACGTGTTTGATATTGGACGTACATAAATAGTGTGGGAACTTATTACAATCTTCGCCTCTTCTTTTATCATCGCGTTTTCCGGCGCGATGATGCCGGGGCCGCTGCTCACGGCGACGATTAGTGAGAGCTCGCAAAGGGGTTTCATCGCTGGACCCTTGCTTATCGCAGGTCACGGCATTTTAGAGATCATTCTCCTCGCAGCGCTTGTCTTAGGGCTTGCCCCGTTTCTTCAGCGCAACGATGTCTTTGCCGTTGTCGCCATAGCAGGCGGCGTAATCCTGCTCTGGCTGGCTTTGGGCATGTTTCGCGCCCTGCCGAAGTTGACGCTGTTATTAAATGCGGGTAAGGCAAAGAGTGGTTCCCTGGTCATGAACGGAGCAATTATGAGCATAGCTAATCCCTACTGGATTGTCTGGTGGGCGACAATTGGGTTTGGCTACGTCATTTACAGCTGGAGCTTCGGCATTGTCGGCCTAATATTTTTTTTCACGGGACATATTCTGGCAGACTTTGTCTGGTATTCGGCCATCTCTTCAGCAGTGGGGAAGGGTAGGCATCTTTTTACCGATGGCTTTTATAGATGGGTCATCGGAACATGCGCGGTCGTATTAATTCTTTTTGCATGTTATTTCTTCTATGCCGGTGTGCAGAAGATAATTGCTTGAGAGATTGAAAGAGGAGAAAAGCCTGAATGACAAAGAAGACGCAGAAATCCGACCTTGACGGGCTGACTTTACTTAGACGGGATGCCAAACCCACGAAGAAGCTAGAAACCTTTCCCAACCATCATCCTAGAAGAGATTACGTTGTGACACTCAAGACGGAAGAGTTCACGTGCGTCTGTCCGGTGACAGGGCAGCCGGATTTTGCCAGGCTGACCATACAGTACATACCGGACAAAAAGATTGTCGAATCCAAATCCCTGAAATTATATCTCTGGTCTTACCGAGACGAAGGGGTGTTTCACGAGCATGTGTGCAATGTGATTCTTGACGACCTGGTTTCCGCGCTCAAGCCCCGATGGTGCAAAGTTACGGCTGATTTCGCCGTCAGAGGCGGCATTTCCATTACCGTAGATGCGGAATACAAAAAGTAAATTTTCCGGTCTGCTAGATATCAGCAATAAGGCGCTGAGATCATTGTTGAAATTGGGCATAGGCAGAGAATAATATTGACATGCAGGGCTGCTGTAACTATATTTTGTCTACTGAAAGGAAAATTTAACAGGAAGAAAAGAAGTGTCAGAGCCTACAACCAAAACAAAGAAGTCAGATGAACTGAAATTAGTCGAAGGCGACGAGCCTCATCCGACTTCTCACAAATGTGATTTTTGCGAATTGGAGGATATCATTGAGGCATCCCATGACGGCCTTTTCATAACCGACGGGCAGGGGGTTATACTGAGGGTGAATAGTGCGTGGGAGCGTATTGCCGGAATCCAGAGGGAATTCGCCGTAGGAAAGTGTGCCAAGGACCTCGTAGATCATAAATGGTACACGGAATCTTCAGCAATGGCAGCAATCAGGGAAAGAAAGAAGGTTACAATCATGCTGGAGATGCTGAAGGGTGAGAAAATCGGTCAGAAAATAATGGCGACGGCCATACCCATATGGGGTGAAGACGGTGAGATCAGGCGAGTTGTCGCCAATATCAGAGATATAACAGAAATACTCTATTTGAAGCAATTGCTGGAAAAGACGCAGCGGCTTAATGAATTATATGCTGCCGAACTTGAGCAGATCAAGAACGTCGATATAGTCGCTCGCAGTGAATCGACGAAACGGCTAATGGAAATCGTGACGCGTGTAGCAAGTTTTGATGTTTCGGTTTTAATCACTGGTGAATCGGGCGTCGGCAAGGAAGTGATTGCTAATGCCATACACCAGCAAAGCCAGCGCTCGAAGGGTCCTCTCATCAAGGTGAATTCCGGGGCAATTCCTGAAACGCTCCTTGAATCCGAACTCTTCGGATACGATCACGGCGCTTTTACGGGTGCAAGGAAACAGGGGAAGCCCGGTATGTTTGAGCTCGCAAATGAGGGAACCCTGTTTTTGGACGAAGTCGGTGATATCCCATACAGTCTCCAGGGAAAGCTCTTAAGAGCCCTGCAGGACCGTGAGATCATGCGGATCGGAGGCGTGAAGCCCACTCCCGTCGATGTGCGCATTGTCGCCGCGACAAACAAGAATCTTGAAGAAATGGTAAGAAAAGGCACTTTTCGCGATGATCTTTATTATCGCCTTAACGTCGTTGCCATTGATATTCCTCCTCTACGTGAGCGCAAAGAGGACATTCCTATGTTCGTCTTGCACTTTCTGGAAAAGATGAACAAGAAACATCAATACAACAAGCACATTTCCCCGGAGGTTATTGATGCTTTGATGCTATACTCCTGGCCCGGCAACGTGCGGGAATTGGAAAACGTAGTAGAGAGGATGATCATCATGACGGAGGGTGATGAGATAACTATGAAGCATCTCCCGATTCAGATTAAGAGCCAGATCTCTCCTGAGGCAATGAGCGTCATCGGGGACAGCAGCTTCAAAACCACAATTGAACAGACGGAGAAGCAACTTCTGAAGCAGGCGCTCCAAAATCACAAGAGCACGAGAGAGATTGCCAAGGCAATGAAGATCAATCAGTCCACAGTGGTACGCAAGCTGAAGAAATATAACCTTTCTCCAGCCGCCGATATTGAACAACAGCAATAATCAGCGGCACGAGTTGAAATTTCATCCGATCCTAATATAAAAGGCGGTTTAAAAAATAAAAGGGGAGATGGATAAGCCATCTCCCCTTGATTTCATGGACCAGTGCTACATCATACGATGTAAAGCCCGCGTTATCTGAGAATACTGCCGGCGATGACCATGCGCATTGCCTCGCTCGTGCCCTCATAGATCTGCGTGATCTTCGCATCCCGCATCAGGCGCTCCACCGGATACTCGCGGCTGTAACCATAGCCGCCGAATACCTGGACGGCGTCGGTCGTGACAGACATTGCGACATCGGAAGCAAACAGCTTAGCCATTGCCGCCTCCTTGGCATAAGGAAGATCATTTGATTTGTTATAAGCGGCCCGATATGCCATGAGACGGGCTGCCTCAACTTTTGTGGCCATGTTAGCGAGCATAAAGCTGATACCCTGCTGGCTCGCTATGGGTTTGCCGAACTGAACACGCTGTTTTGCATATTTGATTGCGTGATCCAGAGCGCCCTGGGCGATACCGACTGCCTGAGCGGCGATACCGATACGGCCGCCGTCCAAAGTTGTCATGGCGATTCTAAATCCATCGCCTTCTTTGCCTAAGAGGTTGGCGGCGGGGGTCTTTGCGTTGACCATGATGACTTCGCGCTGCACGGATGCGCGAATACCCATTTTGGTTTCCTTCTTGCCGAAGCTCAAGCCCGGTGAACCTTTCTCGAGAATGAACGCGCTCATGCCCTTAAGACCGGCCTCTTTATTTGTTTTGGTAAAGACAACCTCTACTTCCGCCTCTCCACCGTTCGTGTTGAAAACCTTGGTCCCGTTGATGAGATATGAATCGCCGTCTTTCACGGCAGTTGTTGCGGCGTTTCCCACATCGGTGCCTGCATTGGGTTCCGTTAGGCCGAACGCGCCTACCTTTATGCCTTGGGCGAGCGGCACCAGGTATTTTTGTTTCTGTTCCTCCGTGCCATATTTGTAGATTGGCCATGAACATAGCGAAGTGTGCACCGACATGCCTATGGAAGTTGAAGCGTCGACGCGCGAAATTTCCTCAACCGCAATGGCATAAGCGATGAAGTCCATGCCGCCTCCACCATACTTTTCGGGATAGGGCAGACCCATGAGACCCAACTTGCCCATTTCATCAAATATGCTTCGGTCAAACATCTCTTTTTCATCACGCTCCACAATAGTTGGAGCCAGTTTCTTTTCCGCAAATTCCCGCACCATTTTGCGGATGCCTTCATTTTCTGGTGTTACAGTGAAATTCATAGATCACCCTCCTCGTAAAATAGATATTTGTTGTTGTCAAAAACCTTACCAGACGTGCAGGTGCACACGTGATTACTCTTATGACTGGAGTATCTCCTTGAACTTGGCGGTCAACGCCGGCACGACTTCGTACACATCGCCGACTATTCCGTATGTCGCCACCTTGAAGATCGGCGCATCGGGGTCTTTATTAATTGCAATGATGACATCGGATGTCTGCATCCCGGCTAAATGTTGAATCGCGCCGGATATGCCGCAAGCGATATAGATTTTTGGCGCTACCGTTTTTCCTGTTTGACCGACCTGGTGAGGATAAGGCATCCAACCTGCGTCAACAGCAGCACGGGACGATCCGACGGTGCCTTTCAAAACTTGTGCAAGATCCTCAACCATCCTGAAGCCTTCCGGTTTTCCAAGTCCGCGCCCTCCGGACACGATGATCTCCGCGTCTTCGAGATTGCATGAGAAGGTGCAGACCTTGATGACATCGATAAGTTTCGTTCGAATGTCCTTTTCGTTTATCGCCAACTCTTCCCGGATTATTTTTCCTGTGCGCTTGTAGTCCGGTACGGGCTTCTTAAAGACCTTCGGCCTTACTGTTCCCATCTGCGGGCGGTTGTCCGGGCAAAAGATCGTTGCCATGATATTGCCGCCGAAAGCAGGCCTTGTCCATGCGACGAGCCTGGTTTCCGGATCTATGGAAAGGTTCGTGCAGTCGGCAGTGAGTCCCGTTTTGATCCTCGCCGCTACTCGTGGGCCCAGGTCGCGGCCGTCATTGGTTGCTCCCAATAGTATGACGGACGGGAGATGCTTCCTGATCAGATGTGTAAAGGCTATGGAATAAGCATCCGTCGAATAGTGATGAAAAGCGCTGCCTTCAACGAGGTATACGTTGTCGGCGCCGCTCGCAAAGAGCTCCTTGGTCAATTCGACTACATTGTCGCCGATGAGCACGGCAGATATCTCCTCGCCTAGCTCCTGCGCAAGTTTCCTGCCCTCGCCAACAAGTTCCAGCGATACGTTACGTATTTTACCATCGCGATGTTCTATGAATACCCAGACGCCCTTATAGGCGCTGATATCTTGCGCCTCTTCCGCTTTTTCCCGCTCCACGACTATGGCGGAGACGGGGCAACTGCTTTCGCAAGCGCCGCAGAATGTACAAGCATCAGTGAGAACGGCCTTTCCGTCCTTCATAACAATTGCGCCGTACGGGCAACTGTCGATGCACGTTTGACAACCAATGCATTCTTCAGATAATATCTTAACAGACATATTTAACTGATTCCTCCTCGACTATAGTATCTTGGCCTGCCTCAACTTATCTACAAGCAAATCGACGGCTTCTTTGGCATCGCCCTGGATCAGTTCACCCTTGCCCCGCCGCTCCGGCGTGAATATGCGCTTCACGAGCGTAGGTGAGCCCTCGAGGCCTGCGGATTTAGGATCGATGGCGATGTCTGCGGCGGTCCACACGGGGACTTCCGTACGGTATGCCTTTGCCGTACCCTTCACCGTAGGAATACGGGGGTCTATAGGCAGTTTTATGATAGTCACTACAAGGGGCGGTTTGGCCTCTATAACATCATATCCCTCATCCTGTTCACGGTGGGCAATGATCTTTTCGCCGTCAAATTCGATCGTGCTTATGTATGTCAACTGGCCGATGCCGAGATGTTCCGCCATCTCCGGTCCAACCTGTGCCGTGTCTCCGTCAATTGCCTGCTTGCCGCAGATGACCAAATCGACGTTGCCTATTTTGCGCACTGCCTGAGACAGCGTATAGGATGTTGCTAGGGTATCCGAACCGGCAAATGCCCTGTCGCTCAGAAGAACGGCTTCATCGGCGCCCATGGCGATACATTCCCTGAGCGCCGCTACTGCCTGCGGCGGCCCCATGCTGATAACTGTAACCTTTCCACCGTGCTTGTCTCGCAGCTGCAGCGCAATCTCCAGGGCGAATTTGTCGAAGGGGTTGACGATACTCGGCACTCCCTCTCTGACCAATGTATTGGTTACAGGGTCAATCTTGACTTCTGTGGTATCAGGTACCTGTTTTACACATACAACAATTTCCATGAAAATTTTCACTCCTGATTATGTTAAGAGTTATTTTGCATAGAATATTACATAAGATGCCTTTTCACTTTTCATTCTCCTGCAACTGCTCTAACAAATGTGCAGCATGCGGGGAGAAAGCAGTAAGAGCATTTACATCATATGCAATAACATTTTTTTCTTCAATGGATCATTCAGAGACTGGAATGCCCCACAACTTACATCATTCTAAAATATCGTCCTTATCTTCACACCAGCCACTATCATGTGCAAAGATCAATTCGTGACAAAAAGAAATTAAGCAAATGGCTAAATTGCCTATCAGTGCATCTCGACGGGCGCCGCAAAATAAAATCCCTGCAAGGAGAAACATATCTTGCGGGATAGATATACGCATCCTTTGCCTAGGCTATTTCAAAGAACTTTCAAGGACGTTAACATTAAAGGGGGCGTGGGGGCTTCCGATAATAAGTGAAACCCGCATACACGTTACATTCCGTCTGCCATGCCCCCCATGTGGATAATTCGTGCTATTCTTGTGCCTATTTCTTTACGATGATTGGCTTCGAATCCGTTGTGAAGTACATCGCTATTGCGCCTACTACCAGCGATGCCGCACAGAACATAAAGGTTGCCTGGTATGCTTCCACCGGGAATTTGCCGTTAACCTTTCCATAGAAGTCAAGCACAACGCCCATCAATGCCTGATATAAAGCCCCTCCTACGAAGTACCATATATTCAGCATCCCGTTCGACGTCGCCATGAAGCTGGTCGGCTGACCGTCGGCAATGTGCGCATAATTAGGCACGTACGCTCCACAGAAAAAGCCCATGACAAATAACAAGGGATAAAACCAAGCAACGGGGATCGATCCGGTAAAGAAAGCTATCGGTATCCAGGTGGCAACGTAGATAATCATGCCCCAGAAAGATGTGCTCCTGCGTGACTTAAGAATACGGTCGGAAGCGTAACCGGCCGCAAAGCATCCGAGAGCCATCCCTATTGGCCAGAACATGAGCATGTTGGCCGCCTGCTGCTTGGGCATACCGTATATCTGCTGCGCATAGGGGATGAACCAGAGTCCCTGAAATCCCATGACCGTGCCGTAGATCACAAAGGCGTAAAGGGATATCAGCCAGTAGTTCTTCATCTTTAGCAATTTTATAAAATTTTCTTTGAACGTCGTCTTCTGCGCGGCAGTCTGTGCCGGGTAGTAATCAATGCCGTCGATCTCCGAGACTGTCGGGTAACCCATATCGGCCGGTTTATTTCGGACGATCAGGTAGTCGACGATAGATATGAAGACCATGAAAGCACCCAGCCATAAGAATGAATTCCGCCATCCGACAATACCCACCAGAAACGCAAGCGGCGCGGACGCGAGTATCGCGCCGACATTGCCTAGGGTGAGCATCACACCTGTAAGTGTCGCTAATTCATTCGGCCGGAACCAGTTGTACAGGATCTTCATACAAGGCATCCAAACAACCGCGACGCCGACGCCCATTAAAAAGCGGCCAAAGATACACCAGCCGAAAGTCTGGCCCAAACCAAACAATGCAGTACCGATTGCCGCTACGACGAAAAAGAAACTAACCGAAAGCCTGGGGCCGATTTTATCGGATAGGATTCCCGACGGGAACTGCATTGCTGCATAAGGATAAAAGTACATCGATGATAGGATACCAAGAGTCGTTGCTGTCAGACCAAATTCCTTCATCAGTTCCGGCGCAACAACCGCGGGTGAAACACGGTCGAAGTATACAAAAATATACGTCAACAAGAACATTCCATAAGTGATCCAACGGTACGTGATCATCTTCTTGGCCTTTACAGGATCAACTCCTGCGGCTGCCTTTGCACTCATATAACCCTCCTCCTTAACATTTCTTAATTGCCTCTTTGGTGCAATTAGTTTTTATCTTGGTTTTAATTGACAAAAAAATTAGCACTATAACGGCTTTCTTTGAAAATATGATCCTTGAGAGCATCTTTTTACGTCGGCTAAATACCACAAGCCTGCCGCAATATCGACCACTTTCTTCTCAGCGCAAATTACGCATAGGCTGAGCTTGTCGGGAAATATTCCTTAGCTCTACGCGCTCATTCTAGAGCGGGCTGCCCCTCCCTGTGGGCGGGG